>NZ_CAJMYZ010000002.1:0-546106 GCF_905220155.1 Paraburkholderia sp. J7 | reverse complement strand
GCCCGCCGAGGTGCCGATGGCCGTGAGCGTGACGAGGCCCACATAGGCGCCGATCATGTAGATCTCGCCGTGAGCGAAGTTGATCATGCCGATGATGCCGTAGACCATCGTGTAGCCGATGGCGATCAGCGCATAGATCGCACCCAGCGTGAGCCCGTTGACGAGCTGCTGGGTGAACTGAAAGAGGAAATCATTCATATCGGGAAAGCTTCCAATGGTGCGGTGCGTATCTTCTGGTCTCGTACTGCCCCACGCACGACAAGGCACAGCCCGGAAGCATTGACCCGCGTCCCGACTTCATACAGATAGCGGAATAAGGAACGCGGGTTGGCAAATGTCACTAGTTGGCAGCGACAGTCTTGCTGGCGTCCTTGTGCCACGTGTAGACGACGAAGCGGAACGAATTGAGGTCGCCCTGTGCGTCGTACTCGACCTTGCCGATCGGCGTGTTGAACGCGTTCTTGTGCAGGTAAGCCGCGACCTTGGTCGGGTCCGTGCTTTTCGCGCCGGCAATGCCGTCGGCGATCACCTCGATTGCGGCGTAGGCCGGCATCTGGAACGGGCCGTTTGCGTCGCGCCTGGCGTCGGCGAATGCCTTCACGATCCTGGCGTTGGCGGGGTCCGATGCGAAGTCGGCGGGCAGCGTGACGAGCATGCCTTCCGAAGCCGGGCCGGCGATCGCCGTCACGTCCTTGTTGCCCACGCCTTCCGGACCCATGAACGTGGCCTTCACGCCCTGTTCACGCGACTGGCGCAAGAGCAAGCCCATCTCCGGGTGATAGCCTCCGAAATAAACGAAGTCGACACCCTCCGCCTTGAGCTTCGTGACGACTGCGGAGTAGTCCGAATCACCAGCATTGATGCCTTCGAACACGACGACGGGAATGTGCGCCTTGTCGAGCGCGGCCTTGACCGACGTGGCGATGCCCTGACCGTACGACTGCTTGTCGTGCAGGATCGCAACCTTCTTCGGCTTGACCTTGTTGATGATGTAGGCAGCGGCTGCCGGACCTTGCTGGTCGTCACGGCCGATGGTGCGGAAGATGAACTGGCGTTTCTTGCCTTCGGTAAGCTGCGGCGCGGTGGCCGATGGCGTGATCATGACCACGCCTTCGTTCTCGTAGATGTCCGATGCGGGGATCGTCGAACCCGAGCAGAGGTGGCCGACCACGTACTGGATGTGCTGCGAAACGATCTTGTTGGCGACGGCGACAGCCTGCTTCGGCTCGCATGAGTCGTCCATCAGGACGGCTTCGAGCTTGTTGCCGTTCGCACCGCCCGCAGCATTGATCTGCTCGATTGCGGTCAACACGCCCGCCTTGACCATGTCACCGTACTGTGCGACCGGGCCGCTGAACGGGCCGGCAATGGCGATCTTTACAGTGTCCGCATTGGCGTTAAAACTACATGCGATGAGGACGGCAGACGTTGCCAGCGTGGCAACCGAAGAAGAGAGTTTCATAGCTAAATAAGTGTTAGACATATTCTCGAGGGCGCAAATTACCCGACCACGCTAGCGTGGCAAATCGAAAATATTGGATTTCAATCAGGACTAGCCACTGCCCGTGTACTGACTGTCAGTATGACGAACCTTGACGAGCGGGCTATTGAAGCCCGGCGCACCGATTATTCGCTATCCGATCATCGCAACCGTCTCGGACACGTCGCTCGGAGACTCAGGTGCGAGTGCGTTCGTGCGGGCTTCTATTGCTTCAACGACAGAAACCATATCTAGCCGCCCATTCCCGAGACCGACACTTTCGCCAAACAGCTCGCTACTCAGATCGATAAGTGGCGATGCAAGTCCTGCAGCGCGCGCCGCATCCGCAATGAGTCTCGTACTGTTGAACGCATCAGCCGTGGCCGCCTGAACCGAAAAATCACGCTTGACGAGTTTGGGGATCTTCACACGCGTCACGTCACTGGCCATCGGACCCGCGTCGATCGCTGACTGGAACTTCTCGAGATCCAGATCATGGCGGTCTGCAAAATGCACGGCTTCAGCCAGGCCGACGAGCATGGCGTTTAAATACAGGTTAATCGCGAGCTTCATCAGAAGCGCGCTACCGACCGGGCCGCAGTAAATCGCCTTTCGGCACATGGGTGCGAGCAGAGGCGTAATCCGCGCCACCACTTCAGCTTCGCCGCCCAGTAATGAAACTAGCTGCGCGTTTTCGGCTGGCTTTTTCGAGCCCGACACCGGCGCTTCCACGTACTCGCCGCCCGCGGCGCGAATATCCGCGCTGAGCGCGCGCGAATAGTCAGGAGAGTTCGAACCCATCGAAACAACGACGCGACCGGCTACCAGTCTCGCAAACTCAGCGGTGCCGCGCCGAAGCACCGCGTCAAGCGCTGACTCGTTCACCAGCATGACGATGACAATGCGCGCGCGCGTGAATACTTCGTCTACATTCCCAGCGACAACCGCGCCTGCTACGCGCAGCGGATCGACGCGTTCCGCAGAACGATTCCAGACCACTAACCGTGTTCCGGCCTTCGCGAGATTCAGCGCAATGGGCTGGCCCATCACGCCTAGTCCGATAAAGCCGATCTCCTCCTCTTGTGGAGGGGCGGAACGCGCCGTTCCGTGTGTCATGCTCAACACTCCTGGTTACTGTCTTGCAACGATGTGGCTTAGCTCAGAACAAGCGGTCAAGCCAGCCGTGATGATCCGGTGCACGACCATTCTGAATGTCGAGCAACGCGGACTTTAGACGGGCGGTGACCGGGCCGCCGTTCCCGTCACCGATTGTGAACTCGTGGTTACGACCTTTCACCTTGCCGATGGACGTCACGACCGCTGCCGTCCCGCACGCGAACGCCTCAACCAGGCGACCGCTCTTTGCGTCCGCCTGCCATTGATCGATGGCATAGGGTTCCTCGCGCACAGTGACACCGAGATCGCGGGCGAGCGTGATCAGCGACGCGCGCGTAATGCCTGGCAGAATCGTCCCCGTCAGCGGCGGCGTCTGGATCGAGCCGTCGTTGAAGACGAAGAACACATTCATGCCGCCGAGTTCCTCGACCCACCGGCGCTCAACCGCGTCCAGGAACACGACCTGATCGCAGCCTTCACGAGTTGCCTGCGCTTGCGCCGCGAGACTCGCCGCGTAGTTGCCGCCGCATTTCGCGTCCCCGGTGCCGCCAGGCGCAGCACGCGTATAGTCTTCCGACACCCAGAGAGTCACAGCCGAGGCGCCGCCCTTGAAGTACCCGCCTACTGGCGTGGCCACCACGCAGTAAAGGTACTCTGGCGAAGGCTTCATCCCCAGCACGGCTTCGGTGGCAATCATGAATGGGCGGAGATACAGCGCGGAGCCATCCGCAGACGGGATCCAGTCCCTATCGGTACGCACGAGTTCGCGTACCGAATCAACAAACAGCGTTTCGGGCAGCAAGGGCATCGCGAGACGCTCGGCCGAATTGCGAAAACGTCGTGCGTTTGCGTCTGGCCGGAACAACGTGGCTCCGCCATCCGGCAGCCGATAGGCCTTCATGCCCTCGAATATTTCTTGTGCGTAGTGAAGCACGAGCGTCGCAGGATCCAGGCTGAACGGTCCACGCGGACAGATTTTCGCGTCGTGCCAGCCGCGCGCGTCGGAATAGTGAATCGTCGCCATGTGGTCGGTAAACACGCGCCCGAACCCCGGATTCTCGAGCAACGCAGCGCGCTGGGTTGCCTCAACCGGATTGGCATTGCGTTCGAACTGGAATGACAGCGTGTCGTTGGTGCTCATTGCCTCCGCTCCTTGATGTGTAGCGGGACGGCCCCGCCAGCTATAGAAGAAGCTAATAATTTATCCCAAAAGAAAAAGCAGAGGGTTGCGTTTATGCCTTAATATTGTGCCGTTTTAGCATCGCGTGCTTGCGATTTGGTACATCGCAGCATTTGCTATCAGCGTGCAACTTTAAGGCCAGCGAGCATGGATACTCTGGACGAAATCGATCGCAGCATTCTTCGCGCGCTTCAGGAAGACGGGCGCATTCAGAACGTGGATCTTGCGGGGAAAGTGGGATTGTCACCGTCGCCGTGCTTGCGCAGGGTACGGATCCTGGAGGAGGCCGGTGTGATCGAGCGGTATGTTGCGCTGCTCAATGCCGCGAAGATTGGAGCGGGACTCACCGTCTTCGTCCGCATTTCACTCACGAGTCAGGACTCGAAGACCGTTGACCATTTTACGGCCGAAATACAGAAGCTCCCCCAGGTGGTCGAATGCCATCTCATGGCAGGCGATTGCGACTTTCTGCTGCGTGTTGTTGCGGCAGATCTGGATGCGTATCGGCAACTTCAGATCGACCATCTCACGCGAATCAAGGGCGTTCAGAGCGTGAAAACGGAGATCCCAATCCAGCAAATCAAGCTCACGTCAGCGCTCCCCATTTGACCCTCTGGATTGCCGCAATCTGGCCAGGGCGCTTGCCCTCGCGCTCGACAGTGAGTGATTCCGCACCGCTTCGGCAAGAGCGGAAACGGTGCGGTGCGCATGGAGTCAGTCAGAATGTCTCTTCGTTCATCGCCAGCGTCGAGTCAGCGCCATGAATGACGGTGTGGCTCAGCGACGTCGCGTTTGGCAACACATGGTCTGCATAAAAGCGGCTCGTTGTGATTTTGTTTGCGAGGAATACCGTTTCGCTTGAGCCGCTCTGTATCAGTCGATGCGCTGCCAGGGCCGCTCGTCCCATCTGCCAGCCGCAGGCGACGGTACCGAGCAGTTCGAGAAATGGCACGGAGCCTGCGAGCGCCCTTTTTGGAGCCTGAGCGTATGCGTCGACCAGAAAATCCACGGTAACCGCCAGTCCGTCGATGGCTTTTCCGAGTTCTGCCCCAATCCGCCGAAGATCGACGTGATTCGACGATTCCAGCGAGGTCTGGGCTTCCCGCATAAGTTGAATGAGACTCCGGATCGTCGCTGCACCATCGCGGCCCACCTTCCGGCCGACAAGGTCCATGGCCTGAATTCCGGTCGTGCCTTCGTAGATCGTTGTGATTCTCGCATCGCGCAGAAGTTGCGCGGCGCCTGTCTCCTCGATAAACCCGGTACCGCCATGCACCTGAATACCCATCGATGCAATGTCGAGGCCCGTCTCCGTGAACCAGCCTTTTGCAATCGGCATCATGAGTTCGACAAATGCCTGATTCGTGGCCCGTATGGCCTGATCCGGGTGGGCTTCCGCCCTGTCCATGCTAGCGGCTATCACGAGCCCTAGCGCCCGCATGGCTTCGACCCGCGCCTTCATGCTCATCAGCATGCGCCGGACGTCGGGATGTCGAATGATCGGTACCTTCTCTGCCGATCGGCTCCCCGCTTCGACGCCCTGAACGCGCTCCCTGGCATAGTCGCGTGCGAGTTGCCAGGCTCGCTCCCCGATACCGATTCCTTCGAGACCCACGGCAAATCTCGCCGCGTTCATCATGATGAACATGTACTCGAGTCCGCGATTCTCCTCGCCGACGATATAGGCCACTGCACCGGCTTCGTCGCCAAAAGCGAGGACGCAGGTCGGGGTTGCATGAAGCCCGAGCTTGCGTTCGAGTGAAACGCAGCGAACATCGTTGTGCTCCCCCAGCGTACCGTCGTCGTTGACAAGGCGCTTCGGGACTGCGAAGAGTGAGATACCGCGAGTACCGGGTGGCGCCCCCTCGATACGCGCGAGCACCAGATGCACCACGTTCTCCGCGAGATCGTGGTCGCCGTACGTGATGAAGATTTTCGTTCCTGACAGGCGGTATGTTCCGTCGCTCGCCGGCCTCGCAGACGTGCGGACGGCCGAGAGATCCGATCCCGCCTGGGGTTCGGTAAGAACCATCGTCCCGGTCCATTCGCCCCTGACCATTCGCGGAAGGAATTTCTCCCTCAGGCTGGCCGATCCAACGCGACCGAGTACGTCAATCGCCCCTCTGGTCAGCATCGGCAACAACGCAAACGCCACGCTGGCGCTGTTCCACATCTCGTCAACTGCCGCAGCGACTGCAAGCGGTAGATTTTGCCCGCCAAGCGACGCCGGAACTGCCAACGCATTCCACCCAGCCCAGACGAATTGCTCATAGGCGTCTTGCCAGCCAGATGGCATACGCGGTTGCCCCACTTCAAGACGCACACCTTCGAGGTCACCAACACGGTTGATTGGCGCAATGACTTCCGACGCAAACGTGCCAGCCTCCGTCAGCACGGCATCGATCACATCAGCAGGGGCGTGGTCATACCCAGGCAGGGATGAAATTTCGCTGATTCCAGCTAGTTCCTGAAGAACAAACTGGATATCCCGAATGGGGGGCTCATATTGATGCATTCCTTGACTCCGGACTACGAGGGCGGCAGTCGATCATTCAATTATGCTAAGGATGACTGATCGCCCCACCTGCGCCTCGTTCGCGTTGTTCGAACTGCTTTAGCTTCCGGTGAAAGCAGGCTTCCTCTTCTCGAGAAAAGCGTGCATCCCTTCGCGCGCATCCGCGGTCTGTGTGGCCTTGACGAAGAGTTCGGCCTCAGCCACCAGGCCTTCCTGCAAGGAGACCGTGAGGGCTTTTTCTACCGCTGCCCGCGCAAACGTCAGAGCAGCGGGAAATCGCGTACCCAGCCTGTCGAGGAAGCGCAGCCCATGTTCAATCGGATCGCCATCCTCCACGATCTCGTCGATCAGACCGATCTGCCTCGCTTCTTCCGCACCGACCAGCCGACCGCTTGCAATCATCTCAAGCGCACGAGTCTTGCCCACGAGTAGCGGAAGACGCTGCGTGCCGCCGTAGCCCGGAATGAGCCCTAGCTTGATTTCCGGCAAGCCGAATCTGGCGCCCGCAACTGCGACCCGAAACGTACACGCCATGGCGAGCTCGAGCCCGCCTCCCAGCGCTACGCCTTGAATGACGGCCAACGAAGGAAACGGCAACGCATCGAGGCGTGCAAACGTACATTGGCCCGCGCGGGCAGCATTGTGATGCTCGTGCTCGCTTCTATCGAGCAACTCCTTGATGTCAGCGCCGGCGCAAAAAGCCTTGCCCCCCGCCCCGACAAACAGCAGCGCCCGCGGCGCGGTGGCGGCCGCCTCCTCAATCAACGTGCCGATGCGCTCGATCATGGCCGCGTTGAGCGCATTCATCGCCTCCGGCCGGTCCAGCGTAATGACGGCTATGTCGCCACGATGGGAAAGCGACACGCTCATTCGCTGGCTCCTTCAGTCGGTTCCGGACGAAAGCGCGGCTTGCGCTTTTCCATGAAGGCGGCAACGCCTTCGTGCGACTCGGCGGTGCCGTAGTACAGTGCCAGCGCCTGCATCCCGAGCCCACCGATGCCGCGGATCGAATCGGAATCGGCATTGAACGAGCGTTTGGCGATGGCAATCGCGGTCGGGCTCAGTTGCATGATTTCCTGACACCAGCGGTCGACTTCGGCGTCCAGTTCGGCCATCGGCACCACGGCGTTGACAAGACCCATCGCGAGGGCCTGCTGCGCCGTATAGCGGCGGCAAAGAAACCAGATCTCACGTGCCTTCTTTTCGCCCACAACGCGCGCGAGGAACGCAGTCCCGAAGCCCGGATCGACCGAGCCTACCTTCGGGCCAACCTGTCCGAGCTGCGCGGAGTCCGCGGCAATGGCCAGATCGCAGCAGGTAACGAGTACGTTGCCCCCTCCGATTGCAAAGCCGTTCACGCGCGCGATCACCGGCTTCGGGACATCGCGGATCACGCCCTGCAGTTCTTCCACTGGCAAACCGATGATGCCGCGGCCGTCATAGCCGCCATCGTGCGCCGATTGATCACCGCCCGTGCAGAAGGCCTTTTCGCCCGCGCCAGTGAGGACGATCACACCGATCGACTTGTCCCAGCCAGCGCGTTGGATGGCGTCGATCAGTTCGTCGCAGGTCTTGCCGCGAAATGCGTTGTACTTTTCGGGGCGGTTGATCGTGATGCGGGCCACGCCGCCCTTTGCTTCGTAGAGAATGTCGGTGTATTGGCTCATGTTCGTGTCACCCATGCATGGTCAGGCCGCCGGAAACAGAAACAACCTGCCCGGTGATGAAATCGGCGTCGTCGCTCGTGAGGAATGCGACGATGCCGGGGATATCGGCCGGCTGCCCGAGGCGTTTCAGCGGGATCGCGCGCAACAGGCCGTCGTAGACTTTCTGGCCGAACTCACCCTCGCCCATGAACGAGCGCAGCAGCGCAGTGTCGGTCGGGCCGGGACATACGACATTGACGCGCACATTCTTGCGCGCGCATTCGCGCGCCACGGTCTTGCTGAACGATGTGATGCCACCTTTACAGGCCGAATAGACGGATTCGCCGGACGAACCGACCCGACCTGCATCGGACGCAATATTGACGATCTTGCCGCCCCCTTGCTCGACCATGATGGGCAGCACGGCATGATGGAGATTGAGCGGCCCCATCAGGTTGATTGCGACGACTTTTTGCCAGAACTCGGGCGTCGTTTCCATGAAAGGCATGGCAACGTCCCAGCCCGCGTTATTCACTAGCGCATCGATGCGCTTAAGGTCCGCGTGAACCTGCTGAATCGTGCGTTGGACCGCCGCGTGGTCGGTGATGTCGAGCGCAAGCAGCGTGAGTTGCCCGGCATATTGCTCGAGCGCCTTGCCGAGATCGTCGAGACCGGCTTGACTCAAGTCGAGGCCGACGACATGTGCACCCTCCTCGCAGAAACGCTGGCAGAGGCTGCGACCGATGCCGCCCGCAGCGCCTGTGATAACGACAACCTTTTCTTTAAGACCGCGCATTTGAAACACTCCTGGGTTAGTACGCTTTATTCAGCGAAGGACATCCTGCCGATCAGCATCCTCAGAACCTCGTTGGCTCCTTCGCCGATCTGAAGCACCTTCGCGTCACGGAAAAGTTGTTCGACGGGATAGTCCTTGCTAAAGCCATTCCCGCCAAAGATCTGAACTGCGTCGGAGGCAGCCTGCATTGCGAGGTCGGAAGCGAAGACCTTGAGCATGGCCGACTCCTTGCGGTGGGTCGTGCCGGCGTCCGCCATGCTCGCCACGTCCCGCAATAGAAGCCGCGCGGCCTGAAGGCCGATGGCCGTATCGGCGATCTTGAACTGAACGCCCTGAAAGCTGGCAATCGGCGCGCCAAAAGCCTTGCGCTTGCTCGCGTGCGCCTTTGCGTATTGATACGCCGCTTCGGCGGTGCCAATAGCAACCGCCGAAATGCAGATCCGGGCGACATCGAGACCCTTCATCGCGACCAGGAACCCATCGCCCTCTCTACCTAGCAGGCTGCTTTCATGTACCCGGCAGTTTTCCAGGGAGAGTTCGCAGGACATGGAGCCGCCGCGCAGCCCCATCTTGTTCTCCTTGCGCGTGACCTTGAAGCCCGGCGTGCCGGTTTCCACCAGAAAGGCGGACATCCCCTTGTCGCCCCTGGACGAATCGGTCTTTGCCATGACGATGACGAGGCCCGCAACCTCGGAATTCGTGCACCACGTCTTGGTGCCGTTGAGCACGTACTCGTCACCGTCCTTGATTGCCGTCGTCTGAATGCTCGCGGCATCCGACCCGCCGGAGGGTTCGGTGAGCGCGAACGCGCAGAGCATGCCGGCCGCCGCTTTCGGAAGGTACTCGCGCTTCTGGTCGTCAGTACCGAAATGCAAGATCGTGTCAACGGAGAGCCAATGTGCGTCGAGCGTGAATCCGACTGCCGCGTTGGCTTTCGAGATTTCCACGAGGGCGAACGCCGCTGACACCATGTCTGCGCCCTTGCCGCCGTACTCGATTGGCAGAGGCAGGCCAAGGTAACCATCCTTCGCGATCTTCTCGAACAAAGCGACCGGAAACGCATCGCTCTGATCCATCTCGCGGTTCAGTGGCGCAATGTCATCTTGAGCGAGCGCTCTGGCGGCGATTTGCCACGATAGCTGCTGTGACGTGAAATTCATTCTGGATTCCTTAACACATGAAAGGCGAGATTGATTTCGAAGTTTCTCTTACTCGTCCGTACCGTCAGGGAAGGTCGCTGCCCGCACGCTCCGCTATCACCGCTGCGGCATACTGACGGAGCGCGAACTTCTGCACCTTTCCGGTTGCCGTGCGCGCGATCGGCTCGAATATGACGTGCTTGGGTGTCTTGAAACCGGGAAGCCTGGTTCTGCAAAACTGGACAATGTCGTCCTGCGTCAACTCACCTTCGTCCTCCGGCCTCAATTCGACAATCGCGCATGGCACCTCGCCCCACTTTTCATCGGGCACGGCGACGACGGCCACACCCGCGACTGCGGGGTGCGCGCAGAGCACTTCCTCGACTTCGATCGACGAGACGTTTTCGCCCCCGGAGATGATGATGTCCTTCAGGCGGTCTCGGACCTCGATATAGCCGTCCGCGTGCACGACAGCGAGATCGCCTGTGCGATACCAGCCGCCCGCGAATGCTTCGCGCGTCGCCTCACTATTTTTCAGGTATCCCTTCATGCCGAGGTTGCCGCGAAACATGACTTCGCCCAACGTCTTGCCGTCGCGTGGCACCGCGTTGCCTGTCGCTGAATCAGCCACTGTCATCTCGCCCGCGACAGCCGTGCGTACGCCTTGGCGCCCCATGTGAGCGAGCCTTTCGTCCTGGCTCAAATTCCGCCACGAGTCCTGCGGCACGCAGACCGTATTGACGCCGTGTTGCTCAGTCATGCCATAGACGTGAATCACGTTGAATCCAAGCGCCTCCGTCTGCCTGATCACGCGCACGGGAGGAGACGCCCCCGCACAAACCACCGAGACGCTCGTCGCGGGCTTCGTCCAACCCGCCGGCTTGCCGTCCACCAGCGCACTCAGCACAGCAGGCGCGCCACAGAAGTGCGTCACGCCATGGCGTTCGATTGCATCGTAGATCTCTTCGACGGCGACCTTGCGCAGGCATACATGCGTGCCAGCCACTGCTGCCAGTGCCCACGCATAGCACCAGCCGTTGCAGTGAAATAGCGGCAAAGTCCATAGATAGACGGGCTTCGCGATGTTCAGTCCTGCATAGATGACCGCACTGAGCGCATTTAGATAGGCGCCGCGATGGTGGTACACCACGCCCTTCGGGTTACCCGTCGTGCCGGATGTGTAGTTCAGTGCAATCGCATCCCACTCGTCCTGGGGGTATAGCACCGGAACCTCGTCCGAAGCCCCCGCGATCAATTCCTCATACTCGATCGTGCCCACCGGCGCCGCGTCGGGAACGTCTTGATCCCGAATATCGACAACTGTGATATCCATCCCCGCGATTTTCACCGCCTCGCGGGCAACGTCCGCCAGCAACTGGTCGACCAATAGCAGCCGCGTTTCGGAATGCCGAAGAATGAAGGCGATGCCCGCAGCGTCGAGCCGGATATTGATGCAGTTGAGCACCCCACCCGACATTGGAACGCCGAATTGCGCTTCGAGCATCGCGGGGATATTTGTCGCAAGAATGGAAACGGTATCGCCGCGCTGGATCCCCGTGCGGATCAAGCCACGCGCCAGGCTCCGGCAACGCTGCGCATATTCCGCCCACGTATAGCGATTGTCCTTGTGGACGACCGCCGTTTGGTCGGGGAAAACCTCAGCCGCACGATCGAGCAGGTGGAGCGGCGTCATCGGCTGATAATTAGCCGCATTGCGCTCCAGTCCCGCGTCGAATTTGTTGTCCATGTCTTGCTCTCCTCGTCTCCTGATAGCGCCACCCATTTAGGGCGGAAAGCGCGCCGCTTCCAGCGCCCCGCGTGTCACCGTCATCGCGCCGCTCGCTGACTCCCTATCGATTTCCCTTTTCAAGCCTGGCCGATGGCAGCGACAGGCACATCGTCGCCGAGATCGAACATTTGTGTCAAGTACTTGATATGTATATCTTGGCAGACAGTGGTTTACCCGGCTAATTTCACAGTCACACGCCAATTCATAACATGTAGATGTTACTTATCGGTACACAGGGCGTTCGCAGGGTCCAGGAGAAAAAGCGATGCGAGACAACGCGTAGCCTCGCTCGCGGCGCTCAGACGAGCGCGAGCCCCGTCGTTTGTGCAAACGATGGGGCTCGTGACAATGCGAGGCGAAAAGATGTGCAAGCGTTTTGGCTTTGGCCTCGCGGCAAGCGTCTATGCGACGACCTGGCCGCTGATCAGCCGGGCAATCTCGGCCTCGTCGTAGCCAAGCGTTCGCAGCACAGCGCAGCTATGCTCGCCGAGTTCGGGCGCTCGGCGCGGCGGCACTTTCGTCACGCCAGCGATCTGCAGTGGGCTGCTTACGGTGTGAGTCGCGCCGTTACCCGGCTCCGCGAGCGGCACGAAGATATCGTTTGCGTACATCTGGGGGTCGTTGACCACTTCATCGGCGACTTGCACGACACCGTACACCACCCGATATTCGTCGAAGACCGCTTTCCAGTACGCCAGCGGATGCCGCGCAAACTCGACATCCAGGATGTTGACAAGATCGGTCGCATAATCCGCGCGCGACCTGCCATCGATGAAGCGCGGATCCGCAAGGAGTGACGGCAATTGCATTGCCTTTGCGAGTGCGAACCAGTCCTTGTCCTGAAGCAGGATGAGCAGCAGCCAGCGATCATCCGAAGTCCTGTACGGGTTGAGCAGCGCGTTTTGCGGCGCCTTGCGGCTCTGCGTGCCATAAAAGCGCGCACCGCCCAGTCCGCCCTCGATCCACATCGCTGATGCCCACGCGCCCTGGGCAATAAGCGACGTGCTCACGTGACTGCCTTTGCCTGTCTTCTCGCGTCGATACAAGCCGGTCACGATCGCGGAATAGAGCGTGCATGCCGTCGCGTGATCGCCAATTCCAGGAATCGGCACCGTAGGCGGACTGTTGCCGTCGCGAGTCACGTCCATCAGCCCCGAGCGCGCCCAGTAGGCGGTCACGTCGAATCCCGGCCTGTTCGCCTCCGGTCCCTTCGCGCCATAACCCGTAATGTCCGCGTAAACGAGGCGCTCGTTGACTTCCGCTAGTGCCTCGTATGTGAGGCCGAGTTTCTCCTTCACGCTCGGCGGGAAATTGACGACAACGACATCGGCCCACTTCACAAGGCGGACCAGGACGTCTTTCGCATCAGGAGACTTGAGGTCCAGCACAAGGCTCTGCTTGTTGCGGTTGGTGAGTTGCCAGGGATAGTTGTAGTCACTAACCGGGTTGGGCGGCGCCTTGTAAAAGTGTCGATAAGGGTCCCCGGTGCCCGGCGGCTCGACCTTGACGACTGTCGCACCGAAATCGGAAAGGATGGTCGTTGCAGCCGGACCCGCGACGTAGCTCGCGAAGTCCACTACGTTCAGCGTTGAGAAGAGGCTTTCGATGGCTTCCATTGATGGTACGAAACGAAATCGATGAGGGACCGGATAGACGCTGTGCCCATCCGGATGGCCTGCATCGTTCGCCGGGCCGATCTCCGAGCGATAACGGCCCCGCTGGGCGCGGCCCGCCGCAGCCTTGCCAAGGCAGCCCTGAGGCCACGATACAGAAGAAGCGATACTATCGACCGATCAATTATACGTCAAGTTCATTACATATAATAAAGACAGACTCTCGCATTCAGGCTAGAATTTCCGGATAATTGATGGCGCCATCGCTTAATTAATATCATGTTCATGCTTAAATGCACTGAATCCGTTCACGCAGGATCCCTATCAGGAATCGACCATGCTTGATGCTTATCTCTATGCCGGCCTGCGCACACCCTTTGGCCGGGTGGCAGGCGCCCTCGCTCCCGTTCGCCCCGACGACCTGGTCGCGGCGGTGATTCGTCGCGTCATCGAAGACAGCCCCTTTGCGCCGCACCAGATCGAGGAGGTGGTGCTCGGTTGCGCATGCCAGGCCGGAGAGGACAGCCGCAATCTGGCACGCCACGCGGCACTGTTGGCCGGCTTGCCGCCAACCACGCCCGGCCAGACCGTCAACCGCCTCTGCTCGAGCGGCTTGGCCGCCGTGCTCGACACAGCGAGGGCGATTACAGCCGGAGAGGGTGAACTGTATGTCACGGGAGGCGTCGAGAGCATGAGTCGCGCGCCATTCGTCGTTGCGAAAAGCGAGGCCGCATTTGGCCGCGAATTCAAGGTCTACGATTCGGCGATTGGTGCGCGCTTTCCGAACCCGCTGATCGAACGCGAGTTCGGCAACGATACGATGCCGCAAACCGCCGACAACGTAGCAAGCGATCTCGGCCTCACTCGCGAGGACAGCGACCGGTTTGCGGCTGAGTCGCAGGCAAAATTCGCGGCGGCGCAGGCTTCGGGCTTTCTAGCCGGCGAGATTCTCCCTGTCTCTGTACCAACCGGAAAAAAGAGTCCGCCGAAAGTCGTCACGCTCGATGAACACCCGCGCGCGGATACCACGGTTGCCACGCTCGCCGCGTTGCGCCCGTTGCAAGCCGGCGGAGTGACAACAGCCGGCAATGCCTCTGGCGTCAATGACGGTGCCGTCGCGCTATTGGTCGGCAACCGTTCAGTCGGGGAAGCTGCTGGAGCCAAACCGATGGCACGCATCCTCGCGGGCGCCGCGGTTGGCGTCGAGCCACGCGTGATGGGCGTCGGACCCGCGTATGCCATTCCCAAGGCCTTGCAGCGCGCTGGCTTGACCCTTGCGGACATGGACGTCATCGAGGTTAACGAGGCGTTCGCGGCTCAAGTGCTCGGCTGCCTGAAACTCCTGAACGTGGGGTTCGACGATCTGCGCGTCAATCCGAATGGGGGCGCGATTGCAGTGGGTCATCCATTGGGCGCGTCGGGCGCGAGAATCCTCCTCAATGCCGCGCGCGAACTGGAACGCCGCGAAGGCCGATATGCTGTCGTGAGTCTTTGCATTGGCGTGGGTCAGGGACTGGCCGTCGTCATCGAGCGGGTCTGACGATGCGCCGCAAATCGCGCACGACGCACCACCTTGACAAACAGATCGACCGGCGGTCCGCCACCCCAATTCGCACGAATCGAAAGCGCCTGGCACAACTCATCATACCTGCCCTCGCCATTGCAGCGATCGGCACCACCGTCACTGCCGCGTGGGGGTGGTCCGCGGGATGGATCGGTACACGCGTCACGGCAACACGGTTTGTTGACGTCATGGAGCAGACCAACGGCAAAGTCTATACAGGCTTCCGTCGCGCGCACAGCAAAGGGATCTGCGTAACCGGCCGATTCCAGCCCGCTGCCGGCGCCGCGTCCCTCTCAAAAGCGCGTGTATTCCACCAGGCGAATGTGCCGGTACTCGGCCGCCTTTCGATCGCGGGCGCGGATCCCCATGCGCCCGATGCAACGCAACGCGTGCGAAGCATGGCGCTTCTCTTGCGCACCGACGACGGGCAGCAGTGGCGAACCGCGATGAACAGCTTTCCGTTCTTCCCCGTCTCGACCCCGCAAGGGTTCTACGATCAACGTCTAGCGACGGCACCCGACCCTGCGACTGGCAAACCGGACCCGGAAAAATTGCATGTCTTTTTCGCAGCGCACCCGGAGGCCCGCAACTACGACGCATGGGCAACGACGGCACCTTGGCCGAACAGTTGGGCCAATACACAATTCAACGGCGTCGATGCCTTTCGGTTTGTCAACGATATCGGTGCACGCACCAACGTGCGCTGGGCGATGCGTCCACAGGAGCCTTTCGTCGCCATGTCTGCCCAACAGCGCGCAGGCGCGGATAACGAATACCTAAGTGAGGACTTCGAACGCCGCGTTGCCCTGGGACCGGTTCGCTGGGATCTCGTGGTCACGATAGCCGCTCCCGGCGATCCTATCGACGACCCCTCTCGCCCCTGGCCGGCAGGACGAGTTCAGATCGTTGCCGGAACGCTGGAGCTGGACAAGATGACGCCACAGGCAACGGGTCCCTGCCGCGACGTCAATTTCGATCCACTCGTGCTACCGAATGGCATCGAACCGTCCGATGATCCGGTTCTGGCTGCGAGATCAACCGTCTACGCCCAGTCATACAATCGCCGTGAACGCGAGATTGCTCGCGGCCAGGCAACTGACGCAACCGGTCAGGAAGTCCCAAGATGACCAGTACAACTCACTTCAACCGTCTTGCGCGGCTACTCCATTGGCTCATGGCGGCATTGATCGTCGCGATGCTCTTCATTGGCGTGGCGATGGTCGCCTCGCTTTCGCTGCGGCCATCGCTGCTCGACTTACATCGCCCGCTTGGCATCGCCATTGGTCTGCTTGCGCTCATGCGCGCGGCGAATCGCCTGACGCGCGGCACACCATCATTGCCGCCAGATCTGCCGCGCTGGCAGGTCGCGGCGGCGCATGCCTCGCACATCCTGCTGTACGCGCTGATGTTCTCCTTGCCGCTAATCGGATGGGCCATGCTCTCGGCTGGCAACGTTCCGGTGAAGCTCTACGGAAATGTGTATCTCCCGCCTATGGTGTCGGCTGGACCTGTCGCGTATGCGCGATTGCACCTCGCCCATGTGTGGCTAGCGTTCCTGTTGTTCGCCGTCGTTGTAGCGCACCTGTGCGCCGCCCTGCATCATGCCTGGATTCGCCGCGATGGGGTATTCGCCTCGATGACACGAGGCTCCGCACACTGACTCTGGCCCCAGCGCCGCTAACCAGGCGGCGCCGGGCGCAATCGGTCAGCATGCGCGCTATTCGTACAACCTCCGGAACTCGGTCGCCTCTTCCTTCAACCATTCACGCAGCGCGCGCACCCTGTCCGTCTCCAGCAACGCATGCGGGCACGCGAACCAGTATGCCCACGGGCTCGGCGCGTCAATATCGAACAGGCGCACAAGCCGCCGGTTCGCGATTTCGTGCATCGCGAGCGAACGGCGTACGAGCGCGACCCCCTGTGCGTCGATCGCGGCCTGTATGAGTTGGGACGCGTCCTGATACAGCACGCCACGCCGCGGCTCGGTAACGTTTTTCAGACCGGCTGCCTTGAACCACGTTCGCCACATGTCATGATCACTTCGCAACAAGGTAGTGCGGACAAGGTCAGCCGGGGTCTTCGGCAGCAATCCGCCGTTGAACGTGGGTGCGCACACGGGAAAGAATGCGTCGTCGAGCAACAACTCGACAAACAGATCCGGATAGTCACCATCTCCGAAACGCAAGACGACATCGACATCATCGCGATTGAAATTGGTGATCGTATTGGTGGACTGCAATTCGACATCGATCCCGGGATACCGCTCGATGAAACGCCCGATACGGGGTGTGATCCAGCGCGCCGCGAATGATGGCAACAGGCTGATGACGAGCCGCCGGTCGCGGTCGCCAGCGCGCATCGATTCTGTCGCGGCGGCGATGTCGAAGAGCGCGGTGCGAATCTGGTCTGCGTAGCGCCGTCCGCTCTCCGTGAGCGTGACACGCTTGCCCTCGCGCCTGAACAGCGCCATCCCAAGGTCTGTTTCCAGCGAACGGATCTGGTGGCTCACTGCGCTGTGCGTGACAAAAAGTTCTTCTGCGGCGCGCGAGAAACTGCCGAGGCGTGAGGCAGCTTCGAACGCCTTCAGGGCGCCAAGGTTCGGCAGTTTTCGCAGGTCCATCGCAGGCTTCTGATACGTGTTCCGGCGATCCGGATCACAGCGTTGTTCATCAAATCATTCTCACAATATCTCAATCTGCCCTTGTTGGGTACTCGTGAAAAATTGAGCGTGCAGCCGCGTTGTACACAAGCCGACTCAGTCTAGCGTCGCAAGTGCGAGGTCACCCGGTGCTTCCACCAACGGCGCCTTGTCACCAGACCCAGACGGAGTGCGAAGACGCTCGGAGAACGGATTGGCCCTTGAGGCGAGCGATGAATCTTCGAACAATGCAGTCACCCAGGAAATAAACACCCGAAGCTTGGGCGCAAGCTTGTCGCGATGTGGGTAGACGAGCGAAACAGGCTTTTTGGGAACGGGATTTTGCGGCAGGATCTCGATCAACTCGCCAGTACTCAAGGCCTTCTCGACAGAGAATATTGCCGGCTGAACGATGCCAAACCCCGCTTTGGCGAGCGCAACGAAAGTATCCGTATCGTTGACCTGTACGCTGCTCTTCATACGCACGCTCACGGGTCCCCCCTCACTCACGAAGTCAAATATCGGTGGGCGAGAATCCTTGCCTGATGTGTAGTGAACGGCTCGATGAGTCTCGAGATCCTCGAGCGACCTGGGCGTCCCTTCTCGATTCAAATATGCGGGTGAAGCAACCGTCACTCGCCGAAAGACGCCGACCTGCTTCGCCACCATCGTGGAATCGCTCAACTGCCCCACGCGTATGGCACAGTCCACACCCTCTTCGACCAGATCAACGATGCGGTCACTCACCCCGATAGCCAGTTCGATATCTGGATAGCACTCACGAAATTTGTGCAGATTCGGCACAATCAGGCATTTGGCGATCGACGTTTGAACCTCGATCCTTAGCGTACCTCGCGGAGAAGCGATCCCGTGCTTGTACATCGACTCGCTCTCTTCGACCGCATTGAGAATATCTTTCGCGCTTTCGTAGTAGTGACGCCCCTCTTCGGTCAGATGAAGCCGCCGTGTGGTTCGATTGATCAGCCGCACACCAAGGTCGTCTTCAAGCTCCTGGATGGCGCGAGTCACCACAGATCGCGTGACATGCAGTGTGTCAGCCGCCTTTGTGAAACTGTTCGCATCCGCGACACGAACGAATATCTGCATCGTTTGAAGTTTGTCCATGGTCTGCCCATGATTGATGCTCGCGTGGACCCATGCTGACGTTCATTTTGTCGAACACAATGCCGCCGGGTCCACCCGTAATCACAGAACGGCACGCTAACGAAAGCCGTGCCGTCGTTCTTGTTCCAGCCGCCGCAACTTGATACTCAGCGAAACTTACGCAGCCTCGGCCGAGTAGACCGGGAAGTCCGTATAACCCTTTTCGGAGCCGCCATACCACTCAGCGGGTGTCGGCATGGAAACGGGAAGTCGCTTTTCGAGCCGATGCACGAGGTCGGGATTGGCGATAAAGGCCCGGCCAAACGCCACCAGATCCGCGTGCCCTTCCCCAACCAGCTTCTCCGCCTTCTCGCCGTCGATGCCCCCATTCACAATCAGCGACCCCGTATATGCAGGGCGGACGATTTCAAGCAACTCAGGGAGGTCTGGACGATCAAACCAGCCGTTGGTATCGGCCACGTGCAGATAGCCCACACCCAACTCCTCCAGCATCGCCGCGACGTACCGGTATGTTTCGACCGGGTTCGGGTCGCGAACGTTGTTGTAGTCCGCGAACGGCGAAATACGCACGCCAATGCGCCCGAGCGGCATGACTTCAGCAACTTGCTCGATGATTTCACGCAAGAAGCGCGTCCGGTTTTCGAGCGAACCGCCATACTCGTCGGTGCGCTGATTGGTCGTCGGAGAGAGGAACTGATGAATCAGATAGCCATTTGCGGCATGAACTTCGAGGCCGTCAAACCCTGCCGCCAGCGCGTTCTCCGCCCCCTTGCGATACTCCATCACCGCCTCGCGTACCTCTTCAGTCGTCAGGGCACGCGAAGGCGTCGCATGAAGCTTGGTGTAAGCACCATTGCGCAATTGACCCCAAACGTGCAGCGTGTGCAAATCGTCGTTGACTCCCGACGGAGAAACCGGCGCCTCGCCATTCAGCAACGCAAACGAGCTCGCGCGCCCGGTATGCCAGAGCTGCGCCACGATACGGCCACCGGCTGCGTGGACGTCCGATACGACTTTACGCCAACCGGCGGTTTGTGCCTCGCTATAGAGGCCCGGTGAACGTTCAAACGACTGCGACCGGCGTGTGATGTTGATCGCTTCGGAGATGATGAGGCCTGCGCTTGCACGCTGCACGTAATATCGTGACATCAAGTCCGTCGGCACATCGTTCTCGCCCGCGCGCGAGCGCGTCAACGGAGCCATCACGATACGGTTCGGCAGCTTCAGGTCACCGAGGTTGAATGAATCAAAAAGTGTAGGCATTTTCTCACCCTTAAAATGAATTGAATGGAGGCAACTTTGCGCGATATGTCGTTTTCGTCGTTAGACTCCATTTATTGATCACTTGATCATTTTTAAGTGGAGCGTTTCCATCCGACGGAATCGGACCGGGAACTATAAATCCGACTCCCAGACCCGGTAAGACGCAAATCCTTTAAATGTTTTTTCCCGCTTTGCGAACAATCGCAGACATAGCTAACGTGGGGCTAGTCTGACGATTTTTCGACGCACGATAAACAGGTCTTCGGGGGCGACACTCGGTCCGTTGAAGACCCAATCATCCATGCTGTCGTGCCCCCTAAAGATCTGCGACGGACTCCGCAGCATACTGATGTGAACGGATCCGCAATGCCGGGTCGTAGATGCGGCTGTCGATCATCAACTCGTCCGCGCCAGTTTGCGCAACAACGTCGCGAATCCATGCTCCGACTTTTGCCTTGTCCCCAGCGACGGTGCACGCCATAACGTGGTCCAGAACTTCGCGCTCCTGTTGTGACAGGCCATCGACAAAACCTTCCGATGGTTTCGGCAACAGGCCTGTGCGCCCCACGTGCAGGTCTAGCATCCACTGCCGATGGGAACTGGCGAGGTACTCGGCTTCTTCGTTCGTGTCGGCAGCGAACACGTTCACGCCCACCATCACATAAGGAGAACCCAGGTATTTCGACGGACGAAAGTGCTTGCGATAGTGCGCGATAGCCTGGTGTAGATAGCGTGGCGCAAAATGCGAAGCGAATGCATAAGGCAAGCCCATCGTAGCGGCAAGCTCTGCGCCGAACAGGCTTGAACCGAGAATCCAGACTGGCACCTCGTGCCGCCCGGGGATAGCACGCACACGCTGGTTGCCGTTGTCGGCCAGATAATCCATGACCTCCACAACATCCTGACCAAACGAGCGTTCCGGCGCGCCGCGCCGAAGTGCTTGAACCGTTGGGCCTCCGCTGCCAGGCGCCCGCCCCACACCCAGGTCGATGCGTCCAGGGTACAGGCTATCAAGCGTACCAAATTGCTCGGCGACCACGAGCGGTGAGTGATTGGGCAGCATGATGCCACCGGAACCAACCCGGATGGATGAGGTGACCGAGGCGATTTCGCTGATGATCAGGGAAGTTGCGGCCGAGCCAATGCCGGGCATGTCGTGGTGCTCGGCCACCCAATAGCGCCGGAACCCGTAGTTCTCGACGTGCCGTGCCAACTGACGTGATTCGTCAACGGCGTCGGCAAAGCTCTTTCCCTGCCCAATCATGACCAGGTCTAAAACGGATAACGAAACCATTAGCAATCCTCTTGAAATTATGCCGCTTTCTTTGCGCCAGCGAATGCGTACGCCGGATAGTCGGTATAGCCTTGCGTTCCGCCACCGTAGAAAGCCTCTCGCCCCGCTTCGGCCAGTGGCCAGCCGTTGCGCAGACGCTCTACCAAGTCTGGATTCGCAATAAACGGACGACCGAAGACGCCCAGGTCAATACGACCGGCGTCGAGTGCCTGTTGAGCGGTTTCGGCGGTGAAGCCGCCGGCCACCATCAGCGTCCCCCGGTAAGCGGCTCGGAACGCCTGCTCGAACTCCGGCGTACCCAAATGGCTCGCATGCACGTAAGCGAGCCCGCGACGCGATAACGCCTCAGCCAACGCCAGCCACGTTGCTTCCTCATCGTCAAATGCATGCAGGTCGTACAAATGAGCAAAGGGCGACACACGCACGCCAACACGCGTGCGGCCGATTTCCCAGGAGACGGCGTCAACCGTTTCCAGCAACAGGCGCAAGCGATTGGCGATAGTCGCGCCGCCATACTCGTCCACGCGGGTATTCAGCCGCCCATTGATGAACTGTTCAAAGATGTAGCCGTTGCCGGCGTGGATCTCGACACCATCGAAGCCCGCCGCAACCGCGTTGCGAGCTGCGCGCCGAAAGTCCTCGACGATTTGCGAAATGCCGGCAATGTCCAGGGCAACCGGTGCGCTGACTGGAACCTGACCTGGTTGCCCATTAGCGTTGTATGCCTGAACGAAAGTATCGGCCGCTGGCACGGCGACCGGCGACACCGGCGACTGCCCTTCCTCCAGCAGGGAGATGTGCGAGACCCTGCCCACGTGCCATAGTTGGGCAAAAATGCGGCCGCCAGCACGATGCACCGCATCCGTGGTGCGCTTCCAGCCGGCGATGTGCTCCAGCGAGTGAATACCCGGGGTGCACAGATAGCCGCGCCCCTGGCGTGAGACTTGCGCGCTCTCGGCAATGATCAGCCCGGCGCCCGCCCGCTGAGCGTAGTACGTGGCCATGTGCTCTGAGGCAACGGTATCGTGCGCACGTGCGCGCGTCATGGGCGCCATCACGATGCGGTTCGGCAGTTGCAGGCCGGCCAGATCGTAGGGATCAAAAAGAGAAGACATGGATTTCTCCTTGTAAGGTCGCTGGCTTACGCCCGCGTCCGCACGCCATTAACTGTGTGACGGAAAGTACGGCAGCACGTATTCCGCCAGTTCGTCCAGAATTTCGTCGTAAGGCTGCTGGCTAACCTTGGGGTTCAGCGCGACATGCGAAACGCCAGCCGAGCGCGCTTGCTCCAGGTAGTCTCGCAGCCCGTTGCGTCCTGCGCGGAATCCACCCGGAATGCGCTGGAACGGAACGTCCGGGTCTTCACGCAAATCGAGGAAGCCTCCCAGCCCCAACGGCTTGTACACATTCGCACCAACTGCGGCCCGCACCTGGTCGCGCCACTCGTTGCCGAGCACCTCCAAACGCTCCGGATTCGGTGCCCCAGCGAGAAAGCCATCCAGGTTGTGCGCAAGCCATTCGATGGTCTGTTGTGCCTGCCCCACGGCGATCGCCGGCACGCGCCCAAACGGTGCCTTGGGTACGAGGTCGAGCGTGCCCTCCGAGCTGCCAAAACGCGAGGAGCGAAAATGCGGGAAGCTCTCTTCGGCCAGAGTCCGAAAAATCGACCATGCATCGCGATAGCGCTCGCCCCGGCTCTCGTAGTCGATGCCGAGCATCGGGTAGTCACTTTTCCGGTCGCCTGAAGACAGGCCCAGCACCACTCTGCCGCCGCTGAGCTGGTCCAGCGACGTCGCTTGCTTGGCCAGGTACATTGGCTCACGAGTCGGCAGCACGATACCGGTGGTCCCCAGGGTAATGCGCCGGGTTGCCGCAGCGAGCCAGGCGATATAGACCATCGGCTCGAAAATCTGGGCAACGTCGCCGTAGGTCGGGTCATAGAAAGGCACGTCGCGCATCCACAGCGCGCCAAAACCGAGTTCCTCTGCCCGCTGTGCCATCTGGACGTGCCCCTCCATCGTGGGAGCCGCGCGTCCCCGATGGGTCTCTAGTGGCAGGATCAGCCCGATGGTGAGCTCACCTGGCTGGAAGAGACGTTGAAAGCCAGGGTGGTGGCGCAGCGCGGGATGCGGAATCGGCAGTTCGACTTGCCGTTCGCGCGGCAAGGCTGCAAGCGATATGTCGGCAGGCTGAGCCTGCGACGGGTAGGAAGCAGAAACGGCCATGATTTACCAGTCCGGGTTGTTTAGCGTTGGGTATAGTTTGATTGATTCCCGAAACGCGATAAACCATCGGAGACGACCGTCACTGGGTCTTGCGGGGACCCAATCTGCTTGTGGTACACGATACGCGTGTGCAGGCGCGCGCCGGGCGCCGCACTGCCACAACTGTCTGCCTGCGGGGCGAGCCCGGACCGAAAGCCGAAGCTTGCCGCCTTCCGGTTGGGGGCACGCCCCAACCGGAAGCCTAATGAACTGCTGATTGACTATTTGATGGGCGCCGAGACCTTGGTCACTTTGTATGTGTCAGCAGCTTGCGTGCATTTCTGGCAGTTGATGCCCGGCTCGTTTGGAGCCGCGACAACCGCGTCCGCAGGTAAGGGCTGAATGGTTTGACCGGGAGTGGGCTCCCCGCTCACTGCCGAGCGAAGCGACAGTTCGGGCAGCAAGCGAG
The DNA here is from genome assembly GCF_905220155.1 of Paraburkholderia sp. J7. Taxonomy (NCBI): domain Bacteria; kingdom Pseudomonadati; phylum Pseudomonadota; class Betaproteobacteria; order Burkholderiales; family Burkholderiaceae; genus Paraburkholderia; species Paraburkholderia sp. J7. The sequence continues at coordinate 522,275 of NZ_CAJMYZ010000002.1, read as the reverse complement.
GGTTGAAGACCTCGGTCACAAACGAATCAGGCACTTTTCCGGCGGGAAAGGCGTTGCATCCGTTTTCGGGCTTGTCGCCGGTGCACACCTTCACCATATTGCCCGGCACCCACGGAAGCGGATATTCGATGTTGTGCGCCTCGAGCTTCCTCTTCCCTTGCAATACCTCCATCATCAACTTGAATGCAAACGCCGCCGTCGCGGGAGGAGAACCAGAAGAGACGCCTTGCAATCCTTTTGCCCGCATATCGGGGTTTGCGAGGGCGAGACGGAATCCATTCGAGTTTTCGCCCGTCACGGGAACGAGCTTCTTTCCGCTCGCCAGCAATGCCTTGATGGCACCGTCTTCGCCGGCTTCTGACCAGATTCCGTCAACATCAGGATGAGCCGCGAGCGCTTTGGCGGTCTCCTGCTGTTCGGTACGGTCGTCCCAGTAACCCGAATAGTCGGCGACAATATGAATGCCCGGGTATTTCTGAAATACACTCATCGCGCCGTCCACATGACGTTTGTCGACAGAGTTACCCGGCACACCGCGAATGACGAAGATATTGCCCTTGCCGTGTAGCAGGTTGACGAGTTGCTGAGCGGTGTTCTCCCCGAAGCCCGACGTGATATAGCTCACGTTATACGCGCACGGTTCTGTCACCGTCGCGTCATACATGAAGAACAACGTGCCCTTCTCGCAGCCACGCTTGACGACACGGTTCAACGCCGTTGGCGAAACAGGAAAGCTGATCACCCCGTCGGCATTCGCTGCAATCATGCTTTCGTAGGCAGAAATTTGAGCCTGCACATCCGTACCGGAAATGACCTCCCGAAGCTCGACGAGCTTGTCATACGGAGGCGTTTTCGCCAGCGCCTTCACGACGTTAGCCGCTTCCGACTGCCATGCATTGCCGCTATAGCTCAGGCTGAGATAAATCAGATACTTGTCCTTGTTTGGCTTAGCCTGAGCATTTGCATCGCTAATGCCGTAATGCGCCATGAAGGCTGTGACACCAGCTAGTGTCGCAGCACTCAACCACCGTTTGACCGATTTGAAGCGTCCCATCTCACGTCTCCTTGGCAGAATGTACTCTTTGATCACCGGTGGCACATCGCTTGGCCACCATCCTTCTCTTTGCTGTCTCTAACGTTCGCCGTGGCTCCAATCTGAGTGGTAGGCGGGCAAACTCATCGACACCTTTTGTTATTGGTTTGACTCCTTGCGCTCCCTCGTCAACGAGCGCACCCAGTCGAGGGTGCCTTCGTGCTGCAACAGAATCGCGGCCAGGATCAGCCCGCCGGAAATCATCGTTCGCCAACCCTGTGCAATTCCGAGCGAGGTAATCACCATGTCGAAGATTGTGAGCAGGATGGCGCCGCCGATTGTTCCTACGAACGTTCCTCGTCCACCCAGAATCGACGACCCGCCGATCACTACGGCAGCGATCGAGGGCAGCAGCAAGGAATCACCCATGCGCAGCGTTGCGCCATTGGAATACCCGACCAACATCATCCCGGCGAACCCGGCGAGTGCCGCGGACAATGCGTACGTGACCACAGTGATCAACTTGATCCGGATTCCGGCGATCAACGCAGCTACTGGATTGCTGCCCACTGCGTACAGACGCTGTCCGAACGATGTGCGTGTCTGAGTGAAGGCGGCGATCACGCAGAATGCGACGACGAAGATCGTGACAAGCGGGATTCCTGCGACGCGTCCCGTTATGAGCGTCACCAGTGACGCGGGTGCCGCGCCGTCCGGCGTTCCTCCGGTAGCCCCCAGGCACAGGCTATAGATGATGATTCCGGATGCCAGCGTCATAATGAACGCGGGGATTCGAAGGATCGTGATACCTAACCCGTTCATGGCGCCCACAGCTGCGCACACGGCCAGGACCGACGGGATCTGCCACCAGGCGCCGCCTGGTGCCAGCGTGCTCATCCATGCTGTGGTCAGTACCCCACCGAGCGTGACTACCGAAGGAATCGACAGATCGAGTCCACCGATAAGCACGGTCAGGCCCTGACCGAATGAAACAACGATGAGAAACGACGCAAGCGTCAAAATCGTCTGGAGCTGGTGGAGGCTGCCAAATTCCGGATTGATTAGCCGTGAGAGAAAAAGCGCCGCCGCGCAAACAACAAATACCCCGATGGCACTGACCGTTTCGCGCTGCACTCTCACAACACCGCGCTTATCCTCACCGCGTACCAGCGCTGCATGTGCTCCAATCGATTGGGAATCTGGGCTGGCATTTGAATTAAGCATGGCCGTAGCTCCTGCGTGCAACGTACGTGATGAGATTGACAAAGATGACCGCGGCGATCATGACGAAACCCTGGAACAGCCCGATGTAGAACGACTGGACACCTGACGAAAACAGTACTTTCTGAAGCAACATCAGCGTGGCAGCGCCGATCATGCTGCCGTACAGACCACCTTGGCCACCTGAGAATGCCGTGCCGCCGAGTGCGACGGATGCGAACACAAGCAGCATGAGCGTCGAGCCAGCGTTTGGATCTCCCGACGCGGTCTGCGCGGAGAGCATAAAAGCCGCCAATCCATAAAGTGCGCCAGCAAGGACGAACGCAATGCACTTCGTCCGCTTGACATTGATCCCGGAGAGCGCTGCAGCCGTCTGATCCTTTCCGACCGCGTAGAGTGCGACGCCAGTATTGGTTCGACGAAACACGCACCAGAGCAGCGCTACTGCCACTGCGACAAGACCTGAGACAGGCACGACGCCCCAGAGGGTGTTGGTAAACGTGTCACTGATCCAGTCAGAGACGCCTCCACCTGGCGCGTCCAGAACAACGAGCGCGAGACCGCGAGTGAGAATCATCACTGCAAGCGTGACGGCAATCGACTGCAAGCCACCGTAGGCAACCAGTATTCCGTTACATAGCCCCACCGACGCCCCGATACCAACAGCGATCAGCAAACTGACCACGGCGCCACCGGCTCCGCCTAGCGGGTGCGTCGCGAGCACGACATTCACAAGTGACAGGACGCCGGCGACCGAAAGATCGAATCCACCAAGAAGAATGACAAATGTCGCTCCAGCCGCGGCAATCGCGAGCGGGATGGTGTTGTTGACCAGATCGCTAAACGCCGATACAGAAAGTGCACCGGCCTCCATCCGTGAATAGGCGGCGTAGAGGATGAGGTATAGAATCACGACGGTCGTGACGCCGTTGGTCATCAGAGCGCGTGGAAAAGCGAATCTTGCTGAAGTGGTCGTGCTCATGCTGCGCTCCTGACTTGACTGCCCTCAAAGTGACCGGTCGCCGCCGCAACGATGCGACGCTCTTCGAGTTCGCTACCCTCTAATTGGGCAACAATTCGACCGTCGTATACGACCAGACAACGGTCGCATAACTGAACAATTTCCGAGAGCTCTGACGAATACAGCAGAACGGCACCGCCAGATGCTGCGTAGCTCTGGATCGCCTCGTAAATCGCCTGTTTCGTTCCGACATCGACCCCTCGGGTTGGGTCAAAGAGAAGCAATGTCTTCGCTCCCGTGCTGAGAACGCGTGCGAGCAGCGCTTTCTGCTGGTTGCCGCCAGAGAGTTCGCCTATCTGGAAGTTAAAGTAGCGGTCCGCAAGATCGACTCGCTTTGCGACTTCCCGCATTAGTCTCTGGCCGCGTGAACGGCGTACGACACCAAGACTCGATACCTTGCTCATGGCGCCCAGCGTCACGTTTCTCTGCACGGAGAGAGAGGGGAAAATGCCCTGCGTTTTCCGTTCCTCCGGTAGCAGCGACACTTCAATTCCGGCCTTCAGAGCATGAGCTGGCGATCGCATTTCCACCGGCTTGCCCTCGACACGGACATTGCCCGACTTAATTGATGTGAGGCCAAAGAGCGCGTGAAACAGGTCGCCCTGGCCCTGGCCATCCAGCCCAGCGACGCCAACGATCCCGCCGACCGGTACGCTGAACGATGCCCCCTTGACGTCTCCAGCGTGGAGGTCGGTCACCTGAAGACGCGGTTGATCACCCTCCTTGGACGTAGAGGCCTTGCGCGAGAAGGAGGCCAGGCTGGTGCCAACCATCATCTCGAAGATCGCCGCATCGTCTGTCTTGTCGAGTTCGGCCGTCGCAATGCTGCGCCCGCTTCTCAGCACAGTGCCGTGAGCGCAGAGTTCTCGAATTTCGTTGAGCCGATGGGAAATGTACAGAACCGCTGTGCCGCGCGCAGTTTCGGCACGGATAAGAGCAAACAGCCAGTCAGTCGAGGACAATACGGCCGTAGGCTCGTCGAGAATCAGCAATTTGGGACGCTTGCTCATCGCCCGGACAATTTCCAGCCGCTGACGGTCAGCCAAAGTGAGTGTCGACACGTGTGCACGGGGGTCCAGCTCGAGCCCGTATTGTGCGAGCGTCGCTGCGGCCAACTCCTCGTTATCACGTTTCGAGACTAATCGGAGAGCGCTCTTCTTCAATTCGGGAAGCGCCAGATTCTCCGCAACCGTGAGGTTCGTTAGCAGGCTCAATTCCTGGAATGCTGTGGATACACCTTGCTCACGCGCCTCGAGAATCGAACGCGGAGTGTATTCGGCCCCACCCAACACCGCAGAGCCGGCGTCAGGTTGCACAACGCCGCTCAGGATCTTCACTAGCGTGGACTTGCCCGCCCCGTTTTCGCCGAGCAGCGCATGCACCTCGCCAGGCACGATTTCAAAGCTAACGCCCCCCAATGCAATGGTCGGCCCATATGATTTCTGTAGACCGGTCACTTTGAGCGTAGGAACCATCATTGCAGCCTCCATCACTGTCGTCTCCATCGATGCGAGGCGGGTTTGCCTCAAGTGCCTGACAACTTGCGCCGCTCACAAATAAATAGGATTCCGAATCAAATAGGCGACCAGATCCACTGAAGATATCCACACGCCGTTCGCCTACTGGAAAGCTTGCCTACCTTTGTGCCCGATTAAAGAGCCCAACCGAAGCAGCGCTATGTGTTCTGCATTACATTTCCCCGCCGACACGCGGGCAACTCCGGCCTAGGCTGCTTGCGCGGCGGAATATTCGGGGAAGTCGATATATCCCTTATCCGAGCCACCCCACCAGTCTTCCGGCACCGTAATCGGCATCGCTAGTGGCAATCCCTCTTTGAGGCGCCGAACGAGATCGGGATTGGAGATAAACGCGCGACCAAATGCGACGAGATCAGCCTGCCCTTCCTCGACCAGTCGCTGCGCCTTTTCTCCATCGATCCCACCGTTGACGATGATGGTTCCCTTGTACGCTGGCCGCACGATATTCAACAGTTCCGGAAGATCGGGGCGATCGAACCAGCCGTTGGTGTCTGCAACGTGTACATACCCAACGCCCAACTCCTGAAGCATCCCGGAAACATAACGGTACGTTTCTACCGGATTCGGATCGCGCACATTGTTGTAATCCGCAAACGGAGAAATTCGCACACCGATCCTGCCAAGGGGATAGACGTCCTTGATCTGCTCGACGATTTCGCGGAGGAATCGGGCTCGGGACTGCACTGACCCACCGTACTCATCCGTACGCTGGTTCGTTGTTGCCGAAAGAAATTGGTGAATGAGATACCCATTCGCCGCATGAATCTCCACACCGTCGAACCCCGCCGCGCGAGCGTTTTCAGCGCCCCGGCGGTATTCGAGCACCGTTTCGCGAACCTCTTGCGTCGTGAATGCTCGGGACGGCGTAGCCAGGATGCGCGTATAGGAGCCGTTCTCCAAACGTGCCCACACATGCAGCATGTGAAGATCGTCGTTGATGCCGGACGGAGAAACCGGTGCTTCTCCATTGAGCAAAGCAAATGAACTTGCGCGACCGGTGTGCCACAATTGGGCCACAATTTTGCCTCCTGCCTCGTGGACCCTGGACACGACTTTTCTCCACCCCTCGGTCTGCTCGGCGGTATAGAGTCCTGGCGACGACTGAAAGGACAGAGAGCGCATTGTGATATTGATGGCCTCGGAAATAATCAGGCCGGCACTTGCGCGTTGCGCATAGTAGCGCGACATCGAGTCAGTCGGCACATCGGCGTCACCGGCACGGGCTCGGGTCAGTGGTGCCATCACTACGCGATTGGACAAACGCAGATCGCCGAAGTCGAAAGAGCTAAACAGCTTCATGGGAGGGTACTCCTTTAGAGGCACGGCCAGACATGGGCATCTCTGATCGGCTTTGCGCGACGCCCCCGCTCGACAGACCGCGTCGAGCGGGCTGTGATTGAGTCTCAGGGCTTCAGCGCGAGTTTCACCACACCGTCACGTTGATGGCCGAACAGATCGTAGGCAGCAACCACGTCGTCGAGCCGGTACGTGTGCGTCACAAGATGATCGAGCTTGATGCGCTTGCTCGCAGTGACATTCAGAAGACGGCGCATCCGCTCCTTCCCGCCAGGGCAAGTGGATGTGACGATTCGCTTGTTGGCCAAGCCCGCACCGAACCCGTCCAGAGGAATCGGAATGCTCTTCGAGTAGATCCCGACGCTTGAAATCGTGCCACCGGGCCGGGTGACATTCACGCACGTGCCGATTGTCTCGTCCCGCCCGAGGCACTCAAGCGCAACATCGGCACCGACACCTTGGGTGAGCTTTAAGACCTCTTCCACGACGTCGCACTTCGTGGGGTTCAGGACCACGTCGGCACCCATCGTCTTTGCCTTTTCGAGTCGATCTTGCACTGGATCGACTGCAATAATGAGCCCGGCACCCAGCAACTTTGCACCGGCGGTTGCGCAAAGCCCGATCGGACCTTGTGCCACAACCACGACAACGTCGCCAATCTTTACCCCACCCGATTCAGCGGCGGAGAAGCCAGTGCTGACAATGTCAGGGATGAGCAGCACGTCTTCATCGGTCAAACTGTCCGGGATGAGTGTCAGGTTTGCTTGCGCATCAGGTACGACAAAGTATTCCGCCTGGCAGCCATCGAGGTAGTTGCCGATTTTCCACCCACCGGCAATTTTCCAGCCTGTCGATGACTTGCTGCCGCATTGCGAGTGGAACCCCATCAGGCAGGACGAACACACTCCGCACGGAGTGACTGCGGCACAGAGCACACGCTGGCCTTCCTCGTAGCCTTTGACCTGCGACCCTAGCTTCTCGATGATGCCGATAGGTTCGTGGCCAAGCGTAAGACCCTGTTCTACGGGGTATTCGCCTTTGAGGATGTGGATGTCGGTACCGCAGATGGTCGTCGTCGTGATTCGGATCAACGCGTCGGTCGGTCCGATGTCGGGGATATCCTTTTCCTCGAGTGCGATGCGACCGGGCTCCACGAAAACTGTAGCTTTCATCTTAGCCATTTGACTCCTCCTGTTTTCACATGATGCTGCGCTCTACGTTGCGTAAATCAGGCGACCAATAGTGCGCAGGTAGACAAGAATGGATACGCCTGAATCTTATTTATCTTCCGATCAGTGATCGGTTGATCAATTATAGGCGAGACCCTGTGGCACAGACATCGTTGATGCGTCGGTGTTTACCCTCTCGATTCGCTAAGTGGTTGGCGGCGCGTTCCTGCAGGTGGCGTCGCAGATCCGATTCGGCCCTCTATCCATGCCGGATGGCTACCGATCGATCGTTCGAAAGCCGGTGGAGCACCCGGCTCGTGGTTCGCAATGTACGACTAGTAAGTCGCAAGCGCGATATGACCTGACTCAATTCAATGGGTCCGCTTCGCGGTGTTGAGCAAGTGCGGTCTCGCTTTCTAGCGTTCCCATATTCGAATGGTTACTGAACGATTGGGTCAAGCGCCGCTAAATTGGACGCCAGGTGAGGATTCCCAAGGTACGCCTGGCTCCCAGCGCTCCACCAGCAGATCGATGAACGCCCGGATACGTGGTGAGAGATGACGCTTGCTCGGATAGAGCACCCGAATCGGGTCAGGCTGGGGGCGAAATGCCTCCAATACCTGGACCAACGCACCGCTGTCCAGGTCATTGCCAAGGATGTAAGTCGGCAGATGCACGAGTCCAAAGCCTGCTAGCGCTGCTGCGCGCAGCGCCTCGGAACTGTCGATATTCAAACGTCCAGGTCCCTCGAAAAGATAAAGGCCATTCGGCGTCAAGAAACGCCACGGGTTCGGCCTTTCGCCGCTGAGAAATGCGATCGTGTCGTGCGCCGCCAGATCTTGCGGCGTTTGCGGAACCCCACGCCGCTCGATGTAGTCCGGCGAAGCACAGGTCACAAATTGCTGCCAGCCTACGGTACGCGTGAGGATCTGGGAGTCGTCCTTGGGCGTGCCGATGCGCACCGCAATATCGAAGCCCTCTTCAACCAGATCAACGAATCGATCGGTAAACCAGATGTCCGCCCGAAGTTCGGGCCACTGCTTCATGTACGCGTCGAGCACCGGCAGGATGTGGCGCTGACCAAACGATAGCGGTGCCGTCAGCTTGAGCGTACCAGTCGGCTTGCCACGGCGCAAAGCCATGGTCGCATCCACTTCGTCCAGATCCTCCAGGACCTGACGCCAACGCTCGTACACCACCATCCCTTCGTCGGTCAGGCTCAACTTGCGTGTCGTTCGATTGAGCAGGCGAACGCCCATTCGGGTTTCGAGCCGAACGATACTCTTGCCGACTGCAGAACGGGTCAGTCCGAGTGACGCGGCCGCGGAGGTGAAGCTGCCACTCTTCACCGCTGCCACGAAGGCGGTGATGTCACCGAATCGATTGGGCTCCATGGTACTCGGTCATGTGCGGCCCGCTCAGGGCACTGGGGTTGCGTGAGAAGGGACTCCAAATCCCTAATCTTCCATTTATTCTCTCACCGTGTCCAGATTGGAACAGGTTCAGATCTATCTCCCCGTTCTTCAACTGGGCCTCACGCGAACGCCAAAACAAGGGGTAGACGCGTCCCGCCCAACAGGAGTCCGCAGTATGAGTCATCTCCCCATCGGCCCACTCCCGTCGGAGTTGCAGACACACCCCGGATACCGGCGGGTGTTCAAGCCCGGCCAGTTGACGTTCGGCTTCATCATGCCCCTGGAAGGCTACCCGTCATCGGCATTTCCCACACTCGATGACCACCAGCGCCTGGCCACGCTGGCCGATGAAGCGGGCTTCTCCGCGCTGTGGATGCGTGATGTGCCCTTCTACGACCCAAACTTTGGCGACACCGGGCAGATGCTCGACCCGATGGTGTATTTGGGCTTTCTGGCTGCACATACCCGCCGGATCGCACTCGGCACTGCTGGAATCGTCCTGACGCTACGCGACCCGCTCATTGTGGCAAAACAGGCGGTCTCCGTGGATCAACTTGTCCAAGGCCGCCTGTTGCTGGGCATGTCGACCGGAGATCGTGCCGTGGAATATCCGGCGTTCGGCCTCGACTACGACAACCGGGGTGAGCGTTTCCGGGAGGCGTTCGAATTGATCAAGACGGTTACGGAGCAGCCATTTCCGCGTATGAGCACCACGCACTATGGCACCTTGCGCGGCGACATTGACCTGATCCCCAAGCCCGCCCATACGCGCATACCCATGCTCGTAATCGGCCGTGCGCGTCAGGACTTCGCCTGGATGGCCAGGCACAGTGACGGCTGGATTTGGCACCTGAGCGACTTCAGGCAGATTCCAGACCTCCTTGACGCATGGCATACGAGTCATGAAGGCAACTGGCTGAGACCCTATGGTTACGGCGCCTTCTTCGACCTGGCCGATAACCCGAACGCACCATTGCAGTATGTCGGCAACGGCTTGCGCGCCGGTCGCAAGGCACTCATTGCGCTGTTGCATCACCAACAGGCGCAAGGCGTTAGCCACGTCGCCTTCAACCTCAAGGCGCTGCGACGCCCGGCGGCAGACGCCCTGGCGGAATTGGCCGAATTTGTCTTGCCGCAATTTATCGCTGAATAGTGGAAATTCATCATGTCATCCAAGGTCTCTCGGCAACAACTCCTCGACTTACTGGACGCCTTCTGCGACGTCTGGGCGGGCGCGCCATCCGCAACAGACGCACCGCTATTCACTGAGGATATCGAACTTTTCAGCAGCCACAGCGGGAACGCCCAAGGCCGCGTCCAAGTCTTGAGTATGCTGCGTAGCGACTTCATCGGCTCGCGAACAGTGCGTATCTCCTCAACCAATCGCGTACCTCGGGGCAACGACAACGAAAGTATGATTGGCGGCTACATCCTTGGCGAGCTCGAACCCTCCCAGGAAAGCACCGACAATCGCGCCGCCACTTTCGGCGGCGTCATCACTCTGTCACTTGAAGGCGGTGCTGAACAGCTGCGTATCCGTAGCATTCGGTTCCAGCTCAACTTCGCCCAGGGCAATCTGTCTTTGCTGAATGGCTGGACGCTGCCAGCGATGGACCGCGCGTGGAAGCCTGGTGACCCGCCAGCTGTCATCGTGAGCGAGTTGGATAGTCCCTGGCATAGGATTCCGGCCTCCGAGCTTCCCACTACCGATGAAGAAGCGATCATCGAAGCGTGGTACCGGTATGCCTGGGCGTTAGACCAGGCTGACTTTGTCCTGTTCGACAAAAGCTTCAGCGACAACGTGGAAGCAGAACTGACGCCTATGGGAAGAATGAAAGGGCGCCGCACGCTATTGGCTACGCTCAAGGCATTCCGCTTGCCGTGGCCATGGATGAAGCACTATGGCGAACCGATTCGAGTTGACCTAGGTATCGACGGAAGAAGCGCCGCGCTGGTGGTGGCGCGAATCATCCCCGGGCAGACTCACGCACCCGATGGAAAGCGGATTTATGGTGCGCACTACCGCATCAACGCGATTCAGGAAGACGGTAATTTCTGGCGGATTGGCCAAATGGAGTACATCCCAGGCTGGATTAGCGTCGAATGAAACAGTATATGTGGCGGATTTATCTGGACACTCGTGCCACGAATATGACCCGAGCTTTGACTAGAAGTATAGAGATTGAATGAGCAGTCCCCAACCCCGTACGATCACAACGGCACCGAAAAGCCGGCGCAGCGAATTCTGGCGCGGGCCGACCGCTGCCTTACCCGTCATGGCGGGCTTTCTTCCTTTTGCCATGGTGCTGGGAGCACAGGCGTCACAGAAAGGCTTCAGCCCGCTTGAGGTGCCGCTGATGACCGGGCTCAACTTCGGTGGCGGTTCCGAATTTGCTGCGGTGGGGCTCTGGTCCTCGCCTCCGCACGTGCTACTGATTGTGGCTATCACACTCCTTATCAACAGCCGTCACCTTCTGATGGGTGCGGTCTTGGCGCCACTTCTCCAGCACTTGCCCAGGCGCAAGGCGCTGCCGGCGTTGTTTTTCATGTGCGACGAGAGCTGGGCCATGGGTTTGGCCGATGCGCGAGAACGAGCGCACGCGGGGAAAACCGTCGCACTAAGCTTGCGCTACTACCTGGGCGTCTCCGTTGGTCTCTACCTGACGTGGGTCGTCTTCACTGGCATCGGAGCCGTCGTTGGCCCGTTGATCGGCGATATCAAGGCATATGGCTTTGACATGGCATTTCCGGCGGTCTTCCTTGTGCTACTCCGCGGAATGTGGAAGGGTATGCGCGCCTCCCGGCCGTGGCTGGTCAGCCTTTTGACCGCCGCTGCAACCTACCTGATCATTCCAGGCGCGTGGTATGTCGTGGTGGGTGCGCTTTCCGGGCTCGGCGCCGCATACGTTATGGCGGGCGAATCGTGATTCCAATTGCCTCCGTTCTTACCATCGCTCTAATGGCAGTAGTCACGTATTTGACTCGAGCCCTAGGTTACATCGTACTGCGCAATCGGAACTTGAGTCCTCGTGCCACACGAGTCCTGGAAGCGGCGCCAGGCTGCGTGTTGATTTCCGTCATTGCGCCCGATTTCGTCTCGCGCCACCCCGCAGACCTGATCGCGCTGGCAGTCACGCTGTTTGCCGCGACGCGCTTATCCACACTCCCCACTGTGGTAGTTGGCGTCGTGACCGCCGCTCTATTCCGTCACTTGCTTGGCTGACAGGAGGCCGCGCCCTTTGCGTCACACGCTGCGTGTGGATTCGGCAGGGACTATTGCAGTTCCTCTGGCCGATCCACCGCGGCACTCACGCCATGCGGCGCACTACTTCGCCTGTTCTCCCTCGATGTGCGTGTAATGAATGTCGAAGGGCTTATTAGTGATAAAGAGAAATGTGGCATCGTTATCCTGTTGGGCACCATGCGTCATGGTTGTTCCTTCGGGAAACCACACAAAGCTACCTGGCCCGAACGATCCTGCACTGGTAACGAGGATGCCATCCAGAACGTACATCCCGTGCGCACAATTATGCCAATGCGAAACATTGGTAAAGCCTGCTTTGTAGCAGATCTTGCTGACCGACATCCCGGTATCGTCGTCGACAACGCACAGCTTCTGAAGAATCGATGCGTTAAGTTCTGGTACTTCGAGCACTTCCCACGGAATCGTGTTCGTATCGACGGATTTGATCTCAGCGTTGCTCATTTCAGTTTCCCTATGTTCTCTTGATTCAAATTTCTCGCTCTCGAGGCATCGAAAGGAAGCGAGAATCCACTCCCATCAGATGATCAATTGATCACTAATTGATTGACATAAGGATAGTGTTTAGCTGGGAAACATAGAATGCTAGCGACGTGCAACGGTTCCTTGCGTCGCAAGCAAAGGACAAGCCGATCGGCGAGCCACTATCCGCTTTGACAACTTGCCATCCCTGCCTCCCGCTTTCGCTCGATCGATAGCTAGTCGCGCGACACCACCTCCTGCAGCCTGATCGGCTCTCGATTTTAGAGCCCCATGATTCTGTCGCCCATCGCGATACCCCACCTCGTCATGCTGGCGCCAGCGAGTAGCTGTGATTTCTGCCAGTCAGCGAGTGCTGCATCGAGGTTTCCACTGCTTACGCCATCAAGCGCGTAGGCCAGGGCAACTGCATTCGCCGCGGCTTTGGCCGTGCTCCCCGCAGTATGTGGCCGAGGTACGAACGCCGAATCGCCCGTGAGCACGACTCGCCCGAACACCATCTGGTTCACCTGAAGGTCCAGAATGGCCTGGACGAAGGGTTCTTGTGTCACACCCACCAGGGACTGGAAGGTCGGCGCCAGAAGCTCTGACGACTTCTGCCGCATGGCTGCAATGTCAGACTCTTTCGGAGAGCCGGGCGGAAGCGAAAACGCATGGCTCACGCCTGACCGGTCGGTCAGCAGGCTTTGCAGAGGCTCGCCTGGCGAAACGGGGAGGTACCAGACCCAGTTCCACCTCCGCTCACCGATCCTCACAGACTCGTCTTCTCCGGGAACAAGGTATTCGAGCATCAGGTGTCGGGGTCCTTGCTGGAAGGCGAATGTCCTTGCCAGCACCGAGGCCGCGGCTTGGGGAAGTTCTAACTCCGGAACCAACCCACGCCACGCCACATAGCCCGCGTAAGTGGGCCGCACACCAGGCATGACCTGCTCGCGGACCGTTGACCTTGCGCCGTCGGCTGCGATTAGAAGATCCCCCCGAGCCTCGTGCCCGTTTTCGAAGAATACGTGCACCGACTTACCCTCTTGCTCAAACCGGACGAACTGGTGCCCTGGCCGCACGAGATCCTGGGGAAGGTGACGCCTCATCGCGCTGTAGACCATACTCCATGAAGTCTGGGTCTGCGGCATGGAAGACCGCTGGATGACGCGGTCGTCGCGCTCGAGATAGATACGGTCGAAAGAAGGAACACCCAGAGTGTCGCTATGGTTCACCCCACCGAAACTCAAAGCAGCGAGGACATCGGGTTGCAGGACAATGCCGCCTCCACGGCTATCGAGCGTATGGGGAGAACGCTCATAGACCTCGACGTCCCAACCAATCTTCAGCATCGTGGTTGCCGCAAACAGGCCGCCCAGGGAGCCGCCAACTATGATCGCACGGGGTTTGGTGTCTGGCACGTTGTTCTCCTTTCAGGCTTATGCCGGCTGATCGGCCGACTGGCTGATTTTGATCGGACCGTTTGCATGCACAAATGGCAGAACTTCCAGACCCAGTTCGTCTATGACTTCAAGCGCTGGCCGGGACGTACTGCCGAGATGCAGCAAAAGATGGTTGACGCCGGTGGCTTCCAGCCTCAGCAGGTATTGCGCAACCGCATCGCGCCCACCGCGAATGCCAAGCTCAATCGGTTCAGGCGGCGCATGAGGATCATCGAGCAATTGCAGATGCAGTGAATGGATGAAAGGCTTTGCGATTTCCACACCCTGTGACTCGAGTGCTCGTCGCCACAGCCCAATGCGGCCCAACTGACGAACTTCGTCCCGGTGGTAGGTCGCCCAACCATCGGCGTTTGCGGCAACCCACTGCAACGACTGGCGAGCCGAACCCACCACGATCATCGGGATGCGACTTTCCGGGGCAGGCAGAACGTCATAGCCTCCCGTTGCGAGACGCACAGCCTCGCGCTCCGTTGCATCGGTCGACAGCGCCGAAGCCAGAAGCGCCCAACGCTGCCGAAAAGCCTCAGCTCGCTGCTCGTGGTCCTCGCCGAATGCCTGAAACTCTTGCGGCCGGTCACCCGAACCGAGTCCGAGAATGAAGCGCCCGCCGGTGAGCCGATTCATTGACAAGGCGGCCTTGGCGACATGAAGTGGATTGTGCAGCGGCAGCACCACCGCTGCGGTGCCGAGAGCGGCGCTACTCGTCGCAGCCGCCAAAGTCGCTAGCCACACAAAGGGATCGTCTACTGGCGACGCCTCGTTACTGGTACCCTGCGGCACCATCAGCGGTACGTCCCGAGCCCACAGGCCAGCGAAACCGTGGCGATCCGCTCGCGCCGCGAGCTCTAGCTCGCGTTCCGGTTCCGCCATCCGCCCTTGCTCGCGCCCCGCCGGGGTCATGAGCCCGACCGTCATTCGTCCGGACCCGAACACCGTCTTGTAGGCACGATTGAGCGCCATGGCGACCTCCTCCACTAAGGTTTCAGCTGCGTCTTACCGGTGTTGAGCGTAGGCCCTTAGTCGCCACGCGAGAATCGGGTACAGGCGCAACCCAGCATTGCGCATTCCGCAAAAGCCGAACATGCCAATCGCACCCCGTTTTCCGGCGCCGCCGAATGTACTCATGGCAGACCCGATTGCTATTTTTCGAGTGATAGATAACAATGACTTGCGTAAAGGAGGCCCACTATGCCGAAGTCCACGCGTGCAGACATCGCTGAAAGCCCCAATATTGAGCGACCTAAGCAAGCCGGCACGGCCACCGGACGGCGGCTTGCTCCTGAGGAGCGTGAACAGCAAATCGTCGAAAAGGCGATCGAGCATTTTGCAACCCACGGATTTTCGGGGAGCACGCGCGAGCTCGCTCGTGAGATTGGCGTGACACAACCCTTGCTGTACCGGTATTTCCCGAGCAAGGATGCGCTGATCGATCGCGTATATAGCGAGGTCTACAAATGGGACCCGATTTGGGAAGAGCAGATCCAGGACCGGTCCGTTCCGCTCCTGGAGAGGCTGATGGGGTTCTACCGATCATATGCACGGACCATTCTTCAACGCGAATGGATACGGACCTTCATCTTCGCAGGACTCAGCAAGGAAGGGATCAACACGAAATACCTCACCCAGTTGCGCGAGCGCGTCTTTCTCCCTGTCCTGCGTGAACTCTGGACTGAGTATGGCGTCGTTGCCCCCACTACCGCAGCCGGGCTCGAACTACACATCGAGCTGATCTGGAGCCTGCACGCCAGTATTTTCTATATTGGAGTAAGAAAGTGGGTGTATGGCCTGCCTGTTTCCGAGGATATTGATTCGATCGTCGGCCGTCAGGTCGACACCTTCCTGAACGGCGCGGCTGCTGCGCTGAAGAAAGCAAGCACAATTGAACCTCCTGCACGCCGTGAGTTCGCCTGATCGTCCATGCTCCGGCCGGGTTACCCGGCAGCATTTGAATTCCTGCCTCGCAGTCCGCCGCAAGGTCCCGCCTCAGTGACCTACCCGGCACAGACGGGTGTCACCCCGCCCGCACCGACGCATGCGGTGTTTTAGACTGACTTGACTGACGCGTAGTCGATATACCCGCTCTCATCGCCGCCAAAGTAGCTCGACGGGTCGCCGGTGTTCAACGAGTTTCCGTCCTTGAATCGCACTGGAAGGTCCGGATTCGCAATGAAGGGGCGCCCGAATGCGATGATATCCGCACGTCCGTTAGCCAGGGCTTGCTCCGCAGACTCCTGGTCGTAGCCACCGGCGATCATCAAAACGCCGTCGAATTCGCCGCGCAACTGCTTGATGATCGCGTCCCAGCGCGGGTCATATTGCTCGTCCTTGACCGTTCCGACCATGGCGGGCTCAACAAGATGCAAGTAGGCAAGGCCGAATCGGTTCAGTTCGCGCACGACATAGCCAAACGTTGCTTCCGGTGTATCGTCGTTCATGCCCATAAAGCGACCCATCGGGGTAAGGCGCACAGCCACGTTTTCCGCACCGATTTCGTCGGTTACTGCCTGGACGACCTCAAGGAGCAGTCGCCCCCGATTCTCGATGGTTCCACCGTAAGCGTCCAGGCGTTGGTTGCTGCTGCTGTTGATGAATTGATCGAGCAGATAGCCATTTCCTGCGTGGATCTCCACCCCATCCATTCCGGCTGCCATTGCGTTCTTCGCAGCATGACGATAGTCATCGACGATTTGCCGGATGCCATCGACGGTCAGTTCCTGCGGCACCGGGATCTCCCCCCATACACCGTTGCCCGCTTCATCGACGATGAATGTCTTTCCAGGCACAGGAAGAGCACTAGGCGCCACCGGAAGTCCACCTTCCGGTTGAAATACCGGATGCGAAACCCGCCCGACGTGCCACAGCTGCAGGAAGATTCGTCCGCCCTCGTTATGAACGGCTTCGCTTACCGTGCGCCAGCCCTGAACTTGTTCTTCCGTGTGGATACCCGGCGTCCACGCATACCCCTGCCCCTGCTGGGAAATCTGGGTCGCCTCCGTAACGATGAGCGCCGCGCTCGCACGCTGCCGGTAATATTCCACGTTCATCGCTGTCGGCACGTTCCCCGGCTGGCCAGCGCGTGAGCGCGTAAGCGGCGCCATCGCGATTCGGTGTTCGAGAACGTGCTTGCCGATCTTGATGGGCGTGAAGAGATTCGTCATTTCAATACTCCGTTGGAGAAGGCTGTCTGATCGCTCGCTTGCATGATCGCTGTGTCGAACACAGGGTTGCACGCGATGACGACACAGTAGGTCACTTGGCGCAGCGGCGGAATATGAGCTCCGCGCTATCCACCTTTGCAGTCTGTGCAACGCAGCCACGTTTCCCTGTTGCGGCCGAGCCGTTGGTATGTGAACGACCTGGCAACGCGCACTGCAGCGTCTCAACGGTTTTGCGCCGATTGCAACGGTCCTTTGCCTGGTCGTACCGGCATCCCGCTCAGCCCCTGTCCACGTGGCTTCCAGCGATTTCACGAGAATCTTCCGCATCCTGGTGCCAGTTCGGCATCCTCTTTCATTTATCTATTGATTACTTATAATCAACTGCAAGACAAGCGGATGCAGTTTCCCTTCGTCAAAACCCTCAACTCCTTCTTGAGGAGACGCCATGTCCACGCTTCTTGACCCAATCCGGATCGGTGATCTGGAACTCGCCAACCGCATAGTGATGGCACCCATGACACGGAGCCGCGCCGGCGATGCGGACGTTCCGACGAACCTCAACGGGGACTACTATGTCCAACGAGCCAGTGCGGGCCTTATCATCTCCGAGGCCACCAACGTGAGCCGCTGGTCGAATGCCTTCGAACGAGCGCCAGGCATCTATACCGATGCACAGGTCCAGGGCTGGAAAAGCGTCGTTAGCCGAATCCACGATGCTGGTGGTCTCATTTTTCTGCAGCTCTGGCATTCTGGCCGCATTAGCTCACGCGCTCTGCTTGACGGGCGCCAACCGTTGTCTCCGTCGGGCGTGAACGACGATTTGGAGAAGCTCCAGGTTTGGGCGCAACTTGCAAACGGCGCTTACACAAAAATTCATGCGACCTCATCCCGCGCGATGACCACTGCGGAGATTGCTGAAGTCATTCAGGAGTACCGCCTGGCTGCTGAGCACGCGTGGCATGTGGGCTTCGACGGCGTCGAGATACATTCCGCGAACGGTTACTTGCCTCACCAGTTTCTGTCGCCGACCATCAATCAGAGAGACGACGAATATGGCGGCAGTGTCGAAAATCGCGCGAGGTTCCTCGAGCAAATCATCAGGAACGTCTCCGAAGTCATGCCTGCCAACCGCGTCGGCGTGCGAATTTCTCCATTCGCGGACTACAACAATGTACGCGACCCGGACCCGGGTGCCACGTATGCCTATGTGGCAGACATGCTCGAACGTTTCAAGGTTGGATACACACACCTTGCTGATACGAATGGATGGTCCGGAACGCCTGACCTTCCGAAGATCCTGGACATTGTCCGGCCGCATTTTTCCGGAACATTAATCGCGAATGGGGGTATCAGCGTCCACCAGGCGAGGCAATTACTGGAAAATGGTCGAGTCGATCTTGTAGCGTTTGGGCGCCTGTATATTTCCAACCCGGATCTCGTCAGCCGGATCGGCAAAGATGCTCCTCTCGCCGAATCGGATCCCCACGGCTGGTACGGCGGTGACGAGGTCGGCTATACCGACTACCCTCCGCACGAATAGCCGTTTCGGCGTCCCTCTCGCTCCAGGCGACCGGAAGAGTTTTGACACCCCCAGCCGATCTCTAGCCCCCGAATCAAATGGCCGGGGCGCCACAGGCGCCGCGGCCGCCCGGAACTGCATTCACTTCCTTCCAGCATCGACGATCAGAGATTTGAGCTGGCCTCTTTTGGCTCCTGAACCGCCGCTAATCTCGCCCGGATTTCTTCAGCAAATCTCTCCGGCTTTCCGTAGAACCTGCCAATCGGAAACGGTTCAACCTTGTCCCCCACCTGAAGCGCAAACGCCGGAACACCATGTGCGCCAAGTGCGGCAAGAAAGTGACTGCTCTTTTTGATGTGCGAATCGAGCGATGTGGCCACTACATCCTCGAAGGTCTTCGCGAATGTCTGGTGGTCGAAACCGAGTTCATCCGCAGTTTGGAGGATGACATCCCGATCCGCGATTGGCTTGCCTTCGATGTAGTACGCCCGTTGCAGGCGTTTGAGCATCTCGAGGCCACGCCCGGACAATTGCTCGGCAGCCAGCATCGCCGCCGTTGGAATGCTTGAGTCGAGCACGACGGAGGAATCCTCCAGTATCCCGTTGATGTACGGCGCGCCAAATTCGGCGTGACTCAGCGCGGTAATGCGCAACTCGTGCGGCCGGACGAAGTCCCGCCATTCCGGCGACATCATCTTTCGACCAGGGCCAGCCAGCATCCCAATGCCATGTGGCTCAACGTGCAACCCTTCGATCGCCTGTGCCGCAGTCAGCATGGGCGCAGCGCCGAAGCACCAACCACAATAGGGATCATATAAGTAATGCAATGTGGCGTTAGCCATTTCTCTCTCCTGCTAGCGATAGCTCATCGCAAACGTGTTGGTTACGCGGCAGCGCGCATGAGGCGATCGCCCATGCGCACTCCCCATTCGATCATCTGGCGGCCCACGTTCAACTGGTCGCTTTCCCACAGGCGCAACGCCATGTCGATGTCCGTGGGCGACGCGCGTAGCGCGGCACCCAGACTCAGAGCATTCTCGGCCGCCTTTGATGTACTCCCCGCGGTATGCGGCCTCGGTACGAACGCAGCATCACCAAGGAGAATCGCCCTGCCAAACACCATCTGAGGCACTGCGAGATCGACGATCGCCTGCACGAAAATCTCGTGGGTTTTCTCGACTAACTCGCGGAAGGCGGGATTTACATTGGCCTCGGCGTAATCACGAAACACGCGCTCCTGGGCAGGCGCAAGCATGCCAGGAGGAACGGAATGACGACGGTGGACGCCTTGCCGGTCAGTCAGGACAGCATCCAGGGTCTCCCCCTTCGCCGCCTTGAGGTACCAGAGCCAGTTGAAGCGACGCTCGCCTGGGTTCGTCGAGCCATCTTCTCCCGGCACGAGGTATTGCAGCATCAGCGATTCCGGGTCGTGCTGAAATACGAACTTGTCTGTCAATGCTGCAGCCGTCTCCGGCGACACGGATCTTTCGGGCACGAGTCCTCGCCAGACCACATAACCCGAGTAGCTCAAAGATGTCTCAGGCAACAGGATCGAACGAACCGTCGAGTCGGGGCCGTCGGCGCCGACCAGGAGATCACCCTCGGCGATCGCACCCGCTTCGAAACGAGCAGTGATGCGCTCACCATCCTGCGAAAACGACGTGAGACGCTGCCCCCTGTGGTAGCGTTCGCTGGGTATGCCCCTGACGAGCCGACGATACAGCGTGTTCCAGGAGGTCTGCGTCTGCGGCATGAAGGCGCTTTGCAAAACCTCTCCATGCCGATCAAGATAGACGCGCTCCTGTGACAGCACGCCGAGCGGCGACGCCGAGCCGAGCCCTGCGTTGTTAATCGCCGCCACGACCTGGGGTTGCAGGACGATGCCGCCACCGCGGCTATCGAGCGCGCTCGGCGAGCGTTCGAACACGTCCACATCCCAACCGGACTGAAGCAGGCTATTGGCAGCAAAAAGGCCGCCTAGTGACCCGCCAATGATGAGTGCCCGAGGCTTCTTCTCGACCAGCATGATGACCTCCTTACTCTGCGGTAGCGCCGAGTGCCTCATTCAGCGCGTCCCTGAAAACAACGACCGGTTGTGCTCCGCTGATCACGGTTGATCCGATACGGAACGATGGCACGGAGACCACTCCGCGACGGTTTGCGTCCGCCTCAAGTGAACGGACTCCCGCAACCCCCTCCTCGCTGGCGAGAAATGCCTCGACCGCATCACGGTCCAATCCGACTTCAGCAGCGATCTCGACTAGTACATTTGCATTTCCGACATCACGACCATCACGGAAGTACGCGGCAAACAGTGCATCAACCAGGCCGGACGCGTCTCCCTCGCGCTGCGCGAACCAGATCAGGCGATGTGCCAGCAAGGTGTTCGGGGTGCGTTCGACGGCGTCGTAACGAAACTCGAGTCCGTCCGCCCTACCGGTGTCGGCGACGTGCACATCCATCGCCTGGGATCTCGGCCAGCTCCCGAACTTCAAGGTCCGGTAGGCTTTGCGATCCATACCCTCGGCCGGCATCGTCGGATTCAGTTCGTACGGTGTGAACCGGACCGACACGGAATCGGAGAGGCCCAACTCGTCGACAGCGCGGCGAAGGCGCCGCTCGGCGATCCAGCACCACGGGCAAATAAGGTCATATGTCAGGTTAATTTCCAGCTTGTTCATATCAATCTCCAGGTGATCTACGGATGACAAGATATGGGCTGCGAGGTATCTGTAGAATGACTGCCGGGTGCAACGCATCATTGCGACAAAGGCAAAGGCATGGACAAGTTCTCCGCCCTTAGGGCGTTCGTAGAGGTGGCAGAAGCCGGTGGGTTTTCCAGCGCGGCACGGCGGCTTGAACTTGCTACGTCGTCGGTAGTTCGATCCGTGGATGCGCTCGAGGAATCGCTGGGCACGGTACTGCTGAACCGGACAACCCGACAGGTAACGCTGTCTGACGCAGGCGCGCTCTACTATGTCCGCGCGAAGAAGCTGCTCGAAGATCTTGCGGACGCCGATTCCCTCGTGGGCGACCGTGGGGAAGAACCATCCGGACCCCTGCGGGTTTCCGTACCCGTCGCTTATGGGTTGCGCAGGATTGGGCCACACGTCTCCGGATTCCTGGCCAGGTATCCGAAGCTGGATCTCGACATGCGACTCAGCGACGATATGGTTGACCTCGTCACGGAACGGATAGACGTCGCAATCCGGCTCGGCGAGGCAGCACCTACTGCGGAAGTCGTAGCCAGACAGCTCGGGACTTTTCGCCGCTATGTCGTAGCCAGTCACGACTATCTGGCCGCTCATGGAACACCGGTTGAGCCGGTTGATCTTTGCAACCACCAGTGCGTGCGCTTCTCCTATAGTGGCGACCAGCAGGTCTGGACATTTTCGGGTAATGGCGACACGACAAAGGTGGCCGTTGCGGGGCGCCTGAAGTGCAACAGCTCCGAGGTGTTGCGCGAAGCGGTTCTCGACGGTTCAGGCATTGCCCTTCTACCGGACTGGCTGGTCGAGGCAGATATCCAGTCGGGCAAAATGCTGAAGTTATTTGAAAGCTACGATGTCACGCCCAATGAGGCGCGGTCGGTCATCAGTGCGCTCTACCTGCCCAATCAACGCGGGTCCACCCGCGTCAATGCTTTCATCGATCTCGTTTCATCTCTCGCCAGCAATCCGGCTTAGTCGATCCACACGGATCTCCCTCACTCCGCAACGGTAGCGGCGGGCTTGCACTCACGCCGCCTCGGCGCGCTACGCTGACGCATTGCCTGTTATGCAACGTAGCGTTGCTCCCCGTTGGCGTTCCCTGCCTGAATTCCCGGATTTATTCTTGGCCGTCGATTAAATACCGAGGTTTTCAGCGATGGGAGCGAAAAATAGTTCTGCAACAACGAGAAGTGTGGCGAGCGCGCAGTTTGTCGCTATGGCCTACACGTTAGGCACGATCATGGCCGGGGCGACGATCGCCAGTCCACTGTATCCGCTCTATGAGCAGACGTTTCATATCGGACCGAGCGGTGTCACTGTCGCTTATACGATGTACATGGCCGGCACACTGCTCGCGCTGCTTTTCCTCGGACATCTGAGCGACCATATTGGGCATATCCGGACGTTGCGAGTGGCGACCATACTCGCACTTGCCGGTCTTCTCGTCTCTGCCTTCGCACCAGACCTTGCGATTCTCTCCATCGGGAGATTCATGATAGGCGTCGCAGCGGGAATTGCCTCTACCTCCGCCACTGCCGGGCTGGTAGCGGTGACCCCGCCAGAGCGGATGACGTTTGCCTCGTCCATCGGCGCGTTGATGACAATCATTGGACTGGGTGCGGGTCCCCTCGCAGGTGGCTTCATAGCACAGAGCCTGCCGTTTCCTCTGCACCTGCCTTATTGGGCGCTGGCTGGCGCGCTCTCGATTGCACTGGTGGCCTTGTTACGCTACGGAGCAAGTGACCGGCCAACGGCCGCTGGCCGTTTTATACCCCGTTTGCGCTTTCACGTCCCCAGCATGCACCACGGCAGACAATTCGCCACTGTGGCGGTCATCACGTTCACCGGCTACACCCTCTTTAGCCTGTTTGCATCACTGGCTCCGTCCTTTTTTAATGCGTTCATGCCATGGAAGGGACCGGCCGTCGGCGGCATCGGCGTCGCCCTGTTGTTTGCAGGGTCCGCGGCAGCCCAAATGACACTGCAAGGGATGAGCCCGAGGCGCGGGCTGGTCATCGGTTCGCTTATCGTGACGGCTGGCCTCGCGATGCTGGCGATCTCGGTCAAGATTTCGTCCGGGTTGCTTTTCGTCGCAAGCGACTTGCTTGGCGGATTCGGTCAGGGACTTGCGTTCATGTCGGCGCTATTCGTAGTGAATGCGATCGCCACGCCGGAACGGCGGGCGGGCATGATTTCCTCCTTTTTCACCGTCGCCTATCTCGGTGGCATTGTTCCCGTGCTTGGACTCGGGATTGCCGCAGATCGCTTTGGTCTAAACGTGTCGCTTATCGGCCTGTGTGTCGTAATGGCGATTCTCGCAATCAGCCTGGCTCTTACTGCACAGCGCCTCTTCGTCACCGACCGCGTTCAGGCACGGTAGCGGCGAGTTGAACCCCAGACTGGACGTGTATGCGTGCTGCCTTCGGCTGAACGGCCCGAGGCAGCGAAGAATGCAAAGTCCACACGGATGCACATAGTTATCTAATGATAACTTAAAAAGTCGACCTCCCAACATGCCGTCGATTTCGGAGTAGGTGTTAACCCGCTTCACATTGACACGGTATGACCCTTTCCAGTTTGTTGGCGCAGGCCACACGGTCATCACGGGTAAACACTGACGCATTTTGATCTTGTTCAAATCGTGGCCGGCCTATAATTTATCAAACGATCACTGATCGATCGATAAACAGCGGAGACGCAAATGCCAATCACCAAGCTTGCACACTACTCGATCCGCACTGCGGATCTCGAGAAGTCCAGACAGTTCTATACACAGGTTCTCGGCTTCCGTGAGGGTTTCCGCCCTCCATTCAAGTTCCCCGGTATCTGGTTGTACAACGGAGAGGACGAGTCTGACTTCGGTGTCGTTCACATCATCGGCGTTGACGCCGATGACCCCAGCGGCCTCGCTGAATACCTCGGTGACAAGGCACTCCCCGTGACCGGAACCGGCACCGTTGACCACATCGCATTTCTCGCGACAGGTTTGGAGGAGTTCTGGGCCAAGCTGCGCACCGCGGGCTACGAATGGCGAGACCGCACGGTACCGAGCCTCGGCCTGCATCAGGTATTCGTTGAGGACCCGTCCGGCGTCACGATCGAAATGAATTTCCCGGCACACGAAGCAGCGGCGCTCGAAAAGACGTCGCGGGCCGCCGCCAGTCAGTAAGGAGACACAGACATGCAAAGCAGTCTTACCAATCGCCGCTCGGCGGTCATCGTGGGCGGGTCGCTCGGTGGTCTTTTTGCGGCCAATCTTCTGCTACGCAGTGGCTGGGACGTCACTGTGCTTGAACGGGTACCCGATGAGCTCGCCGGGCGTGGCGCGGGCATCGTCACGCATCCCGAGCTGTTCGACGCGCTGACGGCGGCCGGCGTGGCGGTGGGCGACGACATCGGCGTGACGGTGCACAGCCGGGTCACGCTGAATCCGGACGGCACCGTCGGCGGCTCGCGTCCGCTCACGCAGACTCTCACTGCCTGGAGCAAGATGTTCCACGTATTACGCGCCGCCTTGCCAGACACCTCGTACCGATCGGGCGCCTTTGTGGAGCGCGTTGACAGCTTCGCAGACCACGCTGAAGTTACGCTCGCTGACAACACGAAACTGCGTGCCGATCTTGTCATCGCTGCTGATGGATTCCGCTCGAGCATCCGCCAGAACTATTTGCCGTCCGTGCAACTGGAGTATGCGGGATACATTGCGTGGCGGGGGCTGGTCGATGAACGCGACTTGTCCCGCGAAACGTGGGAGGCGCTGTTCGACAAGTTCGGCTTTTGCCTGCCGCCGGGAGAACAGATGCTCGGCTACCCGGTAGCAGGCCCAGGTAACAGCACGGAACCTGGCCACCGTCGCTACAACTTTGTTTGGTACCGTCCGACGGACGAGGCAACTACGCTGCGTGAACTACTCACGGATGCAACAGGGAAATGCCATCCCAACGGCATTCCGCCACATCTGATTCGCCCCAGCGTCCTTGCCGACGTGCGCGAGGCCGCACACGAGCTGCTTGCACCGCAGTTTGCGGAAGTGGTCGACAAGACGAAGCAGCCGCTGTTCCAGCCGATTTATGACCTCGAAGCGACCAAACTCGTATTCGACCGAGTCGTATTGCTCGGCGATGCCGCTTTCGTGGCGCGGCCTCATTGCGGCATGGGTGTCACCAAGGCTGCAGGTGACGCCACTCAACTGGCCAGATCACTTTCCGCAACCGGCAACATCGACCAGGCTCTGGCTGAATACGAGCGCCAGCGTCTGCAATTCGGTTGCGCCATCGTCGAGCACGCACGCCACCTCGGCGCCTATATGCAGGCTCAAATGAAGAGCCCGTTCGAGCGGGAAATGGCCGAGAAATATCGCACGCCGGAAGCGGTCATGCGCGAGACAGCGGTCGCCCCGACGCTATAGGGATACGTCGGGCAACCAGCCACAAGAGCCGGTGCCCGCATAGCCCATTCAAACTACCCTACGTGGAGGAAACATGAACACAAACGCGGCAGCCTGTCCGAATGGCGCCCAATCAGCAAACCTGCAGGCGGGGCGAGGGACCGCCCCACCTATTCTGGGCAATGCCCGGTTTCATCAGCTCGTGCGAAGCCGTCGCCGATTCTCATGGACGTTGGCAGCGTGCATGCTGGTGGCGTACTTCGCCTTCATCTTGCTGATAGCGTTTGCCCCATCTCTGCTTGCCACCCCGATCGTCGCTGGCCATCCGACCACGTGGGGCATTCCCATTGGTTTGGGGATGCTTGCGTACACATTTGCACTGGTCGCCATCTACGTCCGTCGCGCCAATACCGTCTTCGACGGCTTGCTCGACAGCATTCGTCGCGAGGGACAATCATGAGTCTCCGCAATTTTCTCCCGCTCCTCGCAGCATTGCCTTCGACCGGTATCTGGGCAGCCCCTGCCGCGACTAGCGGCGGCGCCGCCGCCGTGGTACACCAACCTCGCAATCCAGTTGCCATCGCAATGTTTGTCGTGTTCGTCCTTGCCACGCTGGTCATCACCCGCTGGGCCGCACGAAAGAACCACGGAGTCGCGGACCACTACGCCGCAGGAGGCAAGATCACCGGCCTGCAAAATGGTTGGGCCATCGCGGGTGACTACATGTCGGCAGCATCGTTGCTGGGTATCTCATCGTTGGTGTTCTCGAACGGGTACGACGGTCTAATCTATTCAATCGGCTTTCTCGCAAGCTGGCCGATCATCCTGGCGTTGATCGCCGAGCCGCTGCGCAATCTGGGCCGGTTCACGTTTGCCGACGTCGTGTCGTACCGGCTGCAACAGCGTCCTGTGAGAATCTTCTCAGCTATCAGCTCGCTCGTCATCGTGCTGCTCTACCTCGTGTCGCAGATGATTGGTGCTGGCAAGCTCGTGCAACTCCTCTTCGGAATCCACTATCTTC
Organism: Paraburkholderia sp. J7; assembly: GCF_905220155.1. NCBI lineage: Bacteria > Pseudomonadati > Pseudomonadota > Betaproteobacteria > Burkholderiales > Burkholderiaceae > Paraburkholderia > Paraburkholderia sp. J7. Next base: position 495,602 of record NZ_CAJMYZ010000002.1, on the reverse strand, counting down.
CTGCCGTCATTGTTGTCGGCGTGCTGATGGTCGTATATGTGTTCTTTGGCGGCATGCTCGCCACCACATGGATTCAGATCATTAAAGCCATCCTCCTGCTCGCTGGCTGCGCGTTCATGGCGTTCATGGTGCTGCGACACTTCGCGTTCAATCCGGACGCCTTGTTTGCTGCTGCCGTGCAGGCTCATCCGCACCATGACGCGATCATGAGCCCTGGTGGTCTGATTCATGATCCCATTTCAGCTGTATCGCTTGGGTTGGCACTGATCTTCGGTACGGCAGGCCTGCCGCATATCCTTATGCGCTTCTTTACCGTCGCCGACGTCAAGGAAGCGCGAAAGAGCATCCTGCACGCCACCGGTATCGTAGGCATCGGCTATGCGATGATTGTGATTATCGGATTCGGCACCATCGCGCTTGTATCGACTGACCCAACCTATCACGACGCCAAAGGCGCACTGATCGGCGGCGTCAACATGGTCGCGATCCATCTCGCACATGCTGTGGGCGGCAACATCTTCCTCGGCTTTATCTGTGCCGTCACGTTCTCGACAATTCTGGCCGTGGTTTCGGGTCTGACGCTTGCTGGCGCGTCTGCGGTCTCCCATGACCTGTACGCCAACGCGTTCCGGCGCGGCCGCGCGACCGACCGCGAAGAACTGCGTGTCTCCCGGGTCACGACGGTGGTTCTGGGCATTCTGGCGACGTTACTCGCGATCGCGTTTGAAAACCAGTACATCGCGTTCGTCGTGAGCCTGGTGTTCTCTATTGCTGCGAGTTCGACGTTCCCCGTACTTCTGCTGTCCATCTACTGGCGCGGTCTCACGACGCGAGGCGCAGTGCTGGGTGGGATGTTGGGGCTGGTAACTGCCGTTGTTCTGACGATTCTGAGTCCGACGGTGTGGGTGCAGGTGCTGGGCCATACCCATGCGATCTATCCGTATGAATACCCCGCCCTGTTCTCGATGATTGCGGCATTCGCAGGAATCTGGTTGTTTTCCGTCACCGACCGATCGACAGCTGCGCAACGGGAACGTGGGCTGTTCGACAGCCAACTGGTGACGTGCGAGACCGGAATGCAATTGCCGGGACACGGAGGTCACTGAGGTTCGCTCAACGGGCTCGGCAAGCTTCGTCTCCAGCGGTTTGTGCGAACCGGCCCGCGGAGTAATCAGACCCGATGTCCACGGGGTCCATGGGCAGCAGCTATTAAACGCTTAAAATTTACTAAGCATACCAAATTAATATAACAAATGAATTCTATGACAAGGATCAAAACCATGGCGGCCGTGGTTTCGGTCGGCTTCTCGTCTGCCGCATTCGCTCAAAGCAGCGTAACGTTCTATGGGATCGTGGATCCGGACATCGTCTACGTAAGTAATGCACAAACAAACAAAGCGGGCGGTGTGCTGCATGGGGCTCACCAGTATTCGATGCAGGATGCGTCTTCGTCAGCATACGTTGGTAGTCGATTTGGGTTGAGAGGCTCCGAAGATTTGGGTGGCGGAATCAAAGCGATCTTCACACTCGAGAACGGTTTCAATGCCGCAAATGGGGTACTCGGTCAGGGCGGTGCACTGTTCGGGCGACAAGCGTTTGTTGGTCTGGCAAACGAAAGCATCGGTACGATCACAGCTGGCCGGCAGTATTCGTCGTTCGTGGACTATCTTTTCCCCTTGTCGTCTGTGAATCTATGGGGCGGCTTCATCACTGCCCACCCAGACGATGTCGACAACCTCGGCCTGACCGTCCGTCAAAACAATACAGTCAAGTACACGTCTCCCACCTGGAATGGATTTTCGGCAGACGTCATGTACAGTTTTGGCGGCGTGCCGGGGAGCATCTCGACCGATCAAGTGATCTCGGCGGGAGCGGGATACAGCGTGGGGCCGTTGCGTATCGGCATCGGATACTTGAGCGCATATGATCCGAATGTCTCAATGTGGGGCAGCCAGCCGAACGGAGGCGGCGCGGCGGTAAACAATATCGGTTCCCTTGGGTCCGCTACAACGCCACAGAAGAATCCTGTCATCGCCGGCTACGCGTCCGCCAACCGTGAGGAGGTCTTTGGGGGCGGAGCGTCATACACGTTTGGTCACGCGGCTGTCGGGTTTATCTACACAAATACACGCTTCATCGGTTTGGGTTCCGATGCGGGACCGAATCCACTCGGGTATGTTGGGAGCGCCGTCTTCAGCACGATTGAACTGAATACTTCGTGGCGGTTCACGAACGCGCTTTCTGTTGGAGCCTCTTATTCATACACCAGCACGAGCGGACCAAAGGCCAACAAGGCGCATTACAACCAGGTGAACGCGGGGGTGCACTACAACCTGTCCAGACGGACAGACGTGTATACGGTAGTCGCATATCAACGTGCTGCCGGTGTCGATTCGCTGGGACAATCGGCGGTTGCGTCCGTCAACGGGATGACGCCCTCAGCAACCAACCAGCAATTCGTCGCTACGATCGGCCTCGCCCATCGCTTCTGAGGGCTGCCTTGAAAGATAGTGGATGACATTAGCCGCCGACGCAGTCGGCGGCGTCATGAGCACTCGGCGCCCCCCAGCAAGCGACGAATCCGTCACGTTGCTGACCAACCCGTTGACAATATCATGTGGCACCTGCGCCGAGGCAACCAAAAATCTGCAAATAAATCAAATACATACGAACACAACGGAATGCTTGTTTCTAGAGTGGATTTGCGGGAGCGGTAGTGGTCCAGCGGGCGACTGTGGTGAACGGTAGACCTGTTAATATATTCCGACCTAACCGATTGATCACGCGATAAGAGAGACAACATGCCGCCGCAAAAGCGCCTCGCAGCCGACAAAACACTATCCGGGCACGACCGCGGCGAGGCGGTCGACACGAGCACTATTGTTCGACGCATGGCGCCAGAAGAGCGTGAACAACAGATCGTCGAGAAGGCCATCGAACATTTCGCCACACACGGCTTCTCTGGTAGCACTCGCGAACTGGCAAAGCAAATCGGCGTAACCCAGCCTTTGCTGTATCGTTATTTTCCCAATAAGGAAGCACTCATCGACCGCGTATATAGCGAGGTCTATCGATGGGACCCTTCATGGGAGCGGTTGCTTGCTGACCGCAGCATACCGCTGCAAGAACGTCTTTGCTCGCTCTACAAGGCCTATTCGCATGTCATCCTTCAACGCGAATGGATCCGCACATTCATCTTTGCTGGGCTCACGCGTGAGGGCATCAACAAGCGCTATCTGGAAAAGCTGCGTGAGCGCATCTTCCGCCCGGTAATGGATGAGATCCGTAACACCTACGGCTTGCCCGCTCCGACGTCGCCGGCTGCAAAAGAAGCTGAACTGGAGCTAGTCTGGAGCCTGCATGCGAGCATCTTCTATATCGGTGTCCGCAAGTGGGTGTACGGGCTACCCGTGCCCAAAGACCTCGATGCACACGTTGAGCGGCAGGTTGAGGCTTTCCTCAACGGCACTCCCGCGACTCTCAAAAAGCTCTCCTCACCTACCTCCATTGCGAAAGAAACCTCGACACGGGGACGCCGGTCGCAGACTCGCTGATACCAAAGACGCCGAACCAAACCAGAATCGTACACACACGCCGCTCGGACATTCAAAGGAGTTCGCGGAAATGCTCGACGCACCGTTCAATCGAGCCCTTCGACAATGAAGGCACGGTACTTCGCCCCTGCATGTCGGTGAGCCGCCGCGTTCTGATAAGCCGGGCTGTCGTACCATTCCTTTGCCTCATCAACGGTCGGGAACTTCAGAATGACGGCTCCCTCGATCGATGGCCCCTCAAGTACCTCGTGCCTGCCATACAGCGCCAGGAACGAAATATCGCGGCCTTCAGCCGCCGCGGGAGCCAGCCTGGCATATTCGTCAAGTTGTGTCTGATCGGTCGTTTCATCTAGAGTTAAGACAACGTACGCGCTCATGATTGGATATCTCCTTGGTAAATGTTGCCGACTAGCCTGCGAACCTGTTCAGTCGGTGGCCCGTCGTGCGAATGAAAAAACTACTCTTCTCCCTGGGTAGTAGCCATCTTCGACCGGATATCGGCTGCGAACTTCTCTGGTCGACCAAAATACCTGCCTACGGGAAGCGCCTCCAGCTCGCCACCGATTTCAAGTGCAAAAGCCGGGAACCCGCGTGCATTCAGCCTGGAGAGAAGCTGATTGCTCGCCTCGATGTGTGATTCCAGGGTTACGTGCAGCGCATCTTCAAAGGCTTTGACGAAACTCTGCCGTTCATATCCGAGTTCATCGGCAAGGCTCAGAATCACCTCGCGGTTCGATATGGGCAGGCCCTCAACATAATACGCACGCTGCAAGCGTTTCAACATTTCAAGACCGCGTCCGGACAACTTCTCCGCCGCCAGCATGGCCGCTGTCGGTACGCCAGAATCGAGCGCGACAGACGGATCTTCCAGTGTGCCGTTGACGTAGGGCGCTCCGAATTCGACATGGCTATAGGCAGTAATCCGCTTTTCGTGCGGTCGCACGAAATCGCGCCATTCCGGGGACATCATCTTGCTGCGGGGGCCAGCCAACATGCCGACGCTATGAGGCTCGACGTGGAGGCCTTCGATTTCCCGGGCCTCAGTGAGCAATGGCCCAGCGCCAAAACACCAACCACAGAAAGGGTCGTATATGTAGTGCAGTGTGGTGTTCGACATCTCTTTCTCCAGTTGTCCCTTCTTCGTGACAGTAGGTGACGGCAACGCGGTTCGCCGTGTGCGCGCAGCTTTCAGCGCGCCCTGCTGTCTGGACATGAAGATAGACGTACTTGGCGGACTTTTGAATCCGAGCGAGAAGCAACGCTTCATTGCGACAAAAGCAAAGGTGCAAGCAGATAGCTCATCGGTGCCCAGTTGCGAGAAAGCGGTGAATCTGCGCGACCACAGCCGCGCCTTCACCAACCGCGGCGGCGACGCGTTTGGTCGACCCCGCTCGCACGTCACCAATCGCGAAAACGCCATCGACACTGGTCTCCAACGGCAGCGACCGAGGAACCACACCGGGAATGTCGGTGCCTGTCAAGACGAAGCCCTTGGGATCCAGCGACACCCCGCAAGTTTGCAGCCACCCTGTGTTGGGCTGTGCTCCAATAAACAAAAACAAGTGATGTGTCGCGATGCTGTGTTCCTCGCCTTCCCCTTTGCGCCGGTAGCGCACTCGCTCAAGTCGCTCTGCGCCCTCGAGTGCAGTGACCTCTGCGCGCGCGTGCAGTGTGACGTTGGGGAGCGATGTGATGCGTTCAATCAGATACCGTGACATGCTCTGCTCCAGATTCGCAGCACGGATGAGCAAATGCACGTGCGACGCGTGTGATGCAAGATATGCGACAGCTTGTCCAGCCGAATTGCCTCCGCCGACCAAAAGCACAGGGTCGTTCCGGCATAGCCGTGCCTCAACGGGAGAAGCCCAGTAGTAAACGCCGCAACCTTCGAACCGTGCAAGATGCTCGACCGGCGGTCGCCGATATTCGGCACCGCTTGCGATGACCACTGAGCGTGTCTGGATTCGGCGGCCATCGCCCAACTCGACTGCGAGTGGCAATGCGCCGCAATGCAGCGCCTTGATCTCGCAGGGTATGCCGATATGTGCTCCGAACTTCTGTGCCTGGTTAAACGCTCGGCCTGCCAATGCCTGTCCGGATATACCTGTTGGGAATCCCAGATAGTTCTCTATGCGCGAGCTCGTTCCAGCCTGGCCGCCCGGTGCACGAAAGTCGAAGGCGACAACCGAAAGCCCTTCGGAGGCGGCGTATACCGCTGCGGCGAGCCCACCGGGCCCAGCACCGACTATCGCGACATCGTAGACATGCGCTGGATTGAATTCCGGCAAGAGTCCCAGGCAGGAAGCAAGCTGGGCCTCCTCAGGGTTGCGCAACACCGAACCATTTGGGCAGATGACAAGAGGAAAGTCGTCGCGCTTCGGAGCCAGTCGCTCGATCAGCCCAAGCGCCGCAGGATCACTCAACGCGTCAAGCGCGAGGTGCGGCTGACTATTTCGTCGGAGGAAATTCTGCAGCGCAAGGAACCGCGCGCTTGCGCTCGTGCCCACCAGAATCGGGCCGTCGCCGCGTTCAATTGCAGCCACGCGCCGCAAGATCAACGAGCGCATGAGTCGCTCGCCAAGTTCGGCTTCGGCAATCATCAGTGCGCGCACCCCCTCCATTGGGAGCAGCAGCGCCTCGACATCCTCAGTCACGATCGCATCGACTACTGCGGGCTTCCCGGCCAATTGTCCAATCTCGGAGCTGAATTCACCGCGCTCCATTTGTGCGCGCACCACACGTTCACGTCCCAATGCATCGCGGCCGACGACCCGCACCTTGCCGGACAGCAGGACGAACATTCCTGGACTGATTCCCCCCGCGCGATAGAGTGCCTGCCCGGCGCTGCGATGGGTCAAACTGCCGAAGCGACGCATTCTTTCTATGTCAGCGTCGGACAGGATTGGATACAGCTGATAGTAACGCGGGTTGTTACGAACGCTCGGGTCTTCCTCGTTCGCGGGGTCTTTCGCTTGACGACCCGAGATGCCGCCTTGCTGTGTGGAGTCGCTGTCCATCATGAACCTCGCAGCCGCGCGTCGGATCTGGTGACCGATCGTGATTCGGAGATATCCTGACGACCGCCAGCGCGGATACACGGCCGCATGTTGCAGGAGCTGATGGCGTGGCAGCGCCGCTGCCGTCCCAGAAGATCATTATCGGTCAACCGCGAGGCAATGATAGGCGCTGCGCCGCGCTGCCATACCGAATTGCGACGGCCCCAACATGGTTCACGCCCCCTCAATCCGCGTTGCGTCCAAGGTGCGCCATTGCTTTTGTAATGGGTGCCGTCACCCCAACAGTCGAGTCGTCTTCGTCGAATCGGTGTGGCTGGTCGGCGATAAAAGCAATTGCCTGTACTTCAACGCCTAAACAGACCTGCTGCGGCGAGCTCTCGCGTGAGCAAACCGTTTGGCCCCCTTCGCTGCGATTGAGGGCCATGCACCGCGGTTCGCCTCCAATCTCACTCAGTGTCCAGCGCCCTGCCCGACCCTGTAGTCCACACCGCGGTTCTGCAGCACGTTTGCGAGAAGCATCACCAGACCGATACTCGAAAGGACTGCCCCGATCACCGCGGTGTACGAAACACCGATTGTGCTGATAGTCACACCTCCCATCAGCGATCCCAACGCGATACCAGAGTTAAATCCCGCGATATTGAGTCCAGCCGCAACTCCATGCGCATGAGGTGCATGAATCTCCGCGATCCCTAGCAACCTCGCCTGCAGCGCCGGCACCCCGGCAAACGTAAACATCCCGAGAAGCGCAATAAGGACAGCCATAATGATCGCAGAATGCGCGAAGCCCCAGATGCCGAGCACCGTCAATATGATGCCGATCACCACGGTCAGACTCGCTCCGTTCACGCCCAGACGGTCAGTCATCTTGCCTCCGATGACGTTCCCAACCGCCGCAAGGACACCGTACGAAAGCATGAAAATGCTGACCGTGTGACTGCTCACGCCAGTGACCTGAGTGAGAACGGGCGCGATATACGTGTACGCAGCAAACGACCCCGAGTAGGCAAACACGGTCACGAGCGCACCACCGAGGAGCTTCACGTTGAGCAGCGCCTTCAGCGCATGCGCCGCCGACGCGGGTGAGTCGCCGTCGAAGACCCGGAGCGGATCGCGCATCCCAAACAGCAGCCCCACAAATCCAAGCGCTCCAAACGCAGCGATCGCACCAAGCACCGGGCGCCAGGAAATCGCGCCACCGAGATAGGTGCTGATCGGCACACCAATCGCCATCGCGATGGTAAACCCACCAAAAACCACGGCCACAGCGCTACCCGCCTTTTTGGAACCAGCAAGTCGAGCCGCCGTACTGGAGGCAACAGCGAGAAACAGCCCGTGCCCCATACCGGCGACAAACCGTGCAACGAGGAGCATGGGCAGGTTCGCCGCGACGGCTGCAATTCCACTGCCTGCCGTGAAGACAAGCGCCGTCATCAACATCACATTCTTGCGAGACCAGCGTGCGGTCAATGCGGTCAGCACAGGCGCGGCGAATGTCGCGCCGAGCGCGTACGTGGTAATGGCCGAGCCGGTCTGCTCGATATCGACGTTCAAGCTGTGCGCCATGACGTCGGTTAGACCAATCGGAACGAACTCTGCGAGCCCCAACGCGAATGCGCTGAGGGTAAAAATATAGATGACGAATGGCACGATAACTCCGACCTCTCAACTGTGAGCGGCCCAAGGCGGCCGCGACAGAGCAAGTCTACGGAGCAGCCAGCAATATTTGAAATTATAATACTTAGCCCAGGTATTATTTTATTTATACGAAACGCAGACGATCCCGGCGCGCCGGCAGTATCGGAAGTTCCCGCAAAGATCGATCTTCAGTCTGCGCACGCACGACGAGCTACGACATGAGTCACCTTACCCATCTGCGGACGTTCCTCGATGCATATCGGCTGAAGTCATTTTCCAGGGCCGCACAACATCTGGGCATCACGCAGCCGGCGGCCTCGATGCATATCAAGGCACTTGAATCGGTGGTCGGGAAGCCACTGTTTGTTCGCAGAGCGCGTGGCGTCGTCGCGACCGAAGCCGCGGATGAACTCGCTCGCTCCGTTGGCCCGTTGCTGGACGGCCTTGAGTCGAAGCTGGCTTCGTATCGTACGGGCAGCCCGCTGGGGGGGACCATCCATATTGCCGGCCCGTCAGACTTCATTTGCTCGCAGATCGCGACCAGACTCGCCCCTTTGCTCGCCGAGGGCTATTTGGTCCGTTTTCACACAGGGAATCGTGACCGTATATATAGCCTCCTGAACGCGTCGACGGCGGACCTTGCGATTACAGCATCCCAGCCCGATGAACACTCGCACGGCTTCGCTCGCCTCCTGACCGAGCGCTTTTTGCTCGTACTGTCTCCACAGATTGCGGCGCAGTTGGGCAAGCGCCCCACTGCGGACGAGCTATCGAGAATACCGCTTATCGCTTACGACGAGGACCTGCCGCTTATCAGGCCTGTGTGGACATCCATGTTCCAGGTCGCTCCAAGTTTTCAGGCCGCATTGACTATTCCGGACTTGCGAATAATCGAAAATTTCGTCATCAGTGGGCAAGGCTGGACCGTCTTACCGGACTATCTCTGCGCGGACGCGCTCTCGTCAGGCCGCCTGGTCTCGATCACACGTCGAGAGAACGCACCAACGAATGACTTCTACCTTGCGTGGAACAAGATGTCGATGCGCAATCCCCGTATCGTGTACGTCCGCGACTATATTCTCCGTCTGTTCGAAACCAGGGTATAGAAACCGGGCAACAGGGGGCGTCAATCTCGTCGCAAAGCGATTGAACGGACTCTGGTTCCGCGCATCCGAAAAGGTCCGGAATCGCTATTGCCCCCGAAGGTGGACGCCAATGGTCAAATATTGCTCACAAGCAGACAAATAGCCTTCGTTTTGCCAGCGCCAGGCGAGTGGCTATGATAGGACGACGTCGAATGACGGCAACGTCGTACAAGTCAGACGTGTGGGCCGGGGGGCGGCACACTTCGAGCGAGACCGCTTGCCCCGATTCGATCAACTCGAGAAGATCCCGATGAGTACAAACGAGAGGCTCTGCCGCTGGGGCATCCTGGGCACTGCGAGCATTGCAAAAAAGAACTGGCACGCGATCATCAACGCCGGCAACAGCCAGATTGTCGCGGTCGGCAGCCGTTCCGCCGAGACCGCGCAACGGTTCATCGCCGAGTGCCAGGCGTCGGTGCCAACCCCCTACACGGTTGATGCCGTCGAAGGATACGACGCGCTGATTCAGCGACGAGACATCGACGCACTCTATATTCCATTGCCAACTGCACTTCGTACGGAATGGGCCATCAAGGCAGCTCAGGCAGGCAAGCACATCGTCATCGAGAAACCTTGCGGAGTCTCCGCGGCGGATTTGCAACGTATCATCGACGCTACCAATGCCTCGGGCGTGCAGCTCATGGATGGCGTCATGTTCATGCATTCGTCTCGCCTGCCTGCGATTCGGGCGGTACTGAACGACGACACGAGCGTAGGCGACATCCGCCGCATTACCAGCCATTTCAGCTTCATCGGTGACGTCGAATGGATCCAGCGCAATAGCCTGATCGAACCAGCCGGATGTCTTGGCGATGTCGGTTGGTATAACATCCGGCTTATTTTGTTTGCGTTGAACTACAAAATGCCCGTCGAAGCGCGTGGACGCATCTTGCAGGGTGTGCACCGCTCCGACGGATCAGGTGTAACGCCGACTGAATTCGAGGGCGAGCTGCTTTTTGACGACGGCGCTACAGCGACGCTATACAACGCCTTTAGCACTAGCCGCCAGCAATGGGCTTACATCGGTGGACTAGAGGGCTATCTCCACCTGAAGGACTTTGTTCTGCCCCACTTCGGAAACGAGGTTTCGTTTACCGTGGCCAATGACAGCTTCGCCGGAGACGGCTGTTTCTTCAACCTGGAGAGACACGAGCGAACAGTTTCTCTGCCCGAGTACAGCAACAACCACCACAACTCACAGGAAGCCCGTTTGTATCGAACCTTCGGCGACCTCGTCCTGTCGGGCAAACGAGATCCATTCTGGCCGGAAGTCGCGCTGAAGACGCAGCGGATAATGGATGCCCTGCTGGAGTCTGCTCGCTCGGACGGCATTCCCGTTACGCTGTCCTGACGCCACGCCTTTGAGCGCGCACGGCCAGCTTGGCCGCCAGCCCGCGCTTCTCCGCGTCTCGCGTTTTAGAGAACTGCGTCCGGCTGAAGTATGCCCCCCCCGCGGACGGCAAGTGCTTCGGCGCAAGCGTGCGTGCCGGGCGCCCGTCATACCGAACGGCTTTCTGGCGCGCTGGGCGCGACCACCGTGATTGCGAGTTCGTATATGTCGCATCTCGCGACGCGCAGGATCGAGGGCGATGTTGGGCAGTCGATGCTCGATGCCGTTCGCAACGAGTGCGCAATACGCCAGCATATTGCGTCATAGGTTTTTCGTCGCGCGAGATCGAAGTGTCCAGCGACTGTTCTCATCCTTGTCTCCCGGCGCCTTCGGAAACGGCCTGGAGTGCTTCGGAGCTCGCATCACATTCGCGCACGAAGCAGATCGGCGTGGTCTTCCACACAGCATTCAGCACCGGTGGCCAACTGCCACCGGATCCCGATAGCGCGCCTATCGTGCCGTGAAACGCGGTGTGCCGCCACCGCGAGGCATTGCCGAGCCCCCGGGCGCATCATCCATGCGCCAGAATCAACTCAAGCGGACACTGCTGACCACCGAGACACTGAGTGGCTCCAGTGTTTCACGGAAACACGACGCCATACAGCGCCATGAAGATAAGCCTTCTTGCATTGATAGCGGCGTTTGCCGCCTCGCTTGCCGAAAGGGAAGCCAACTTTGATTGCAGGGCGAGGACAGATTTCGATTACTACGCAGGAAATGTAGCGAGCCCGCCTTGGGCCAAGAATCATTGCAACCAGGGTGCATCTGTAAAAAATGCAACTCTCTTAGTTTCAAAAGGTTAGACGAGGCGCGCAGGACAGGTTTCAATTGCGAATCACCAGCGCGCGCCCGAGCAGGCGAATCGTCGGAACCGACGACGCACGACGTGCGCGCGAGCCGTCAGAATCAGGGCGATCGGCCGCCCCGCGCCTGCCTCATCGCCGCATCTGATAACACGAAGCGGCGCATCCCAGCCAGGGCGCAATCCGCATAAACAGGCGACTCAATCGCCATTCGGAGACACAACGTGAATCTCGCCCGCTATTGCTCCTATTGGGCCGCCATGCGCGGCGATGAACCGGCCGCCGTTTTCAGGGGCGAGAACCTCACATGGGCCGAATTGGACCGGCGCGCCAACGCGCTGGCCGCGAGCCTCGCGCGCATAGGCCTCGGTCGGGGCGATCGCGTAGGCTGCCTCCTCAACAATTGCCTGGAATGGGTCGTCACCTGGTGCGCCGCACTGAAAGCCGGCGCCATCCTGGTGCCGTTGAATCCGCGCTATGGCGACGGCGAACTGCGCGAGATCGTCGCGAGCGTGGGCTGCACTGCGCTCGTTTCGCTCGCGCGCGATGTCGAGCGTCTGGCGCCGTCCGTCGCGGCGCGCGCGAACGGCTCGGCCGACATCCACCTGTTCGCGCTGCAGGCCGATCTTGCGCCGATCGCGTTCAGAGAGGCGATCGAGGGAGACGCCCACCCGCCTTCGATCGACGTGCAGCCCGACGACATCGCCGTGGTCACGTTCACATCGGGCTCCACGGGCCTGCCCAAAGGCGCGATGCTGAGCCACCGCGCCATCCGCGCCATGGGCATGAGCACCATCGCGGCAAACCGCTTCACCTCGGAGGAGCGCGTGCTCCTGCTCGCCCCATTCGCGTTTACGGGCGGCATCATCTCGGTCTATTCGCCGACCTATCTCGCGGGCGGCTGTATCTATATCGAGGAATCCGCGGATCCCGAGCGCGCGCTCGGGACCATCACGAGCCAGCGCATCACGGCGATCACGGGCGTCCCCATTCTCTGGGAGCGCATGGCCGATTCGCCTCAGTTCGCCACGGCGGACCTCGCGTCGCTCAGTTCCGCCGCGACCGGCGGCGCGCCTGTTTCTCCTGCGCTATTGCAGCGTTACATCGAGAAAGGTGTACGCATCCGCCAGGTCTACGGCTGCACCGAGGCGAGCGGGCTGATCGCCACGCCCAACGAGCAACACGCGCTCGAAAAGCCCTGGGCCTGCGGCGTGCCGCTGCCCACGGTCGAAGTGCGCGTGGTCGATGTGTCAGGTGCGCCCTGCCAGAGTGGCGAGGTGGGTGAGCTGATCCTGCGCGGCGAGCAGATGTTCTCGGGCTACTGGGGCAACGAGGCCGCCACCGCCGAAGCATGGCAGAACGGGTGGTATCGCACCGGCGATCTGGGCCGAATCGACGAGGCGGGCCACATCCAGATCACGGACCGCAAGAAGAACATGGTTATCAGCGGCGGCGTCAACATCTATCCCGCCGAAGTCGAGCGCGCGATGAGCGCGCTGCCCGGGGTGATCGAGATCGTCGCGTTCGGCATGCCCGACGCGAACTGGGGCGAACGCGTGGTCGCCGTCGTGCACGGTGCGCAAGGGCTCGATGCGCGCGCGCTGATGCAGGCAGCGCGCGCGGCGCTTGGCGCCTACAAGACCCCGAAGGAGATCGTGTTGGTCGAGGAGAGCCTGCCGCGCACCTCGACGGGCAAGCTGCAGCGCACGAAGTTCGCGCAGCTCTATGAGTCGCTGCGCGATGCCGCGCGCGTTTTCGCGAACGATGTACCCGCGCCCGACAAGGCCCTCGCCGCTCCGCAACCCTGAGCGGCGACCCGGCGCGTAGCCTCGGCTTCTGCAAAGGATCGACTCCATGTACTTCAGCCCCGAACGCAACAAGCGCTTTGCACAACGGTTGTTCGAGCATGTGCGCAACGGCACGACCGATCAGACGGCCGACATGCTGCCTTACGATCTGTCCATGTACGTCGACACGGAGATCGCCGCCGCCGAGCGCACGAAGATCTTCGAGAAGCTGCCGATGATGGCGCTCCACAGCTCGCAGGTACCCGAACCCGGCGACTTCGTCACGGTGCAGCTCAACCGGACCGAAGCGATCGTCTCGCGCCAGAAGGACGGCAGCGTCAAGGCGATGGTCAACGCGTGCCGCCATCGTGGCGCCACCCTCGTCAAGCAGGAATCGGGCAGGCGCAATCTGTTCGTGTGTCCGTATCACGGGTGGAGCTACGCGGGAGACGGTTCGCTCAAGGCGATCTCGTTTAGCGAGACCTTCGGCGCCTGCCGCACAGATGAACGGCGCCTCGTGCAACTGCCGGTCGAGGAGCGCCACGGCTTCGTCTGGATCGTCGAGCATCCGGAGGGCAGCATCGACGTGGCCGCTCATCTCGGCCCCGAGATGGACACGCTGCTCGCCGAGTACGGACTCGAGCGCTACCACGTCTGGCGCAGCGCGACGTTCGAGTTCGACCAGAACTGGAAGATCATGCTCGAAGGCGTGCTCGACGGCTATCACGTGTCGTTCGTGCACGGCGCGACGATCAAGCCGTACTTCTATCTGAACATGATGGCGATCGAGGACTTCGGCCACCATCATGTGACGGCCACGCCGCGCCGCGCAATCGACAGGATCCTCGACGAGCCGCCGGGCCAGTCGCCGCTCGACGAGTATGCGGTGTTCGGCAATCTCGTCTCGCCGAATGCGACTTTCGTGCTGCATCCGCATCATATCGAGCACTGGACGATCTACCAGAACGCCAGGGACCCCGGCCGATGCCGGGCGATGCTGCGCATCCTCACGCCGCACAAGCACCTCGACGAACGCGGCGAAGCAATCATGGAGAAGAACTGGAACATCGCTTCGGCCGCCATCCTCAACGAGGACGTGCCCGTGGGCAACAGCATCCAGGCGTCGGCGAACATGCCGCATGCGGGTCCGGTGCTGCTCGGCCTCAACGAAGTCGGCAACCGCGTGTTCCACCGCGCCTGGCGCCACTACATGCAGGACTGAGCGCCTCCCTTCCCTTCGACCTTTTCGCCGCACGCACATGAACGAACCCGCATTGCTGATCGAGCGCCCGCACGAGGGCGTGCTGCAACTCACGCTGAATCGTCCGCGCGCGCTCAATGCCGTCACGATCGAGCTCGCGGACGCACTGGCGGACGCGCTAGCCGCCTCAGCCAGCGACGAGACCGTGCGCGCCATTGTCCTGACCGGCGCAGGCGAGCGTGCATTCAGCGCGGGCTACGACATTCGCGAGATGGCCGCGATGCAAGCCGATCAGATGCTTGGCGCCACGCTGCACCGCTGCCCGGTGATCCACACGATCGCGCGTCATCCCAAGCCTATAATCGCCGCGCTCAACGGTCTCGCGCACGGCGTGGGCGCGCTCTACGCAATGGCGGCCGATATCCGCCTCGCGTGCCCCGAAGCGGACTTTCGCGTCGCGGCAACGCTGCACAACGCCGCCGAAGGCGCATGGCAATTGCCACAACTCGTAGGCGCCGCGCGCGCGAAGGAGATCCTGATGACAGGACGCATCGTGAGTGCCGGGGAAGGCCTGCGCATTGGCCTGTATCACGAGGTCGTCGCGCGCGCCTCGCTGCTGGAAACGGCGCTCGCGAAAGCGCGCGAGATTGCGGCCTTGCCGCCGCTCGGCGTGCAATGGGTCAAGCGCTTGATCGACGAAGGCCACGGGCGCACGCTCGACGAGCAATTCCACGCCGAGCAGTTCGCGCTCGCGACCGTCATGCGCCCGGCCAACGGACGCGCGACGTTCGAGTCGTTCCTCGGCAAGGCCGATTCCTGAAACCGGCCTTCCGCGCGCCTACCGCGGATCGAAGAAGCTCAGCGCATCGCCGGCCGTTTCGCGCTCGAAGCGCCGCACGACGCCAACACGCAGCGCCGTTCCGTATCGCTGAGGCTGCGAACCGAAGCACGTTCCGGCGGCCGGACCACTGTGGCGCGCCGGCTCCCCGATCATCGATTCGATGTCGATCCGCTGGCTGCGCGCAACGAACAGCGCGCGCTGCATGATGAAGTAGTGCTCATGCTGCTGCTGCGGCACGTGCGTGCGCACCCATGCCATGAACCCCTTCAGCACGCCGATGCCGCCGTAGGCGGGCGGATCGACGATCGTGTCGTTCCCGTCGATGGCGAACGCCAGCAGCGTTTCGCCATTGCGAGTGAGCGTCGCGCGGCGCGGGCCGTCCACGGCATCGGGCACCGTCACGTCATAGCGGCAGTCGGCGCGCCGCGCACTGGCATGGGTCGCGGCAAGGCAGAACATGTCGTACATGTGCGTGCATTGCGAAGCCGCATCCGTGTGGCGCGCGATATCGAACAGGTTGTCGCTCAGGCGGCATCCCACCATCGCATCGGCCAGCGCCTCGGGCGCGCCTGCGCACGAGCTGAGCGGTTGACGCACCCAGCCCGCCCGGACCGCCGTGACGCGGTCGTCGCGGTGCTCGAAGTCGATCTGGAACGCGTGCACCGGGTCCTCCATCGCGAGGCTCACCCGTCCCGGCGCCGGACTGCGGATGGCCAACGACCTCACGTACACGCCATTTCCATACGCCGCCCGGTAGGGCATGGTGCGCGGTTCAGGTCCGCTCATTCTCTTTTCCCTTCCGTCTGATTGCGGCCGTCTAGCGGATGATCCCGAGGCGCCGCGCAGTGGCCACGGCCTGCGTGCGGCTATGCGCTCCGAGCTTGACGTTGATGTTGCGAAGGTGCGTGCGCACGGTGCTGTCCGAAACGAAGAGCTTGTTCGCAATGGCGCTGTTCGAATCGCCTCCCGCGAGCAGTTGCAGCACGCGGATCTCGCTGCGCGTGAGCGGCTCCTGCAAGCCACTGTTGCCGACCTCGGGCGCTGGCCCGAGCACTTTGAGCAGGCGCTGCACGTACTCAGAGAGGATAGGATTGCGAAGCGCGCCGGCCTGCTCGCGCGACAGCGCGTCGTAACACTGGATCAGCGGCGCGACGGCCGGGCCTTCCTCAAGGATGAGGCGCACGAACCCCTCTTCGCTCGCGGTGCGCAGCACGGTGTCGGCTTCCTTGACGGCCGCGCCGAGGTCGCCCGCGCGCTGCAGGCCGATCGCATGGAGCAGACGCAGTTTGAGCAACCGGCGATAACGCTGCGCCGCTTCGGCCGCCGCCATTTCGCGCGCGATGAGCGGCAGGGCCGAGTGCACGTCGCCGAACGTCAGCTCCCAGCGCAGCTTCGCCAGCGCGTAGTACTCCAGATCGTGTGCGGGCAGCCGCTGGTCGCGCTCGCGACCCCAGACCGCTTCGTCGTTGGCGCGCCGCAGTTCATCGAGCGACGCCGCGCTGTTGCCCTGGAGCAGCAGCACGCGCGCGCGCTCGAGCTTCGCGCTCGCCACCACACGCGGCAACTGGCGCAGATGCCCAACGTATTCGAGCTCGGTCAAAAGCAGCAGCGCGCTCTCCACGTCGCCGGAAACGAACGCGATACGCGAGCGGGCCACGTGCGTCATGATCATGTGGTCGGGCAGCCCGATATCGCGCGCGAGCGGCAAATAGACGTTCAGCAGGCGGTCGGCTTGTTCGAGCTTGTCGGCCTCGTAAAGGGTGCAGGCGAACAGCACACCTGCCCACGCATTGCCGTGCGAGTGCGGATAGCTCGTTTGCCGCGTGGCGTCGACGGCCAGCTGAAAGCGTGCGGTGGCCTGGCGCATGCGGCCGCCGTACAGATCGAGCAATCCTTCCGACGATTCGATGTACATACGGTTGAACGCGCTGCTGCCCTGCTCGCGGCGCGCCTCGTCGAGCAGCCGCTGCGCCTCATGCTCCTCGCCGAGCGTCGCCAGCACGTTCGCCGTCACGTTGAGCAGCAGGCTATCCGCGAATGGTTTGCCCGTGGGGAGCGCGGCCATCGCCACGCGGCCCGCCTCCAGCGCTTCCTCGTAACGGTCCTGCATGGCCAGCAGCAGCGGACGCAGCGCCGCGACATTGGCGCGCACGCCTGGATCGTCGCTCGCGATGCAGCGCGACGTTTCGAGCTGCTGCATCGCAACCCACGGCCCCTGCGTGAAGCAAGTGGCCCACAGCGCCATGACCTGAAGAAACGGATGAGCGTCGAGCAGCGCGGGCGGCAGCGCGGCGAACCAGCGCGCGAGCATGCGCATGCGCCCCTGCTCAAGATACGGTTCCGCATACTTGTCGAGCAGATAGACGGCCTGCGGAAAGTCGCCGCCTTCGATCGCGTGATCGATCGCCTGCACCACGCGTCCCTGCGACTCGTACCAGCCCGAGGCCGCGAGATTGAGGCGCATGACGTCGTCGGGCCGCTCCCGCACGAGCTGCGTACGCAGGAAATCCGCGAACAGGCTGTGATAGCGCCACGCACGCGTCTTACCCGCTAGCGGCGTGATGAACAGGTTCATCGCGTCGAGGCGTTCCAGCATTTGCTCGCAGTCCACGCGCGGGCAGATCGCCTGGCACGTCGGCGCGTCGAGCTGGCGCAGGATGCTCGTGCGCAAGAGGAAGTCGCGCACATCCTCAGGCTGGCTCGCGAGCACGTCTTCGGCGAGATAGTCCGCCACGCCAATATCCGCGCCCGAGAAGCGCTCGATGAAATCGGCGGCATCGTGGCTGCGCTCGAGCGCCATCGAAGCGAGCCAGAGCCCCGCGATCCAGCCCTCGGTTTTGCGGCGCAGCTGGTCGAGCATGTCGATGGAAAGCCGGATCGCACTGCGCTGGCCGAAGAATTTGTCGGTCTCGCGCAAATCGAAGCGCAGGTCCTCCGTGTCGATCTCACAGAGCTGGCCGCGCGCGCGCAGGCGCGCGAGGCCGAGCGCGGGCAGGTTGCGCGAGCCGATGACGACGCGGCAGCCGTGCGGCAGCTGATCGATCACTTCGCGCAGCCAGCCGAGCACGGCGGGCTCATACACCGTTTCGAGATCGTCGAGAAAGAGCGCGAACGGCCCCTGCCAGGAGGCTAGCGCGCTGATGGGGTCAACGCGCGCGTCGACGCCAAGCCGTGCAACGGCCTTCGTGAGGTTGTGATGAAAACGCGAGGTGTCGTTGTCCGAACGGTCGAGCGTGAGCCATGCGCTCGTCACGCCGCGCGCCTCCAGCATGCGAAAGCTCTGTGTGAGCAAGGAAGTCTTGCCGAAGCCGGCCGGCGCGCGCACCAGCACGACCTTGGCCGGCGTAGAGCAGATCTTGTCGCACAGCGCCTCGCGCGGAATCTGCACGCCGCCCGCCGTGGGCGGCATGACCTTGACCTTCAGCGATTCCAGAAAACGCATCGAGGTGGGCGGTCCCTCTCCACGCGAAGCAGATTGGGAAAGGCCTTCAGTTGACCTGGGCAGTGTGGGAACGATGGTGTCCATTGAGCGGCTGCCTTGTCTGGGTTGAGCAAGAACCTGGGGAAAGCCGCGGCCGGGCCGCGCGCGTTGTTTGACGCATCGCAATGATTATCTTATTCTATTAGATAAAATCGCAGTGCGTATTTACCCCGACAGAACCCCGCAAAACCGGGAGGAGACGAATGCTGAAGCTCTATCATTGCAAGGATGCCAGGTCGTTCCGCTGCCTTTGGCTGCTCGAAGAAATGGGCAAAACGTACAATCTTATTAACTTAGATTATCCTCCAAAGGAAACCGCCCCGAAGTTCCTCGAGATCAACCCGGCCGGCACGGTGCCCTGCCTTGTCGACGGCGAGACCACGCTGTTCGAGTCGGGCGCGATTCTCGAATACCTGACTGCCACCGACGCAAGCAACGCGTTCGCCGTGCCGCCAGGCCACCCCGAGCACGGCAACTGGCTCAACTGGCTGCATTTCGGAGAAGCGTCGCTCACGGTGCCGCTCGCGGCCATGTTCCGCTACGCGCATCGCTTGCCCGCGGAGCAGCGCCAGCCAGGCGCAGCGGCCGACTGCCGCGCGCAGTTCGTCGAGCGGGTCGCCGTGCTCGATCGCGCACTCGCGCATCGCGAATACCTTGCGGACGGCCGCTTCACGAGCGCCGATATCAGCGTTGCCTACGCGCTCATGCTCGCCAAGGCGCTCGGCCTTGGCGGCGAGTTGCCGCCGGCCGTTTCCGCCTACCTCGACCGGCTCTGCGCGCGCCCGGCATTTGCCGCCGCGCGCGCCGCGCAGAAAGCCGCGCCCGTCGCCACGCTCTAGTTTGCGCGCCGCCGCGCCGCCGCAGGGTGGCGGCGCATGCCGCCGCCCCTTGGCACGCGCTCCCGAGGCGGGCACACTACGCACACACGATGAGCGGCCCCTGCCCGGCGCGCGCCGCACCGGAAGCGACCCTTTTATCTATGAACCGGAGTTTTTGTGGGACGACCGACCAAGCCAATTATTTCGACCGAACGCGCCGCGCGTGCCGCGCTCGGGGTAATCGACGTCCGCGGGCTGGACGCTTTCAGCCTCGAACTCGTCGCCAATCGAATGGGGATCAAGGCGCCGTCGCTCTACTATCACTTCAAGAGCAAGACCGCCCTGCTCGCCGAGGTGGCGAGGCTCATTCTGCTCGACGTCCAGATTCCGGAAGAACTGGAGGGGGACTGGCGCGAGCGCATGATCGCGCTCAGCGTGGCGACGCGCCGCTCCGTCCTTCAGCATCCGAACGCGGCGCCGCTGCTCCTGCAGTTCTTTCCGCGCCATCTGCTGCTCGGCAGCTACGATCACTGGATCCGCGACTATCCGTTGCCGCCTGATCAGCACATGATTTTTGTCGAGGGCCTCGAAAAGCTGACGTTCGGCTCGGCGCTTTTCGAAGCCGCCTGCCGCGCACGCGGCGTGGAACCCATGCCGCAGTTCGATCACGCCCGCTATCCGCACCTTGCCGAGGCGCTGCGCACGAACGCGCTCGACGATGAGCAACTCTTCATCGAAACGATACGGCGCTTCATTGACGGCTTCGCGGCCTATACAACCGACAAGAAAAATGCTGCGAAGAAGAAGCCCGCGCGCAAGACAGCGGTCCGCAAGCCGCGCAAGACTGCCGAAAGTAACGACACCGAAGCGGTCGCGGCATCAGAAGCCGATACGGTGCAAGACGCATGAATGAGGGGCATGCGCCCCTCGCACGGCACCCTCAGCGCGAGCCGAACACAGGCTCGCGCCGCTCCAGAAAGGCCTGCACGCCCTCCGCGAATTCCGGCTGCTCCAGCAACTCGCGTTGACGCGAAGTCTCGTACACGAGCTGCTCGTCGAGCGTATTGGCGAATCCCGCATCGAACGCACGGCGCGCTTCGAGCGCGCGCGATGCGGGCAGCCGCGCCAGCCGTTGCGTGAGGGTGAGCGCCTCCTCGCGCAGCCGCTCGTCGTCAACGCACGACCAGATCAGGCCCCACTCCACCGCCGTCTCAGCGGGCAGGCGTTCGCCCAGCAGCGTCAAAGCGCTGGCGCGTGCGCGGCCCAGCAGGCGCGTGAGGAACCACGTCGCGCCCAGATCGGGCAGCAAACCCAGCTTCGGCACGAAGGGCAGATAGAAGTACGCCGAGCGCGCAGCCACGACAATATCGGCCGCGAGCGCGATGCCCACACCCGCGCCCGCGGCCGCGCCGTTGAGCGCGACCACCACGGGCACCGGCATCTCGCGCAGGTCGGTCACGATACGGTTGGACAACTCGTGCATGAGGTCGGCCGTACGCTGGCCGAGGCCGGGCGTGCCCGGCGACATCGGCCCTTCGGTCGAAATGTCTGCGCCCACGCAGAACGCCTTGCCCGCGCTCGTGAGCAGCAGCGCGCGCACCGAGCGGTCTGCGCGAACTTCGGCGAGGCGCGCGCGCAATTGCCGTTGCAGATCGAGGCTCAGCGCATTGAGCTTGGCGGCCTCGTTGAGCGTGATGATCGCGACGTCGCCATCGCGCTCGAACAGTATCGGTGATGCAGTCATGGTGTACCCAATCGAAAATGCTGGCGGGGGAGCAGCGCTCGTCGCGCTGTCTCCGTTACGCCGGATAGAAACGCCGTTGCGCGGCGGCCATCTCGCTCAGGAGCGCCGGTGCGCGGTACGCCTCGCCGAGTGGCGCATAGTGCGCGAAGCGCGCGAGCAGAGCGTCGAGGCCTAGCCAGTCCGCGTACTTCAGCGCGCCGCCCACGTGCGCCGGGAAACCGAGGCCCAGCAGCAGCGCGGTATCGAGTTCCGCAGGCGTGTCGACCACGCCCTCCGCGAGCGCATGAATGGCCTCGCCGATCATCGGCAGCATCATGCGCTCCACGATCTCGGCGTCGGCCATGACGCGTGTCGCGACGGCCCGTTGTTGCGCGAGCAGCGCGTGCGCTTCGGGCGAGACGCGCTTGCGCAGCTTGCCCGTTTCGTCCTTCTCGTAGCCATAGAAACCCGCGCCGGACTTCTGGCCGAAGCGCCCGTTCGCGACCATGAGGCGCAGCGCGCTGCGCTCGTCGGGACGCATGCGCTCGGGATAGCCTGCGGAAATCACGTCGACCACGTGGCTGCCCACGTCCATGCCCACGACGTCCTGGAGATACGCGGGACCCATTGGCCAGCCGAACGCCTCCATGGCGCGATCGATGCGCTCGAAGTCCACGCCCTCGGCGACCATCTCGACGAAAGCGTTGATATAGGGCGTGAGAATGCGATTGACGAGAAAACCCGGGCAGTCCTTCACGACGATCGGCGTCTTGCCCATCGCCACCGCATAGCCCACGGCGGAGGCCACGGCCGTTTCGCTCGTGCGCTCACCGCGTATCACCTCGACAAGCGGCATTACGGGAACCGGATTGAAGAAGTGCATGCCGACAAAGTTCTCAGGACGCGCGAGCGGCACGGCGATATCGTCGATGCGCAAGCTCGAAGTGTTCGACGCGATCACCGTGTCGGCGCGCACCTGCTGTTCCAGTTCGACGAGCACCTTGCGCTTGACGCTCAGATTTTCAACCACGGCCTCGATGACGAGGTCGCTCTGATCGAAGCCCGCATAGTCGAGTTGCGGCGTGATCGAGGCGAGCACTTCGTCGGCTCTCGCCTGTGCGAGACGGCCCGCCTTCACCTGCCGCGCGAGCTGGCGTCCGGCCTCGCCCATGCCCAGATCGAGCTGGCCCTGCGCAATGTCCTTCAGCCGCAGCGGCGTGCCGCGCAGCGCGCTCGCATAGGCAATGCCGCCGCCCATGATGCCCGCGCCGAGCACGGCCGCGCGCGTCACGGGACTGGCCTTGGCCGACCACGCATGGAACTGTTTCTTCAGCGCCTGCTGGCTCATGAAGGTCTGCACGAGCGCGCCGGCGGCCTGGGTTTTCGCGACTTCGGCAAAGGCTCGCGCTTCCTGATCGAGCGCGGCGTCGCGCGAGAGCGTCGCGCCTTGCTGCATCGTCTGCGCGGCGCGCAACGCGGCCGGCTGATGCGGCGACGCGGCTGCGCTCACCTGCTCCAGCGCGGCGTCGAATCCGGCGCGCGCATCGCTCGTCATCGCGTCGCGCTTGCGCTGCTGCGCGGCCCGCCAGTCCGCTTCGCCCGCCACGGCACGGCGCAGCAAGTCGAGCGATGAGGCGCGCAAGCCGGCTGCGGCCGCCACGGCGTCGACCACGCCCGCCTCGCGCGCCTGCGCCGCGCCGAACTGCTTGCCCGTGCGAATCCAGTCGACGGCCACCCGCGCACCCGCAATGCGGCCAAGCCGCACGGTGCCCCCAAGCCCGGGAAAGAGCCCGAGGCTCACTTCGGGCAGCCCCACGCGCGCGGTCTCGGACATGACACGCAGCGAGCACGCCATCGCCAGTTCGAGGCCGCCGCCTAGCGCGAAGCCGTTGATCTCGGCCACCGTCGGCACCCCAAGATCCTCGAAAGCGGCGAGCGCTTCGTTATTGCGCCGCACGTGTGCGGCGATTGCTTGCGCGGAACGTTCGAACAGCGCGCTGAACTCGCCGATATCGGCGCCGACGATGAACACGTCTTTCGCGCTCGTAACCAGCACGCCGCGCACAGACGCGTTGCGCGCGATCACGGCGCTCGCCTCGCGGAACTCGTCGAGGGTGCGCTGATCGAGCTTGTTGATCGCCTCGGCCTGCCGATGAAAACACAGCTCGACGAGACCCTCCTCAATCGGCTTCACTTGAATGCTTTCGCCCGCGAACACACCGTTCTCCTCATGATTTTCGGATGGCGGCGCACGCACGGCTGCAAGACGAAACGCGCGCCAGATTGCAGTCGATGATAGGCGGGGGGCGGGTGCTCAACATCGTCGAATCCGACGATTGAGCGCTTGCGCGCACAGGCCGATCATCGGCGGGGGCGGCGAGCGCCCATCACGTGGAGTCTCTACATGCATCTCACCCAACCCCTGCACAAAGCGCTGCTCCAGAAGCCCGACGCACCGGCGCTGATCTGCGGCGAGCGTCGCCAGAGCTTCGCCGTGTTCGTCACGCGCGTGGCCCGGCTCGCGGCCGTGCTGCGCGAAGCCGGTGTGAAAGCCGGCGAGCGCGTCGCGATGCTCGGCTTCAATTCCGACCGCTACGTCGAGTATCTTTACGCGGCCTGGTGGGCCGGCGGCGTGATCAACCCCGTCAACGCGCGCTGGAGCGCGCGCGAGATGGCCGCCTCGCTCGACGATTGCGACACGCGCATCCTGCTCGTCGACGATCCGTTCCTGCCGCTGGTCGACGAACTGCGCAGTCTTTCACGGTCGCTCGACACGGTGCTGCGCTTCGGCGACGGCGCATACGTTGCATTGCCGCCCGGCGTTGACGACGCCGCCGTGCGCATGGCCGCCGCCGCCCCAATCGAAGACGCACGGCGCGGCGGCGACGATCTCGCCGCGATCATGTACACGGGCGGCACTACGGGCCGCCCCAAGGGCGTCATGCTCACGCACGCGAATCTCTACGTGAGCCAGCTATCGAGCAACCTCGCGGCGCCGCGCCCCGACGACGCCGTCGGGCTGAACCTCGCGCCGCTCTTCCACGTGGGCGGCCTCGGGCTCACGCTGCAATTGATGATGCGTCTGTGCGCCCAGGTGCTCGTTCCGGCGTTCGACGAAGAGACCATGCTGGCGCTCATCGAGCGTGAGCGCGCGAGCGAGACCTTCCTCGTGCCGACGATGCTCAAGCGCCTCATCGATCATCCGCGCTTCGCGGCGCACGATCTGTCGAGCCTGAAGCTCGTCCTCTACGGCGCGGCGCCGATCGACGAGGCGCTGCTCAAAGCCGCGCTCGCGCGCCTGCCGCAAACGCGCTTCTGCCAGCTCTATGGCATGACCGAGCTATCGCCGGTCGTGGCCGTGCTGCCGCCATGGTGTCACGACCCCGCGCAGCCACCCGCGCGCCTGCGCGCCGCAGGACGGCCCGTGCCGATCGCGGAGGTGCGCGTGCTCGCAGCTGATGGCACGACGGCGCGCGCGCATGCGGTTGGCGAAATCGTCGCGCGCGGCCCGATGACGATGGCCGGCTACTGGAACCAGCCCGAACGCACGGCCGAGGTGCTGCGCGAAGGCTGGCTGCACACCGGTGACGCGGGCTATTTCGATGAGGACGGCTTCCTCTACGTCGTAGATCGATTGAAGGACATGATCGTGACGGGTGGCGAGAACGTCTATTCGGCCGAGGTCGAGAACGCCATCGCACAGATGCCGCAAGTCGCGCTGTGCGCGGTGGTCGGCGTGCCCGACGACCAATGGGGAGAGCGCGTGCATGCGGTCGTTGCGCTACGCGCGGGTGAGACGCTTGACGAAGCGGCCGTCATCGCGCATTGCCGGACCTTGATTGCACGCTACAAGTGCCCCCGCAGCGTAGCGTTCGTCGATCAGCTTCTGCTCTCGCCGAGCGGCAAGATTCTCAAGCAGCCGCTGCGCGACACGTACTGGGCCGCGCGCTCGCGCAAGGTCAACTAAGGCCTTACGTGCTCATGGTTCAGCGCGGGAACTGTGCGTCGTCCACGCGCACGCAAATGCCCGTCACGAACTCGGAGGCGGGCGAGACGAGGTAGAGCAGCGTGCCGTCGAGCTGGGCGGGTTCGCCCGCGCGCTTGCGCGGCATGCGCGCGAGCGCGGCTTCGCCGTGAGTGGCGAGATGCTCCGCCGTCATTTCCGTGCGGAACACGCCGGGTGCGATCGCGTTGACGTTGATGCCATGCCGCGCCCACTCCATCGCCAGCGCCTCGGTCAGCCGGATCACGGCGGACTTGCTCGCGCAATAGAGCGCAGCCCCGCTGCTCGCCGTGTAGTGGTACGCGCCCACCGAAGCCACATTGACGATGTGGCCTGGCTTGCGCGCCGCGATCAGCGCGCGCGCCACGGCTGAGGCCAGCACGAAGGGCGCGCGGAAGTTGGTGTCGATGATCGAATCGATCTCGTCGAACGTGAGGTCGGTCGCGAAGCGCCCTTCGGCCACGCCCGCGTTGTTGACCAGGATATCGACGACACCGAACTGGGCCTCGATGCACGCGAGCGCATCGGGCAACGCACGCGCGTCGCGCACGTCGAGTTCGAGCGGCAGCGCGCGGCCGCCGGCTGCGCGAATCTCACCGGCGAGCGCCTCTAGCCGGTCGAGCCGCCGTCCCGCCAGCACAACCGCCGCCCCTTCGCTCGCCAGCACCTGGGAGAAGCGGCGGCCAAGGCCGCTCGAAGCCCCGGTGATGAGCGCTACGCGGCCGTCGAGTCGCGTCGTGAAGTTTGGTAATGCGAAGGGAATCGTCTGGTTCATGGTCGTTGGCATGAAAGAAGGCGCGCTCACGCGAGCGCGGCGAGAAAGTCTTCGATCGCTTCGTTGAACGCGTCGTTGCGGTCGCCCGCCACCATGTGGCCCGCGCCCTCCACATCGACGTACTGCGCCTGTGGGATCAGATCGAGCAGGCGCCGCGCGCCTTCGTCGCTGACGACGTTGCTCGCCTTGCCGCGCACCAGCAGCGTCGGCACGCCGATACGGCGCGCGGCGGCTTCCATGCGCGCGGTCATGGCGTCAGGCTGGATGCGAATGGGCCCGGTCTGGAACGCAGGGTCCCAATGCCAGTACAACCGCCCATCGGCATGCTCGCGCAGGTTTTTCATCAGGCCTTCGTTCGAGGCAGGACGGGGACGATCGGGCAGATAACGGGCCACGGCGTCGGCGGCCTCGTCTACGCTCGCGAAACCGTGCAGATTCGCCCGCATGAAATCGCGGATATGGCCCACCCCCTCCGCCTCCATGCGCGGCACGACGTCGACCAGCACGAGCGCCTGCGCGAAATCGCCGCGAAGCTCGCCCGCCGCCACGAGCGCGGTAGCGCCGCCAAGCGACGCGCCGATCAGCACGGGCGCGCTCTCGAGCGTCGCGACCACGGCATCGAGGTCGGCAACGAAGGCGTCGATGGAATAATCGGCGCCCGCCGCCCAGTCGCTTTCGCCATGACCGCGCAAGTCGAGCGAGATGACATGATGGCCTCGCCGTGCAAGGTCGGCCGCCGCACGGCCCCACGAGTAGCGGGTCTGCCCGCCGCCGTGGAGCAGCACGACGGGCGGCTCGCCGATGCTGCCGCCTACGTCGGCGGCGAGCGTCACGCCGCCGGAAGCCTTGAAGCGTTCGGTGCGCAGCGGCATCGTTGCGTTCTCCACTTGCAGGCTGCTCAGTACTGCGAAGCCGGCAGCCGGATCACGGCGCCGTCGAGCGCCTCGCTCACCTTCACCTGGCAGCTCAGGCGGCTCACCGGTTCGGGGTCGAGCACGCAATCGAGCATGTTGCGCTCCTGGTTATCGGGGCTGTCGAGCCGGGTTGCCCAAGGCTCGTCCACATAGCAGTGGCAGGTCGCGCAGCTGCACACGCCACCGCACTCTCCAATGATGCCCGTCACGCCGTTCGCCACAGCCACCTGCATCAGACTCGCGCCGGTCTGCGCCTCGACTTCGACGCTCGCTCCATCGTGAGAAATAAAAGTAATCACCGGCATGTTCATCCCCTTTCACATCACAAAACAATCTTTGATATCGATGGATTCGTCCGCGACCCGCTGCGGATCGGCCGACTGCTGCTCGGCCAGAAAGCGCTTGCTCATCATGAATTCCTTGGGCCGGTTGACGGCGTCCACGGCGATCAACCGCCCCTGCCGGTAGTAGAACGCCGCGAAGCTGCGTCCATTGCGCGGGTCGCCTCGCGTCACCACGTCGTCAAAGCCTTCCGACAAGCCCGCAATCTGCAGCTTCAGATCGAACTGGTCGGACCAGAACCACGGCAGCGCGCGATAGGGCGCAGGTTTGCCGCACAGCGCGAGCGCGGCCGTGCGTGCCTGGTCGTTCGCGTTCTGCACGGATTCGAGCCGCAGCCAGCGCGCGTAGATCGGGTTGAAATGACGCGTGCAATCGCCAATCGCGTAGATGTCGGGGTCGCTCGTGCGCGCATGCTCGTTCACGACGATACCGTTGTCGATCTTCAGGCCCGCCTGTTCGGCCAGCGCGACGGCGGGCAGCACGCCCACGCCGACGATCACGAGATCGGCTTCGAGCCAGCGTCCGTCGCCAAGCCGCACGCCGCGCACACGGCCCTCGCCTTCGATTGCCTCGACTGCCACCCCGGTGAGGAGCCGCACACCCTCTTCCTCGTGCACGCGCGTATAGAACGCCGAGACCTCGGGCGCCGTCACGCGTTGCAGCACGCGCGACTGCGCTTCGAGCACGGTGACGTCGAGGCCGAGCTTGCGCAGCGAAGCCGCGGCTTCGAGTCCGATGTAGCCGCCGCCCACGATCACCGCGCGCGCGCCGGGCACGATCGCCTGGCGCAGCGCATGCACGTCGGCGATCTCGCGCAGGTAGAACACGTTCGCCAGCGAGTCGCCCGGCACGTTCAGGCGGCGCACGTGCGCGCCTGTCGCGAGCACCAGCTTGTCGTAGGCGAGTGAGGTGCCGTCGTCGAGCGTTACGCGGCGCGTGTCACGATCGATCGCGCGTGCTCGCACGCCAAGGCGCACGTCGATCGCCTGCTTCTCGTAGAACTCGCGCGGACGGATCAACAGGGTGTCGTCGCTGTCGTTGCCGCACAGGAACGTCTTCGACAGCGGCGGCCGGTGATAGGGCAGCACGGCCTCCGCGCTCACCAGCGTGACCGGTCCCGTCCAGCCCTCCTGCCTCAGGCTTGCCGCCAGTTGCGCGACGGCATGGCCGCCGCCGACGATCACGCAATGCCCTGCTTCCATGCTTGCTCCCTGCAATGCTCTGTCGTTCACGGCACGGCGTCCTCAAAGATCCTCGGTGCCGAACAGCGCCGAGCTGACCGTCGGCGCGCCTGGGCCGCCCGCCAGCAGGCAGATCTTCGCGTCCGGCACTGGGTTGGCCGATTCGCCGCGCAGCACGCGCACGGTTTCGATGGCCGTGCCGATGCCGTGCACGAAGCCGTGCGCGAAATTGCCGCCCGAGGTGTTCACAGGCAGCTTGCCGTGCGGCGCGATGAGATTGTCGAAGCGAATTACCTCGGCGACGTTCTCGAAGGTGCAGAAGCCGTGGTCGATGAGCGAGGCCACGCCCTGCGCGCTGAAATTTTCGTAGAGCTGCACGACGTCCACATCCGCGGGGGTGAGGCCGGTATCGCGCCACAGCCGCCGCGCGATCGGACGAAAGCCCGCCGACTCGTAATCGACATCGTTCTCGGCGAGATCGCCCCAGCCCTTCGACGCGCCATTGGCCACGCCGAGCAGCCGGATCGGCTGCTTGCGCAGGTCTTTCGCTCGCGCCGTGGAAGTGAGCAGCAGCGCACCCGCGCCGTCGTTTTCGCGCGAGCAGTCGAACAGGCGAAACGGCTCGGCGATCCGGCGCCCGTTGCGGTAGGCATCGAGGTCGAGTTCCTTGCCGAACGCAGTCGCCTCCGGATTGCGCGAGCCGTGGTAGTACGACGCGCGCACCAGCTCCTCGGCCACACTGGGCGGCACCTTGTGATATTCGAAGAGGCGCTGGGCGCGCAGCGCGCAGATCTGCGCGGGCGCGAGCAGCCCGCCGCCGATCACGTGATCGTTCAGATGGTGGCGCATGACCGCCGCCGACATGCGCCCGCTATTGCCCTGCACGAGCGCGCGGAACACGACGACCGCCTCGGCCTGGCCGGTTGCGATCGCCGCCGCCGCGACGCCGAACGCCGCCGCGATACCGCCGCCACCGCCGCCCCAAACCTGGGTGTTGAAGCGCAACTCATGCGTGCCGAGGTCGGACATCAGGCGCACCGGCTCGTTGTGGTCGTCGCCATAGGCGACGAAGCCGTCGATGTCCTGGGGCGCAAATCCCGCGTCTTCGCATGCATCGAGGATCGCGCGCACCAGCACACCTTGCTCGGGCTCGGGCGCCGCGCCGCGCTTGTACTGGCGCAGCCCGATACCGGCCACGGAAACCGAGTTGCAAAAAGGCGTGCGGCTCATCGCGCCTCTCCCTTCGCCTGCGGCGTGACGGGAGAGGCAAGATGCCAACGCAGCGCCGGAATCGACTCGCCTTCGAAACTCACAGGGCGGACCTCTCCAATCACGGCTTGGCCGATTGTTATTTCGGCATCCTGATCGGCTAGCGTGCCGATCAGCCGCTTGCCGCCGGCGCCTTCCAGCTCGACCACCACGCTCACGAACGGCAGCCCCAGCTCGGCGGGGGCGCCGAAGTCGTGCCACGTGCGAGTCCAGCTGAAAATGCGGCCCTTCGGCTCGACTTCACTCCAGCGATGCTCCCACGAGCCGCAATCGCCGCAACGCCAGACCGCCGGCCAGTTCCATTTCTCGCAGCCCGCGCATTGCTGCATCTTCACGACGCCACTCGCCAGCGCGTCCCAATACGCGCGGTCCGCTCCCAAGCCTTTCACATTGAGTCTCCTTGTTGTACGCGCAACGTTTCAGCGCGCGGCCTCGCGCATGATGAGGTCGGCGGCGCGCCAGGCCATCGCCATCGTCGGCGCGTTCGTGTTGCCAGAAGGAATTTGCGGGAAGATCGACGTATCGACCACGCGCAGCGCCTCTACACCGCGCACACGCAGCTCGGGATCGACGACCGAAGCGGCGTCGCTGCCCATGCGGCAGCTGCCGACCGCGTGATAGCCGCAGGTGCCGAATTTGTCGTAGGCTTCGATGATGGCGTCGTCGCTCGCGCACGCAAGGCCGGGAAACGTCTCCGCCTCGATGAAGGCCCGCAGCGGCGCCTGGCCCGCGAACTCGCGCGCGAGCTGCACGGTGCGGATCATCAGCGCGCGATCCTCGGCCGTGACGCGGTAGTTCGGCTTGAGTTCCGGAAGCTCGTGCGGATTCTTGCTGCGAATGTGGATCTCACCGCTCGACGTGGGCCGCAGCGGATAGCCGACAATGCTCATGCCCGGCTGCTTTTCGAGCGCGGTGCGCTGCGTCGAATAGTCGAAACTGAACGGCGCGACGAGAAACTGGATGTCGGGACGCGGCACGGTCCGGTCCGACTTGAGCCACATGCCCACCTCGTACGCCGCCGAAGCCATCGCGCCCGTGCGCGCCGTGTAGTAGCGCAGCATGTTGCGCAGCAGCGGCAGGCCCGCGTATTCGCTGTTGTCGGACATCGGCACCTTGAGGCGCCATTGCTGGATGATGCCGCGATGCTCGCGCAGATTGCGGCCGACCTCGGGGCTGTCATGCACGACCTGGATGCCCAGTTGCGCGAGCTGCGCCGCCGCGCCCACGCCGGAGCGTTGCAGGATCCCGGGCGAGGCCATCGCGCCCGCCGCGAGAATGATCTCCTTGCGCGCGCGCAGGACCATGCGCTCGCTGCCGCTCAGCACCTCCAGCTCCACCGCCCGCTTGCCCTCGAAACGAATGCGGTCGACCGTGGCATCGGCGATCACCTGCAGGTTGGCGCGATGCAAGACGGGATCGAGAAACGCCGTCGAGGCGCTCTGCCGCCGCCCGCGCCAGATCGTGCGCGACGCGTAGCCGACGCAAACCGCGTTGTCGGGATCGTTGACGTCTTCCTTGCGAGCAAGGCCCATTGCGCTGCCCGCGGCGATCATGGCTTCCGTGAGCGGCGTGCGCCGGTCGGCGAGCGTGAGGCGCAGCGCGCCGTTGCCGCCGCGGGTTTCGCCTTCGCCCAGTTCGTGGGCTTCGAGCGCGCGATAGGCGGCGCCGATGTGGCGCCACGACCAGTCGTCGCTGCTCACTCGCGCGAGCTCGTCGAAATCGGCGGGCTGGCCGCGCACGTACATCATGCCGTTCACGCTCGACGACCCGCCGAGCAACCGGCCGCGCGCCCAGATCTCGGGCTGGTAGGCCGTGGCGGCCTCGGGGTCCGCGCGATATTGCCAGGTGCGCTTCGGATCCGCCATCACCTTCGCGAGACCCTTGGGCATCTGGATGAACGGATGCTTGTCGCTGCCGCCGGCCTCGAGCAGCGCCACCGTGACGCCGGGCGTCGCGGACAGGCGGTGCGCGAGCACGCAACCCGCCGCGCCGGCGCCCACGATCACGTAATCGAATTCGCGCATCTGTGTGTCTCCATCGTTTTTTGTGGTCCGGTGCGCTGTGTCGCGCTTGCCGGTAAGGCCGGCTGCGTGATCAACCGTGGGCGCCCGGCCCGCGCGCATGACCGAGGAACGACTCGATCGAGCGATGGAACGGGCCGATCATCTCCTCCATGCCGCCGAAGTACACCTCGTCGATGCCGCCCGCGCACATGGCGGCCTGCTGCAGTTCGGCCGCGCGGAAGTCCTCGCCGCCGAATACGTCGTGGATCAGCTCGAACGAGCGGCGGAACAGGTCCTCGGCCTTGGCCGACTCCGCCGGCCCGCGCGTGAGCATGTAGTACTCGACGATCGTGCGGTCCTTCGCGCGCGGCATGAGGATCATCACGCTGAAGTAGTACGGGCTCGTGATGACGACCGTGTTCGGGAATACGAGGTAGGCGTGCGTCACGTACTTGTGCAGGTTGTCGACCGGTCCCTTGAGGATTTCCGGATCGAAATTCGCCTTGCCCGAGGTCTGACACTGGTGATGGCCGATGCGGCGATAAACGCTCGGCACGTCCACGAACATCGAGGCAATCGAGTTCGCGTGCAGACGCTGGATGTGATAGGCCTCGAGGAACGGCTCCATCACGAATTTCCAGTTCGCCTTGAGATCGTATTGGCGGCGCCCGTACACATGCATGTTCTTGAGCCCGAGCGCGTCGAGGTCGGCGCCCAATTGGTCCGACGCGTCGAGCATGGCGGGCTGCTGGCTGTGGTCCATGCCAACCCAGATCAGGCCGCCCGCCTCATAGGCCTGGAGCGGCACGAGACCCATATCGCACTTCTTGATCGAAGGGAAAGTCTCGGCGCGCGGCAAGCCGACGAGCTTGCCGTCCATTGCATAGGTCCATGCGTGGTAGGGGCAGGAAAGCCGGCCGCTCTTGACCGGCTCGCTGCCCTCCACGAGCTTCGAGCCGCGATGGCGGCACGCATTCAGGAACGCGCGGATTTCGCCCTTGCTGTCGCGCGTGACGACCATCGGCACGCCGTAGCCGTCCACCGGCAGCGACATGCCCGGCTCCGGCAGATAGCACGAAGGCGCGACCACCACCGGCACGCGCTTGAAAAGCTGCTGGATCTCCAGGTCGAAATGTTCGTCGCTCAGATAGATCGAGGTCGGCTGCTTGTCCTCGCGTGTCGGAATCTCTGCCTCGCTGTGCGGCTTGAGCGCACGAATCGCTTCCCACTGGCTTTCGGTCAGGCCGAGCGGTGCCGGCTCGATTGCCATTTCGTTCTGGTTGGTCACGCAATCCTCCTTGCCTGCGATGGGTGTTGCGGGTCTGGCAACGCTGGCCACGCCCGCTTCGTCGGTATGGAGGCAGATTATTCCCAGCTAAACCTAATGTCAATAGGTTTAACCCGTCCAACTATCGCCTTCGTGGCCAGCTACGACAGGGATGCCACGTGATCTGCGGGGTTACCCGACCTTATAAATCTAAAATTTGTAGATTAATATGCGCTTCGCAATCGCAATCTGAAGCCAGCACTTGCCGGGGCCGCTGTCATTCACTTCCGGCAAGCACTCACACGGGCGCACCGCCCCGACTCGACGCCGGAGTTCTACCGTGACCACCCAACTCGTGCCATTGCCTGAACACGTTTCCCCAGCGTTGCTTTACGACTTCGACTTCCTTGGCGACACGCGCGTCTCGTCGAACGTTCACAGCGACTACGAAAAGCTGCATCGCGACGCGCCCGACATCTTCTACACGCGCCACAACGGCGGTCACTGGATCGTGACGCGCTACGATGCCATCGCCGAAATCGTTCGCGACCCGGAACACTTCTCGTCCGCCGAGCAGCAGATCCCGCGCATCGACCCGCCGCCCGTTTTCCTGCCGCTCAGCCTCGACCCGCCGCACAACATTCCTTATCGCCAGGCGCTGATGCCGTATTTCTCGGCCAAAGCGGTCAAGGACATGGAAGCCAAGATCCAGTACTGGGCCAACCGGCTCATCGACGACGTGATCGAAACGGGCCGCTGCGATTTCGTGGACGACATCGCCTCGGTGTTTCCGGTTTCGATCTTCATGGAATTGATGGGCATGCCGCTCGAGCGCCTGCGCGAATTCCGCGCGCTCTCGGACGAGTTCTTCAAGACCAACGTCGCCGCCGAACTGCACGCGCTGAGCGCGCGCATCATCGGCCTGATGACGGAGTTCATCGAGCTCAAGCGCCAGCAGCCCGCGGACGACCTCATCAGCCACCTTCTGAAGGTCGAGATCGACGGCCGCCCCGTGCGCATGGAAGAGATCCAGAACATGTGCTTCCTGCTGTTTCTCGGCGGCATGGACACGGTCGCCAACGTCACGGCGTTCACGTGGCGGCAACTGGCGCAAGACCCGCAGTTGCAGGCACGCCTCGCCGCCGATCCGGCGCTGATCCCGAAGTTCGTTGATGAAGGGCTGCGCTGCTTTGGCGTGATCAGCACGCCGCGTCTCGTCGCGAAGGACTGCGAGCGCTTCGGCGTGACGTTCCGCAAGGGCGACATGGTGCTCAACATGCTACCCATCGCGGGTCGCGACGAGCGCAAGAACGAGGACCCGAACCGCTTCGATATCGACCGTCCGAAGCGCGAACACCTGACGTTCTCGAGCGGCGCGCATCTGTGCCTCGGGCACTTCCTCGCGCGTGCGGAACTGCGCGTGCTCACCGAGGTGTGGACGAAACGCATTCCCCGCTTCTCGCTGCTGCCGGAAGTCGAGCACCGGTATCGCATGGGCTTTGGGCTCGCGCTCCTGAACCTGCCGATCGAGTGGCCGGTGAACTGACGCGCCATGCAAAAAGCCGGCGCCCGTTCGAGAACGGGTGCCGGCCGGACGAGCGCTTGAAGAACGCCTAGGACTCAGACATAAGCGCCCTTCGCGGGCGCTTTTTTCGTTTACCGCACGCGTTCCAGTGTCTGATGCGCGTTCGCATATTGAGCGCGCAGCGCGGGCTTGGCGAGCTTGCCGGTCGCGAGACGCGGCAGCGGATCGGTGCCGATCACCATGTAGCGCGGCACCTTGAAGCCGCTGAGGTGCTCGTTGCAATGCGCAACCACCTGCTCGACCTGAAGCGAGGCGTCGCCGCTGATGATGGCAAGCGGCGTCTCGCCGAACTTCGCGTCGCTCGCCGCAATCACGGCGACTTCGCGCACGCCCGGCACTTCGGCGATCACGCGCTCGACCTCGGCCGCCGAGATGTTCAGACCGCCCGAGATGATGATGTCCTTGATGCGATCGAGCATCGTAAGCGAGCCCTCTGCATCGACCTTGCCGAGGTCCCCTGTACGCAGCCAGCCATCGACGACTACCTTCGCTGTCGCCTCCGGATCGTTCCAGTAGCGCGCCATGACACCCGGCCCGCGAATGACGATTTCGCCCGGCGTGTCGGGCGGGCAGAAGCGCCCCTGCTCATCGATGATCGCGATGCGCGTATAGGGCGAACCGCGGCCGCATTTCTCGGGGCTGGCGAGCGAGCCTTCGTCGCTGTTGAAGGTCGCCTGGCCGCCCGCCTCGGTCTGGCCGTAGAGCTGGCGCAGCACCACGCCCTTGTCGAGCCACGCTTGCAGCAATTGCCTCGAAACCGGCGCACCGCCCACGAGGCTGTAGCGGACACTGGTGAGGTCTGCGTCCCTGAATTCTTCGCAGGCCGCCATGCGTTCGAAGAAGATCGGCGTGCCCATCACGGTGGTCATCTTTTCGCGGATGATCTTCTGGATCGCCGCCTTGGGATCGAAGGCTTCTTCGAGGTAGACCGTGCCGCCGTAGGCGAGGTACTGCGTAAGCTGCACGTAGCCCGCCGACGTGCACAGCGGCGCGAACACGAGCACGCGCGCGCGATCGATCGCGGCCGGCCGCGCCATGCAGGTGTCGGACATGTAGCCGCACAGCGTGCGATGCGTGTAGACGACGCCCTTGGGCCGCCCCGTCGAGCCGCTCGTCGAAATGATCACGACGTCGTCGTCGGGGCCGATGCCGCGCAGCGGTGCGCCGCCGCGCGCCGGGTTCGCGGCTTCGCCACGCAGCGCGCGCACCGCATCGAGCCCGTGGACCGTCACGCCCGGTACGTCCTTCGCGACCTCGGCCGCGAGCGTGGCGCGCTCGGCGTCGTGAAAAACGAAGCGCGCCTGGTAGCGCTCGGCGACCATGTACGAGGCTTCGCTCACCGTGAAGCGCGGGTTGACCGGCGCAAGAATGCCGCCGGCCAGCATGACGCCCTGGGCGAGCACGGCCCATTCGAGACTGTTGGCCCCGATGACAGCCACGCGGTCGCCGCGCTGGAGGCCCTGCTGCTCGAGCCACGCAGCGAGCGCCTCGGCCCAGCGGTCCAGCTCGGCATACGTCACGCTATCGGAAGATGCGACGATAGCGGGCACGTTGGCGCGCTCGATCGCCCACCACTTGAAGGTATCGATGAGGGTTGCAGACACGGCTATCTCCTGTGGCCCTGGCGATGCTCGCGAGCGCGTCGCGGTCCCAGGGCAATGTTTCTCGTTGCTCGCGGGGAACGGGCTTCCCATTCCTCAGATGTTTTGGTGAATGCGCGCAGCAACCTTTATTTGCTCAAGACCGTAGCAAAGGGCCACCCCTTCGCGCAATCGTCGAATACGACGATTCCGTTGGCGGCTGCGCGCGGCTACTGCGCTTCAGCGCCCCGTGAAGCGAGGCGCACGCTTTTCGGCAAAGGCCGCCGACGCCTCGCGAAAGTCCTCGGTCATGAGCGCGAGCACCTGGGCGCGGTTCTCCAGTTCGAGCGCCTCGTCGAGCGAGCCCGCCTCGAGGTTCGCCCACATCACGCGCTTGGTGTGCTGCGTGGCGTACGGACTGTTGCGCAGCACGCCAGCGGCGATTTCCAGCGCGTGCGCCCGCAGCGCGTCGCCGTCGACGGCCGCGCTCACCAGCCCGATGCGTTCGGCCTCCTGCGCGCCAATCGGGCGGCCGCTCAGCATGACCTCGAACGCGCGGCTCGCGCCGATCAGGCGCGGCAGGTGATAGCTGATGCCGCACTCGCCGGCGCTCAGGCCAATGCGCACGGCGCCCACATGGAACGACGCCTCGCGGCTCGCCACGCGAATATCGGCGGCGAGGCTGAGCGCGAAGCCCGCGCCCACCGCCGCGCCGTTCACGGCCGCGATGACCACCTTGTCGAGCGCACGCACGCGCCGGACCATGCCCGCGAACACTTCCTGTCCCGCGTAGTAGTCGGTCACGCCGGGCGGCCCGGGGAGCGGGCTGTCGTCGGCTGCGGTAAGCGGGCTCGTGAGGTCCCAGCCCGCGCAGAAGCCACGCCCCGCGCCAGTCAGCACCACCACGCGCAGCGCCGGATCGGCGGCGAGCTCGTCGAGCATGCGGCACAAATGGCGTACCGCCGGCTGGCTCAGCGCGTTCAGACGCTCGGGCCGGTTGAGGGTCAGCACCGCGACGCCGGGCGTGCTGCGGTCGCAGAGGAGTTCGTCCTGGCTCATTGCATCGGTTCCTTTGACGTAGGGGCGAACGCTCTCAGACGCGGCGATACCACGCCACGCCCTGAGCATCCGTACTGCATTCGATTTCGCCACGCTGGCGCAGATGATTGAGGTAGGCGAGGCTCTCGCCCGTCGCCATGCGCAAGAGCGCCGCGTCGTCCTCCACGGACCGTGCGAACAGCACGCCGAATACATCGACGGCGCGCCTCGGCTCGGCGAGCCGCGCGCGCAGGCGGCGCAGCGCACGCTCGCGCTTGTCGCGCAGTTCGCCGAGACGCGCGTGCAAGCCATGAAACGGCTCGTTGTGCGCGGGCAGCACGAGCACGTCGCCGGGGACCGTCGCGGCCACGTGCGCAAGCGAGTCGAGCCAGTCGCCGAGCGGATCGGCGTCGGGCGCGTCGGGCCAGACGGAGACGTTCGACGAGATGCGCGGCAGCACCTGATCGCCCGAGATAAAGAGTCCGCGCTCTGGACAATGCAGGCACGCGTGCTCTGGCGAATGGCCCGAGCCGACGACGACGCGCCACTCGTGATTGCCGATGCGCAGCGATTCCCCCCCGGCGATCCGCCTGTAACCCGCCGGCAGCGCGTGCATCGCCGCGACTTCGCGCCGCGGAAACCGTCCTGCGTGCTGCGCGAGCGCGCGTTCGCTCCAGCCCGCGCGACGATAGAAGGCCAGATGCGCCTCGGGCACCGCGCCCTGGGACTCGCGCGCCACAGCAAGCGAGGCCTCGTGCTCGCCTTGCGTCATCCACAGCGTGACGCCGTGCTCGCGTGCAAGCCAGTTCGCCATGCCGATATGGTCCTGATGCATGTGCGTCGCGATCAGCCGCGTGACCTTGCCCGGCGCAAACGGTCCCGGCGGGCCGAGTAAATGCGTCCAGGCCGCTCGGGTCGCGTCGTCGGGATAGCCCGAGTCGATCACGGCCCAGCCAGCGCCGTCGCGCAGCGCCCAGATGTTGATGTGCTGCGGCGAGAACGGCAGCGCGAGGCGGATCCAGCGAACACCGGCCGCGATCTCACGCGCCTCGCCCACGACGGGCGGCTCGCCGCACGGATACGCAAGCGTTTGGCGCGTCACGGGCGTCACATTCATCGCGTCGCGCCGCTCGCGCACCGCATCGAGCGTCGAGCGGTCCCGAGCCTGCGAACAGGCGGCTTGCGCCGTCAAAAGAGCCGCCCATGCGCCACGAGATGCGCGGCATCGAGCAGGCCGTCGGCCAGCGTGCCGAACGCGGCATAGCGCCCGTCGTTCGTCGCCCCGCGCCGGTAGCGGTCGTGCAATTGATAGAAGATCACGGCGAGTTTGTACATGGCGAGCACGCGGTAAAAGCGGAAGTCCGAGAGATCGCGGCCCATCGCGCGCGCGTAGGTCTGCGCGGCCCACTCGCGCGACGGAAAGCCGCCGTTCGCGGTCGGCATCTGGCGCAGCGCGTGCAGCGCGGGCGGATCGTCGGGCTCGGTCCAGTAGCTGAGCGTCGTGGCGAGATCGAACAGGCCGTCGCCGCGCGTGCCCTGATCCCAGTCGAGCACGGCCGCGGGCGCGAGCGTCGCGCCGTCGAAGAGGATGTTGTCGAGCTTCAGGTCGTTGTGCAGCAGCGTGGGCGCACCATCCGGCATGAGATGCCGCTCGAGCCAGGCGCCCAGTTCCTCGACGAGCGGAATTTCGATTCCCTGGGTGGCGAGATGTGCGCGCTTGCGCCAGCCCGCGACACTGCGCGCGAGAAAGCCCTCGGGACGCCCGAGCGTATCGAGCCCGACGGCGGCCGGATCGATCCGGTGAAGCCGCACGAGCACGCCGATCAATGCGTTGGCGAGCCGCTGGCCGACCTCCGCGACACTGCGCAGCGCCTCCGGCAACTGCGCGCCCACCGCGAAGCCGCGCCGGTATTCGATGATCTGAAACGGCGCGCCGAGCACCGTCGCGTCCTCGCAAAGGTGGATGCCTTGCGGCACGAGATCGAATCCGGTCGAAAGACGCTGGAGAATGCCGAATTCCCGTCCCATGTCGTAGGCGCCGGGCGGCAGCGTACCCATGGGCGGGCGCCGCAGGACGGCGCCGCGGCCGTCGATGTCGAGCAGATAGTTGAGATTCGCGAGCCCGCCGCTGAACTGCCTGGGCGCGGGATGCAGCCCGAGCGTGTGCCCATGCGGGGCGAGATACTGCGCGAGCGCCTGCCAGGGCTGGGCCACTTGTTCGGCGGTGGCGCGCAAACGCGGTGACGTGTCGATGAGCATGACGATGTGCGATGTGGGCCTTGCGGGCGATAAAGACTGGCCGCGGCGCGGCCAGGCAGGAACGATGCCGCGTCAGAACGCGCGCGAAATGACTTCCTTCATGATCTCGTTGGTGCCGCCGAAGATGCGCTGGATACGCGCATCGGTGTACATGCGCGCGACCATGTATTCGTTCATGTAGCCGTAGCCGCCAAAGAGCTGCAGACATTCGTCGAGCACGCGCCCTTGCGCTTCGGAGGCCCAAAGCTTGGCCATCGAGGCCGTAGCGGTATCGAGCTTGCCTTGCACGAGCTGCTCCACGCAGCGATCGACGAAGGCGCGGCCCACGGTGATCTCGGTTGCCATTTCGGCGAGCTTGAAGCGCGTATTCTGGAACTCCGCAACGGGACGTCCGAACGCCTTGCGATCGCGCACGTAGTCGAGCGTCGCGCGCCAGGCGCCCTCCATCGCCGCCAGTGCGTTCACGCCGATGATGAGGCGCTCATAGGGCAGGTCGGACATCATCTGGAAGAAGCCCTGGCCCTCCACACCGCCCAGCAACCGGGAAGCCGGTACGCGCACGCCGTCGAAGAACAGCTCCGCCGTGTCCTGCGCCTTCATGCCGATCTTGTCGAGCAGGCGCCCCACGCGAAATCCCGCGCAGTTTTCGGCCTCGACGATCAGGATCGACATGCCGCGCGCCCCCTGGCTCGAGTCGGTCTTGGCAACCACGAGGACGATGCCCGCGAGCAGGCCGTTCGTGATGAAGGTCTTGGAACCGTCGATCACATAGTCGTCGCCGTCGCGCACCGCACGCGTGCGCACGCCCTGGAGGTCGGAGCCCGCGCCGGGCTCGGTCATCGCGATCGCGCCGACCAGCTCGCCGCGCGCCATGCGCGGCAGGTAGCGGTCCTTCTGCTCGGGCGTGCCGTGATTGAGGATGTAGTGCGCGACGATGCTGTGCACGCCCGTATTCATGCCGGTGAGCGCGCGCGCAGCGAGTTCTTCGAGAAACACCGCCTCGTGGCGGAAGTCGCCGCCGCCACCGCCGTAGGTGTCGGGCACGTCGGCGCAAAGCAAGCCTAGCGCGCCGGCCTTGCGCCAGATTTCGTGGCCTACATGGCCGCGCTTGCGCGCTTCCTCGTCGCCGCCTTGCACCTCGCGCTCGACGAAACGCGCGACATTGTCGCGATATAGTTCGATGTCCTCATCGCTCCACGAGCGCGAAAAGGCAAGCGGCATGTTTCATTCCCTGTCGATGTTTGAACATGGTGCCGGCGGCCATTTCGCGTTCCCGCAGGTTTGCGCTTTCGCACAGGCACCGCCGATACGTCATGTTCTCGCATCGCCGCGCGCCGGTCATCGTCGCATTCGACGATGTTGCGGCGCGCGTCGCGCCGGGCACTAACGCTCGCAGCGCTCGCTCGTGTAGACCGCTTCGGCCGCGCGCAGGCGCTCGACTTCGTGCGTGTCGAGGCCGAGCAGATCCCCGAGGATTTCCGTCGAATGCTGCCATTGCGCAGGCGCGGCAGCGGGCGCGAACGCTTGCCCCGGCGTCTTCACCGCAGTGGTGCCCAGCCGCAGCTTGCCGACACCCGGCTGCTCGACTTCGTAGATGTTCTCCCGCGCGAGGAAATGCGGGTCATGCGCCAGCGTTTGCGGCGAGTTGGCCGGTCCGCCCGGAATGTCGTGCTCCCTGAAGAGCGTCATCCAGTCGTCGAAGTCGCGCGAAGCGAACAGTTTGAGCAGTTCGACGTGCGCGCGCTCGTCGGCCTCGCCGGTATCCGGCGTTTGCTCATAGAGCGCGGCGAGATCCGGGCGGTCGAGCACGTCGCAAAAGCGCGTCCAGAATTTCGGGGAAAGCCCCTGAAAAAAGACCTTTTTGCCGTCCCGCGTCGCGTAGGCGAACAGACGGGGCCAGCCCGCCATCTTCTCGCGGCTATTCAGGAATCCTGGGCGCGCGAAAACCAGGGGCGCGTTGAGCACGCTGTTGATGCCGTCGGGCAGCCAGTGCGCCGCCGACTCCGCGCCGGTGACTTCGACGTAGGCGCCCTCGCCAGTGCGCTGCGCGCGGTTGAGCGCGGCGAGTGTGCCGAGCGCGGCGTTCAGGCCCATTGCATGCATGCCGATCGGCGCCCAGTCGGTCGCCTTGCGCTCCTCGGGTGAGAGTCCATAAGGATTCAGCGACGTGAGGCCGCCAAACGCATCGAACGATGGTCCGTGCGAACCGAGTGTCGAGTAAGGCCCTGTGCTGCCAAGGCCTGAGATCGAGCAGAACACGATGCGTGGATTCACTGCGCGCAGCGCCTCGAACCCAAGCCCAAGACGATCGAGCACGCCGGCGCGCATGCCCTCGATGACGATGTCGGCCTTCGCGACGAGCTTGCGAAAGAGCGCCGCGCCCTCCTCGCTCTTCAGATTCAGCCCAAGGCTGCGCTTACCGCGATTCCAGCGCAGATGCAGCAGGCCCGGACCGTCGGGCGCGCCGATGGCGGGCGTGCCGCTGTACCGCACCGGGTCGCCGTCGCGTCCCTCGACCTTGATGACATCGGCGCCCATGTCGGCCAGATAGCCGCCGAGGCTCGACGGCCCCAGTTGCGCGACCTCGACAACGCGCACGCCCTCGAGAAAGTTGTATCCAGACATCGAACCTCCTTCGTTCCGTGGTGCGTTATGCCGACTCGCCGTCCAGATCGCGCCGCAACTGGCGGTGCAGATGCGCGCAGGCGAGTTCGCTGCGCCCATAGCGATACGTGCCGTCGGGCCAGGCTGCGGCGTTCTGCTGAATCCACAACTCCATCGGCCAGTCTTCCTTCGTGGCCGCGTTTTCCAGCACGGCCCAGCTCTTGTGCACGCGCGCCTCGATTTCCGGGCTGAGAATGTCCTTGCGCACGAGAAAGCGCAAATGCACGGTCGAGCGCGCCGGATTGCCGGGCACGGGCCACACGGTCCAGAACTCGATATGCTCGGGCGCCGCGATCATCATCGCGTTCGGATAGATGATGAGATTCGAGGCGATGTAGCGCGAGCCACCGCTCACCTCGGCATTCGACTTCACGAGCGTCTTGAGCTTGGAACGCACGCCGAAGTGCTGGCCGTGGCGCCCGTAGTCGCGAAACACGCCGACGTTCGACTCGATCAGATTGCCCACGCCGCCCGGATGCAGGAAGCGCGGGTGGATGATGTCGCTCGCGCCGTCCATCACGAGCTTCCAGTTGATGTCGAGCGTGTAGGTCTTTTCGATGCAGATCACCGAATCGTCCATGCGCCACGGCGCCATCTGCGCGTCGACTTCCGGCCCGAGATACGAATCGATCGGCTCGGCGGGCCCTTGCGAGAGCATCGCGAACACGAGCCCATGACGCTCCTGGGTCGGGTACGCGATGAGGCTGTTGCAGCCGCGCTCGATCGTCTCGAACGACGCCTCATAGGGAACATTGCGCAACTGCCCGCCGTCGCGCTCGTACGACCAGCCGTGGTACTGGCACATGAACACACGCTTGTTGCCCGACTCGCTCGCCTCCACGCGGCCGCCGCGATGGCGGCACATGTTCAGATAAACCTGCGCCGTGCCGTCGCTCTTGCGCACGATGAGGAGCGACATGCCAAGTACGTCGCGCGTGATGAAGTCACCGGGATTCGCCAGCTCGGAGCCATGAGCGACCACGAGCGGCAGCGTT
The DNA here is from genome assembly GCF_905220155.1 of Paraburkholderia sp. J7. Classification (NCBI taxonomy): domain Bacteria; kingdom Pseudomonadati; phylum Pseudomonadota; class Betaproteobacteria; order Burkholderiales; family Burkholderiaceae; genus Paraburkholderia; species Paraburkholderia sp. J7. The sequence goes on along the minus strand of NZ_CAJMYZ010000002.1, from coordinate 452,329 downwards.
TTCATCAGCGCGATTTCCTGCTCGAGCCGCTGCGGGCAGGTGAAGTGCGACGACGGCACGAACAGATCGCTCTCGGCCAGATCGGTCGTGTCGTCGCGCAAGTGCTGGATGAGCCGCGTGGAGATGGCTTCGCTAACTTCGATGTCCTGTTTTCTTTCTGGCAGCATGACCGCCTCCTTCATGTTGTCGATGCAATGCGTGGGCGTGGCCCACATCAGGCCGGATGGCGCGGCGCCACCTTCGCGTACTGACGCGAGAGGCGCCGCAACGCGCGCAGCACGGCAAAGTCGTAAAGACGCCCAAAGGGTGGATGCATGGCCCGCACGAGGCTGTAAGGCCCCGCGCGGCGGTACACGGCGCGCGCGTGGCTGAAGCGCCGGAACCCTTCTATGCCGAAGCCGTAGGCGCCCGTGCCGCTATGCCCCACACCGCCGAACGGCAGGTCGGGCACGCTCAGATGCATGATCGTGTCGTTGATCGTCACGCCGCCCGAGAAGCTGCGTTCGAGCACGTGACGCACGTCCGCGCCGCTGCGCGAGAACACATAGAGGCCGAGCGGTTTGTCGCGAAGGCGCTGCCGGGCGAGCACGGTGTCGAGATCGTCGCGCGTGTGCAGCACCATGACGGGCCCGAACAGTTCCTCGCGGCTCGCGCGCGCCGTTTCGGGCGGGTCGATGATGACGACGGGGGCCATCTTGTGCTGCTCGTCGAGCGTCGCATGCGCGCCCATGTCCACGCCGAGTGTGCGGATCTGCGCGCCTTGCGCGCGCGCGTCGGCGACGATCGCCTTGAGGCGCTCGTACTGACGCGCACCAAAGACGCCGCAGACCTCGGGCGAGCCAATGCCGCCCGGCGACTGGCGGCGCACTTCGGCATCCATCGCGGTCAGCACCTTCTCGGCCACGGCGGGCGCGGCATAGACCGTATCGGGGCACAGGCAGCCCTGCCCCGCGTTGATGAGCTTGCCGAAGGCGAGCCGCTTGCCCGCTTCCCCGGTATCCGCATCCGGCATGATGTAGACGGGGCACTTGCCGCCCAGCTCGAGCGTGACGGGCGTGAGGTTGCGGCCCGCGGCCTCGGCCACCACGCGGCCCACCGGCGTGCTGCCCGTGAAGAGCAGATGGTCGAACGGCAGCTTCGAGAATTCGGCGGACACGTCCGCGCCGCCCAGTGCGACCGTCACCTCGTCGGGATCGAAATACTCGCGCACGGCCGCGTCGATAGCGGCGGCGCAATGCGGCGTCTGGTCGCTCGGACGCAGGAACGCGCGGTTGCCGGCGGCGAGTATCGTGGCGAGCGGCAACAGCAGCAAGGTGATCGCGCCGTTCCAGGGCGAGATCACGCCCACTACGCCGAGCGGCTGATACTCGATGGCCGCGCGCGCGCCGAACAGCGAGAACGGAGCGGGCGCGCGGCGCCGCTCGGGCTTCATCCAGCGCGCGACCGAGCGCTCGGCGCGGCGCAGCGCGTCGAGCGGCATGAACACTTCGTTCAGGCGCGCCAGTTCCGGCGCGCGGTTCGGAAAGTCGAGCTGCGAAGCGGCAACGATGCGCTCCGCGTGCGCGAGCGTCATCGCAATCGCGCGGCGCAGCCGGTCGCGGCGTACTTCGAGCGAGACGGGTTGCGCGGTGAGAAACGCCTCGCGCATGTGCGCAAGGCGCGCTTCGAGCGAAGCCGCGATGCCGGGCGGCGAGGAATGCGCCAGGTGCGGATAGCGGTCGTTCATTGAACCTCCAGGGTGGCGGCGCGTGCGAGCGTGCGGCCGCGAATGAAGTCGCTGCCGCGCTCGCCGATCATCACGGCCGCTGCATTGGTGTTGGCGCTCAACAGGCGCGGCATGACGGAGGCGTCCACCACGCGCAGGCCGCTCACGCCGCGCACGGCGAGCGTGGGGTCGAGCACCGCTTCATCGTCGCTGCCCATGCGGCAGGTGCCGACCGGGTGATAGCAGACGTTCGCATGCTCGCGCACGAACTGCGCCCAGCCAGCGTCCGTGGCGGGTAACGGCGCGGGCGTGCGCTCGCCGCGCACGAAGCGGCGCAGCGGCGGCGCGTCGAACAGGCGCTCGACGAGTTTGCACGCGCCGACTAGCGTGTCCACGTCGCGCGCATCGCCGAGCAACTGGTGCGAGACGAGCGGCAGCACGTCCGCGCCAGAGCCCTGCAGGCGCACGGCGCCGCGGCTGAACGGATGGCACACGTTGGCGGTGACCATCGCGGTCGGCTGGCGCGTCATCTCCGCTAGCGCCGCGCATTGCACGTCGGGCGTGATGTCGTAGCTGAGCGGCAGGAAATGCAGTTGCACGTCGGGTTCGTCGAGATCGGGACGCGTTTTCGCGCAGGCCATCGCCTGCACGGCGGGCGTGGCCATCGGGCCGCGCTTGCGCAGCAGATAATTCGCGAAGTGCCCCGCGATCTGCCACGGCGCCATCTGGCTGTTGTAGGTCGGCACATTGACGAACTTGTTCAGGCCCACGGCCACGTGCTCCTGAAGGTTCTGGCCCACCTCGGCGCGCTCGGCCACGACCTGAATGCCGAAGCGCCGCAATTGCGCCGCGGGCCCCACGCCCGAGCGCATCAGCAACGCAGGCGAGCCCATCGCCCCTGCGCTCACGATCACTTCGCGCCGCGCCGTAACGCGCAGACGCTCGCGCTCGCGCACAAGCTCGACGCCGACCGCTCGCTTGCCCTCGAACACCACACGTTCGGCCACGCCGTTGGTCAGCACGGTCAGGTTCGCGCGGCTGCGCGCAGAGGCCAGATAGCCGTGCGCCGTCGAGCAGCGATAGCCGTCGCGCTGCGTCGCGAGCGACATGAACGCGCCGGACTGGTTGCCGCCGCAATAGTCGTCGAGCGTGGGCAGGCCTTGTGCCGCACACGCGCTCAGGAACGCCTGCGAAAGCGGATGCGGATCGCGCTGATGCGAAACCGCAAGCGGGCCGCCGCTGCCATGAAACTCGCTCGCGCCGCCCGCGTAGTCTTCGGCGCGGCGGAAATATGGCAGGCATTCGTCGAAGCTCCAGCCCGCGCAGCCCATGGCCGCCCAATGATCGAAGTCGGCGCGCGAGCCGCGAATGTAGACCTGCCCGTTGATCGAGCTGCCGCCGCCGAGCAGCTTGCCGCCCGACCAGATGAAGCGGCGGCCAGCGATCGACGGGTCGTCCTCGCTCGGATATTTCCAGTCATAGCGCGCGTTGCCGATCAGCCGCGACATGCCTGCGGGCATGCGCACGAGAAACGAATCGGCCTCCCCGCCCGCCTCGATCAGGATCACGCGTACCGAGGGATCTTCGCTCAGGCGGCTCGCCACCACGCAGCCTGCGCTGCCGCCGCCCACGATCACATAGTCGGCTGTCAAAGCGTGTTGTTTTCCACTCATTCGTATTCCTTATCAGACATGCGCGAGATTGACCGCACGGCGTGCGGGCACCGCGCGCAGCAGGAAGTGCGAGAGCGCGGGAATCAGGACCAGCGCGCCGAGCATGTTCCAGAGGAACATGAAAGTCAGCAGGATGCCCATGTCGGCCTGGAACTTGATGGGCGACCACGCCCACGTGATCACGCCCGCCGCGAGTGTGACGCCCACGAGCGCAACCACGCGTCCCGTGAAGCCGATGGCGCGCGCGTAGGCCTCTTCGAGCGGCAGGCCCGCGCGCTGCCACGACAACTGCACGCTCAGCAGATAGAGCGCGTAGTCGACACCGATGCCCACGCCAAGCGCGATCACGGGCAGCGTGGCGACCTTCACGCCGATGCCGAGCACCACCATGAGCGCCTCGCACATGATCGAGGTGAGCGCAAGCGGGATGATCGCAACGATCACGGCGCGCCAGTTGCGGAACGTGATGAAGCACAGTGCGATCACCGAGGCGTAGACGAGCAGCAGCATCTCGCGATTGGCCTTTTCGACAGTGATGTTGGTCGCCGCTTCGATGCCCGCCGAGCCCGCCGCGAGCAGGAACTGGATCTGCGACGAGTCGTGCGCGGCCGCGAAGCGCTCGACGGCATCGACGATCTGCGCGAGCGTTTCCGCCTTGTGATCGGTGAGGTAGGCGATCACGGGCGTGACGGTCCAGTCCTTGTTGATGAGTTCGGGGTTGGAGTCCGACACCGCGTTGACGGCCTGGGTGAGCACCGACTGGTCGCGGTTGATCGTGAGCCACTTCGGCGAGCCTTCGAAGTTACCGGCCGTGCCGAAGCGCACCATCTCCGAGGCCGTCGACACTTTCTGCACGAAGGGCAGCGCGCGCAGGTTCTGCGCCAGGCGGTCCTGCTCGATCAGCGCGGCATAGGTGCCGCCCAGGCCCGCGGGCGTCTTCACGATCACCACGAACTGGTCGCCGGAAAGACCATAGTGCTTCGCGAAGAACGCGCTGTCGCGGTTATAGGTGGAATCGGCGCGGAACTCGGGGGCGCCCGCATCGAGGTCGCCAATCTTGAGATTCAGGCTCACGAGCCAGGCGCCCGCGCCGAAACAGGCCGCAATGACGAGCGCGGCGGCCGCATAGCGGCGGCGCGTGAAGTACGCGAGCTTCGCGAGGCCGTCGCGCGAGCCTTCGGCCGCGCTCGCGCGCATCGCGCGGCGCACGGCGCGCGGGCTCACCCCCGTGTACGAGAGCAGCACCGGGAACAGCACGAGGTTCGTGAACACGAGCACCGCAACGCCGAGGCTCGCCGTCAACGCCAGATGGCGAATGACGGGAATGTCGATCACGACGAGCACCGCGAAGCTCACCGCGTCGGCCACGAGCGCCGTGAAACCGGCGAGGAACAAACGCCGGAACGTGTGGCGCGCGGCCACGTACTTGTCGGTGCCCGCGCCAATGTCGCGCATGATGCCGTTCATCTTCTGCGCGCCGTGCGACACGCCGATCGCGAATACGAGGAACGGCACGAGCACCGAATACGGATCGATCGCAAAGCCCAGCATGCGCACGAGCCCCAGTTGCCAGACCACGGCGATCATCGAGCAGGCGAGAACGAGCAGCGTGCTGCGCAGGCAGCGCGTGTACCAGAAGATCACCACGCCGACCATCAGCGCCGCGACGCCGAAGTACATCATCACCTGCGTCATGCCGTTGATGAGGTCGCCCACGACCTGCGCGAAACCCACGACATGAATGCGCACTGTCGCGCTCTGGTTGGCGCGGATCTTCTCGTCGAGGTAGCGCGCGATCTGTGCGTAGTCGAGCGGCTGGCGCGTTTGCGGGTCCTTGTCAAGGAGCGGCACGAACACGGAGCTGGAGCGCTCGTCGTTCGACACGAGGCTGCCCACGAGCCCGGCGCGCTGCACGTTCTGTCGCAGCCGCTCGCGCTTGGCGGGCGAACCGTCGAAGTCGTCGGGCATCACGGGGCCGCCCTTGAAACCCTGCTCGGTGAACTCGGTCCAGCGCACGCCCGGCGCCCACAGCGACTTCATGAACGGACGGTCTACGCCCGGCATCAGATAGGTCGCGTCGTGAACGCGTTCGAGCACGCGCAGATAGGCGGGATCGTAGATATCGCCGTTGACGTTCTCCACGTCGATGCGAATCGAATTGCCGAGGCTCGCGAGCGACAGGCGGTTCGCGAGGTAATTGCGGATATAGCTCTGCGACTGCGGGAGCATCTGCTCGAAGCTCGCGTTGATCTCGGTCCTGAGCGCCTGCGCGCCAAGCACGAGCGTCACGATGGCGCACAGCAGCAGGATCAGGCGGCGGTGGTTGAAGATCAGTCGCTCGACCACGTTGCCCGAGCCCGTGTCGAATTCGGGCATCTCCTGCTCGACGGGCACCGCCTTGTATTGTTCGGGGGCGTTCATCAATACCTCACTTCGGGTCATGCGAGTCGCGCGTTATGCGCTGGCGGCCAATACCCTGATAGCCGGCCAGCACGAAGTCGTCGTTGCCGCCGTCGGCCACGACATCGGCAAACAGCATCGGCCGCGCTGCGCGCAGCGCGTGAAACGTCTGTGCGTCGTCGACGCTGTAGATCAGCTGGCCGCCTTCGGCCGTGAGCAGCAGCGTCTTGCCGTCCGCCGAAAACGCCGCCGACGTCAGGCTCGATTTCGCGCCGGTTTCGACGGGACGCCAGGTCGCGCCGCGATCGGCGCTGCGATACGCGGTGCCGTTCAGGCCCACTGCGAGCAGGAGCCGCTCGTTGCCGACAATGCGAAAGAAACTACCCTTGTACGGCGGCGAAATCGCGACGAAGCGCTGCGCGGCGCGATCGAGGCGGTATACGCCGCCCTGCTCGCCCGCGATATAGAGATCGCCGGCGATCTCGCGAATGTCGTTGAGATTGAGAAAGTTCGGATTGTCGATGTGGTCGAGCCACGGGCGCCATGTCTTGCCGCCGTCTTCGGTCGCCACGAGCATGCCGAACGAGCCCAGCGCATAGCCCACGCGATCGTTCTCGAAGTACACCGCGAGAAACGGCAGCGTGGGGCCGTCTTTCGTGTTGAGCGCCACCTGCTCGGCAAACGGCGCGAGTTGCTTCTCGCCCTTCTCGATGCGCGCCTGGTAATACGGCAGCAGCGTGCGCTGCGCGGCACGGCCGTCGAACTGCATCGTCCACGTGTCGCCGCGGTCGGCGCTGTGCAGGATCACGCCGTCATGGCCCACGGCCCAGCCCTGCCCGGATGGCGTGAAATAGAGCGCGACGAGATCGGACTGCACCGGCACCCGCGCCTGATGCCATGCGGCACCGCCGTCGTCGGAGATCAGGATGAGCCCGCGCAGCCCGGCGCCGACAAGGCGAACCTCCTTGCCCACACCGACGCGCGCGAGCGCGATGACGGGCTGCTGCAACAGCGCCGGCCCGGCGACTGCCACGGCGGCCGTGGCGAGCGGGTCGTTGAACGCGGTGGGCGTCGCAGCGGGAGCGGCCACTGCGACACCGAGCGCCGCGATGCTCACCAGTGCATGAATCAAAGCGATACGCATTCTGTATTCCATTGGATAGCGCCCTGGCGCGCGGCGGTGAGCGGGCGCGTCGCCCATCGTGCCTGCTCCGCTCACTGCCGCGATTCATCGGTCCATCGTTCGCGGCTTAACGCACGCCGCTCGAGGTCAGAGCGGAAGGCGTGAACTGGTTCATGTCGCCGAGCGCGTCCGAGGACTTCACGTAGTCGCTCGGGCGCGACATGCTGTTGATGTACAGCGTGCCCTTGCTCAAGTCGTAGATCAGCACGCCTTGCGCCGAAGTGCTCGCGTCCCAGACCGGGAAGATCGGGTCGTACTGCACCCGCACGAGGTTGCTGCTCTGATCGAACCCGTCGACGGCCGTGATCGCCCAGGTGTCTTCATCCACGTAGAACGTGCGGTGCGGCTGCGAATGGCGCTTGCCGTCCTTGAGCGTGGCGTCCACGACCCACATGCGATGCAGTTCCCAGCGCGAGACATCGGGGTTGAATACGCGCTTGGCGAGCATCTTGTCCTGCGTTGCGAACATCATGCGGCCCGCGTTGTACGGGACATAGACTTCCTTCTTGCCGATCAGCTTGAAGTTGTAGCGATCGAGCTGGCCCGCAAATCCATACGGTTCGTCGTAGTTGAGCGCGCCGCCGTTAGCGGCGATCGGCGTGTCGTACGAGAACTCCGGCGCGAGCCGCGTGCGGCGCGTGCCCGGCGTGTAGACCCACGAGAGCTGCTGGTTCTTGACCCAGTCCATCGGGAACACCGTGAGGATCTTCGTGCCGACCTGCGACGACGGCCCGAGCCAGCGCGCAAGCTCATAGGTGTAGTAGTCGGTTGCCTGCGCCTTGGCCGGATCGCGGTACGGATAGGCGTAGTTGAGCGCCACGTGGCCGATATCGGTGACGTTGCTGTCCGCGTCGACGAGCCAGAACGAGAGCGAGAGCGCCGAGCTCACACCAAACGTGTTATGCAGCGCGGCGTTCCACATGACTTCGGTGCCCGTCTTCGGGATCGGGAACGGCACGCACGAATAGGCGCCCTGCACTGCGTCGCCCGACGCGCCGAGCTTGGCGCTTTCGGCGTTGCTCTTGCAGTGCGAGAGCCACGAATTGTCGTACGCGACGCTGCGGTGCGTGGGGTACACGTCGACGCGAAACTCCGGATACTTCTTGAGCATCGCGACCGTGCCCGGCGTGAGGCGATTCGAATAGGTCTCGTAGTTCGCCGCCGTGACCGAGAACAGCGGCTTCTCCTGATCGAACGGACCGACGTCCCATCGGCCGGAGCCCTTCTTCCACCCGGCCGGATCGGTCGAGGCTGGCAATCCACCGGTGTAGGCCGGAATGGTCTTGTCGGCGTTACCGGCCACCTCCGCGCCCCAGGGGGTCAGCGATTTGCCGAGCTCGTCCGCTTCCTGCTGCGATACCGCTGCGGTCGCCACACCGCAGGCAAGCGTGAGCCCGAGGCCCGCTACAACGCTTTGAAGAACGCGCATGCTATGTCTCCGTTTAGAACTGAGCCGACACGGTCAGGGAAATCCAACCCTTGTCGTTGTAAAAGTAAGGACCGTTGCCGCCGGCGTAGTACTGCGGGCCGCCGGGGGCGAAACTGGTCATCCCGCCACTGGTGTGGGCGTGATAGCCGTTGTATTGCAGCGTGACGTTGTACTTCTGCTGAATGAGCGCGTGAATGCCCGCTGTGTAGATCAGTTCTCCCTGGAATGTGCCGTTCGTGCTGGGCGTATTGCCCCATACGCCGTATTCGACGAAAAGCGGCATGTCCAGATCGACGCCCGGCCACACCTGCAGCCACTGCGGATCGAAGCTCACGGCAACGCCCACCGAGTTATTCGTCGAACAGCCACTCCACTTGTTGCCCGTCGTGCACTCGGCGGTGTTGCCAACGCCGTTGTAGAGCGCCGCATTGCGCGTGGTGGCAGTCTTCTGAGTGAAGGCGACTTCAGCCATGGCCGTGCCGGTTTGCCACAGCGGAGAGCGCGTGAGACCCGCGACCACGTTGGCGATGATGTTGATCGTGTCGCCGCGCGCGCCTTCCTGCCCGCTCAGATCCGAAGGCAGCGGCCCGAGCCCGCTGTTGAGCGCCGTATTCTGGCGGTACGAGATTTCGAGCCCCGTGCTGTAGTCGCCGATCTGCTTGTCGAGGCTGAAGCCGTACAGGTGCACGTTCGAGGCGTAGGCCAGGTGATAGTTGGTCGCGCCCGTCGTGGGATTGACGCCAAGGAGCACCCACGGGTTCGTTTCGGTGAGGTTGCGGTAGTAGAAGCCCATCGTGCCGCCGGAAAGCCAGTTCGGCGACCACGTGTACTTCAGGCCGAAATCGTTATGAAAGCCATTGTTCGGCATGACGTCGTTGCCGCGCGGAATGCTGCCTTCGAGCAGGTTCGGGCCGTTGAACACGAAACCGTTCGTGCCGAGATAAGTGCCGCCTTCCGGGAAGCGGCTCGGCATGTATTCGAAGAAGTACTGGGCCGCCACCGACATGGTCGGATTGAGCTGCGTTTCGAACAGGATCTGGGCGCGCGGAATGGCGAGCTGCTTGGCCTGGGTGCCAGGCGTGGCCGCGCCCTGGATGCCGTCCGACGCGTTTTGGCCGTAGTTGATGCCCTGCGAACCAAAGATGAGCGCGTTGCCCCAGTACTGCGTCAGACGCCCGACCTTGATCGAGCCCGGCTGACCGGCAAGGTTGAAATTCTTGAAGACGAAGGCGTCGAGCAGTTCGGCGCCCTGCATGTAATAGCGCCGCGTGTAGCTGCTGAACTGGTTGTTCGCATACGAATTGAGCGCCGTGTACGGGATGCCCGGTGCGGCCTCGCCGGGATTGTTCCTGACGCCGCCGCCATAGGCGAAGTCCTTCCACAGCGAAGCACTGATGCGGAATCCGAAATCATTGCGGAATACCGCATCGAACTCGGTCAGGTCCGAAACGCGATTGGTGACGATATCGCCCGCGTGCGCGAACTTGTATTCCGATTCGCTCAGCAGCGGGTTGTTGCCGATGCCCGGGTTGATGCCCTGCGCACGCATGCCGAGGTTGTAGGCAATCGTGTTGTCCCAGTGAATTTCCCAGTCGGGATTGGTATCGAACTGGAACGCGTTTGCCGCGCCCGCCCAGGAAAACAACGACAGCACCGCAATCGATACCGCGGTCGCTCGCCTGCCTGATGCAAACTCTCCACGAAACTGCATACCTGTCTCCTGATTATGCTGCCCCTCGTCTTGTGCGCAGGGCTGTCTTTTATCGGCGTCATTGACGCGGCGTCGGGATGATTCCCGCTTTCTCTTGATTCGAACTACGAAATGCTTTGGCGTGTGCGCTACGCAACCGCTGTGCGTCATCGCGCGAACCGAACGGCGACACTGCCCGAAATGCACAGGACGGGTATGACCGTTGTGGGAAAGTGTCGTTGAGTCGGCCGCGTCGCGCATCGTCGAAACTGACGATTTGATCGCCCGCGCGCGGCTCGCGGCGGCTCGCGGCGGCAAGACGCAAAAAGCCGCCTGCCCGGCTTGCGGGCAGGCGGCTCCTGCTTAGTCGGTCAGGCCGCGGGGCTCAAGCCGCCTTGGGAATGAAGATCGACTTGGGCTGGGTGTATTCGAGCAGACCCGCAAGGCCGTTTTCGACGCCGAAGCCCGACTGCTTATGGCCGGCGAGCGGGATCATCGGCGTTGACTGAAGATTCTGGTTGATCCAGACAGTGCCGGTATCGAGCCGCTTCGCCACCTCCACCGCGAGGTCCACGTTCTTGCTCCAGACCGCGCCTGCCAGGCCGTACTCAGTGTCGTTCGCGCGCGCGACCACCTCGTCCACGTCGCTGAAGCGCAGCAGCGGAAGCACCGGTCCGAACGCTTCCTCAACGACAACGCGCGCCGTATCGGGCGGGTTGTCCACGAGCGTGAGCGGAATGAAGTAGCCGCGATCCGGCACCGCGCCGCCTTCGAGCAGCGTGAGACCTTCGGCCTTCGCCTCGTCGATCATGGCTCGCACGCGCCGGTATTGCGGCGCGTTCTGCAGCGGGCCGAACACGCTCGCCGGGTCCGCGCCGTCGCCCACCTTGAGCTGCTTCGCGAGCGCGTGCAGGCGCTCGCGCATGGCGTCGTAGATCGAGTCGTGAATGAAGAGCCGCTTGGTCGCCACGCAAACCTGGGCCGTGTTGTGGAACGCGCCGAAGAAAATCTGCTCCGCGACCTGCGCCACGTCCACGTCGCCGAACACGATCGCGGCATCGTTGCCGCCCAGCTCGAGCGTGATGCGCTTGAGGTCCTGCGCGGCCGAGGCCATCACCCGTTTGCCCGTCGCGGTCGAGCCCGTGAACGAGATCTTCGCGAAGCCCGCGTGGCTCGTCATCATCGGGCCGAGCGCGTCGCCGCCCGAGACCACGTTGAGCACGCCTGCCGGCAGCGCCTCGCGCAGCAGTTCGCCGAGGCGCAGCGTGCACAGCGGCGTGAACGGCGAAGGCTTGAGCACCATCGTATTGCCCGTGAGCAGCGCGGGCGCGATCTTCCACGCCGCCAGCAACACCGGGAAATTCCACGGCACGATCGCGCAGACCACGCCGAGCGGCTCGTGATGCACCTCGACGCGGCGTGCGGGTGTGTCCTCGACGATCTCCACCGGCACGGTCATCTTCGCGGTCAGCCTGAACCAGAACGAGGCGCCGAGAATCTCCTGCTTCGCACCTTCGAACGGACGGCCCTGCTCCTTCGTGAACAGTTCCGCCAGCTCGTCGGCATGGGCTTCGAGCAGTTCCGCCGCGCGGCGCAGCGCTTGTGCGCGCTCAGCGTGCGGCGTCGCGCGCCAGCCCGGCAGCGCGCGCTGCGCCGCCTCGACCGCGCGATCGAGGTCCTCTGCCGTGGCGTCGGGCACCGACGCGAAAACCTGCTCCGTGGCCGGATTGATCACATCAATCTTGCGCGGCGAACTGACCGGCACGCCGCCGATCGTCATCGTGTAGTCCACGCCGAAACTCATTGTTGTCTCCTCGCCTGTTGGCGTGTGCGGGATTGCACAGCGTTTTAATTATCTAATATCATTAGGCTAAAGTCACGAACCAGAAGACGCGGTTTTACCCGCATCTCTCCGGCATCGCACCGGGACGTGACGCGGTTGTTTACGCCGCGGGCCGCGCGGGGCGATCGACGTCCCTCACGGCCCGACCGGACCGCCAGACTGGGCTAAACATACGCACTAAGCCCGCCAAATCAAAGGAGACACGTCTTTGTCCGCCGCTCCCGAAAGCCCCGCCCAACGCCAGGCGATCGATCGCCTGTTCAATCCCCGCTCCATCGCACTCGTGGGCGCAACCGAACGCTCGATCTGGTCAGTCGCCGCAAACGATAATCTACGACGATTTGATTTCAAGGGGCCGGTTCACTACGTCAACCCCAAGGGCGGCACGATCTTCGGCGCGCCGGCTGCCACGAGCTGCGCGGCCGTCGGCGAGCCCATCGACGCCGCGCTGCTGATGGTGCCCGAGGCGAAGATGATCGAAGTGTTCGCCGATCTCCAGGCCGCGGGCGTGGGCGGCGCCGTGATTCTCTCGGCCGGTTTCGCCGAACTCGGCGAGGCAGGCGCCGAGCGCCAGCGCGACGTGGCCGCGGCCGCGAGGTCCGCGGGCATCCGCATTCTTGGGCCGAACTGCCTTGGCTTCGCGAACTTCGCCGCAGGCGCGCCGATCTGGACCACGCCGCTGCGCCGGCCCATGCCAGACGCGCGCGTGGCGATCGTGTCGCAAAGCGGCGCCATTGCGAGCCAGCTCGAGCAGTTCGCCTACCAGCAGCGCGTGGGCGTCACGCACATGATCTCGACCGGCAACGAGGCCGATATCACGATTGCCGACGCCATCGACTATCTCGCGCGGCAGCCCGAGCCGCGCGCCATCGCGCTCTTTCTTGAATCGGTGCGCGATCCAGCGCGCTTTGCCGCCGCCGTGCGGGCGGCAACGGCCGCCGGCAAGCCGGTCGTGCTGCTCAAGGTTGGCACCAGTGAGGCGACCGCGCGCGCGGCCCAGGCCCATACCGGCTCGCTCGTCGGCGACGACCGCGTGTTCGACGCCCTGTGCCGCAAGCTGGGCCTTTCGCGCGTGCATTCGCTCGAAGAGCTGATCGTCACCGCCGACCTGTTCGCGCGGCTCGGCCCCGTCGAAGCGGAGGGTCTCGCGCTCACGGCGATGTCAGGCGGCATGTGCGAGATCATGACCGACCAGGCGGACGCCGAAGGCATCGAGATCGCGCCGCTCGCGGGGGCGACGCTCGCACGTTTGCGCGAAGCGCTGCCGCCCTTTGCGACACCGGCCAATCCGCTCGACATCACGGGCGCCGCGATGCTGCAGCCCGACCTGATTCCAACGGCGCTCGCCGCGCTCGCCAGCGACACCTCGGTGGGCGCACTCGGCTTCGTGTTCGACGCCCCGCTCAAGGACGACGCACGCGGCTTCGCGCGCAATTTCATCCGCCATATCGGCGAAGGTTTCAAAGCGGCGGGCAAGCCCTGCCTGATGATGAGCCACACGTTCAGCGCCGTGAACGGCGAGGCGCGCGATATGACCGACGCGGCCGGCGTGGTCTATTCGGGCGGCGGCGTGCGGCATTGCGTGAGCGCGCTCGGGCATCTGGCCGCGCATCATGCATGGCGGCGGCGCACGGCGGTTGCCGGCGCAAAAGCGGCGCCAGGTATCGCCGGGCGCCCCAACGGCGAGCGCGAAGTGCTCGACTACCTCGACTCGGCGGGCGTGCCCGTCATTCCCATGCGGCTCGCGCGCACGGCGGATGAAGCCGTGTCGATCGCCGCTGGGCTCGACGCGAGCGTCGTGCTCAAGATCGCCTCGCCCGACATCGCGCACAAGACTGAGGTGGGCGGCGTGGCGCTCAACCTGCTGGGCGAAGCCGCCGTACGCGAAGCGTTCGACACCATGCTCGCCCGCGTGCGCGCTGCCGCGCCCGATGCACGCATCGAAGGGATCGTCGTCGCGCCGATGCGCCGGGGCGGCGTCGAGCTTTTCGTCGGCACGATGAACGATCCGCAATGGGGCCCGGCTGTCGCCGTGGGTCTCGGCGGCATCTGGGTCGAGGCGCTCAAGGACACGAGCCTGCGCCTCTTGCCGGTCAGCGAGCAGGATGTGCTCGACATGCTCGCCGAGCTGCGCGGCGCGAAGCTGCTCGACGGCTTTCGCGGCGCGCCGGGGGCCGACCGCGAGGCGCTCGCGCGCGCGATCGTCGCGATCGGCGAGGCCGCGCTCGCGCTCGGCCCCGATCTGGTTTCACTCGAAATCAACCCGCTGCTGGCAGAAGGCGCACGCGTCGAAGCGCTCGACGGCCTGACGGAATGGAGGAGCGCATGAACACGACCAGGACCACATCAGCGACCGCGCCTGAGAGCACACCTGTCATCGTCGGCGTCGGCGAATTCGTCGACCGGCCCGCGCAGCCCGCCGACGCGCGCGAACCGCTCGAGTCGATCGCCGAAGCCTTGCGCGCCGCAGACCGCGACGCAGGCGGCGGCTGGCTCGACAAGCTCGACTCGCTGCACCTCATCGCCTTCATCACCTGGCGCTACGATGACCCCGCGCGCGCGCTCTGCGAACGCCTCGGGATCGACACCGCTTGCGGCATCAACGGCCCGATGGGCGGGGAAACGCCGATCCGCGCCATTCATGACGCCGCGTTGCGCGTCGCGCGCGGCGAGATTCGCGCGGCGGCGGTGGCCGGCGGCGAAGCGATGAATGCGCGTGCCCGCGCGCGCAAGGACAAGGCAGCGCTGCCCTGGACGCCGCTCGCGCCGCGCGAAACGGCCGTCGCGTTCCCGACCGGCGACTTCGCGCTCAGCCCGATTGCGAAGCGCCTTGGCGTGACGGACCCCGCGCAGGTTTATCCGCTCTACGAAATGGCGACGCAGGCCGCATGGGGCCAAACACCCGCGCAGGCGCAGGCCGAGTCGGCGAAACTGTGGGCGCGCTACGCAGCCGTCGCCGCCGACAATCCCTCGGCATGGCTGCGCAAGGCGCCTGACGCCGCAACGATCGCGACGGTCGATGACACGAACCGCATGATCAACTGGCCCTACCCGAAGCTGATGGTGGCCAACCCGCAGGTGAACCAGTCGGCCGCCGTGATCGTCACAAGCCTCGCGCAAGCCCGCAAGGCCGGTGTGCCGGAAGACCGCATCGTCTATATCTGGGGCGGCGCGGCCGCGAACGAACCGGCCGACTACTTGCAGCGCGACGCCTACGATCACAGCACCGCGCAGGCCGCCGTGCTGCGCGGCGCGGTCGAACTCGTGGGCGGCGACGCGCACCGCTTCGGCCCGATCGAGCTGTATAGCTGCTTTCCCGTGGTGCCGAAAATGGCGCTGCGCACGCTCGGACTCGACGCCGCGGCGCACGCGCCGAGCGTGGCGGGCGGCCTCACGTTCTTCGGCGGCCCGCTGAACAACTACATGAGCCACGCAGTGTGCGCGATGGTGCGTGCGCTGCGCGCCGCGCCCGAGCAGCCCGGCCTGCTCTACGGCCAGGGCGGCTATGTCAACAAGCATCACGCGCTCGTTGTGAGCGCGCGGCCCGCCCCCCAGCCTCTCGCGCCGTCGTATTCGGTGCAGGCGCAGGCCGAGGCCGCGCGCGCGGTTGTGCCTGCGTTGATCGACGGTTATGAAGGCCCCGCGCGCATCGAAACCTACACGGTGCTGTACGGCCGCGACGGGCGTCCGCTGCACGGTATCGTCGTGCTGCGCACGCCGCGCGACGAACGCCTGATGGCAAAAGTCGCTGCCGATGACGAACTCTCCCTAGCGCTGCTGCTCTCGATAGAGCGCAGCGCCGTGGGCGAGCCGGGCCACGTGCGCACCGACACCTTCGGCCACCCCGTCTGGGAAGCAGGCGAAACCGCGCGCGAGCGTTCGGCGCGACCGCTGCGCTACTGCACGGTCGAACGTGAAGGCCACGTCACGATCGTGACGATCAACCGTCCCGATTCGATGAACGCGTTGACGCCGGCCGCGAACGCCGAACTGGCCGAAGTCTTCGACGACTTCGCGCGCGACCCGCAGCAATGGGTGGCGATTCTCACTGGCGCGGGCGAGCGCGCGTTCTGCTCCGGCAACGACCTCAAGTTCACGGCCCAGGCCATGGCGCGCGGCGAGAGTATCGAGCCGCCACTCACGGGCTTCGCGGGCCTCACCTCGCGCTTCGATCTGAACAAGCCCGTGATCGCGGCCGTCAACGGCGTGGCGATGGGTGGCGGCTTCGAGATCGCGCTCGCCTGCGATCTGATCATCGCGGCGGAGAACGCCACGTTCGCGCTGCCGGAGCCGAAGGTCGGCCTCGCCGCGCTCGCGGGGGGACTGTTGCGGCTGCCGCGCCAGATCGGCCTGAAGCAGGCCATGGGGTTGATCCTCACAGGCCGCCGCGTCACCGCCGCGGAAGGTCTCGCGCTCGGCTTCGTGAACGAGACCACGGCGCCTGGCGCCGCGCTCGAAGCCGCGAAGCGCTGGGCCGCCGAAATCATCGCGTGCAGCCCGATGTCGGTGCGCGCCTCGATGGAGGTGGTGCGCCACGGCCTGGCGAGCGCGTCGATTGAAGAGGCGTCGCGCCAGCAAAACCGTCTGCCTGCCGTGCGCGCGCTCTTCAAGTCCGACGACGTGCGCGAAGGGCCGCTCGCCTTCGCGCAAAAGCGTGCGCCGCAATGGCGTTCACAATGAGCGGCGCGTGCGCCGCCCCCAAGGAGACACGCATGGACCTGCAATGGAGTGACGCCGACCTCGCCTTTCGCGACGAGGTGCGCGCGTTCCTGAAAGAGCATCTGACCGCAGATCTGCGCGAAGCGGGACGCCTCATGACGAGCGTGTACGCCGACCACGAGGCGTCGATGAAATGGCAGCGCATTCTCGCGGCGAAGGGCTGGGCCGCGCCGGCGTGGCCGGTCGAATACGGCGGCTGCGGCTGGAGCGCGGCGCAGCGCTATATCTTTTCGCGCGAGCGTATCGCGGCAGGCGCGCCGCCGCTCTCGCCCATGGGTATCCAGATGTGCGCGCCCGCGCTGATCGAGTTCGGCACACCGGACCAAAAGGACTTTTTCCTGCCGCGCATGCTGAGCGGCGAGCACTTCTGGTGCCAGGGCTACTCGGAGCCGCAGTCGGGCTCGGACCTCGCCTCGCTGCAGATGAGCGCCGTGGAGGACGGCGGCGACCTCGTCTGCAACGGCTCGAAAATCTGGGCCACGCACGCGAACGTCGCGAACTGGATCTTCTGCCTCGTGCGCACCTCGCGCGAGAGCAAGCCGCAGCGCGGCATTACCTTCCTGCTGATCGACATGGCAACGCCCGGCGTGAGCGTACAACCCATCGTGATGTCCTCGGGCGAGCACATTCAGAACCAGGTCTTCTTCGACAACGTGCGCGTGCCGAAGGGCAACGTCATCGGCCAGATTGGCGACGGCTGGACCGTGGCAAAGTACCTGCTCGAATTCGAGCGCGGCGGCGTGGCCTATACGCCCGAGTTCCATCTGATGCTCGAGCGTCTGCGCGCGTTCGCGCAGACCGCGCCCGGCGAGGGCACGGCGCGCCTGATCGATTGCCCCGAATTCGCGGCGAAGCTCGCGGCGGCGAGCGTGCGCGTGGAAACGCTCGAGGTCTATGAGCTGCGCACGATGTCGGCGATCTCGGCGGGCGGATCGCCGGGGGCGAGCGCTTCGGTCATGAAGATACTCGGTACCGAGCTGCATCAGCACATCACGGAGCTGTGGCTCGAAGCGGCGGGGCCTTATGGCCGCGCGTACCAGCCGCAGGCCGTGCGCCCAGGCGGTCCGGTCACGCTGCCGCACGCGAGCGGCGCGCCTGCGGGGCCGCTCGCGGCCGTCGCGGCGCCGCTGCGCTATCTGAACGATCGCGCGGGGTCGATCTACGCGGGCTCCAACGAGATTCAACGCAACATCCTCGCCAAGGTGGCCCTGGATCTGCACTGACGATTTCCGGCGGGCGAAGCCTGCCCGCCCTCCATCCTGCTTCGCCGCGTGCTCGCAGAGCACATCTCTTTCCGGAAAACCCGCCATGACAGGCCAAACCAACCAGCAATGGGTCCTGCGCCGCCGCCCCGAGTCGAGCGTGCAGGCTGACGATCTCGAACTCGTTGAAGCGCCGTTGCCGGCACTGCGCGACGACGAAATCCTCGTGCGCAATCTGTATCTCTCGATCGACCCGACCAACCGTCTCTGGATGAGCGAGCGCGATCAATATTTGCCGCCCGTGGGCCTCGGCCAGGCGATGCGCGGCACCGTGATCGGCGTGGTCGAATCGAGCCGCTCAACGCGCTTTTCACCAGGCGATCTCGTCATGCCGCCACTCGGCGCGTGGCAGCGCTATTCGGTCGAGCGCGCCGCATCGTGCCGCGTGCTCAGGCCCGCGCCGGGCCTGCCATTGAGCGCGTATCTCTCCGTGCTCGGGCTCACCGGCCTCACCGCCTACGCGGGCATGCTCGACATCGGCCAGCCCCAGCCTGGCGAGACCGTCGTGGTCTCCGCGGCGGCCGGCGCCGTCGGCTCTGTTGCCGGACAGATCGCGAAGATCAAGGGCTGCCGCGTGATCGGGATTGCGGGCGGTCCCGCGAAATGCGCGTGGCTCGTCGATCGGCTCGGCTTTGACGGCGCCATCGACTACAAGCGCGAGGACGTGCCCGCCGCGCTCGCCCGGCTCTGCCCGGACGGCGTGGACGTGAGCTTCGAGAACGTGGGCGGCCCGATCATGAACGCCGTGTTCGAGCGCCTGAACCGCGGCGGCCGCATGGCCGTTTGCGGCCTCATCTCGGGCTACAACGATGAAGGGCCGCTCGCGGGGCCCACCGACTTCGGGCGCGTGCTGATGAATCGCCTTACGATCCGCGGGTTCGTCGTCATCGATCACCTCGCGCGCGCGAAGGACGCCACGGCGGATCTTTCGCGCTGGATCGGCGAAGGCCGCATGCAGTGGAAGGACCACATCGTCGAAGGACTTGAGGCCGCACCCGATGCGCTTCAGCGCCTGTTCACCGGCAATCACGACGGCAAGCTGATCGTGCGCATCAGCGCGCTCGATTAACCCCTCCCTGAGGACACGATGATCAAACTGACCTTCTGTCTGCGCCGCCTTCCGCAACTCACACCGAAGGCGTTTCGCGACTACTGGTACGACGTCCACGGTCCGCTCGTGCGCGAGGTCGCCGAGGCGATGCGTATGCGCCGCTACGTGCAGTCGCATGCACTGGTCGATGCGCGCTTCGTTGGCATTGCGGCGACGCGCGGCATCGAGGCCACGCCCTACGACGGCATCGCCGAACTCTGGTGGGACGATGTGGAGTCGATGCTCGCCGTGGGAGAAACGAGCGAAGGGCGGGCGGCCAGCCGCCGTCTCGTCGCCGACGAGCGCAATTTCATCGACGTGGTGAATTCTCCGCTCTTCTTTGTGAATGAGCGTGAGGTGATCGCGCGCTAAAGGCAACGCGCCGCTTCGCGTGGTTCCGCGAAACGGCGTTTTGTTGTGCGAATGAATGTGCTCAGGCGAGCGCGGCTGCCGCCGTCAGGCGCGCATGACGCGCGAGATGATGATCGGCGCCGCCGAACTCGTTTTCGAGCACGGTGGCGCGCTTGAAGTAATGGCCGAGCGCAAGCTCGTCGGTCATCCCCATCGCGCCGTGCAGTTGCACGGCGTTCTGCCCGACGAAGCGGCACGCCTTCGCCATCGTCACCTTCGCGGCGGAGGTCGCGCGCTGGCGCTCGGCCACGGGCTTGTCGAGCGAGAGCGCCGCGAGGTACATCGCCGAATTGGCGAGTTCCACTTGCAGATACATGTCGACCATGCGGTGCTGCAACGCCTGGAAGCTCGCGATCGGCTGGCCGAACTGCTTGCGCTGGCGCGTGTAGTCGAGCGTGTCGCCATGCAGTTTCTTGAGCACACCCACGGCCTCGGCGCAGACCGCCGCGATGGCCGCGTCGCGCACCGCTTCGAGCACGGCGAGCGCGGCGCCCTCCTCGCCCAGCAGCGCATCGACGGGGAGATCGACGCCCTCGAACACGAGATCCGACGCCCAGCGCCCGTCGATGGTCGCGTAGTCGTGCGTCGCAACGCCCGAGGCGTTCTTGTCCACGAGGAACAGCGAGAGGCCGGCCGCGTCGCCGCGCCCGCCCGACGTGCGCGCCGCGATGAGCAATTGTGTGGCCCACGGCGCGGCCATGACGACCTGCTTCGCGCCGTCGAGCCGCCAGCCGCCGTGCGCGTTGCGACGCGCGCGCGTATGGATGTGCGCAAGCGCTCGGCCTGCCCCGGCTTCATCCCAGCCGCAGGCGTAGACCGCCTCGCCCGCCGCGATGCGTTCGAGCGCCGCGTCGGCAGCAGGACCGCCCGAGCGCGCAAGCGCGCCCGCGGCCATCACGCAGGTTTCGAGGAACGGCTCGACGAACAGCACGGAGCCCAGTTCTTCCATCACGATCATCGTCTCGACCGCGCCGCCGCCGAAGCCGCCCACGCGCTCCGGCAACGCCACGCCGAGCACGCCGAGATCGCGCCCGAGCGTTTGCCAGACGTCGCGGCGCCAGCCCGCTTCGGAGAGGACCGCGCGGCGGCGCGCCTCGAACGTGTAGTGGTCCTGCAGAAAAGACTGCAATGCGTCGCGCAGCAGCGTCTGCTCTTGCGTAAAGTCGAAATTCATCGTGATCTTCCTGTGAATGGGATGGCT
Organism: Paraburkholderia sp. J7; assembly: GCF_905220155.1. NCBI lineage: Bacteria > Pseudomonadati > Pseudomonadota > Betaproteobacteria > Burkholderiales > Burkholderiaceae > Paraburkholderia > Paraburkholderia sp. J7. Next base: position 431,723 of record NZ_CAJMYZ010000002.1, on the reverse strand, counting down.
AGATCCGGCTGCTCCATGCGGTATCCGACGCTGTTGCAACATTGAAGCTGACAAGACCGCGCCGTGTGCCGCTGAAGGCCAGCGACGTGACCGAGGCATTGCCGATCGACTCGACGAAATCGATCATGCGCCCGGCGGGCAGGTGCAGCGCCGCGCACATCAGCACCGCGATCACACCCGCGGAGGTCACGGCCAGCACGCGCTGCCCGCGCGGTGATTGCGCCGCGAGTTGCGCAAACCATGCGACTGCGCGGCAGCTGAATTCGTCGAGCGTCGGCACGCCCGGCAAGGCCTCGCCTTCGAGCGCCCAGCGGCGAATCTCCGCGCCGTAAAGCCGCATTTGCGCGGCGCTGGTTTGTGGCCAATGGAGGCCGCCGCTCAGGCACCGCGCATGCGCCGCGTCGAGCAGCGTGTGGCCATGCGCGAATTCATCGAGCGCCGGCTCGATCTCCAGTTTCGGGGCCGCTTCGAACGCGGCGAGCGCGCCGCGTGCGGTTTGCGCATGACGCCGGCTCGGCCCGGCGACGATGCGATCGAACGCACCGACGCGCGCCGCGAGAAAGCGGCCCGCCTCGGCGGCCTGCAATTCGCCGAGCCAGGAGAGCTGATCGTAGTCCGCCTCGCCGAATGAGGCCTGGCCGTGACGGAGCAGATAAAGCGTGGACATGGCGTGGTGGGGCCGTCGCGCCGTTCAGAGGGAGCTGACCAGATGACCGCCGTCCACGGCGAGCACCGCGCCCGTGATCGAGCGGCCCGCGTCCGAGGCGAGCAGCAGCAGCGCACCGTCGAGATCCTCGGGGTCGGAGAAGCGGCCCTGCGGAATGCGCGCTTGCAGTCGCTTGCCCGCATCGCTGCCGAGAAAGTCGCGGTTCAGGTCGGTGCTCACGTACCCGGGCGCGAGCGCGTTCACGCGAATGCCGTGGCGCGCGAATTCGAGCGCGAGCGCCCTCGTCAGCTGAAGCACGCCCGCCTTCGAGATCGCGTACGGCGCGACGGCGCCCGCCACGCGCTCGCCGAGGATGGATGCGATGTTGACGATCGAGCCCGGCCGTTCGGCGGCGACCCAGCGCCGCGCGGCTTCGGTCGCGACGAGCCACGTGCCCTTGAGGTTGGTGTCGATGACGGCGTCCCAGTCGGCCTCGGTCTGTGTGAGCGCGCTCTTCGCGACCGTGACACCGGCGTTGTTGACGACCACGTCCACGCCGCCCGCGTCATACAACTTTGCAAAGCCCGCCGCGACCGAGGCGGCATCGGACACATCCATTTCGAGCGCCTGCGCCGTGCCGCCCGCCGCCCCGATGCGCTCGACGAGCGCTTGCAGCCGCTCCACGCGCCGCGCCGCCGCGACGACCTGCGCGCCCGCCTGCGCGAACATCGCGGCGAAGTGCTCACCAAGTCCGCTCGATGCGCCCGTGACCAGCACGCGTCGCCCGGTCAAATCGAAGCGGTCAGCCATGACGCGCGCCTCCCGTTTGTGCTTCTTCGCGCGCCGCCGCCTGCCGCGCGATGCGGTTGGCGATGCTCCAGCGATGCGTCTCGGAGGGACCGTCGTAGATGCGAAACGCGCGCATGTCGCTGAAGATGCGTGCGACGATGGCCTCGCCGGTCACGCCGCGCCCGCCCAGCACCTGCACGCAGCGGTCGACCACGCGCCAGAGCGCCTCCGAACACAGCACCTTCGCGACGCTCGACTCGTGCCGCCCCTTCTCGCCCTGGTCGAGCAGCCACGCGCAATGCCAGATCGCGAGACGCGCCGTATGGAGATCGATCTCGTTGTCAGCGAGCTGGAAGCCCACGCCTTCGTGTTCGATCAGCGTCTTGCCAAAGGCCTCGCGCCGGTTCGCGTAAGCCATGGCGACGTCATGCGCGCGCCGCGCGGCGCCGAGCCAGCGCATGCAGTGCGTGAGCCGTGCGGGTGCCAGACGCACCTGCGCGTAACGAAAGCCTTCGCCCACCTTGCCCAGCACGCTCGCAGCGGGTACGCGCAAGCCCTCGAAGCGCACCACGGCATGGCCGCCCGTGAAGCACGAATCGAGCGCGTCCATCAACCGTTCGACGCGAATGCCGGGCTGATCCATGTCGGCGAGAAACATCGTGGCCGCGCCGCTCTCGTCGCGCGCCATGATGATCGCGAACTGCGCGCCCTGCGCACCCGTGATGAACCATTTCACGCCGTCGATCACGAAGTCGTCGCCGTCCGCGCGAGCGGTCGTGCGCAGCATCGACGGGTCCGCACCCGCGCCAGGATCGGGCTCGGTCATGCAGAAGCACGAGCGCGCGCGGCCCTCCACGAGCGGCTTGAGCCAGCGTGCCTTTTGCTGCGGCGTCGCCACCGCTTCGAGCAGGTGGATATTGCCTTCGTCGGGCGCGTGGATGTTCAGCGCAATGGGACCGAGCGGCGAATAGCCCGCCTCCTCGAACACGATCGCCTTCGCGACATGCGACAGCCCAAGGCCGCCGAGTTCCGTGCTCGCGTGCGGCGTGAGCAGGCCCCATTCGCGCGCCTCGCCCACCAGTTCGTCGCGCAGCGCCTCGTGCGGGCCGTGCGCGTCCTGGCGCGGGTCCCGCTCGCGCGCAATGATGCGCTCGGCAATGAAGCGGCGAGTGCGCGCCTGCAGTTCGATGAGCGGCTCAGAAAGTGAGAAGTTCAAAACACTGCCTCCGGTCAGCGCGGCGCCATGCGGATCGCGCCATCGAGGCGGAGCGACGCGCCGTTGAGGTAGCCGTTCTCGACGATCGAGACCGCGAGCGCCGCGAACTCTTCGGTGCGGCCGAGCCGCTTTGGAAACGGCACCGATTCCGACAATGCGGCGAGTACGTGATCGGACGCGCCCTTGAGCAACGGCGTGTCGAAAATGCCGGGCATGATCGTGTTCACGCGAATGCCCTCGCCGGAGAGATCACGCGCGACGGGCAGCGTGAGCGCGACGACGCCGCCCTTCGACGCTGAATACGCGGCCTGACCGATCTGGCCGTCCTCGGCCGCCACCGAAGCCGTGTTGACGATCACGCCGCGCTCGCCGTCCTCGAGCGGCGGCAGCGTGAGCATGCCCGCCGCCGAGCGCGCGAGCACGCGAAACGTGCCGACCAGGTTGATCTGTACGATGCGCTCGAAGTCCGCGGTCGGGAAATGCCGGATTGCGCCGCTGTTGCGGTCGCGCGAAGCAGTCTTGATCGCGTTGCCAGTGCCCGCGCAGTTCACGCAGATGCGCTCCTGGCCATGTGCCGCACGCGCGGCCTCGAAGCCGCGCTCGACGCTTTCTTCCGAGGTCACGTCCACCTTGAAAAACGTGCCGCCGATTTCCTTCGCAAGCGCCTCGCCCGCCGCTTCGTTCAGGTCGAACAGCGCGACCTTCACGCCGCGCGCGGCAAGCGCGCGCGCTGTCGATGCGCCAAGCCCCGATGCGCCGCCCGTTATCACGGCGCTCAACGTATTGTTCAGTTTCACGTCTTGTCCCTTGTGCCGGGAGCGCCTCAAAGGCGCTCGATGATGGTGACGTTGGCGAGGCCTCCGCCTTCGCATACCGTTTGCAGTCCGTATCGTTTGTTTTCACGCCGCAGCGCATGCAGCAATGTCGTGATGAGCTTGGTGCCGGTCGCGCCGAGCGGGTGGCCAAGCGCGATCGCGCCGCCGCTCACGTTCAGCCGCGCGGGGTCCGCCTCGAGCGCCTTGAGCCAGGCGAGCGGCACGGGCGCGAACGCCTCGTTCACTTCGAAGAGATCGATGTCATTGATCGAGAGGCCGGTTTTTTGCAACGCACGCCGCGTGGCAGGAATGGGCGCTTCGAGCATGACGACGGGATCGTGGCCGATCACGCCAATGTGATGCACACGTGCAAGCGGCTCGACGCCGAGCGTCTTCAGCCCGCGCTCGTTGACGACGAGCACGCCCGAAGCACCATCGCAGATCTGGCTCGCGCTCGCCGCCGTCACGCGGCCGCCCTCACGCAACAGCTTCACGCCCGCAATACCTTCGAGCGTCGCCTCGAAACGGATGCCCTCATCGACCGTGTGCTGCTGCACCTCGCCTTCGGCGGTCGTGATCTGCACGGGCACGATCTCGGCTTCGAAGTAGCCCGCGCGCGTGGCAGCAGCAGCCTTGCGATGGCTCTCCAGCGCGAACGCGTCAAGTGTTTCCTTGGCAAGCCCGTACTTGTTCGCGATCATCTCGGCGCCGTCGAACTGGCTGAACACCACGCCCGGGTAGCGCTCGCGCATGCGCGGGCTCGTATAGTCGCCGTAGCCATGCTCGCGCGGCAGGGTTTGCGGCAGCGCGATCGGCACACGGCTCATGCTTTCCACGCCGCCCGCGACGACAACGTCCTGCGTGCCCGACAGCACAGCCTGCACCGCGAAATGCAGCGCCTGCTGAGACGAGCCGCACTGGCGGTCGATGGTGGTCGCGGGCACGCTCTCGGGCAAGCGCGAGGCCAGCACCGCGTTGCGCGCGACATTGGTGGACTGCTCGCCGATCTGGCTCACGCAGCCAAGCAGCACGTCGTCGATTGCCGCAGGATCGATGCCGCTGCGCGCGACAAGCGCGCCCAGCACTTCGCCCGCGAGATCGGCGGGATGCCATGCGGACAGACGCCCGCCGCGCCGGCCGCCGGCCGTGCGGGCCGCCGCCACGATATACGCTTCAGCCATGATGGTGTTCGCTCCTCGGTAACTCTGAATGTCGGCCCGGCCGCGGCGCGGCGCGAGCGCCAACGTTATGCGGCGAGGCGCTGCGCCGCCCCGGCAATGTGTTCGCGCGCCTCGGCAACCATGCGCTCGAGCAGTTGGGCGCAGCTCGGCACATCGTCGATCAGCCCGACGCACTGGCCCGCCGTGATCACGCCGCCGTCCACGTCACCCGCTTCGAGCGCCGCGCGTCCGCGCGTACCCGCAACGAGCGGACGGATCTCCTCGAAAGTCGTGCCGCCCGGGCGGCGCTCCATGCTCACGACCTCTTCCGAGATCGTGTTGCGCAGCACGCGCGCGGTGTTCTGCATCGAGCGGAAAATGAGCCGCGTGTCGCGCTCGCTCGCGCCGACCAGCGCGGCCTTGATCGCGTCGTGAATCGGTGCCTCGCGGGTCGCGCAAAAGCGCGTGCCCATGTTCACGCCCTCGGCGCCGAGCGCAAGCGCCGCCGCGAGGCCACGCCCGTCCGCAATGCCGCCCGAAGCGATCACGGGCACCTTCAGCTTGCGCACGGCGGCGGGAATCAGCACGAGCCCCGAAATGTCGTCTTCGCCGGGATGGCCCGCGCATTCGAAACCGTCGATCGACACTGCGTCGACGCCATTGCGCTCGGCCGACAACGCGTGCCGAACCGCGACGCACTTGTGGATCACCTTCACACCCGCAGCCCTCGCGCGCTCGATGAACGGACGCGGGTTGTTGCCGGCTGTCTCCAGTACGCGCACGCCCGCGTCGAGGATCACATCGAGATAGCGCTCGTACGGCGGTGGATTGATCGACGGCAAGATGGTCAGGTTCACGCCGAAGGGTCGGTCGGTCAGCGCACGGCAGCGTTCGATTTCCTCGGCGAGCGCCTCGGGCGTGGGCTGGGTGAGCGCCGTGACGATGCCGAGGCCCCCTGCGTTCGAGACGGCGGCCGCAAGCTCCGCACGGCCCACCCACATCATGCCGCCCTGAATGATCGGGTAGCGAATGCCCAGCAGTTCGGTGATACGCGTTTTCATGATGTCGTCGCCGGCGAGGTCAGGCTGCGGTCTGGACACGGTGGAACGTCTCGCTGCGCTCGGCTCGGGCGCGCAGCCAGTCCGAGGGCGCGTAGCGCGCTCCATGGCGCGCGGCAAAACGTTCGCAGTCCGCAACGAAAGCCTTAAGGCCATGCGTGTCGATATACGAGAGCACACCGCCCGTCCACGTCGGATAGCCGATGCCGAGCGTCGAGCCGAGGTCCGCGTCGGCGGCCGTCTCGATGACGCCCTCCTCCACGCAGCGCGCGGCTTCGAGCGCCTGGATCGTCAAAAAGCGCAGCCGCAGGTCGGCGAGCGTGGGTTGATCGGCGGCCGCGGGCCAGTGCTCGGCGAGGCCGGGCCACAGCCGCTTCTCGCCTTCGGCGGGATACTCGTAAAAACCGCCCGGGCGGCCCGGACGATCCAGTTCGCGCACCATCTTCCTGACGAGATCGATCGCCGCGCCGCGCTGGAAGCGCTCGTCGAGACCATCGGCGATCGCCTGCTCGTTGACCTTCAACTGCAACGGCAGCGAGACCTCGTCTGCCACGGCGAGCGGGCCGACTGGCATACCCGCCGCGCGCGCGGCGTTTTCGATCAGCGCGGGCGCGACGCCTTCCTTGAGCATCATGAAGCCCTCGTCGACATAGCTGCCGAACACACGGCTCGTGAAAAAGCCCGGGCTGTCGTTGACGACGATCGGCGTCTTGCGCAACTGCCTGACGAAGTCGAGCGCGCGCGCAAGCGTCTCGTCCGAGGTCTCGCGGCCGCGAATCACCTCGACGAGCGGCATACGGGGCACGGGCGAGAAGAAGTGCAGTCCGATGAACTGCGCAGCCCGTGGGAACCGCGCCGCCAGCCCCGTGATGGGAAGGGTTGACGTATTGCTGGCCAGCAGCGCGGTTCGGGGCATCGCCTCGGCAGCACGGGCGATGACATCGTTCTTGATGGCGCGGTCCTCGAAGACCGCTTCGATCACGAGATCGGCGTCGGCGAGCAGCGCGTAGTCCGCGCTCGCCCGAATGCGCGCGAGTGCGGACTCGGCCGCTGCGGGGGCAATGCGGCCTTTCGCGGCGTCCGAAGAGAGCGACGCTTCGAGCGCGGCGCGCGCCTGCCGGGCACTTTCCTGCGTCGCGTCGAGCAGCACCACGTCGATGCCGGCCTCGGCGGCAACGCGGGCGATGCCCCGACCCATCATGCCCGCGCCGATCACTGCAAGACGCTCCACGCGCGACGGCGCGATCTGCGCGGGGCGGCGCACCAGTTTCTCTGCGGCCGGCTTGTTGATGAACTGCGTGCGGATCAGGTTGCGCGCAACGGGCCCCGCGAGCAGCTTGCCGAAGTAGTTCGATTCGATGCGCAGACCCGCGTCGATACCGACTGCGAGTCCTTCCGCCACCGAAGAAAGGATCGCGAGCGGCGCGGGATAGTTTTCGTGGTTCGTCGCGTGCAGACGTGCGATGGCCGCCGTGTACGGGCCCGAGTTGTACGGCGCGCCCTTCGCGTCGCGCGGGGCCCAGCCGCGCTTGTCCCACGGCTGCTGCGCGTCGGGGTGGGCAAGCACCCAGGCGCGTGCGCGCTCGATGACCTGTGCGGCGGGCGCAAGCTCGTTCACGATGCCGAGCGCGAGCGCCTGTTTCGCGTCGACGGGCTTGCCTTCGAGCAGCAGTGGCAAGGCTTCGGCGATGCCAATGAGGCGCGGCAAACGTTGAGTGCCACCGCCGCCTGGCAACAGCCCCACCGTGACTTCGGGCAGCCCGACCACGGCGCCCACATCGTCGGCGAGGACACGGTAATGTGTGCCGAGCGCCAGCTCGAGACCACCGCCGAGCGCGAGGCCGCCTAGCGCAGTTGCGACCGGCTTGCCCATCGTCTCCATGCGCCGCAGGATCGCCTGCAGGCGGCGGCTTTCGTCGCGCGCTTGCACGACCGTGATGCCGCGGTCGAAGGCCGTCACGAGGTCCTTCAGGTCCGCGCCGGCGACGAAGCCGCGTGGCTTCGCCGAAAAGAGCACCGCGCCCTTGACAGCCGGATCGGCGGCGATGCGTTCAATCGCGTCGGCAAGTTCGTTCTGGAGCGCAGGAGTAAGGACGTTCAACGCCCGGCCCGGCACGTCGATGCCGAGCAGCGCGACGCCGTCGCGGTCCACTTCATAGGCAAGATTCTGCATGGATGTCATTTCAATCTCGTCGTGTGGGGTGGCTCAGAGCCGCTCGATGACCGTGGCGGTTGCCATGCCGGCGGCGGCACACAGCGTGATGAGCGCGCGCTTGCCGCCACGCCGCTCCAGCTCGTCGAGCGCGGTGCCGACCAGCATCGCGCCCGTCGCGCCAAGCGGATGACCGAGCGCGATAGAGCCGCCGTTCACGTTGATACGCTCGCGCTCTACACCGGTCTCGCGCATGAAGCGCAGCACGACGGAGGCGAACGCTTCGTTGACCTCGAAGAGATCGATGTCGTCGAAGCTCAGGCCGAGCCGATCGAGGAGGCGCGCACTGCACGGCGCGGGGCCGCTCAGCATGATGGTCGGCTCACTGCCGATGGACTGGAAGCCCACCACGCGGCCGCGCGGCGCAAGACCCGTTTGCCTGCCGAAATCGGCGCCGCCGATCAGCACCGCAGCGGCGCCGTCGACGATGCCCGACGAATTGCCGCCGGTATGGATGTGCTCGATCGTGTCGACATGCGGATAGCGTTGGCGGGCAATCGCGTCGAAGCCCTGCTTGCCCATTGCCGTGAAGGCCGGCTTCAGGCGCGCCAGATCGGCGAGCGTCGTGCCGGGTCGCATGTGCTCGTCGCGCTCGAGCACGATTTCGCCGGCCACGTCGCGCACGGACAGTACCGACTTCGCGAAGCGCGCCTCGTCCCATGCTTGCGCCGCGAGGCGCTGGCTTTCGACCGCGAAGGCGTCGACGTCCTCACGGCTATAGCCGTCGAGCGCCGCAATCAGATCGGCACCGATGCCTTGCGGTGCGTAATAGCACTTCCATCCCGTTTGCGGGTCGGCGTACCAGGGGCCGCCGTCGCCGCCGATCGGCGTGCGCGACATCGATTCGACGCCGCCCGCCACCACGCTGCGCGCCTGGCCACTGCTCACGAGCGAGGCACCCAGATTGACGGCTTCGAGCGCCGACGCACAGAAGCGGTTGATCTGCTGGCCCGGCACGCCTTGCGCATAGTCGGCGGCAATCGCGGCCACACGGCCGAGGTTCGCGCCCTGCTCGCCGATAGGCGCGACGCAGCCGAGAATCACGTCGTCGACGAGCCCGGTGTCGAATCCGTTGCGATCGCGCACGGCCGCGAGCGTCTGGGCGGCAAGCTGGACCGGCGTGATCTCGTGAAGGCTCCCGTCCGCGCGCCCTCTGCCGCGAGGCGTGCGCACGTGGTCGTAGATATAGGCGTCTTGCACTGGAACTCCCCTCTGATGATGTTCTGGCGCGCCGACAAACGGCACCGGGCATGCTCTGAAGATTAGCGGGAGTTGTGCGGTGCGGCGTCGTCGAATCCGACGATTCGAGGCGGGCGGCGAGGCTTGCTCGCCGGCTGCGTGCCACGGGTGCGGCCGGGATCCTCCTCGTCCTGCGAGCCTCGACTAGCGCCAGATCCTGCGCAAGAACTGGAACCTCAGGAGGTCACACTGCTCTCTTCATCGACATCACAAGTGCGGGTACTTGAATGTCGCCCCAAACGGCCGCCCCGGCCGGTAGTACGATATTCGTTCGTCTTGGCGCCACGTGCGATGCGTCACTCCGCGCTGGCCTGACGCTTCCGGATAAGGAGGACGTATGCGCATTCTGATAGTTGGCGCAACCGGACTGCTCGGCAGGGAAATCGTTCACCTGCTCTCGCCCGAGCACGAGGTCATTGGTGCTAGCCGCAACGGCCCGGACTTGTCGGTGGACCTCGCGAACAAGGCGTCCATTGAGTCAATGTACCGGCAACTCGGAACCGTTGATGCTGTGATTTGCACCGCAGGTGCCGCGAAATTTGCGCCGCTTGAATGGCTGACCGACGAAGACTTTGCGTTCAGTCTGACGAATAAGCTGATGGGACAGGTCAATCTCGTCCGGTGCTCGGCCGGTCACATTGCACAAGGCGGGTCCCTGACGCTAACCAGCGGCATTCTGTCCCAGCATCCGGTCACAGGGAGTGCCGTAGTGGGCATCGTGAATGCAGGGGTCGAGGCGTTCGTCCGGTCCGCGGCTCTCGAACTGCACGGCAAGTCGCGCGTGAACGTCGTCAGCCCAGGCTGGGTTTCAGAAACGCTTGCCGCGATGGGGCAAGCTTACTCGGCGGGTACTCCGGCCGCGGTGGTAGCTCAAGCGTACAAGCGAAGTCTGGTCGAGGACATCACGGGACAGGTCATTCCAGTCAAGAAGCCGTGAAAGCAGCGCCGCCATCGTTCAACGCGCCGCCGTATCAATGGCTTTCCACTTCAGTCTTTCTGTTTTAACTCGTAGCAACGCAGCGTTTCGTCCTTAACCGCATGCCAGCCCAAGTATTCAGGAGACGACCATGAACCTCGCCGGCAAAACACTATTCATGTCTGGAGGCAGTCGCGGCATCGGACTTGCCATTGCACTCCGGGCGGCGCGTGACGGCGCAAATATCGTGATTGCAGCAAAGACGGCCGACCCGGACCCGCGACTCGAGGGCACGATACATACGGCGGCGGCGGCCGTGGAATCTGCAGGCGGAAAGGCGCTTGCGCTGGTCGTCGATATTCGCGATGAGGAACGCGTAAAGGCTGCGGTCGCCAGAACCGTTGAGGTGTTCGGCGGCATCGACATACTCGTGAACAATGCCAGCGCCATCCGGTTGACGGGAACGCTGGATACGCCCGTCAAGCGCTACGACCTGATGCATGAGGTGAACGGGAGAGGCACGTTTGTCTGTAGCCAGGCCTGCCTGCCCCACCTTCTCAATTCGGCGAATCCGCACATCCTTACGTTGTCGCCACCGCTGGTCACCGACGCAAAGTGGTTCAAGGATTTCCCGGCCTATACCATCGCCAAATACACGATGAGCCTTTTCACCCTCGCGCTGGCTGGTGAGTTCAAGGACCGTGGCGTCGCCGTGAATTCGCTGTGGCCAAGAACCGCGATAGCGACTGCTGCCGTGCGAAACGAGATTGGCGGTGCGGATATGATTGCGGCCTGTCGCAAGCCGGAGATAGTCGCCGACGCGGCCCACTATATCCTGACCCGCCCGTCGAGGGAGTGCACGGGCAATTTCTTTCTCGATGACGAAGTGCTATTGGCAGCCGGTGTCCGGGACTTTGCGCAATACGACGTCCAGGCGGGCGCAGCATTGCAGGCGGACTTCTTCGTCGATGCGCTGCCGGGCATGCTACGGGCGGACAATATGGTCAAGTCCAAGCCGGGCCTGTGACGTGGCTGGCACGCGAGGGGAACCCGGCAGTCCGGCTTGGAGACGGGGCGTCTAAGGCGCCGCGAACGACGCGCCCAGCAACTTGACGGGCACTGCTCGCATCAATGGTCGTGCCTCCGGTCACCGTCCCCGTGGTCGTGATGCCAGTCGCCCCGCGGGCCACCTTCGTCATGGTAACGGCCCCAGTCACCGCGATGCTCGTCGTAGTGGGCACGGGCATCGCGCCACTCCCGCTCATCATGATGGCGCTCCTCCCACTCCCTACGCTCCCAGTAGCGATGCCCATCGTAGTATCTCTCACCATACCAGCCAGGACTGACGATAACAGCAGGTGGAGGCGCCTCATACACCGGCGGTGGCGCGACATAGACTGGTTGGGGTGCAACTGCAATACCGGGGACGCCAATGTTCACGCCAACATCGACGTGCGCGGAGGCGGCGGCCGATACACCTATGCCGATGCCGGCAACCAATGTAATCGCGCACCAGCGGCGAGGTGCAATGCTCATAATTTTCTTTCCGTGATAGGGATGCCTGGCGGTTTCAGTTGAACGCGCAGAAAGTCAGCTACGGTTAATAGCGGTGATAGTAGCCGCCTGCAGGTACCACGATGCAGCCGCTCAGCGCGGTTCCAAGACATACGGCCATCAGCGTCAGCGCAAAGATTCTTTTCATAAGTGCCTCACTTGTCAGTTGTGAACGCACTATATTGAGGCGGCAAATTACCGGTGTTTTTGTGTGTAACGAGACGTGTCGCGTGAAACACCTGTCCCACCATTTGTTGTGAGGTGGATTAGCGCGATCAGCGAAGGTATCGCGCTACGCCGGAGCGAGTGAGGCCGGAACGTGCGGATGACGCTACGCGTCACGGCTCTGAAATCAGGCGCGTGAAAGCAAGGCAACAGGTCAACCGAATGACGAGTTCGGCTTCGCGATTTGCAGCGCAACACCCGCAACACGGCCTGCTATTCGCCTTTCCGGAGAACAATCACCGGTTGCCTTCGAAAGACATCCTTGCACGGGTTGCCGGAATTTGCGTTTGCCCGGCCAACGGTCCACGAACGGCAAGAACCTGCGGGCGCTCTTTGCGACGCTTATCGTTGAGCCTCTGACAATTGCTTACAAACGTCGCGGTTCCAACGTGCACTTCGACGATAGCTCAAGCGTTATGTCCGTCAACATAGGCAGCGACATTTCTCCGATGTGCGCATTTCCGAACCTATCGGCCAACGAGCAACGCGTGCGCTGCAGTTGAAAACTCGATAACAGCCTCAACATCAGCCCAACTCAACCAAAGGGTTTTACACGATGAAAGCGATTAGCAAGTTCACACTCACTATTGCAATGTCCGCACTCGCAGGTATCGGAACGGCAAACGCAGCCGGTTGCATCAAGGGCGCCGTTGTGGGTGGCGTTGCCGGACACTATGCCGGTCATCACGCAGTCGCAGGGGCGGTTGGCGGCTGTATCGTCGGACATCACCTGGCGAAAAAGCACGCGGAGGAACAGGCCGCGCAGAAACAAGCGGCACGCGCGGAGTAATGTCTCAGGAACAGCGTTGCTCGCGGCGGTGCTTAAGCCTGTCTTAACTTTTGCCTCCCATCATCGTCGCATGCACGTCCGAGGTCCTGTACTTTGCCGCCAGCATATCGCCCTCGCGTTTTGTCAGTGAGCGTTGCGTTGGTGGCAGGACTGAGCGTTATTCAACGAGATTGAAATCAACATGCCCGGTAAATCACGAACCCGCAAACACACCCGGCCGGCGATGTCACCATTGCTGCGTGCACTTACTTTCAGTCGGGCTGCGCATGAGCCCGTAACGCAAGCCATGCTCCTTCAGTGTTACACGGGCCTGGACGCGTTTCGGCGAGGGCACGGCTCGCGTGAGCTCTTCACGACCTTGGAGCGACAACTCTTGATTGCCGGGGAGTTGTGTCGACTCGGATACTATCCAGACGAAATCACGGACATACAGGAAGCCCACGCGGCGATGATGCATATCGACGCTGCCGAGAAGGAAAACGGCGTCTGGGTGATGGATGATGCTGACTACGAATGGGTATGTGTGGCGTTCGAACTCTTCGGTCGCCAGCTAGCCGTGGTGTCTCTTGACGGTATTGCCAAGGCTGAAGCAAGAATGGTGGAAGGCTTGCTCAATGCCAGGCAAAAAATCGCTGCTGCAGAAATCACGACGTAGCTGAGCGCGCGTTCATCGGCAAATGGGCAACCATTCGAGATGCGTGTATGGCACGCGAGCGTGCCGTGAGTTCGTTGTGCAAGAACTGCAGGCTATCCGGCAAATGGGGCAAAGGCGTGGCGGGCGCGATGCAGACAAGACAATCGCTCCCCTTGTTAGAAGCCTGAGAAACGCATTGCATAAGCACTCCTCCCACTTCGTCGGAGCCGCAACGCCTCGCTGGCAGGTCGCTCATTTGTGCGGTTTTTTTCGTCGCTCCGGAAGCCCTCTCGCTTCCGGCTAGAACGACGTCCCGATCTGGAACTGGAACTTCTGGTACTGATCGGTCGCGTGCCTGACAATCGGGAAGCCGAGGCTCAGCTTGAGCGGGCCGATGGGTGAAATCCATTCGAGGCCCGCGCCATAGCTGTAGCGCAATCCGTTCGCGCCGGTGCTGCTGCCCTCCGTGCCCCACACGTTGCCGCCGTCCACGAACGTGAATACGCGCAGTGTGCGGTCGTAGCCGGTGCCCGGCAGCGGGAATGTCAGCTCGATGTTGCCCACCACCATCTTCGAGCCGCCGATCGGATCGTTCGTCGACTTGTCGCGCGGACCCAGCGAGCCCGACTCGTAGCCGCGCACCGAACCGATGCCCCCAGCGTAGTAATTCTTGAAGATCGGGTACGCCTTGCCGCCCAACCCGTTGCCGTAGCCGCCCTGGAAGTTCAACCCCAGCACGAACCCGCGCGCGAATGAGTAGTAGTACTGCATCTGCGCATCCGTCTTGTAGTACTGCGTGCCGACCGGTGTGCCGTATTCGGCGTTAGTCTGCACGTAGTAGCCGCGGCTAGGCACCAGTGCGCTGTCGCGGTTGTCGCGCGACCAGCCCACGGTAACCGGCACCGTGTTCGACACGCGCCCGAACTCATTCACGTAGTCCTTGTAGGTCTGCGGCGTCTCGCTGTCGACGTCGAGGCGATCCTGCTCGATGCCAAGGCCGAAGTACACCATATCCGCCTCGGAGAACGGAACGCCGAACTTCACGTCCGCGCCGTACGAGACGATACGAAAGCTGGTGTCGTTCGTGCTCGAATAGTAGAGCGGGTAGGAAGTACGGTAGTACGCATCGGTAATGCGTTTGATGCCGTCCACCGTGAAGTACGGATCGGTTTGCGTGACCGAGAGCGTGCGGTTCGTCGAGCCCGTGTTCACGTTCAGCGAAAGGCTGTTGCCGGAGCCAAACACGTTGTCCTGCGAGATGCCCGCCGAAATGCTCGGCCCTGAGCCGGAACCGTAACCTACGCCCAGCGAAAGCGTCCCGGTGGGCTTCTCGGCCACGTTCACGTACACGTCGACCTGGTCCTGCGTGCCTTCGACGGGCACCGTGCTCACGTCGACGTCCGTGAAATAGCCGAGCCGGTTGACGCGGTCCTTGGAAAGCATGAGCCGGTTCGAATCGAACCAGGCGCCTTCGAACTGGCGCATTTCGCGGCGCACGACTTCGTCGCGCGTGCGTGTGTTGCCGGTGATGTTCACGTGGCGCACATACACGCGTCGGCCCGGATCGACCTGTAGCGTGAGCACAACCGTGTGATGCTTCTGGTCGATCTCGGGCAGCGCATTCACGGTCGCGAACGCATAGCCGTACTCGCCGAGTTTGTCGACCATTCGCTTGGTCGTGTCCTTGAGCTTCTGCGCCGAGAAACGCTCTCCCGGCTTGATCGCGACAAGCCTCTTCAATTCTGCTTCGCGGTCGAGCAGATTGCCTGAGAACTTGAGGCCCGAGATCGTATAGGGCTCACCCTCATGGATCGAGATGGTGAGATACATCTCTTTCCTGTCGGTAGACAGCGACACCTGGGTGGCGTCGATATTGAACTCCAGATAGCCGCGGTCGAGATAGTACGAGCGAACGTTCTCGAGGTCGCCCGTCAGCTTTTCCTTGGCGTACAGGTCGTTCTTCGTGTACCACGAAAACCAGTTCGGCGTGGAAAGCTGCATCTCGTCGAGCAGCGTGCTTTCGGGAAATACGTGATTGCCGATAAAGTTGATCTGGCGAATCTTCGCGTTGGGCCCCTCGACGACGGCGAAAAGCAGTCCAACGCGATTTTGGTCGACAGGCGTAATGGTCGTGGTGACTTCTGCGGCATAGTAGCCGCGGGTGAGGTACTGGCGTTTGAGTTCCTGCTCGGCCTTGTCGACGAGCGACTTGTCGAAGTTGCGGCCAGCGGAGAGTCCGACCGACTTGAGTGCCTTGCTCAGATTGTCCTTATCGAACTCGTGAATGCCGGCGAAGTCGATCGTGCTGATGGTCGGGCGCTCGCTCAGCCGCACGATGACCGTGTGACCTTCCGTGGATATATTCACGTCGCGAAAGAATCCCGTGGCATAAAGCGCGCGGATCGCATCAGATGCCTTGTCGTCAGTGAAGGTATCGCCCTGCTTGATCGGCATGTAGGCGAATACCGTGCCCGGTTCGATGCGCACCAGCCCTTCGATACGAATGTCCCGAACCACGAAGGACCCGGTTGCGTGCGCAGTTGAGAAAATCCCCAGCCCGAAGCCGGCAAACGAGAGCGCGCGAGCGTAGCGCGTAATGGAAGAAACGGTCATGCGGATATTCGGTCGTAAGGACTGCGGTGGCGCCGCTCAGCGGCGTGAGACGACAATCGCGAGTGCAACGAGAGCGGCACTCGTGCGGGGATTGAACGGCAGCTTACTGCACGTGCATCGAATCGGGGCGCTGCGGCACGGCGACGCCGGTGGCAAGCAAGAGGACTTCGGATATGTGCGCGGCCTGCGCCGGACGCAGACGGAACGCCAGTTCGGCTCCGCCCGGCAGGCGAAAGCTCATCACGAGATGCTGCGCCGTGCCGGAATCGCGCCCGATCTCCCACGCCTCGCACGGCATGGTGAACTTGAGGCTCGACGCACGCTGCCGAATGCGTGCGGACCGGCCTATCGCATTGGAGAGCGCGGCGAGCAATTCGTGCATGACCGAACAGTGAACGGCGACGCTACCCGGTTGATTGCACTTCACCATCAGATACTGGCCGTCCGGCGTCAACTCAAAACCGTGCAGCGAGTCGATGGCAAGTGTCGTGGACATAGGCATGGAAACCCTCCCTGACCAAACAAGGGATGGAGTGTAATGGCCACAGCTCGCTATGTTTTTGTTCGTATGTTACCGAAACTAATTAGTTAAGCTACGCACTTGTAAAACGCATCGCGCCGCCGCCGCAAGCATTCACGCCGCGACAGGCAGCAGACAAAGACGGGAACGTTTCGTCCTCTCCCGCGCGAAACATCACCCGGCTTTTCAAATGAAAGATTTGGTATTGAAAACGATTACTCGAAGTGACGACCGGGTCTGATGCAGGAGACAAGAAAACGGAGGGCCCGCGAGCCCTCCGTTTTTTTTGCACTATGTCGCTCAATATCCAGCGTACCGATTATCCCGGAGCCGCACTCGCTTGCGCCGTCACGCTCGTCTCGCTCCACCCTCCCCCGAGCGCCTTATAGAGCGTGATCAGATTGGAAAGCTGCGAGAGCGTGTCAGTGACGAGTTGCTCCTGCGCCGTGTAAAGCGAGCGTTGCGCGTCAAGCAGCGTCAAGAAGCTGTCCGTGCCGCGTTGATAACGCGCCTGCGCAATGTCGTAATACTGCTGCGCAGCCATGACATACTCGCGGTCGGCCAGCGTTTGTGCGACGTAGGTGCTGCGCCCCGCCAGGCCATTCGCCACTTCCTTGAACGCGGTCTGAATGGCCTTTTCGTAGTCGGCGATGTCGATGTTCTTCTCGATCTTCGCGACATCGAGCGTGGCCTTGTTGTAGCCGTAGTCGAAAATCGGCATCGTGATCGTCGGTGCAAACGTCCATGCGCCGCTACCGGCCTTGAAGAGATCAGTGAGGCTCGTGCTCGATGCGCCTGCCGACGCGGTCAATTCGATTTTCGGAAAGAACGCCGCGCGCGCCGCACCGATATTCGCATTCGCCGCCTTCAGCGTATGCTCCGCTTCGACGATGTCTGGCCGCCGCGTAAGCAGATCCGAAGGCACGCCTTCGCCGATATCGGCCAGCATCGACTGGCTGGTCATCAAAGTGCCACCCTGCGGCAGATCGTCGGGCAGCGGGCTGCCAATGCTCGCCGCGAGATTGTTCTGGTCCTGCGCGACGGCACGCGTATATGAGGCCAGGCTCGAGCGCGCACTCGCGAGTGTGGTGTGCGCCTGCTGCACGTCCTGCATCGACGCGCTGCCACGGTTCATCATCTGCAGCGTCAAGTCATAGGTGTTCTGATCCGCCTCGACGGTGCGGCTCGTGATCGCCAGGCTCTCTTCGTCGGCCAGCAGTTGCAGATAGTCGGTCGCAACCGTGGCAATCAGGCTCAGCTGGGTACTCGTGCGCGCGGCGTCGGTCGAGAGATATTCTTCGAGCGCTTGCCGCTTGAGGGAGCGCAGCCGGCCAAAGAAGTCGATTTCCCATGCGGATATCCCTACGCCCGCGGTGCTCGACGAGGTGATCGCTCCGTCTGTGCGTTCGCGCGTAAGTGACCCTGACGCATCGACTTCAGGAGCGAGATTCGCACGCGCAATGCGGTACTTCGCTTCATATTCCTCGACGTTGAGCACGGCAACACGCATGTCGCGATTGTTCGCCAGCGCCAGTTCGATCAGCCGTTGCAGGCGCGGATCCTTGAAGAAGTCTCGCCAGCCTGTATCGGCGGCGAACGGCGTACTAGTGGCTTTCGCCGCGGCGCTTTGGTAGGCGTCGCCGGCCGGCCACGCCGATGTGACGGGCGCGTCGGGCCGCTGATAGGCGGGATCGAGCGTACACGCGCACAGCGCCGCCGCAACGAGCGCGCTCAGGAGCTTGAGTTTCATGCTTCTTCCTCCCGCGACGGGCGGGTTTGATGCGGGTGGCCGTGCTCGCCGAACAGGCGGCGCACGACGACGAAGAACACCGGTACGAAGAAAATGGCGAGCACGGTGGCGGAAATCATGCCACCCGCGACGCCCGTGCCAATGGCATGACGCGCGTTGGCGCCCGCGCCCGAACTCACCACGAGCGGCAGCACACCGAACACGAAGGCGAGCGACGTCATGAGGATCGGCCGCAAACGCATATGCGCCGCCTTGATCACCGCATCGATCATGGCGTGGCCCTCGGCTTGCAGGTCCTTGGCGAATTCCACGATCAGAATCGCGTTCTTGGTCGCAAGCCCGACGGTCGCGAGCAGGCCCACCTTGAAATAGATGTCGTTTTCGAGGCCGCGCAGATGGGCGGCCACGAGCGCACCGAGCACGCCGAGCGGCACCACCAGAATCACGGCGATCGGCACCGACCAGCTTTCATAAAGTGCCGCAAGGCAGAGGAACACGACAATGATCGACACCGCGTAGAGCCAGGCGGCCTGCGAGCCCGCCTGTACCTCCTGATACGACTGGCCGGTCCATTCGACGCCAAAGCCGCCCGGCAACTGCTTCGCGATGTTCAGCACGGCCGCCATGGCGTCGCCGGTGCTGGCGCCCATGCCCGTTTGCGCCGACATGCCCATTGCCAGTTGCCGGTTGTAACGCTCGATCTGCGGCGGCCCGAAGCCCCAGCGGCTCGTCGCGAACGCGGAGAACGGCACCATGACCGAGTCATACCCCGTGCCCGAAGTCGATGAAGCGGACGAGGACGACGTACTCGCATCGGAAGAAGTCGATGACGAGGACGACGACGTGCTCGCACGCACGAACCAGTTGCCGATATCGGCGGGCATCATGCGGTACTGTGCGTCCGACTGAACGTAGACCTTTTGAATACGGCCCGTGTCGATATAGTTGTTCACGTAGGCCGAGCCGAACGCCGTCTGCAGCGTGTCGTTGATATCGGCAACCGATAGCCCGAGCGCCGAGGCCTTCTCGCGGTCGATATCGACCTGAAGCTCCGGCGTGTCCTCGAGCCCCGCCGGGCGCACCATGGCCAGTGCGTGTTCCTTCGCCGCGAGCTGCATGAACTGGTTGCGCGCCGCGAGCAGCTTCGCGTGCCCCTGCCCGGCACGGTCCTCGATTTCGAAGTTCAGGCCGCTTTGCGTGCCAAGCTCCTGGATTGCCGGCGGACTCAGCACGAACGTCTGGGCGTCGCGATTCGCGCCCAGCCTGCGGTTCGCGCGAGCGATGATCGCCGCGGCACTGTCGTTGCGGCCGCGCTGCTTCCAGTCCTTCAGCGCCACGAAGGCGAACGCGTTGTTCTGGCCTTGACCGTTGAAGCTGAAACCATTCACCGTGATCATCTGCGCAACGCCGGGCTCGTCGTGCAGGAAGTACTGCTCCGCAGCCTCGACCGCCTTGAGCGTGCGCGAAGCGGGCGTGCCAACTGGCGTGCTGATGGAAACGATGACGAAACCCTGGTCTTCGTCGGGCAGATACGACGAAGGCAGCGTCACATACAGCAGGGCAACCAGCACGCCCATGAAGCCATAGACGAACATCCAGCGCAGCGGCCGGCCGACAATGCGCGAAAGCACGCCGCTGTACCGCTCGTTTCCAGAGGAAAACTTGCGATTGAACCAGCCGAAGAATCCGCGTTTCTCGTGGTGCTCACC
Organism: Paraburkholderia sp. J7; assembly: GCF_905220155.1. Taxonomy (NCBI): domain Bacteria; kingdom Pseudomonadati; phylum Pseudomonadota; class Betaproteobacteria; order Burkholderiales; family Burkholderiaceae; genus Paraburkholderia; species Paraburkholderia sp. J7. The sequence continues at coordinate 411,877 of NZ_CAJMYZ010000002.1, read as the reverse complement.
TTCCACCGGACGCAGCAGCGTCGCACACAGCGCCGGCGTGAGCGTGAGTGCCAGGATCACGGAAAGCACCATCGCCGAGACGATCGTGATCGAGAACTGGCGATAGATCGCGCCGGTCGAGCCCGAGAAAAACGCCATCGGAATGAACACAGCCGTCAGCACGGTCGTCACGCCGACCAGCGCGCCCGTGATCTGCCCCATGGCCTTTTGCGTGGCCTCGCGCGGCCCAAGCCGCTCCTCGCTCATGAGACGCTCGACGTTTTCGACCACGACAATCGCGTCGTCCACGAGCAGGCCGATGGCGAGCACCATCGCGAACATCGAAAGCACGTTGATCGAGAAGCCGATGACAGCCATCACGCCGAACGTGCCGAGCAGCGCGACGGGCACCACGATCGTCGGAATGAGCGTCGCGCGCACGTTCTGCAGGAAGACATACATCATGATGAACACGAGCACGATCGCTTCGAGCAGCGTCTTGACGACTTCCTCGATCGAAATCTGCACGAACGGCGTGGTGTCGTACGGAATGTTGACCTGCACGTCCTTCGGCAATTGCGGCTCGATTTCGGCGAGCTTCGCTCGGACCTCGCGCGCCACTTCCATGGCGTTCGCGCCGGTCGCGAGCTTGATCGCCATGGCCGCGGCCGGCTTGCCGTTGTAGCGCGACGACGTGTCGTAGCTGTCGCCGCCCACTTCCACGCGCGCTACATCTTTCAGACGCACCTGCGAGCCGTCGCTGTTCACGCGCAGCAAAATGTTGCCGAACTGGTCGGCAGTCGTAAGCAGTCCGGACGAGCGGATTGTCGCGTTGATCGCCTGCGAATCGGTAGCGGGCGCGCCGCCCACCTGGCCCACCGAGAGCTGCACGTTCTGGTTCGACACCGCCGTGGTCACGTCCGACGTCATCAGACCGAAGCTGCGCAGCTTCACCGGATCGAGCCAGATGCGCATCGCGTGTTGCGCGCCGAAAAGCGTGACGTCGCCCACGCCGTTGAGTTGCGAAAGGGGGTCCTCGATCTGCGTGGCAACGATGTTGCCGAGATCGATCGAGTTATACGTTCCGCCCGGCGAGGAGAGCGAGACGATCATCATGAAATTCGTCGACGCCTTGGCCACCTGAATGCCCTGCTCCTGCACCGTTTCCGGCAACGAGGACGTGGCCTGGCTGACCTTGTTCTGCACCTGCACCTGGGCGATGTCGGGATTGGTGCCTGGCCTGAACGTGAGCGTAATCGTGCCTTGCCCCGCCGAACTGCTGGTGGACGACATGTACAGCACGTTGTCGATGCCACTGAGCTTCTGCTCGATCACCTGGGTGACGGTGGCGGCAACGGTGTCCGCAGACGCGCCAGGGTAGGTCGCCGTGACCTGCACCGAAGGCGGCGCGATCGTGGGATATTGCTGGACCGGCAGCGTCGTGATTGCCGCCGTACCCAGGAGCATGATGACGATCGCGATAACCCAGGCAAGGATGGGCCGCTTGATGAAGAATTGAGCCATGCGCGCCCCTTACCGCTGCGCGAGCGGTGCGGCACCGGCAGCAGCGGACGCGCCGCTCGATGCCGATGCCGATGCCGATGCCGATGCTGCAGCCGCGCTCTCGTCGGCGACCTTCACCGCAGCGCCCACGCGCACGCCTTGCAACCCGCTCACGACCACACGGTCGCCCGTGCGCAGCCCGTCGGCGACGATCCACTGATCGCCGTACGCGGTGTCGGCCTTCACATTCGCCTTTTGCACCTTCGAAGACGCGTCCACGACATACACGCTTGCCTGGCCGTCCGAGCCGCGCGTGACCGCGATTTGCGGCACGAGAATCGCACTGTCGTTCTCGCCTTCCCCGAGCTTCGCGCGCACGAACATACCCGGGAGCAAATCGCGCTCGGGGTTCGGGAAGATCGTGCGCAGCGTGACCGAGCCGGTGGTGGCGTCGACGGTGATACCGGAAAATTGCAGCGTGCCCGTATGCGCGTACGGCGTGCCGTCTTCGAGCTGCAGACTGACTTCCGCGCCGTTCTCGCCCGCGCGCTTCAGTTTCCCCGACGCCAGAGCCCGGCGCAGCGCAAGCCATTCCGAGCTGGAGCGCGTGACGTCGAGATACATCTGGTCGAACGCCTGAATCGTGGCGAGCGCGGTCGTCTGCTCCGACGTGACGAGCGCGCCCTCGGTCACGCTCGATGCGCCGATACGCCCTGAGATCGGCGCGGTGATGCGCGTGCGGTCGAGGTTGACCCGTGCGGATTCGAGCGAGGCCTCGTCAGCGATCACGTCGGCCTCGTCTTCGCGCACCGCGGCGACGGCGTCGTCATAGTCCTGCTGGCTCACGGCCTTGATCTTCACGAGATCGGCGTAGCGGTCGGCCTTGGTCTTCGCCGAGGCGAGCGTCGCGCGTGCCTTGGCCAGCGTGCCGCTCGCCTGGTCGTAACTCGCCTGATACGAAGCCGGATCGATCTGATAGAGCACCTGGCCTGCCTTGACGTCCGCGCCCTCCACGAAAAGCCGCTTCTGCACGATCCCGCCGATCTGCGGCCTGACGTCCGAAACCTTGAGCGCCGAGAGACGGCCAGACAGCTCCGCCGTCATCACGACGCGCTGCGGCGCGATCGTCAACACGCCCACTTCGGCGGTTTGCATGCCGGGTGGCGGCCCGTCGTGGCGACTGCATGCGGAGACGAAGGTCAGACAAACGCCGCACAAGGCGGTGAGCATGCGGCGCCCGGTGACACACGAACGCCTGGTCGCTCTCACGGGTAGCGAGATATTGGTATGCATAGTTTGCGAGAGTGTTGGAAGGTCGCATCGCGTGTAGCGAAGCGCGTCAAAACGATTGACCATCCCTGAGCGGCAGCCAACTCGGGATCACGCGGTCAACTAGTACTACTGAATGAATTCAGACTTGATACGTTTTGGTCGCTCAAGTGCGTGTCGAAAACTACGCTTTGAATGTCATCGAAACGCTCAGCCCGCCACCGGGTGCGTTGGCGATGGTCAGGGTTCCGCCCAGTGTGCGCACCAGCCGCCTGACGATTGCAAGACCCAGACCGCAGCTCGCGTTGCCGCCGCGCGCCGGGTCGAGCCGCACAAACGGGAGCTGGATGGACGCAAGTGTGTGCTCGGGTACGCCCTGCCCGTGGTCGCGAATGCGCAGCAGCCAGGCACCGCCCTCTTTGCGAGTCATGATCTCGACGGGCGGCGCGCCATGCACCATCGCGTTCTGCACGAGATTCTGCACGATGCGTTCGACTTCGAGACCCGGCAAGCAGAAGCGCTCGCCCGCCTGGAGATCGAGCACGACCAGCTCGCCAGCATCCGGCTCCTCGGCAATCAGCCCGCCATAGTCGCGGCGGCAAATCTCATCCACGCTGGCGAGCGGCGACGGCTCGAACGTATCGCGCGAGAAGTCCAGAAACTGATTGACGATGCGTGACATCGATTCCGCGTCGCGAAGGAAGGCGGCGCGATCGTCGTCATCGCCCAGCATGTCCGCGCGCACCTGCATGCGTGTAATCGGCGCGCGCAAGTCGTGCGCAAGGCCCGCCAGCATGACCGCGCGCTCGCGCTCGGTCTCGGACAACGCGCCGGCCATCTCGTTGAAATTCGCGGTCAGTTCGCGGATTTCGTTCGGTCCGCTCAGCGGCAAATCCTTGAAACCGCCTCGAATGCGGAATTCCCGGGTAGCGCGCGCGAGCGCCCGCACCGGCTTTTGAAGCTGCCAGGCAAACGCGAGCGCGCTCACCACGGCGAACACGAGCATCAAAAGCGACGCGCTCAAGAAGCGGGCTGGCGGCATAAAGCCTTGTGGCAACACGATTGTGTAGGGCGCGCCGCTCACGTCGACCGTAATCAAGCCGTCCTTGCGGGCCCATACACGGCTTCCCGCGGGCAGCCGCGCACTCAACGCGTTTTCGATCGGGTGCATGCCGTTGCTGCAATCGCCCGTGCAACCCGTGCCGGCTGCGGTGCGGGGCAAGTACTGGATGCCCAGATCGCTGGCGATCAGCGGCGCGAGCGCGGCATCGTGCTCGCGCACTGTCACGGCGGTCTTGACGGCCTGCGAGACGTGCATCACTTCCAGCGTCGCCCTTTCCCGGTCGACGAGCAGGAGAAACGTGACGTGAAGCAGCACGATCAGCCCGACCGTCATCGCGGCCAGGCGCAAGAACAGCGTGTTAAATGGGCGTTTCATCGTTCGTTTGCTCCGGCACGAACACGTAGCCCACGCCGCGAATCGTTTGAATGAAGCGCGGTTGGGCCGGGTCCTCCTCGACGACTCGGCGCAGCCTCAGTATCTCCACGTAGAGGCTCCGCTCGCTTGCCGTGCTGTCCGGGCCGTCCAGCAAGCGCACGATGTCTTCGCGACTGAGTGGCTCCATGGGGCGAGACACGAGGATCTCCAGCAGCTTGTACTCGCGCGCGCCAATCTTGACGGGCTGCCCGTCGCGAAGCAGCGTGCGCCCCGTGGAAGCGAGCTCGAAGCTGCCGAACGCGTTGCGCGGCCGCGCCGCTTGAGCGGGATTGCGGGGCACGTGCCGGTGGTGCCGCAGAACCGCATGAATGCGCGCCAGCAGTTCCTTGGGCATGAACGGCTTGCCGAGGTAGTCGTCGGCACCCAGCTCCAGGCCAATGATGCGATCCACGTCTTCGGCGCGGGCGGTCAGCATGATAACGGGCGTGGTCGTGCCTTCCGCGCGCAAACGATTCAGCGCCGCGAGACCGTCGACCTTGGGCATCATGAGGTCGAGGACGACGATGGTTGGCCGGATACGATCGATCGTGCGCGTCAGATCAACCGCCGAATGCAAAGCCGTGAATTCGCAGCCGTGCAAGCGGAAGAATTTTCCGATCAACTGGCAGAGGTCTGCGTCGTCGTCGACGAACAATACGTGGATGGGTAGGTCTGACATCGTGAAGCTGTCTGGATTCGCGTCCTGGAGATGAAAGTGGGCGAGACCTCATCTTCCACAAATGAGGCGCGCATGTGTTAACGAATTCTTTCACCGGCTTGACGGTCCCGGCAGCGCGCCCATGAGGTACGACGCGGCAGTGCCGCCGAACCCGTATCCTCCGCGTAACGATGAACGCCTTTGCCAGCGAAGTCCGCGACGCTTCCGGTGTGCAGCGGGGGAACGTTCGACTGCTGGCAAGTATCCTCTCAAAAGAACGCACCTGGATCGACAGCACGCAGTTACATTTTTGTAATATTGCCGCGCTGCGTATGACTTATGACCTGTCGCGCGCATCCTCGACGCTCAGGCGCGAATGGCGCTCAGCGCTCCACCCTTGTACGAGGAAAGGGAGTTCAGACATCGTGCGAAAAGTCCGTGTCGCTCCGATGCGCAACAGCCTTTCGCCTTGAGCCACCGGATGATGCGCCGTTCCAGTAAATCCGAAAACCGTCATTCCGGCAGCCATAGCGGCCGTTGCGCCAGCCACGCTGTCCTCGACCACGAGGCAGCTTTCGGGCCGCACACCGAGGCGGCTAGCCGCCATCAAGTACACGTCCGGCGCAGGCTTTGGATTCGGCACCCTATCTGCGGTGAAGAGGCGATCTGCAAAGAACGCGCTCAAGCCCGTGCGTTCAAGGACCGCGCGGACATAAGTCGAAGTGCTGTTGCTCGCGCACGCCTTGGTCAGCGGGATGTTGTCCAATGCGGTCGCGATGCCGTCGACCATCGGCGCCGTGACCGCCTCTTGCTGCACGACGCGGTGGATGACCGCAATATCGTCGGTGGACAATGTCCTGCCAACTGCGCTCGCCACCTCCAACAAGAGCCTTTCTGTCTGCACGCCAAGGAGCGGTGTCACAACATCATGCAATTCGACGCCAGGCCATCGCGCTTCCAGCTCCCGCACGAGCACTGCCCCGGCAATCGCTTCACTATTGATTAGCACCCCGTCACAATCACAAATGAGTGCAAGCGTATCTTGCATGCGCTACCCCCTTCTAGCCTGCATGAGTTCGTGCGACAAGCGCGCCGCGTTAACTCTCGAGTGATACGACGCAGTTGATGGGCACGCCCGGACCCACGATGCAACTGAAGCGGCCAGCGAATCAGCGTATAGAATCAGCGCCGGCCCATGCGAGATGAACAACCGGCCGGCACCGCGAGGCGCCATCAAGCCGCGTTCGACTCGCCGCTCCACGCGGCCTTGCGCAGGCCCGCAATGCTCAACGCTTCCGGCGGCACGGGGGCGCCATCGCAGCTGCCCTGATGGAACACGAGCACACGGTCGGCAATCTCGAGAAGCTCTTCCTCTTCACTCGACACGACGACGACACAGCGCCCCTCGGCGGCCATGCGGCGGATAATCGCGTAGATGTCGGCCTTCGCGCCAATGTCGACGCCCTTCGTCGGCTCGTCGAGCAAAACGAGCCTGGCGTCTTGACCGATGACGCGCGCGAGCAAGACCTTCTGCTGGTTGCCGCCGGACAGCGATTTAATAGGACCGCGGAGGTTGCCTCGTGTGTTCATCTCCACCAGAATCCGGTTGGCACTTTTCGCTGCGGCGCCATGGTCCACGAGCGCGCGCTTTCTGAACCGCTGCAGGATCGGCAACGTTGCGTTTGAGAAGCTCGACATCAGCGGCACGATGCCGTCCTTCTTGCGCTCCTCCGTCAGATAGCCCACGCCCTCGTCGATTGCGTGCGCGGGGCTGCGCGCGCGATAGGGCTTCCCCGCTACCCGGACCTCTCCGCTCGCGACGTCCTCCAGGCCAAACAGGGTCCGGCAAAAGCGCGTACGTCCGGCGCCAGCCAGTCCGTAGATGCCGACAATCTCACCCGGCCATGCCTGAAGCGAAACATCGCGCAGGCGCGACGTCGACAGATTGCGGACCTCAAGATACGGCGCAGCGGTTTTATCGACGAGCGTTCTCGACGCGCGCTCGCCTTCCTCCAGGGACGGAGCCGCGTCGCCGACAATGGCGTCGATGATGTCCTGCTTCGCGATCTGGCTTTTGGCGTGATAGATCACCTTCCCGCCACACATCACCGTTGCCTCGTCGCAAACGCCGAGCACCTCATCGAGCTTGTGCGAAACCAGAACGACGCCGATTTTCTTCTCACGCGCGATACGCCGAACCGATTGCAGAAGCGCCTCTGCCTGCGCGCCCTCAAGTGCGGTGGTCGGCTCATCCAGAAAGAGGAATCGTGCGTCCCTGTCCAGATTCGCAACGACTTCCAGCATCTGCTTGTCCGGATGCGACAAGTCTCTGACGAGACTGAGCGGGTCTACCTTGAGCTTGTACTCGTGCAGCACCTGCCGGGTGTGCTCTTTCATCGCCGCTTCGTCGAGCAATCCCCCCTTTCTGAGTTCGCGGCCCAGAAAAAGGTTCTGCCACACTGTCATGCCGGGAATGAGCCGCAGCTCCTGATAGACGCAGGCGATGCCCTGTTGTAACGCATCGCGCGGTGAAGACAGGGAGATGGACTCGTCGCCAATGAGCAATTCGCCAGCGTCCTGCTGGTTGACGCCCGCGAGGATTTTGAGCAGCGTGGACTTGCCCGCTCCGTTGTGGCCAAACAGCCCGTGGATTTCTCCGGGCACGACCTCGAAGTCAACACCACGCAGCACGGGTACGCCGGCAAAGGAGACCTTGATGTCGAGGGCACGATAGCATCGGTTACTGTTGCTCATTGCTCGATTCCCAATCCCAACACGAAAATGAGGCGGCGCATAACGCCACTGTATCCAGTGGCTTCACGCGCATCAGTAGGCCTGGCCAACGACCTGACCAGCGTTGTCCTTGTTGACGAGCAGCGGAGGGCTGTTCACCATGGCCGTCGTCTGCTTGCCCGCAAGCTGATCGTTCACGCTGTCGACAAGCAGTGAGGCAAGTCGCACGGGTTCCTGAATGGCTCCCGCGCGCAGAGTATCGCCCGACTGAATCTGCTTCACGCCCTCCTTGTCGACGAACGCATAGAGCTTCACTTTGTCTTTCAAGCCAAGCTGGTTGATGGCAGCCAACGCGCCCAACGCGGAGGGTTCAGTATCGGAATACACCACCGTCATGTTGGGATTGCCCTGCAGCATTTCCGTCGTGACTTTCAGCGACGTGGTTTCCTCCACCTTGCCGTTGACGAGCGCGACGACCTTCATGTTCGGGTTGGCGGCAATGGCCTGCTTGAAACCATCGTCACGTGCATTCGCCGCAATGGAGGTCGGTTCGCCAACGATGCCGATTACCGCGTTGGCCTTCTCACCCAGATCCTTCAGCAGCTGCTGGCCAATGAACACGCCGCCCGCCTTCTGGTCGGTCTGCACGCCCTGCACGATATGCGCGCCCTGCTGCTTCATCCCATCGGCGTCCGGCAGGATGTTGATGGCGAACGCGGGAATGTTGGCCTTGTTCAGCTCCGAGATGACCGAGACGCACGGCCCCGAACTCACGCAGTTCACCGCGACGGCGTCCACCCTCTTCTGGATGAAGCTTTGCACTTCCGAGAGTTCTCGCGCATCGTCGTTATCCGCGATCGAGACCTCCACACTCATTCCCTTCGCGGCGCCGCTGTCCTCGAAGCTTTTCTTCATGGCAACGTAGTATGGGTTCGTGAGATTCGGAAGCACCACCCCGAGGGTTTTCTTGCCCCCGCTGGACGCGCTGGCGTCGGGGTGGCGATTGCAACCGGAGATACCCAGCGCGAGCGCGGAGCAAATGAGACCGAGAGCGACGACTTGATGGTTTCGCATGCTATTCACCTGGTTAGGACGTGCTTTTCAACGAGTCAGTGGGCTGAGCAAACGTGCACTCTTTGCGCGACTTGAGCCAGGGAAAGCTGATTCGCTTGTTCGAACGCATCGTATCGAGCGTTACGCCAATCAAAATGATCAAACCGATGACCAGCGGTTGCCAGTAGGCGCTGACGTTCAGCACGTTCATCAGATTCGAGATTGCGGCGATGAGCATCGCGCCAATCATCGCGCCCACAATGCTGCCGCTGCCGCCGAAAAGGCTGACGCCGCCAACCACCGCGCCTGCAATCGAGAAGAACAACTCGTCACCACGGCCGGCGGTGGGATACCCAGTCATCAAGCGCGAGCCGTAGATGAGGCCACCTGCCGCCGCACACAGACCGGACACCGAATAGACGAACAACGTGACGCGCGGAACGCTGATGCCCGACAGCCGCGCAGCATCCGCGTTGCCGCCCACTGCGTAGATGTGCGTGCCCGTAACCGTGCGCTTCAGGAGCACCGCGGCCAGGACGATCGCAACAAGCAACGCAAGCACCGGGAACGGCACGCCGAATGGCCGCGATTGACCAATCAGGCTGTAACCAATCTGCGTAACGCGGATGGACTCAGCGCCGGTAATGATTTGCGGGATGGACGCCGCAACGCCCATCGTCGCGAAGGTCACGATAAAGGGCGGCACACCCGTGCGCTCGATAATCCAGCCGTTCACCATCCCCGCAAGCGCCCCAATAACGAGAACAAGCGGGACGGCAACTTGCCACGGCAACCCCAGGCTCTGCATGAGCAGTGCGCCGACAACACAGGTCATTGCCACGATGGAACCGCAGGAAAGGTCGATGCCGCCGGTCAAAAGCACGAACGACTGCCCGAGGCACAGGAAGCCAATTACGGCTCCATTGAGCAAGAGCACCATCATGTTCGACACGGTGAGAAAGTTCGGCGTGGCAATGAAGCCGCCGAGCATGACCACGAAGAACACCGCGGCGATTCCCGCTTCGGGCGGCAGCCGAAACTGGCGCTTGGTTGTCCCAGGTGATTCAAGACTGCTCATGTTTGTCTCCTGATATGGCGAAGCATCTAAAGCGTGTGCGTCGACGTGCTGCCGCGAAATCGCCGGGTGCGTCTGCGCGCGCTCTGGCTCCGCTGCTTTGCCGTAGGTCACTGACGCCGGGAGGCCGCTCAAGTGATGTTCTACGTCAACCACATCCTAATCGATAAAAGTTAGAGTTTCAACTAAATGTTAGAGATATATACAAATTGATTGGCGTGCGAATCAGGGGGAAACCTGGACGTTGCACGCCGGCATTGGCCTGAAGCACGCCACACAGGGGAAATGATCAAAGGGCCTGATCAATCGGGGTAACGGGGCCAGGTGTCAATTCGCGCGGTTCTAGTGGTGGAACTCGAACCACTGGCACTTTGAACCCGCCCGTAGCCGTTACAATTGAAGTAGAATGTTCGAGATTGAACATATCTCGAACCAGGCTGCGACCGACCGATCCGTCGATGTCGCTCTGCACGGAACATCATCTTTCTATGGCTAGCAAAGAGCAGCGGTCCGACCAGATCCTCGATATGGTCGATACCAGGCACTTCATGAGCATTGGCGACCTGGCGAAGGCACTGGACGTGTCCGAGATGACCATTCGCCGTGATGTGCGCGACCTGGCGGACATCGGCAAGGTTCGTACGGTGTATGGCGGCGTGGCGTCGCTCGAGAACGCGGGCACGGTCGCGAACTACAACGCGCAGACCGAGCGCAGCCAGCATGCCGACGAGAAGCGGCGGATTGCCCTGGCGGCCAGCAAGCTGCTCACTCCGGGCGATGTGGTCATTCTCGATTCGGGCACCACGGTCCAGCAACTCGCCGAGTGCCTGCCTGCCGAAGGCGCCTACACATTCATCTGTTACAGCCTGAACACCATCAACGTGCTGGCCAAGCGGGAAGAGACAACGGTAATTTCACTCGGCGGTGTGCTTTCGACCAAGTCCTTCACGTTCTCTGGACCCGACGCAGTCCAGGCGATGCAACGGTATCGCGCCAACAAGGCCTTTATCGGCGCGACGGGATACGAGCTCAAGCATGGCCTCACGTGCAGCTATGTCGAAGACTGCTCGTGGAAGCAGGCCGCAATGCAATGCAGCGTCGAGCGCATCCTGCTGGTGGATTCGTCCAAGTTCGGAAAGGTGTCCACCTGCAGCTTCGCCGACGTGGACGACTTCGACAAGGTGATAACCGATTCCCATGTCCCGGACCGGTACCGGCTCGACCTCGAGACGAAAGGTCTCAAGGTACTCATCGCCGATTGACCGGCGGCCGTTTCCCGAACGTTCGCGGGCGCAGCAGCCAGCAAGCCCGCGAACTTCGCGCCCGCCTGCGGGCAGCACCCTGCCGCGTCAGCTCTCCTCCTCCAGCCAGCAGGTGCCTTCACGGGCAAGCAGCGCGCTCGCCGCGGCGGGCCCCCATGTGCCGGCCGCATAGGGCTTCGGCGCCGTGGGAGACCGGTTCCAGTCTTCCAGTATCGGGGCGACCCACTTCCATGCCGCTTCCTGCTCATCGCGTCGCACGAAGAGCGCAAGCCGTCCCGCAATGACATCGAGCAGCAACCGCTGATACGCCTCCATCCTGTCGCGCAGAAAGAATCGGTCGAACGCGAGGTCGAGATAGACGCCTCGCAGATCCATACCCATACCCGGCACCTTCCCGAGCACGTTGAGCCGGACCGACTCGTTCGGTTGCAGCCGGATGGTGAGCCGGTTCGATCCGGCTCGCAATGGCATGGCGCCGAGCGCCGAATGCGGCACCGGCCGGAAGTTGACGACAATTTCCGCTACCCGACCGGCCAGGCGCTTGCCCGTTCGCAGGAAGAAAGGTACGCCGGACCATCGCCAGTTTTCGATTTCGACTTTCAGCGCGACGAACGTTTCCGTGACGCTGTCGTGCGACACGCCCGGCTCCTCGGCGTAGCCAGGAACGGGCGCGCCGCCGCCGACACCCGCGCGATATTGTCCGCGCACGACGTTCTGCCGGATGTCCTCTTCGCGCAGCGGCTTCAACGCCCGTAGCACGCGCAGCTTCTCGTCCCGCACCGCATCTGCATCCATGGAATGCGGCGGCTCCATCGCGACGATCGAGAGCAGCTGCAACAGGTGGTTCTGCACCATGTCGCGCAAGGCGCCCGTCTTGTCGTAGAAGTCGCCGCGGCGCTCCACGCCCAGTTCCTCTGCCACGGTTATCTGGATGCTCTCGACCCACTCCCTGCGCCAAAGCGGCTCAAACAACACATTGCCGAAGCGCAGCGCAAACATGTTCTGGACCGCCTCTTTGCCGAGATAGTGGTCGATCCGGTAAATCTGGTCCTCGGTGAAGATTGCGCCGACCGCGTCATTGATCGCTTGCGACGACGCCAGGTCATGACCAAGCGGTTTCTCGAGCACCACGCGCGCATGCTCGGTCAGCCCTGCCGCGGCGAGACCCTCGCATATCGGCACGAAGAGCGAGGGCCCTGTCGCGAGATAGAAGATGCGTTGGGACCGGAGCATCCCGGGTACATCCCGAAGCACGGCGAAATCATCGGCACGACTGGCGTCAAGCGCCACGTAGGTGATGCGCCCGAGAAAGCTAAGCCACGCGTCGTCGTCAACGCCTGATGCAACCATGGCGACCAGCGGCTTCACGTGTTCGTTGACCCACTGGATATAGCCATCCTGATCAAGCGCAGTCTGAGCAACGGGAATGATGCGCCCGCCCTCGCCCAATGTGCCATCGCGATGCGCGGCATAGAGCGCCGGCAAAATCTTGCGCATGGCGAGGTCTCCCGTGCCGCCAATGAGCACGAAGGAGAATGCGTTCGCAGTGGGTGACCTGGAGAACGTTGCCATAGGTGTTCTTCTAAGACAGAGAGGGTTGGCGATTAAATGGAAACGCGCGCGGTGCAGCGCCTCGACGGGTAGGCCGAGGTCGAGATGGCTTTAGCCGGACGGTCGAGATTCAATCGAGTGCTGTTGGCCTGGAGCCAAACAATTCGAAGCGCTCCACGGCAGACGCGGCGGCTTATGAACCGGCGTTCATGGACGCCGTCGCCGTCACTGCACGCCGAAGTTCGGCAAGCTCTGCGAGGCCCGCTGCGGGCGATTCTCTGGAGATGCACATGCTGCCCGCCACGAACATGTCGACCGATGGAGCGAGCTTGCGAATGGTGTCCTTCGACACGCGGCCATCGATTTCAATGGCCGTTTCAAGTCCCCGCTGTCGAATCATCTCGCGCAGGGCGAGAATCTTTCGCTCGGCATAGGGCACCTGCGACTCACCTGGAACGCCGGCATAGCCCGGGTTGGTGAGCATCAGCAGCACGGTATCGCAGCGCTCGAGAACATAGTCGAGCGCATTGAGTGGCGTCGACGGTTTCAGTGCTACACCGGCACGCACGCCCGCCGACCGGATGTGATTGAGCATCCTGTCGACATGCGGCTCCGATTCAATCTGAAACGTGAGCTGCTGCACGCCGATGTCAAGAAGCGCGTCGATGAAGTAGTCGTGCCGCGTTGCCATGACATGCGCATCGAACGCGAGGTCGGTCTTTCGCCGCAGCTGCGCGATGGTCTCGATGCCCAACGGCATGCTCGGACTGAAATGTCCATCGAGGACGTCGAGATGCACGACGTCCAGTCCAGCCGCAGCGATGCCCTGCACCTCACGTTCGAGATTGCAAAGGTCGAATGTGATGAGCGAAGGCGCAATGAGACAGGATTTTTGCCAGGCGATTTCCACGGTCAGCTCGCCTCGAAGTCTTCGTTCGCGATGGTGTCCGTGAACGCGGCGAAGAGTTCCTTGTATCGCGCTGCCACTTCCGGGCGCGGCTTCGCTGCGCGCGTTTCGTCCAGTTCGACGTACTTCTCGCAGACGTCGTATAGCGTGACGTCCGCACCCTTTGCACGCTGATGCACGGTCAGGGCGAGCAGCGCGGCGGCATACGCACCGCCCTCGTCGCACTTCACGCGAATGACGTCGACATCGAAAACGTCCGCGAGTATCTGGCGCCAGGCCGCACTGTTCGCACCGCCGCCGGTCAGGCGGAACTGCTGCGCGCGCTCGAAGCTCTGGGAAAGAAGCTCATAGCCCCATTTCAAACCGAACGCGACCGCTTCGGCGCCGGCGCGCATCAGATTCGCGCGGGTCATGTTGTCTGCCGACAGCCCTTTGATGACGCCACGCGCGCGGGGCAGCGCCGGAATGCGTTCGCCGCTGAAGTACGGGAACATGCGCACCCCGCCTGCGCCCGGATTCGCCGACGCGATGAGCGTCTCGACCTCCGCGATCTCCACTTCGAAGAGCTGTTGCAGCAGCGTGGTCGTCGACGTCGCGTTCATCGTCGCGATTGTGGGCAACCAGCCGCCGTCAAGACCGCAGAACACGTAGATGCTGGGGTCGACCGAGTCGGTCAGGCGGTCCGCATGGAGGTTGAGCACGCCCGATGTGCCGAGACCGAGCGTCGCGCGTCCCGCGGCGACGTTGCCTGTGCCCAGCGCACCCATGACGTTGTCGCCGGAACCGCATGCAACGAGCGTCCCGGGCGAGAATCCGAATTCCGCCGCCACCTCGGGGCGCACGGTGCCGAGCGCGTCGAGTGGCGAAACGATGCGCGGCAGAGCCCGTTCGAGCCTGCCAGTCGGGTCGATCAGGCCGGCCATGTGCTTCGACCACGTACGGGAGGCCACGTCGAAATAACCGGTACCGGACGCCTCACCGGCGTCCGTTGCATATTCGCCGGTCAGCCAGAAGTTGACGTAGTCGTGAGGCAGAAGAACATGTTCCACCTGCTCCCAGGTCTGAGGCTCGTGTTCTCTGACCCACGCCACCTTGGACGCCGTGAAGCCGACAGGAATCGTGGTTCCAATCAGACTGCGAATGCGGCGCTCGCCACCTGCCGCGTTGAATAGCGTCTCATTCGCCTCGGTGGTCTCCGTGTCGTTCCACAGCTTCACGTTGCGTACCACGGCGCCCTTGCCGTCCAGCATGACAAGCCCGTGCTGCTGGCCGGATACTGCAATTGCCGAAACGTCGGCGGGACTGCGCGAGGTCTGTGCGAACAGTTGCTTGAGCGCCTGACGCAGGGCCGTAATCCACCACTCCGCCTTTTGCTCCCGGCGGCCATTGGCTTCGGAAATAATCGGGTGGCTGGCATGACCGCGGGCCACAAGGGCGCCGCTCTCAGGGTCCAACAAAACGACTTTCGTTCCTTGCGTTCCGCAGTCGATGCCGAGATACATTCGAGACCTCAATTTCCTGAAAGTGAATTGCGTTATTGCACGTCGATGAGAACCTTGATGACGTCCGGCTGCGCGGACGCCGCGAGATCGAACGCCTCGATGCTGTCCTTGAACGCGTAGCGGCGCGAAATCAACGGCTTGACGTTGATCTGGCCGGACGCGATCAGGGCAATCGAACGCTCATAGTCATTTGCGTAACGGAAAATGCCGACCGTTTCGATCTCCTTGACCTGCATGGCGACGATATCCATCGGGACGAGGTCCTGCGGCATGCCGACGAACACGAGCTTGCCGGCCGGACGCAGGCAGTGCGGCGCCGCCGCGATGGCTTTCGCGTTGCCGCTGCAGTCGACGAACAGGTCTGCGCCGTTCGTAAAGTGCTCGAGGACGAATTCCTTCAGGTCCGTCTTCGCCACGTTGCACGTGATGAGCCGCTCACCGTAGTTTTCGGACAGGAAGTCGAGCTTCTCCTGCTTCACGTCGGTGATGATGACGCGGCTGGCTCCGGAAGCCAGCAGCGCGAGCGCCATCAGCGAGCCAATGGTGCCGGCTCCGGCAACGACCGCCGTGTCGCCCGGCGCGATGCCGACCTTGCGGGCCACGTGGGTACCCGAGGTCAGCGGCTCGGCCAGCACCGCCTCTTCGAGACTGACGTTGTCCGGCAGCTTGAACGTGAGGCTCGCCGGGTGAACGACCGACTCGCGCAGCACACCGTGAATCGGCGGCGTTGCCCAGAACCGGATGCCCGGGTCGAGGTGGTAGTTGCCCTGCATGGCTTCGGGCGAGTTCGGGTCGAAGATGCCCGGCTCCATGGCCACACGGTCGCCGACTTTCAGGTTCTTCACCGCGCTGCCGACTTCGGCGATGACGCCGCTCGCTTCGTGCCCGAGGACCATCGGCTCATTCACGATGAAGTCACCAATGCGGCCGTGCTTGTAGTAATGGACGTCACTGCCGCAAACGCCGACCTTGGCAATCTTGATGCGCACGTCGTTGGGGCCGAGCGACTCTTCGATTGCGATGTCGCGAATCTGAAGATTGTCTTTTTCCTCGAGGACCAAGGCTTTCATGTCATTTCCTTTCAGTTAGTCGGTGCGGTTGGCCGCTACGAAACCGTTACTTGATGTCGCCCAGCTTCTTGTGGAGTGCGATGCATTCGTCCACGTTCGCCTTCGTGTAGAGAACGGTCCCTTCGACCTGATGCAGATCCGTCTGCTTGTGGGTCAAAATATCGTGTGCCATTGCCATGGACTTCTGGGCCAGTTCGTCCGCGCTTTGAAGGGCGGTCGACGTCATCTTGCCTTGCTTGATGAGCAAACAGGCTTCACCGGTTCCGTCGGTGCCATACACCAGCGGGAACGGCTGCATGCCAGAACCCTTGAGCGCTTCGACCGCGCCGGCTGCCATGTTGTCGTTCATCGAAATCACGGCATCGATCTTGGGGTTCGCCTGAATCCAGTCCTCCATCAACTGCATGGCCTCATCCTTGTTCCAGTTCGCCGTTTGCTCCGCGACGATTTTCACGTCCGGACGCCTGGCGAAGAATTCCTTCTGCCACGCGTCACGACGGCCCAGCGAGTGCGGGTTGCCCGGGGGCCCGAGCAGAACCACGACCTTGGCGTTCTTCGGCACTTCCTTCAAGGCGAGCTGTGCGTTGACTTGCCCGAGCAGATACGGACTGGAGTCGACGGAAGGAATCGCGTCGTCGGAGAACTTCGGATTCGTCGCGACGAACTTGACGCCCTTCGCCATCGCGTTCTTGACCGGGCCGTGCTGCACTGCGGGGTCGTACGGCTGGATGATGACCAGGTCGTACTTGTTCGTGACGGCGTTCTCGATGTTCGACTGCATGACCGAGTTTTGGCTCTGGCCGTCGAACACCGTCAACTGGATGTCCGGGTACTGCTTCGCTTCCTTGACCATGGCGTTCGCGAGCCACGCTGCGAACGAGTCGCTCTGCGCACGGGCGAGGTAAGCGACACGATACTTCGCGTTCTCCGCGACCGCCGCACCGCTTGCGGCGAACACACCCAGCGCCACCGCGCACACCATCAGCTTCTTCAACTTCATTTTGTGTCTCCTTCAGATTAGACGTTATGCACTCTTCATGTGAGTAGGGAAAACCGACACCTGCGGAAAACCTTGCACTTCTGACTGCACTGCCGACTCAGCTAGCGGGTCGCCACCGTCGGCTTTTCGGTCGAGCCACGCTTCGCGGCCTTCTTTTTCTTTCCGTGCTTCGAGGAAATGTCATAAGCGACCGCGAGAACGATGATGCCGCCCTTGATAATCTGCTGGAGGTACGACTGGACGCCGAGCAGATTCATGATGTTTCCGAGGAAGCCCATGATGAATGCACCCGCAAGCGTTCCAATCGCCGTTCCGATGCCGCCGGAGAAGCTGGTGCCGCCGATGATCGCGGCCGTCATCGCGTCGAACTCGAAGCCGATGCCGGCATTCGGCAGGCCTGCGTTGACACGCGACATGTAGAGCACACCGGCCAGTCCCACGAGTGCGCCGTTCAGCAGGAAGGCGGCCATCTTGATGCGGGAAATCCGGATGCCGGAGGCACGGGCGGCTTCCTGGTTGCCGCCGATGGCGTAGATGTACCGACCAAGACGCGTATGGTTCAGGACATACCAGGTCAGCAGGGCAATCACCACGAGGAAAATGACTGGCGACGGAACACCGAGGACAGAGCCCTGGCCCCAGCCAGTGAACGTGTCCAGCTCATAGATGTTCTGACCGCTCGTCATCATCAGCGCGGCACCGCGCGCGGCTGTCTGCATTGCCAGCGTTGCGATGAACGCCGGCGTATTGAAGCGGGTGACAATCCAGCCGTTCACCAGGCCGCACGCCGAGCCAATCGCGATGCCCACGATCATCGACGGCACGAACATGCCGGTCGCCTTGAAGAACATCACGGAGAGCAAGCCGGAGAGCGCAAGCACGGAGCCCGCCGAAAGGTCAATGAGGCCGCAGATGATGAGCAGCGTTTGACCGAATGCCAGAATCGTCGTAATTGAAATCTGGCGAGAGATATTCAGAAAGTTGGTGGTGGAGAGAAACACTGGGCTAATGATCGAACTCACCACAATCATCGCAACCAGAATCAGATAAATGCTGTACCGGCCGTTTGTAAACAGCGTCCAGCGAGCGGGTACGCTACGCGTTGCAGTATTCAATTTTCGTCTCCACCAAGGGTTGCCAGTCGCATGATTCCTTCCTGGCTGAATTCAGGCTCTTTCAGTTCTCCACTGATTCGTCCGTTTGCCATCACATAGATGCGGTCGCAGATGGCAATCAACTCGGAGAGCTCCGACGAGATGACCACTACGGCGCGCCCTTCCTGCGCAAGCTCGAAGATGATTTTGTAGATCTCGAACTTCGCACCGACATCGATGCCGCGCGTCGGTTCATCGAGAATCAGGATTTCCGGGTCGCAGAGCATCCACTTCGCGAGCATCACCTTTTGCTGGTTGCCGCCGCTAAGCAGGCCAATCTGCGTGTTGAAATTCGGCGCCTTGACCTTCATGCGGCTGCTCACGCCATCGATCAGACGCTTCTCGGTCTTCGCATCCCGGTAACCGCGCTTGAAGAACTTGTTGAGCGAAACGAGACCCGTGTTCTCGGTGATGCTGCGCATGGGAACGATGCCGTAGCGCTTGCGGTCTTCGGACAGCATGGCGATCCTGAGCCGGATCGCGTCCTGTACATGGCGGATACGAACCGGCTGACCGTGCACGTTGATTTCACCTTGCGTGTACGGGTCAAGGCCGAAGACGGTGCGCACGACTTCCGTGCGACCCGCACCCATCAGGCCAGCCAGCCCAATGATTTCGCCTTTGCGCACATTGAAGCTGACATCCGAAAAGCGCTCGTCGTCGCCAAGGCCCTTGACTTCGAGCGCAGTGGCGCCCAACTTTCGCTGCGGCTTCTCTGGATAGACGTTGTCGAGCTTGCGACCGACCATCATCTGAATGATGGTGTCGACGTCAATCTCGCTCGCGGGCCGTGTGCCGACATGGGTGCCGTCGCGGATAACGGAAATATCGTCTGCAATGCGAAAGAGTTCGTCGAAGCGGTGCGAAATGTAGACAATGCCTGCGCCTTTTTCCCGAAGCTCATTGATCTTCTTGAAGAGAACATCGACCTCTTTCGACGTGATTGCCGAGGTGGGCTCGTCGAAGATGATGATGTTCGCTTCGCGCGATACCGCCTTCATGATTTCGAGCATCTGAAGGTCAGAAACACTCAGCTCCTTGAGCTTCGTGTCGGGGCGGTAATGCAGGCCTTCCCGCTCGAGCAGCGCCTTCGCGTCCGCATAAACCTTCTTCCAGTCAATCGAGCCGATGCGGGTTCTGGGTTCGTCGCCGAGAAAGAGCGACTGCGCAACGGTGATTTCCGGAATGTAGTTGAGCTCCTGCGTGACCATCGAGATCTTGAGTCGACGCGCCGTCAACGGGCTGTCGATCGTGACCTTCTCCCCGCCGACGTAAATCTCGCCGGCGTCGGGCTGATAGATGCCGCTGACGATCTTCATGAGCGTGGATTTGCCCGCTCCGTTTTCGCCGCAAATCACGTGGACCGAACCCTTGCGGACAGAAAAGCCCATGTCCTTGAGCGCAATGACGCCCGGGAACCGCTTCTCGATTCCACGCAATTCCAGGATTGGTGTGTCTCCCATCTTCATCGCCTTATATCTGTGTACAAGGAATGGCACTCAGGCCTGCCGTTCGGCCTGGCGCTCCGGAGCGCAGGGCTACATGTCGCGCTCCAGCATCGCCGCTTTGCTTAACCATGAACACACTCTACATGCGTGAAGTTCAACAATCAACATTAATGTTCTAGTCTCACCAGCATCGATTTGGGGACCGAACTGCCATCGCCAGCCTCTAAATTCGATAAACTCGCTTATTTTCCGGGACTTGAAGCTGATTTCGCACACCCTTTAGCGGCCTTTCCGACCCAGGGAATGCACCAGGTAAAATGGTGTAGCTTCACCATCATGGATTCTTGGTGTTATAGTTAGCCCAACAGACGGGACTTTCTCGCCGACCGGAATGCCGCCGCAGAGGAAGACCGCTCCGGGCGCCGGACTCCACTAACCTGACGAGAACGAAGTGCGACCATGACCGACTTGAAGCAACTGGAGGTACCGAGCCTGGCGGGCGAGATACTCGGTGAAATCCACGCCTCCCTCCGCGACGTTAATTCCGCGGACCTTGACTCGCTTGTCGCCGAAATCGAGCGCGCTCCGCGCGTGTTCTGCCTGGGGGCCGGCAGGTCGGGCATCCTGTTGCAGGCGTTCTGCATGCGGCTGAACCACCTCGGCTTCGAGGCGTATATGGCGGGCGGCCTGCCCTGTCCTCCGGTGGCCGCCAGGGACCTGATCATCGTTGCCTCGGGGTCAGGCGAAACTCGCAGCGTTTCGGCCGTACTGGAACAGGGCCGACGAGCCGGAGCGCGAGTCGCGCTCTTCACGGCGCGCCGCACTGGCGCTCGCTCGATGACGGCAGACGTAACCGTGAGAATTCCTGCTCCCGCCGATCTCGTGAACGGCGAACAAGGCCAAAGCGTTCAACCCATGCGCACGCTGTTCGAACAGGTGTTCTTCCTGCTCTGCGAAGCAGTCGTATGCCTGCTGAAAATCAAGAAGGGAATCGGCGAAGACGAGATGGCGCAGAGACATGCCAATCTCGAATGAGTGCCCCCGCGGCATCGTTGAAAGTCATGCCAGGCGCGCGGGCTTTGTCGCAAGATGCGATCAGCCGGTCTCGAAGACGGCTGCACTCAGATACCGTCAAAGCTCTCGACGAGAATCCGCTCTCGCTCGAACTTGAACGCATTCGATCCCATCGAGCAACGCGAGGATCTGCGCACGCCGGGCGCGCCCGCGAGCCACGGCTCGACCGCTGAGAGAATCTCCAGCCGATGCGTGTTGCGCCCCACACTTGCGCAAACGCGCCACGCCTCACTGCGCAGCCCGCTTACTCGTGGTCCTCGCTGACTCCATGAGCAGCGAGATTTGCCCGGTTCTATTTTTTGATTTGGGCAGTCGATCACGCCAAGCGACTGAATTAAGGGGAGCGGCGTTTCAGGTCTCATTCGCAGAATACGAACGCTCTGAAACGCCCGCCCCTTGCACTACAACTAGTGACCGCACCTATCAATCGGCGCTTAGACAATCTCGTGCAGCTTTTTAATACTGGGAGCAAAAAAATAAGCGCCCCCCTCAAGATTCACAAAGCTCTCCAGCTCAAGTTGTGGTTTATCGGCCGCCTTATGTGACTTTGGCGCGGCACCCGCAAAGAACCGGTGCGTTTGATGAGACTGTCCGATGATTGGGTCGATACCGCTATTGACTTGTGAGAATTGGACGGTGTTCGCCCATGACTGCTGAACGAACTCGAACTGGTTCTCAATCGACGTGATGTAGCACTTGAAAAGCAACCCGCGCGACATGGCGCCACCTGCCGATTGCTCATTGAGCGCCTCCTGCTCAGTCACCTCAGGGCCGAAAGCAATGCCGCGTCTAAGCATGCGGTGAGACTGCGTACACGCTTCCGCCGCGTCGATTTCCTTCTTGTCCTTGGCGTTTGGATCGCCTGGAACGTCGTCGCGCGGGTACGCCTTCCGGACATGCGCGGCAAACGGGCACTTGAAGCCGTGCCGGTCGCCGTCGAACTCAAAATCATTGACGTTGGGCGTTCCCTCAGCAATGGTGGGATTGTCACCGAGTGGCGCATTGATGATGGCAGCGCCGCTTTTCCATCTCCCAACCATCTGCGCGCCGAGTAAATCCGGATCCATCGGATTGGCGGTGCTAGTGATGCTCTGGGCGGCGAGCTTGACGGAGCGATTAAATTCAGGAACTTTCTGCGCGAGACGCCGGAACACGAGATACGCACCGTTCTCCATGAACGGCGAGGGCGCCTTCTTGACGTCTCCTTTGACTTCCAGTGAAGGGGCATTCGGATTCTGGCCTGGATAACCAAAGACGAACTCGCCTGGCCATAACAAATCCTGGCCTTTCTGACCTTCCGAGGGCTTCGCACCACTGGCGGTTGGCGTGAGTGCAGCATTGGCCGAGGTTCTCCCCTTCACACCCGGTTGCGACACGCCATCCGCATAGCCGAAATGCTCGTGACCGGCAACAGGCGCAGGGCGCACCTGTCCTTCCTCGGTGTGCAAAAGCATCCAGCCGTTTTCGCCCGGCGGAGCAAGACGCAGGGAAATGATATCCGCGATTTCAGCACGGCTTGCGCCGGTCACGACGAACACCCCGTGGAGATTCGCGTCCGGGCGCAGGATGCTCCACGACGATGTGGGCGGATCGGTCATCTTGTCTCCGCGCTGGCCCATGCCTTCGATGAAGGCCTGTGCCGCCACCGAGTCGATATCGCGAACGCCAAGCACAGTCAATCCGGAGAATGTGAACGCAATATTGAGGCCCGGCGTGGGCAGCAGTTTTCGACGCGTGCCGTTCTTGCTCTTTTTAATCATCTCTTCCTGTGCGAGCGTTTCGTCAACGCTCGTCAGATGCAGCGAATGGAGGAAAGTTTTGAAACGCTTCACATCCGATATCTTGAAGAACAGAAGATGTTCGTTTTGCTTAATAAGCCCAGCCAGAATATCGCCTTGAATTTCGTCTGTCGGTAACGCTGGTTCAGCGTTCAGATCGCGTGCCATATCCCTCTCCTTGAAGTTTCTGAAAAGAATGACGAAGACTGACGTGGAGAAGAGATCGCTCCGCCGCCCCAACCTGAACCTCAACGTGAGAGACGAGAGATGCGCGCTCGATCAGCAATAGCGCTTGTGCTGTACGGTCCGCCCCGGTCGACACAACACGCAAGACTGTCTGCATGTTGCGCGCACCCGAGACAGTTATGGCAGTCTGGAGCCCTCTCCGCCAGTGGCCTGGTCTTGATTTTTGAATTGTCTTCGACGAGAAGATTAGAGAAGCGTAAGGCTCCATTCACAGAAAATCTGTTCGCTGTGTGCGGAACCGCACAATTCATTCGTTGTTAAATAACTTTTCTTTCAAAGAATTTAATTGTTTATTCACTTATATTCAACGACCGAATAGTCGATCGAAATGCCATTCTTTTGTGCGTGAGCGCACATTTCCATTTACAAGAAGCTTTCCTCAACTTTAACTCCACCTAACCTCGTAATGAACAGGTCATCCAGTGAGATGAAATAAAGCCATCCCAACGATGAATCGATGAATAAATAATTCAGCAAAAGTATTGCGCCCAGTTTCGAAGGACGCGTTTCCATTCATTACGCCAGGAAGTCCCTGTCATGCACGGGCTTTCGGCACGTCGTTCATGCAGCAGTCTTCGGGAGATCACGTGAAAACGCCACTTGTCGATATCAATATCCCGTCCATCTACAAGAATAAGCAAGGCGCGCCCGTGCCCTTGCCGAACAGGCTCGCGCACGCGACGCCGGACATGGCAGCCGCGCTCGCCGCGCTGTCGCGCGACCTGGCCGCACGCGGTGGGCGGCTCGTGCTTTCCGACCTGTTCCGAAGCTACGAAATGCAGTTGCAGTCGCATCTCGACTACGTGAACAAGAAGAAAACCGCGTTTAGTCCGCCGCCCGGAGGCAGCTTCCACGAGGCCGGACGCGCAATGGATCTCTCCCTCGACGACCTGAAGATGGAACTGGACCAATTCTGGCTACTGGCGAAGACGCACGGCGTCAACCCTATCATCAAGGCGCCGAATTCGCGCGCGAGCGAAGCGTGGCATTTCGAGTGCCGGGGCAGCCATCAGCGCGTGATCGACTATTACGAGGCGAAGAATGGCGACAACTTCGATTATCCCTACGCCGCCGGAGCCGCCTCCGCGATCCTCGCGCTTGGCGTTCGTGTCGACAGATTCGGCTCGGCGCAAAAAGAAGCCCAACTTCAGGCGGCGCTCATCCGATGCGGCGAGGTGATCGGCAATCTGGACGGTGCGATAGGCGCGAAGACACGCGCCGCGCTCACGCGCCTCGGAATCAACGACGCCGGCCTCGACGACACGCTCGCGCACGTCGAGGATCTGGCTCAAAAGAAGTACGAGTCCGAGTATGTCCTTGCCGCGGACGCGATGTCCGTCGTCGCGGCCGATTTCGCACTTCACGTTCCCGATCACGTCGACATGCACGGCTGACGAAAGCACTCCGGACCCATCGACACGATCAAGGCGAACATGGCGCGACATTCCCGGAAGCCGTGCTCCGGCCGAGGTTCAGCCTTTGCCGGAAAACCCGTCTTTGCGTTTGAGGCCTTCGCGCGGGAAGCGGGAGCAACGAGATGATGCGAGAGCAACCAGAAGGCGAGCACGACAGTGTCGTCGATGCCAGCATCCGTGAGCGCAGAGCGCGCATTGCCGACCCGAAGCGTGACGAACAGCGCGGCGTGTGGGGGATCGCGTTGTCGGGCGGCGGCATACGAAGCGCGACCTTTTGTGCCGGCCTGCTCAACGCGCTCGCGCAAAACCGCGTGTTTCACCGCTTCGACCTGATGTCCACCGTATCGGGCGGCGGCTACATAGGCGGAACGATCGGCAAGCTTTTCCAGAATGCGCGCGAATGCAACAAAGCGCCGCTCGAGGTCGAACAGGCGCTCGCCGACATGGACGCGCGCCGCTTCTCCGGCTGGCTGCGGGCGAACGGCCGGTATCTGATTCCCGGCGGCACGAAAGACATTCTGTTCGCGGCCGCCAACTTTATCCGCGCTCTGCTTACCGTCCACGCGCACCTCGCCGTGCTGAGCCTCGTGCTGGGCAGCCTGCTCGTCGGGATGGATCTCGCGATGTGGAGCTGGGCGGATTGCATTTCGTCCGGCGCCTCATGTCACGCCCCGTCATGGATCACGACGGACACGCTCGCCGCCGTCTCGCCCTGGCCGACCCTATGGATCCTCCTGCCCTTGCTGGTCTGGTGCGGAGCCGCGCTGGTTTTCGCTTACGGCGCCGCGCCCGAAGAAAAGCGCGCAAACTTCAGCGCTCGGCATGGGCTGGTCGCTCTCGCCTGCATGGCAACGATCTACGCCATGTTCCACTTTGGCGTTTTCACTTCCGACGAGCAGGGACGAGGCATGTTTTTCGACCTCGTACGCATGCCGATTGTGTGGTTCGTCGGCATCGTCGCGATGCTGACGGCGTGCATCGCCGGAATCGCCCTCGCGTGGATATTGCGGCACACGGGCTCGCGCGAGCCGGAGCATCTCAGGAATCGTTTCACCCGATGGCTTGCGCTCGATTTGCGGATCCTCTTCGCCGTCATCGCGCTCGGCATCATCGACGGGCTCGCATGGTGGCTCGCCAAAGGGGATCTCAACGGCCAGAGCACGGCCGGGGCGAGCATCGCCGCAACGGCCGTTGTGCTGCGCGTGCTGCTGCCTAAACTGGCGGAACTGCCGCAGAATCTCGCGCCGCAAACGCGCGCCCGGCTGCTCGATCTCGTCAATCTGGCGGGACTGGCCCTGCTGATCCTGCTCGTGGTGTTTTGGGTCAGCCTCGTGCATCGTGCGGCCATGACTGCGCTCTTTCCCGGCGATGGCATGATCGCACTCGATTTCGCGTCGGCCACGCAGTGGCTCGCCATCATCGGCGGCCCCGCCCTTGCAGTCGTCCTGCTGACATCGAGCGATTCGAATGCACTGAACCGGTCTTCGCTCTACGCGTTCTATCGGGCGCGGCTCGTGCGAAGCTATCTCGGCGCGGCGAATCCCCGGCGTTTCGATTCGCGCTCGAACGACGCGACGGCGGCCGTGCCGCTGCACCCGAGCGAGAACGCCCGGCCCTCCGCCGTCGACGAGGTGCATCCGCTGGATGACGTGAGCATCGACACCTACGCGCCGCATGAGGCAGGCGGCCCGGTACATCTCATCAATGTCTGCCTGAACCAGACGCGCGATCCGCGCGGTGGCCTGTGCAATCAGGATCGCAAGGGCCTGCTGATGACGGTCGGACCAAACGGCTACTGCCGCGTCGGACGGGGACCGTGGCAGCCGATGGCGGCGGCCGGCGCGCCAAGCCTCGGTTCATGGATGGCGATCTCCGGCGCAGCGGTCGGCCCCGGTCTCGGCATGAACACGCGGCCCGGCCTCTCGGCGTTATCGATGATCGCGGGACTGCGGCTCGGATACTGGTGGGACGGCGACAGTCTGCGGCGCGGCCCGGACGACACGCGGAAAAGCCGCTGGCGGCGCGTGCTGTCACCCAAATACGGTCAGTTCTTCGCCGAACTCTTCGGTCACTTCGACGGCCAGAGCAGCCGGTACCAATATCTGAGCGACGGCGGACATTTCGAGAACACGGGCGCTTACGCCCTGCTTCAGGAGCGTTGCGAGCTGATCGTGATGGCCGATTGCGGCGCGGACGCGCGATATAGCTTCCGTGATCTGGAGAATCTGGTTCGCAAGGCGCGCATCGATCTTCAGACCGAGATCACCTTTCTGCGGCCGAAGGCCGAACTGGCCCGCACGATTCCGAGGTTCGGATCGATCGACGATATCGCCTCGCCGGAAGGCTCCACGTGTCTCGCGCTGGCCCGCGTGACCTACCGCGATCATGGGCAAACCGGGCACGTGATCGTCGTGAAACCCAACATCAGCGCGGACATGCCCGTGGATCTCGTGAACTTCAAGGCCGACAATCCGCTCTTTCCGCAGGAGTCGACGACGGACCAGCTTTTTAGCGAGGCGCAGTGGGAAAGCTATTTCCGGCTCGGGCAGGCACTGGGTCTGCATCTGAATGCGGCAGTGCTCGACGATATCTCCGGATTCGCGACGAAGTACTTCGAAGACGATCGTGACACCATGAATCCCGCGGCCGGCGCTCAGCGGCCGGCACCGGATATGAAGCGCATGCCCGCGCGCATCGCCGCCGCGAGCGCGGTGACCGCGTCGTTCAGCGTGGGCGCCATCGGCACGCTCGGCTTCACCACGTGGCAGGCCGTCGAGGCCGAACTCAAGACGCGCGACAGCGAGACGCACATTCAGCCGGCGGCATTCAAGGAGTTGACCGAAATATTCGGCAAGTTCGCACCGTCGGGCAAGGCAACGATCGCGCCCGACGACGCCCATCTCGGCGAAATGGCGTCGGCGTTTCTGCGCATTGGCGAGGTGGAATGCTCGAAATCGAACTCGCAGGCCTTCAAGACTTCGCCGCTGATCCTGCTCATGCTCGAGGATACGAAAAATGCCTGCCGCGATGCTACGCCAAAGCATCCGGCCTGCGATGCGCTCATCGACGACAACAAGGTCGCCACTTGCCTTCAGAGCGCGCCGCGCGAACGCTGCGAGCAGCAATACTGGATCCGCAGCTACGACGAAGAAAACGACAACGACGTGAAGCGCGGCATCAAGGCGGTCAACTGCCCGTATCACGCTTCATGGTCGGCAACGGGGAGCACAACCCTGGCGTCGTCGGGCGCCCCGGAATCCGGCGCGATCGAACAGAGCGAAACGGCCAGCTCGCCTCAGACCGCCAACGCTGCGCCACCCCAGTACGCCTCCGCTCTCATCGGCGCCAGCGAGTCGCCGGCCGCCTCGGCGCCGCCGCCAGCCGCACCGCCCGCACCCGTGCCGACGGCGCAGACTGCGTCCGATGGCGGCCTGCCCTGTGCCGGACAGACGATCTACATCCAGATCTACGGCCCCGAATTGCGCGACCGCGTGCTTCCCCTCGGCGACACATGGCGCGCGCTGGGCGCGTCGGTCCCGCCGGTCGAAGATGTTCTGGAAACCGCTCGCCGCAACGGGCGAAAGGCGCCGCGCCCTTACGACAGGCCGACCGTGATTTACCATCGCGAAGACGCCAGGTCCTGCGCGAATCATCTGAGCCCGCTTGACGCGCCCCAGTCGTGGAGCGTGCAGCAACTGTCCGCGAAATTGCCGAGCCGTCCGCGTACGATCGAGGTATGGATTCCGCCCTCGCCTGCGGTGACCGGCACCCTCCCCAGCCCGGCTTACTGTTATCAGGAAGACACGGGCGTAACCGGCGACAATCGCTATGGCGTTCATTGCCATGCGACATCCGAAGGCTGCGAGATCAGCCGCGGTCCGAATGCCAATCGAAAACAGTCGGCGTGCGTCGTCGTCTCGACGCTTCCTGACGATGCCGGACGCTATCGGCGCGGTTTCCGGGGATCGTGGTACATGGTCGCTTCGAAGCCGTTCGGAGCGCCCTTCCCGTCGCTGCCGGACAAGCAGTAGAGCGTCATTCGCCGCCTTCGGCTTGCACTGCCGGACCTCAACCGGCTGAACAAGTCAATGCCAGGCGACTGAACGCTTCCCGCCCCGGCTGGGCTCATGGCATATGCGCGAGGCCGCGACCTGGACAACGTTGATTGCCAGGCGAGGACAGATTTCGTTTGCCACCCGAAAAATAAAACGAAGACGAATCGCGTGGAAACGCCCTCAAGTCGGCTTTCGTTTGCAAGCCACCCAAACGAACCGTTTTCTGCACGCATTTAAAGGCGGCGCTACACTCAACCGGTTGTCGAAAGGCCGTGCTCACGTGCCCGTGCTTTGACCCGCACATTAGGCGGGCAAAGCGCAACAGCCGACGCGCGGACACTTCGATTGCGCGATCAAAAACGACAAATCCCCACTCCCGGAGAGCCGCTTCATGACGACGCTGATCATCAACGGAGAAACTCATACAGTCGACGCGCCACCCGACATGCCGCTGCTCTGGGTCTTGCGCGACATAGTCGGCCTCACTGGCACGAAGTTCGGCTGCGGCATTGCGCAGTGCGGCGCATGCACGGTGCATCTCGACGGTGAGGCGGCGCGCTCGTGCGTGCTGCCCGTCGCGGCCGTAGTGGGCCGCAAGATCACGACCATCGAGGCGATCGGCACGACGCCTGCGGGGCAGAAGGTGCAAAAGGCCTGGCGCGAGATCGACGTCGTGCAGTGCGGCTACTGTCAATCGGGGCAGGTCATGTCGGCGGCCGCGCTCATTGCCGCGAATCCGAACCCCAGCGACGCGGACATCGACGCCGCAATGGCGGGCAACATCTGCCGCTGTGGCACCTATGCGCGAATTCGCGCCGCCATCAAGCAAGCCGCGAAGGAGGCCTGACATGTCACAGGGTCTCCTCGATGCGCAGAACGGCGCGCCGCGACGCAAGCCGCAACACGACGGCGGCGGTCAACTCTCGCGCCGCACGTTCCTCAAGCTCGGTGCGGCAGCAGGCGGCGGACTGCTGCTCGGCATCAGCTTTTCCGCAGGCGCACAGGGCGACAGCCAGACGCGCAAGTCGATCGTTGGCGGCGACGGCAACGAAGCGCCGCAAGACGGTGTGTTCGAGCCCAATGCGTTCGTGCAGATCGACCGCTCGGGCAAGGTCACGCTCATCATCCCGAAGGTCGAAATGGGGCAAGGCGTGTACACGTCGATTCCCATGCTGATCGCGGAAGAACTCGAAGTGCCGCTCGATAGCGTCACGGTCGACCACGCGCCGCCCAACGAGAAGCTCTTCACCGACCCGCTGCTCGGCGGCCAGCTCACGGGCGGCTCCACGTCGATCCGCTTTGCGTGGCAGCCCATGCGCGAAGCGGGCGCCGCCGCGCGCACCGTTCTGATTCAGGCCGCGGCGCAGCAGTGGCAAGTCGACCCCGCCAGCTGCCATGCCAGGGCAGGCGAGGTGCTGCACGACGCGAGCGGCCGGCGCATTGCCTATGGCCAGCTCGTCGATGCGGCCGCGCACCTGAGCGTGCCGCAGAAGGTGGCGCTCAAGGACCCGAAAGACTTCACGCTGGTCGGCAAGCCCACGAAGCGCCTCGACTCGCCGGAGAAGGTGGACGGCTCGGCGCAATTCGGCCTCGACGTGCGCCTGCCCGGCATGGTCTACGCCGCCATCGTGAACTGCCCCGTGTTCGGCGGCACGCTCGCGAAAGTCGACGACACGCGCGCGAAGCAGGTTCCCGGCGTCACGCAGATCGTGAAGATCGACAACGCCGTGGCCGTGATCGGCGCGCACACGTGGGCCGCGAAACGCGGCGCGGCGGCGCTCGTCGTTCAGTGGAACGAAGGCGCGGGCGCGAGCGTGTCGATGCAGCAGATCGTCGGCGATCTGGCGAGCGCCTCGCAACGAGAGGGCGCCGTTGCGCGCAAGGACGGCGACGTGCAGCAGGGGTTCGGCAACGCGAAAACGCGCATCGACGCGGTGTATCAGCAGCCGTTCCTTGCGCACGCAACGATGGAGCCGATCAATTGCACGGTGCACGTGCAGCCCGACGGCTGCGACATCTGGGTGGGCACCCAGGTGCCCACACGCGCCGTGGATACGGCCGTGGCCGTCACCGGTCTCAAGCCCGAGCAGATCACGGTGCACAACCACCTGCTCGGCGGCGGCTTTGGGCGGCGGCTCGAAGTCGACGCGATCACCCAGGCGCTCAAGATCGGCAAGCAGCTCAATGTGCCGGTGAAGGTGTTCTACACGCGCGAGGAGGACATTCAGCACGACATGTACCGGCCGTACTACTACGACCGCATCTCGGCCGCGCTCGACGCGAACGGCAAACCCGTGGCGTGGCAGCACCGCATTGCGGGGTCTTCGATCATGGCGCGCTTTGCGCCACCCGCCTTCCAGCACGGCGTGGACCCCGACGCCGTGGAGGTCGCCGCCGACCTGCCCTATGACCTGCCGAACCAGTTGATCGAATACGTGCGCCAGGAGCCGCATGCGGTGCCCACCGCGTTCTGGCGCGGCGTGGGACCGACGCGCGGCACGTTCGTGGTGGAGAGCTTCATCGACGAGCTGGCCGTGGCCGCGAAAACCGATCCGGTCACCTATCGCCGCAATCTGCTCGGCAAGTCACCGCGCGCGCTGGGCGTGCTCGACGTGGCCACGCGCGCCGCGAACTGGGGACCGCCGATGCCGAAGGGCCAGGGGCGCGGCGTTTCGGTCATGCACGCGTTCGGCAGCTTCCTCAGCATGGTCGCCGACGTCACCGTGGACGACGGCGAGGTGCGCGTGAACCGCGTGGTGTGCGCCGTGGATTGCGGCATGGTTGTGAATCCCGAGACCATCGAGGCGCAGATCCAGGGCGGCATTGCGTTCGGCATCACCGCCGCGTTGTGGGGGGAAATCACGATCGAGCGCGGACGTGTGACGCAAACGAACTTCACCGACTACCGGATCATGCGCATCGACCAGATGCCGGTGATCGAAGTGCATATGGTGAAGAGCGCCGAAGCGCCTGGCGGGATCGGCGAGCCCGGTACCGCGGCGGTCATTCCGGCCGTGGCGAATGCGATCTATGCGGCCACCGGAAAGCGTCTACGGCATTTGCCCGTGGGCCGCCAGCTCGCGAACGCGGGCGCATCCGCACAGTCGGCGTGAGGGAGCGAACCATGACGAAAACGATCAAGGCATCCCAACGAGCCCGCGGCCTGCGCCGCGCCGCCGGCCGCGGTGCAAAACTCGCGCTCGCCCTCGCGGCCTTCGCGTGTGCCGGTGCGCGCCCCGCTTTTGCAGCGGCCGCAGCGGACGCCGCCACAATCCAGCGCGGCGCGTATCTCGCCACCGTGGGCGACTGCGCGGCGTGCCACACGGCGCCGCACGGCAAGCCGTTTGCAGGCGGCCTGCCGATGAACACGCCGCTCGGACGCATCTACACGACCAACATCACGCCCGACCCCGACACCGGCATCGGCAACTACACGCAGGCGGACTTTGCGCGCGCCATGCGCGAGGGTGTGGCAAAAGACGGCCACAACCTCTATCCGGCAATGCCCTATCCCTCGTACGCGAAGGTGCGCGACGAAGACGTCGCCGCGCTCTACGCGTACTTCATGCAGGGCGTGCAACCGGTCAGGCAGAGCAACCGCGACGCCGACATCAAATGGCCGATGAACATGCGCTGGCCGCTCAAGCTCTGGAACGCCGTCTTTCTCGAGAAAGGCGCGTACCAGGACAAAGCGGGCAAAGACGCGGCATGGAACCGCGGCGCGTACCTCGTGCAGGGCCTCGGCCACTGCGGCTCGTGCCACACGCCGCGCGGCGTCGGGTTCAACGAGAAGGCGCTCGACGAAAGCGGCGACGCCTGGCTCACGGGCGCCGCGCTCGACGGCTGGTTCGCCTCGAACCTGACGGGCGAGCACAACACGGGCCTCGGGCGCTGGAGCGAAGCGGACCTCGCGCAGTTCCTGAAGACGGGTGCGAACCAGCACGCCTCGGCGTTCGGCGCGATGACCGACGTGGTCAACAAGAGCACCCAGGCCATGAACGACGCGGACGTGAACGCGATCGCCGTCTACCTGAAGTCGCTGCCGGCGAAGGGCGGCGATGGTGGACCGGCGTATGCGTATGACCCGCAGGCGACGAAAGTATCGCTCTCGCGCCCGGCCAACGATGCGGGCGCGCGCGTCTACACGGCGTATTGCATGCATTGCCACGGCGCCGACGGGCGCGGCTTCGCGCCGATGTTCGCGCCGCTCGCGGGCAATCCGAACGTGCTGGAGAAGGACGCGTCGTCGCTCATCAACGTCACGCTCAACGGCACCGGCGATCTCGTGATTCAGGGCATGCCCGCGCCGTACCCCATGCCCGCTTATGCAGATGTCCTAAGCGACAAGCAGATTGCCGACGTGCTCACGTTCGTGCGCGCGGGGTGGAACAACAAGGCGGGTGCGGTGGGCGCGGCCGAAGTGGCGAAGATGCGCACGAGGACGCAGGCGGCGCGCTAGATAGGAGTGTTGAAACGATCGCGCCGGCCGTGAATGCGGCCGGCGCGAGTGAAGCAAGGCGCTGGTAGCAAAGCGCCTGTCGCGTTAGTGAGCGAGCGGTTGCGTCACGTCCTGGCCGAACCACTGCATGGAGATCTTCTTGAGCGTGCCGTCCTGCTTGAGCGAGGTGAGCGCGTCGTTGATCGCCTTCTCGAACTTCGGATTGCCCTTGCGGAACGGAATGGCCATTTCCTGATCGGCGCCCGGCAACACGGCGCCCGGACGCAGCGGCAGGTTCGACGTCTTGATGATGTACGGCAGCATCAGGCGGTCGTCCATCGTTGCGTCGATGCGCTTCGCGGCCAGGTCGCGCAGCTTCTCCGGCGCTCCGGGATACGTTTGCACGTTGATGCCCGGCACGGCGCGCGCCATCTGGTCATAGTTGGTGCCGAGCGTCACGCCGAGCTTCTTGTCGCCCTTGAATTCGTTGAGCGTCTTGAATTCGCGCTTGTCGTCGGCGCGCTGGATCAGCTGGGCCGCCGAATACGTGTACGGCTGGCTGAAGTCGAGCGCCTGCTGGCGTTGCGGCGTGATGGTCACCTGATTGACGATCACGTCGAACTTGCCGGCCTGCAGCGCCGCGATAATGCCGCTCCATTCAGTGGGAATGAACTCGGGCTTGACCCCGAGCTTGGCCGCCACGGCCTTCGCGACGTCCACGTCGAAGCCGACGAGCTGGCCGCTGCTGTCACGGGAATCGAACGGGGGATAGGTGCCCTCCAGACCGATTTTCAGCACCCCGGCCTGTTTGACGGAATCGAGCAGATCTTCCGCATGGGCGGAAATGGCGGTGAATCCCAGTGCCGATACCGCAAGCGCGCTTGTGAACAGGAGCTTCTTCAACTTCATTCAATCTCTCCTCTTTATCTGGATGTCTGGACTGCTTCGCGATGGCACATCAGCGCCCCCCCGAGGCCGCGTCGCTAGAGAATACTACGATCGGCAGCGCCATCGTAGCCCGCGCAACTGAGTACTTTCCCGCGCTCAAGCGGCATCCAGGACGGGGCAAACCCGAATAGCCGAAGCGCCGCGCTATCAGCCCGCCGAGGCGTTCATCGCCTTCACGGCCTCGAGCGCGCCGCCCACCATCGCGCTCACCGCCGGCTCGATTTTCTGCGCGATCGACGGCGCGTAGTCGAACGGCGCTGCCTCGCTCATATACGTCGACTGGCACATTTCGAGCTGCACGGCATGCACGCCGTCTTGCGGCGCGCCGTAGTGGCGCGTGTTGTAGCCGCCCTTGAAACGGCCGTTCGCGATCCATGTGAAGCCGCTTGCCGAAGCCGCGCGCTCGACCGCAGCCTGGACCGCCGGCGCCGCCGTGCGGCCGTCCTGCGTGCCGATGTTCAGATCGGGCAGCTTGCCATCGAATAGCCGCGGCAGCACGCTCGCAATCGAGTGCGCTTCCCACAGCAGCACGTTGGCATGCTGCGTGCGCAAGCGCTGCAACTCGGCGCGCAGCGCGTCGTGATACGGCTGCCAGTAGGTCGCGACGCGGCCTAGCCGTTCTTGCGCATCGGGCGCACGGCCCTCGCGATAGAGCGCCTCGCCGCGAAACGTTTCGGTCGGGCATAGCGAAGTCGTTGTCTGCCCCGGATACAGGCTTTCGTCATTGGGCGGCCGGTTCAGGTCGATCACATAGCGCGACACGCGCGCACCCAATATCGTCGCGCCCAATGACTTCGCAAACGCATAGAGCCGGTCGAGATGCCAGTCGGTGTCGGCAACCGTGAGCGCAATGTCCGTATAGGCGTCGCGCAGCGGCTCGGGTATCTGCGTGCCGAGGTGCGGAATCGAGATCAGCAGCGGCGCGGTGCCGCGTTCGAGCAAATAGAGGTCGATCATGTGGGCTCCGTTCGGTTGGCCACGCACTCAAGCGCTGGCGAGGAGATGGTTCAGCGCCTTGCGATAGCCGGCGTACAGGCGCGTTTCGTCGCGGTGGCGCCGCTGCGCGACGACTGGCTCGCCGCCCACGTACACGTCGCGCACCGGCGTTTCGCCGTGCTCGCAGAACACCACGGAGGAAAGCCAGCTTTGCGGCGTTTGCTGCGCGAGGTTCGGGTGCTGCGCGTCGAGCACGAGCCAGTCGGCGCGGGCGCCCTCCTGCAACGCGCCCACCGCGCGTCCGGTTGCGCGCGCGCCGCCAGCGAGCGCCGCGTCGAACAGACGGTCGGCCACCTGCGCCGTCTCGTGCGATGCGAGCACATTGCGTTCGCGCCGCGTGAGCCGCTGCCCGTATTCGAGCAGGCGCAACTCGGCGCGCCAGTCCACGCCGATATGGCTATCGGAGCCGATGCCGAACGCGCCCTGCGCCGCCAGGTAGTCATGGGCCGGGAAAAAACCGTCGCCGAGATTCGCCTCCGTCGTGAGGCACAAGCCCGCCACCGCGCCGCTCTTTGCGAGCGCCTGCGTCTCGTTCGTGTCGATGTGCGTCGCGTGCACGAGACACCACCGCGCGTTCACGTCGAAGCGATCGAGCAGCCATTGAACGGGCCGCGCGCCCTCGGTTGCAAGGCACGCGTCCACTTCGGCGGTCTGCTCGGCAATATGGATATGCACAGGCGCGTTCGGTAGCGCGGCATCGAGTCCTTCCAGCAGCGCGCGTAACGAGTCCTGCGACACCGCGCGCAGCGAATGCGGCGCGACGCCATAGCGCAACGCGCCGTGTTGCGGCCGTAAGCGTTGCAACGAGTCGACGATGGCGAGCAACTGGTCGGGCGTGTTGATGAAGCGCCGCTGGTCGTCGCGCGGCGGTTGCTGGCCGAAGCCGCTGTACTGGTAAAGCACCGGCAGCATGGTCATGCCGATACCGCTGACTTCTGCCGCCCTAACCACACGCTGCGCCAGCTCGGCGGGGCTCGCATAATGCTGGCCGTCCTGCGCGTGATGCACATAGTGGAACTCGCACACGGACGTATAGCCCGCTTTGAGCATTTCGACGTAAAGCCAGCTCGCAACGGCCTCAAGATCCTCGGGCGTGATGCGCGCAGCGAAACGGTACATCAGGTCGCGCCAGCTCCAGAAGCTGTCGGTGGGATTCGCGCGGTATTCGGTGAGGCCCGCCATCGCGCGCTGGAACGCATGCGAATGAAGATTAGGCATGCCAGGCGTAATCGGACCTGCTGCGCGGGCGACGCCTTGGGGCGCGTGCGCGAGATCGGGCGTCACGCCGCGCAGCGTGCCCGTTGCGTCCCATTCGAGCAGCACGTTGCGGCGCCAACCGCCTGGCAGGTACGCATGGTCGGCAAAGAGCGCGTTAGTCATGGAAAGCGGAGGAATCAGGGTGCTCATGAAATCAGGTTCGCGCAATATCGAGTGTGACGGCCAGCAGCGTGCCTTCGCCGCGCGTTTCGAGGTCCACGGTCTGCCCGGCGTCCACGCGCAACGTGTCGCCCGGCGCAAGCGCGATGAAACGCTCGCCTGCTACGCTCACTGCAACCTGGCCATGCACGGCATGCAGCAATGTGGTCTGCGCACGTACATTGCGCCGCCCTGCTTCTCGCCACACTTCGAGCGCGCCATGCGCGGCCCCACGGCGCACCATCAGGTTGAACACGCGCACGGTGCCAGCGGCAATCCGCGCATCGATCGTGGATTCACCGGCAAAGCGGGCGATATCCAGCGCGCTTTCCAGCGTGTGCGTTGCGTGGGGCATCGCTCCGGCGGCGCGCGCTTCGTCCAGCCGCAAGCCCGTGCCTTCGATCAACACGAGCGTACGGTCGACGCCATCGAAGCGCGAAAATGGTCCGGCCAGCGCGATATCGGCAAGACTCGCGCGCCAGGCGAACGCATCGGGCGGCGCGAGCGCCGCGCCACCCGCCGCGATTTCGCGCGTCACCCCGCCGCCATTCTTCCAGGGCGCGGGCGCAAGATCGACGCCGCGCAGCAGCGTCACCGTTGCTACGGACGCGCGGCTCATGCGCGTGACAACACCGCTTGCAGAAAGCTGCGCGTGCGCGGCTGCGCCGGCGCGGTGAAGATCGTCGAAGGCGGGCCCGCCTCGACGATCTCGCCGCCGTCCATCACCACCACGACGTCGGCCACTTCCTTCGCGAAGCCCATCTCGTGCGTGACGACCACCATGGTCATGCCCTCGGAAGCCAGCAGCTTCATGACTTGCAACACCTCGCCCACCAGCTCCGGGTCGAGCGCCGAAGTCGGCTCGTCGAACAGCATCACGCGCGGCTGCATGGCGAGCGCGCGCGCAATCGCGACACGCTGCTTCTGTCCGCCCGAAAGGCTGGCCGGCATCACATGCGCCTTGTGCGCGAGCCCGACTTTCTCGAGCAGGGCAAGCGCGGCGGACTCGGCCTGCGCCTTCGAAGCGCCGCGCAACATGCGCGGCCCGACCGTGATGTTGTGCAGCACCGAGAGGTGCGGGAACAGGTTGAACGACTGGAACACCATGCCGACTTCGGTACGCAGCGCGTTGAGCGCACGGTCCTTGAGCATCGCGCCGTTTTCCACGAGGCGATGACCGCAGATATCGACCGTGCCGCCCTCGGGCTGCTCGAGGCCGTTGCAACAGCGCAGGAACGTGCTCTTGCCCGAACCGCTCGGGCCGATCACCACGACCACTTGTTGCGGCTGAATATCGAAGTCGATGCCGTTGAGCACGAGGTGCGAGCCAAACGACTTCTTGAGTCCGCGAATGCTGACGATCGGATCCGGTTGCTTGCTCATTGCACCATCCCTCCCGCGCGCAAGCGGCGCTCGACGCGATGCAGCGCATAGTTGGTCGTCTGCGTGAGCACGAGGTAGACGAGCGCGATCACGAGGTACACCTCCAGCGAGCGATACGACACGCTGATGATCTTCTGGCCTTCATGCATGAGGTCGTCGATCGTCAGCAGCGAGACCAGCGCGGAATTCTTGATGAGCGCGATGAATTCGTTGCCAAGCGGCGGAATCATGCGAACGATGGCCTGCGGAAGAATGATCGCGCGCATGGCCTGCCCCGCCGACATGCCGATCGAACGCGCAGCTTCCATCTGCCCGCGATCGACGGACTGAATCGCGCCGCGCACGATCTCCGAAACATAAGCCGCCGAATAGAGCCCGAGCCCCAACATGCCGCAAACGAACGCCGGCAGCAGAATGTTGAACTGCGGCAGCCCGAAGAACAGCAGGAACAACTGCACGAGCAGCGGCGTGCCGCGAAAGAAGACAAGGTAGCCGGTGCAGAAGCCGTAAACGAGCCGCCGTTGCGGCGCGAGCCGGCCGATGCCGATCAAGAGGCCGAGCAGGCAGCTGAGCACGAGCGCCGCGGCGGTCACCTCCACCGTGACCAGCGCGCCGTGTGCGATGTCGGCCCAACCGGCTATGGCCGGAGAGAAGTCGAGTTGCATGGATCAGATCCGGCGCGTTACTTCGAACCGGTGCCGAACCACTTGTTCACGATCTGGGCGTAGGTGCCGTCCGCCTTGATCTTCGCAAGCGCTGCGTTCAGCGAATCGCGCAATTGCGGTTCGTCCTTGCGCACGGCTATGCCATAGGCCTCTTTCGTCAGCTCCGTGTCGAGCACGCGAAATCCCGGGCGCGTGCGTGCGAACTGATACGCGGCGGGCTTGCCGGTGACGGCGGCGTCGGCGCGGCCAATGCCGACCAGGTCGAACATTTCCTGGTTCTTCTCGACCTCGACGCGCGTGACCTTCGGGTAGTTGTCGCGCAGGAAGTTCACCGACTTCGTGCCGACCTGCACGGAGACCTTCTTGCCCTCGAGATCGGCGAGCGTCTTGATCGGCGAGTCGGCCTTCACGAGCGCGACGAGGCCGCCCGCGAAATACGGCTGCGTGAAGTCCACCACCTGGCTGCGTTCAGGCGTGATGTAGATGCCGGAGATCGCGGCGTCGAAGCGGTGCGCGATGAGCCCCGGAATCAGCCCCTTGAAGTCGATGTCGGTCCACTGGACCTGCTTGCCCATGGCCTTGGCGAGCGCATTCATGAGGTCGACGTCGAAGCCGGTGCGCTGGCCGTTTTCCGTGAACTCCATCGGCGGGAACGTCGCGTCGGTCGCGACCTGGAGAACGTTCTGCGCTTGCGCGCTCGCGGTGCCGGGAGCGGCGGCGGCGAACATCGCGAATGCGACGCACGTGGCGGACAGCAGTTTGTGCAGTTTCATGGTTGGACTCCGGTGTGTGGTTGATCGGGACGCTACGGTTGTTGACTTCTTTCGTTGCGGTCTATCGAAATGCAATCGCATTCGTTCGCATTCATTCGGTTTGCAGGCGGGCGGAAATGGCGTGCGCAGTGCGCAAGGTCCAGTCGGCGAGTTGAAGCTCGCGGCCCGCCACGCGCGAGGACGGCGCCATCAAGGTGATCGACGCGTTGGCGAGCGCGCCGCGCGCAACGCGCCGGAACACCGGCGCGCTCACGCCCCATACGCCGGGGTCGACTTCGCTTTCGCTCACCGCGTAGCCGCGTGCGCGAATCTGCGCTAGTTCCGCTTCGATCGCGGCGCGGCCCGGTGCGTCGCCGGCGAAGAGGCGATCGAGCGCCTCGCCGCGCGCTTTTTCTTGCATGAACGCGAGCAGTGACTTGGCCGACGCGCCGGCCTTGAGTGCAACCGCGCGCCCCTTCTCGAACGAGCAGCGCAGCGAATGCGTGCTCTCGACCATTTCGAGGCAGACCACCTGGTCGTTCACGGCAACGACGAGTCCGACGCTCTCCTGCGAGGTCCGCGCGAGTTGCAGCATGCCTTCGCGGCTCGATTCGACGAGCAGCGAATTGACGTCGAAGCCGAGCGCAAGCTGCAGACTGATGGGGCCCGGCGCGTAATAGCCGGCGTCTTCGGTCACGAAGCCCCAGCGCTTGAGCACCGCGACCTGGCGGTAGAGTGTGCTCTGCGCGAGACCCGTTGCCGCGAGCATGTCCTTCGCGGACATTGCCTTGCCGCGGCTCGCGAGTGCCGAAAGCACCAGTAGCAGGCGCTCTGCGCCGGTAACACCGGGTTCGTGTTTCACCTGGAGGACGAAGGCTGAATGGATGCAGTCAGCATGCCACGTCACTCCCGGAAATCAAAAATACGATTCCCAGCGAATGGGAATGCGATGCGAGGGTTTTCCCTGGAGAGGTCCCGCGTGGTCCGCGCGGTGTGTTTTACCCGCTTCTGGTAATGTCACGCACATGCAAACGATCCTCTCCATCGAGAATCTCTCGAAAGTCTATGCATCGGGGCTCCACGCGCTCACGAACATCAACCTCGACATCCAGCGCGGCGAAATCTTCGCGCTGTTGGGGCCGAATGGCGCGGGCAAGACGACGCTCATCAGCATCATCTGCGGCATCGTCAACGCGAGCGAAGGCAGCGTGCGCGTGGCCGGTCACGATATCCTCGCCGACTACCGCGCCGCGCGCTCGCTGATCGGCCTCGTGCCGCAAGAGCTCACCACCGACGCATTCGAAACGGTCTGGGCCACGGTGTCGTTCAGCCGCGGCCTGTTCGGCAAGCCGGCCAACCCCGCGTATGTCGAGCGCGTGCTGCGCGACCTGTCGCTGTGGGAGAAGCGCAACAACAAGATCATGACGCTCTCGGGCGGCATGAAGCGCCGCGTGCTGATCGCGAAGGCGCTCGCACACGAGCCGCAGGTCCTGTTTCTGGACGAACCGACTGCGGGCGTGGACGTCGAATTGCGCCGCGACATGTGGGAACTCGTGCGCGGGCTCAAGGCGAACGGCGTGACGATCATTCTCACGACCCACTACATCGACGAGGCCGAAGAGATGGCCGACCGGATCGGCGTGATCAACGCAGGCAAGATCATGCTCGTCGAGCACAAGGACGTGCTCATGCGCAAGCTGGGCCGCAAGCAACTGACGTTGCAGCTCGAAGCCCCGTTGCGCGCCATTCCGGAAGGGCTCGCCGCCTGG
This sequence comes from Paraburkholderia sp. J7, assembly GCF_905220155.1. Lineage (NCBI taxonomy): Bacteria > Pseudomonadati > Pseudomonadota > Betaproteobacteria > Burkholderiales > Burkholderiaceae > Paraburkholderia > Paraburkholderia sp. J7. Next base: position 371,301 of record NZ_CAJMYZ010000002.1, on the reverse strand, counting down.
GGGCTGGAACTGGCCGGCAGCGGCGCCGAACTCATCTACACCTACGACAGCGAAAACGAGCGCAACGACATCATTGCGCTGCTGAAAGACCTGAGCGACGCGGGCATTGGCTTCACGGACCTGAAAACGAGCCAGAGTTCGCTGGAGGACATCTTCGTGAGTCTCGTCCATCAGGACCCGGCGGCCGCTGCGCCATTCGCCGCAACTGCGGTCGAGGAAGATGGCAAAGCACAGGTAAAAGGACAGGTAACCTCGCGATGAACCATTACGCAATTCGCGCCATCTACCGCTTCGAAATGGCGCGCACCCGGCGCACGCTGATGCAAAGCATCGTTGCGCCGGTGATTTCCACCTCGCTCTACTTCATCGTATTCGGCTCCGCGATTGGCTCGCGCATCAAGGAAGTCAACGGTGTGAGCTACGGCGCGTTCATCGTGCCGGGCCTCATCATGTTGTCGCTCTTGTCGCAGAGCATTTCGAACGCGTCGTTCGGCATCTACTTCCCGCGCTTCACGGGCACGATTTACGAACTGCTCTCGGCGCCCGTGTCGTACCTCGAAATCGTGATCAGCTATGTCGGCGCGGCGGCGACCAAGTCGGTCGTGCTCGGGCTCATCATCCTCGCGACCGCGGCGCTGTTCGTGCCAATCCAGATCCAGCATCCCGTGTGGATGGCGCTGTTCCTGCTGCTCACGGCGGTCACGTTCAGCCTGCTCGGCTTCATCATCGGCATCTGGGCGGACAACTTCGAGAAGTTGCAGATCGTGCCGCTGCTGGTCATCACGCCGCTTACGTTCCTTGGCGGCGCCTTCTACTCGGTCGACATGTTGCCCACCGCATGGAAGGTGATCACGCTGTTCAATCCGATCGTCTATCTCATCAGCGGTTTTCGCTGGAGCTTCTACGGGCTCGCGGACGTCGACGTCGGCGTGAGTCTCGGCATGACGGCCGCCTTTCTCGCGCTGTTCCTCGTGATCACGGCGTGGATCTTCAAAACGGGCTACCGGCTGAAAACCTGACGTTAGCGAATCAGCCGGATGCCCGCCTCTTCACGCGGGCACCTGCCCCGTTGCGCTGTCGTGCGGTCCGTCATGGGGACGGTTCAGCGGGCCGTCGAATGAGCCGTCCAGAATACGAAGCTTGTCGGTCATATCGGGAAAGCTGTGACCCGCGGCGCGAAGCTCATTGACGATCCGATGCCCAACGGCCCGGCAGTGCGCCAGCGTCTCATGCAAACGCGGCTCGGACTGCAGCCCCGTCACCGCGCGCTCCAACTCAGGCGGCGATTCGCTCAGCAGTGCGGGAACGACTTCCTCGGGTGGAATCAGCGAGCCGTGACTGAGCAATTGCGCCGTCCAGTCGCATCCGTACAGCAACGCGCGCCGGTCGGCCCTGCGCGCCTCGTCCTGCTCTAGCGCGGCGAGGCTCGGGCGGCTCTTCTGGATCTCGGCGCGCCACGGCGCAAGCACGTCGGCACGCAACGCCGCGATCGCTTCGCCGAGCGCAGCGTTTTGCCCGCCCGCCACGAGGCGGCGTTCATCGAGCCGGTCGACTTCGTCCCGATAGCTTTCGAGGTAGGCCAGCCAGTTCAGCGGCAGCTCCGGCTTTTCGAAGAATGCGCGCCTCACTTCATTGAGTTCGTTGCGAATGTCCTGCAGCGCCTGATTGTCGGCAAGCCGCGCCTCATGCACGTCGTGGGCCGTGACCATCTGCCGGTGCAGAGGAAAAAGCGGATTGCTGTAGCGCCGCTGCAAGTGACGCTCCGCGGCGCCGGGCCGGGCGCTCCATTTCCAGTTGGGCAGCGACTTCGCGTCGAATTCTACGGCCTCGATCATCGGCCGGAAAACGGCGAGCGCTTCGTCAGTGGCATGGCGAAAGCAGTCCGCCAGCTTGTAGTCGTTGCCTTGCAGGGAGGCGCCCGCCTCCCCCGCATAAGGCGACTCGGGCCGAAGCCTCAGGGTGCCGGTGGCGAGAAAGAATTCCATCGGCAGGTCAACACGCATGCCTTCCAGCGCGAATGCGCGCTGTTCGGCGGAAATCGCTTCGACAGCACGCGCCAGGCGATTTTCCTGGTCGAGCAGTGCATCGATCGCGTCTCCCGAAGACGGCTGCGCGGCATCGGCTAGCAGGCAAAACGTTTCGCGCGCCATTCGCGCCGCGATGGTGCCGTGCTTCTCGGCAAACAGCCAGAACCACAGGGCAAGCTGATAGCCCTTGACCCCATTTTGAGCGGTCGTTTCGACTTCCGGGGTGAACGCGATGCCGGGCGCGGCCCAGTTCGCGAACGGCGGCGTGCCAACGCCCTGGTACATGCCCAGGAGTTGGCGTATGGATTCATGCGTATCGGTCGGCCAGTTGCGCGCCTCTTCTTCCTGGCGCTTCTCGGTCTTCCAGAACCTCCAGTCCATTGTGCACCTCGCAAGAGAGCAAGAGTATCGGTGCTACTCGCTGCGAGGGATACTTGCACACTCCGCCGGGGGCGTAAACCGGTGATGTCCGCTCTTGCTCTTCAGGCTCCGCTCAATTCCTGGTGTAGCGCGACAAACTCACGCGTGAGTTTGTGCGCCGGGTCGAGGTGCACGACAGGCTTGGCCTGCTGATGCGATTCGCGAATCTTCACCGACGACGACAGCCGCGACGACAGCACCGGCAACCCTTCATCGACGAGTTCGTCGACGAGTTTCTGCGGCAGGCTCGCGCGCGGCTGGAACTGGTTGATGACAATGCCCTCGACCGTGAGCGCGGCATTGTGATCCTGCTGAATCTCCTTCACGTTTTCGAGCAGCGTGTAGAGCGCGCGGCGCGAGAAGTCGTCGCAGTCGAACGGAATGAGGCAGCGCTCGACCGCAATTAGCGCGGAGCGCGTGTAGAAGTTCAGCGCAGGCGGCGTGTCGATGTAAATCGCATCGTACATGTCGAGTTCTTTGAGCGCGTCGCGCAACTTGTAGATTTTGTAGCGCGACTCGAGCTTGCCGTGCAGCGTGTCGAGGTCCGCATGCGCAGGCATCACGTCCAGATTCTCGAACGGTGTCGAATGAATGAACGACGTGACCTCGATGGGCCTGAAGCTGAAAGTCAGCGCGGTTTCGAAGAAGTCGGCGACGTTGGGCTTCGCATCGGCGGAAGCGGCCCCGAGCAGGTACTGGCTCGAATTTGCCTGCGCGTCGAGGTCGATCACGAGCGTACGCTGACCCTCATTCGCGCTGATTGCGGCGAGATTACAAACAATCGTTGACTTGCCTACGCCACCCTTCTGATTGAATACCACACGCCGCATGTCTTCGCTCCCCTGTTTCTCGTCAATGCAATGAGACGGATGGGGATGAGCATACCCGATGCGGCGGTGCAGAGAAGTTTTTTGGTGGCGGTTTTCCCGGCCAGCGGCTAGTTATATGACTGCTTCATTTTCCCGGGCCGTTTGGCTGGTTATAACCACTACCGTCGCATGCGTAACTCGCGGTTGCCGGAAGCGCGAGGACAAACGATACAGCCAGCAGGGCTGCAAACACACGTCGAGCTTTCATTTGCTTTCCTCCTGTTCAAACGAAGCCGGTGCGTTAAGCATAGGTCAGATGACTTAAAGCGCAATTGCGCGTGATTACGCCCAATTACGCCCCCGCGACGCCGCTCAACGACGCCCCCAAAACCTGCGCTGCACGTCCATCACTTCTTCCTCGACCTCGGGCACGGGCCCGATCAGGTCAACGCGCTTCTGGCAATGGTCGAACACATAGCGCGACGACACACTCATCGTCGGATTCTCCGCATGGTCGCCCGTGCATTGCAGCAGCCGCTCTTCCGTCATGCCGAACACCACGCGCCCAATGTTCGCCCAATAGGCCGTGCCCGCGCACATGCAACACGGCTCAACCGTCGTATACAGCGTGCAACTCCACAAGTATTGCGGCGTAAAGTTCAGCGCAGCGGTACGCGCGAGCACCGCCTCCGCATGATTGACGGTATCGACATTGCCCTGTTCGATGAGCACCGACTCCTGATCGGGTCCAACGAGAATGGCGCCGAACGGGTGATGGCCCAGGAGCGTCGCGCGTTCCGCGACCAGGCTCGCGTGACGCAAATGGCGCACGATCTGTTCGCGCGTCGGCGCGAGCCCTTGTTCGGGAAACGCCGACGCGCTTTGTTGCGGCAAATGGGTCAGGCTCAAACTGTGTCTCCTCCTTGTTGTGGTGTTACGTCGGTGTGTTACGTCGGCGGTATTACTTCGGCAATGCGCCGTCTACGCCTTGCACGAACCAGTTCAACCGCTGCAACTCGGCATCGGGCAGCGACGTGCCGGCGGCCACCTTGATCGCGCCGCTCTGATCCTTGATCGGTCCCGCGAACGGATCGAACTTGCCGGCAATGATATCGTCGCGTTTTTGCGCGAGCGCCTTTTGCGCGGCAGGCGAAACGGTTCCCGTATTGATGTCGGCGAGGTCGATGGCTTTTTCCTTGAGGCCCCACCACGTTGGCGCATTGGTCCACGTGCCCGCCTGCACCTGTTCGACCAGGTGAGAGTAATACACGCCCCAGTAGCTCACGCATGCGCCCAACTGAGCATTCGGGCCGAACTTCTTCATATCGGAGTCCCAACCGAACGCGTGCACCTTCTTCTGCTCGGCCGTCTGCATCGTCGCCGTCGAATCGGTGTTCTGAATCAGCACGTCCGCGCCCTGGCCGATCAGCGTTTCGGCCGCCTGCTTCTCCTTGCCCGGATCGAACCAGCTATTGATCCAGATGACCTTGACCTTCGCATTCGGATTGACCGAGCGCGCGCCCATCGTGAAGGCGTTGATGTTGCGCACCACTTCCGGCACCGGCACCGAGGCGACGAAGCCGAGCGTATTCGTCTTCGTCGTATAGCCGCCAACGAGCCCGGCGAGATACGCGCTCTGGTACGTGCGCACATCATAGGTTGCGAAGTTCGCGGCCTTCTTGTAGCCCGTTGCGTGCTCGAATACCACGTCCGGATAATCCTTTGCGGTCTTCAGTTCGAAGTCCTGAAAACCGAAACTCGAGCCGACGATAATCTTGTTGCCCTTGCTTGCGAGATCGCGAAACACGCGCTCGGAGTCAGCCGATTCGGGCACGTTCTCCACGCGCGTGACCTTGATCTTGTCGCCGAACTTCGCTTCGATCGCCTTCACGCCCTGCTCGTGCGCGTAGGTCCAGCCTGCGTCGCCGGGGTTGCCGAGATAGACGAACGCAACGCCGATCGGGGCCGCGGCGGGGGCCGCGGCGGTAGCCGCGGGGCTTAGCGCGGCACAGGCGCCGAGCGTGGCGACGACCGTCGCCGCGAAGCGCAGTGAGCGCACCGCCGCGCAAGCGAATTTTGTTGCCATGAGGTCTCCGAAACAGGATTGGGAAGGATGTGACGCTACTCGACAGTTGTCCGCCGGATAGCGTCACGTTAGCGAAAATATTGGTCAGTCAAAATTAAGGCCGAAATTTCGATTCATTATGTGATGAATAACAGAATCGATATAACCAGCCACCCACGTCATAGCAGCACTCAAATGTTCATGGCTTCACGCTGGAACGCGTCGTGCTTGTCGAACCCGTTGCCCCTTCAACCTTCGCGCTCGGGAGACCTGTCATGCAAACCGCACTCGCCACGGACTTTTCGCACGTCAAGCCGCAGGACACGTCATTTACGGGCGGAGGGCTGCGCGACTTCTTCGTCTATCGAGACCTGGGAATCGCCGATGCGACGCACGGCAAGGTGGTCGCGCAACTCGTCAGGGCAAATCTTGCGCCGGAATTGGGCACGGGCTGGCACCGGCATGAGGCAGAATTTCACATTGTCATCATGCTCAAGGGCTGGGCGCGCTTCATGTACGGCGACAAGGAAACCCTCGTCGAAGCGGGGGACTGCGTGCATCAGGCGCCGGGCATCGCGCATTACCTCTTCGATTACTCGCCCGACATGGAGTACCTCGAAATCGTGAGCCCCGCCGACTTCAAGTCGATCGATGTGGAAGCGCCGTGCGCCGTGCCGGCGCCGACGCCATGGCAAACGAGCGCCGCGACGTAAAGCGACCTGACGCGACCTAAAGCGCGCCGTCCGTCCTATTTGGGCTGCGTTTCGGCCGCGCGGCTGATCGCCGATGCCGCATGTGCGTCGGCGTCGAGCAGCGCGCGCAGGGTCACCTGATCGTCGCCTACCGCCTCCGGCGCCGCAATGCGTCGCGCGCGCGGCTCGTGGTCGTGAATGGTCGAGCGCACGAGCGGATAAATCTGCGTGTCCCAGCGGCGGCCATTGAATACGCCGTAGTGGCCCACGCCCGTCTGCACATGATGCGTCTTCATATAGGGGCGCAGCCCCCGGCACAGATCGTGGGCGGCCACGGTCTGCCCCACCGCGCAGATATCGTCCTTCTCGCCTTCGATCGTGAGCAGCGCCGTACGGCGGATCGCGTGCGGCTCGACAAGGCGCTCGCCCACCTTGAGCTTGCCGAGCGGCAGTTGGTACTCCTGAAACACCGAGCTGACCGTTTCCAGATAAAACTCTGCGGTCAGATCGGAGGTGGCGAAGTACTCGCGATAGAACACGTTGAGCGCATCGGCTCTCGCGGGGTCGCCCTTCGCCCGTTCGTGGCGCATCTCCTCGAATGACGCGAGATGACGCTCCAGATTCATCGACATGAACGCGCTGAGTTGCACGAAGCCCGGGTACACGCGCCGCTGCGCGCCGGGAAAGCCGCCTGGCACCGCGCTGATGAGATTGCGCTCGAACCACGTAATCGGCTTGCTGTTGGCGAGTTCGTTGACCTTGGTGGGATTCACCCGGCAATCGATCGGCCCCGCCATCAGCGTCATGCTCGCGGGCTGCGCGGGATCGTTGTCGGCGGCCATCAACGAGACGGCCGCCAGCGCCGCGACCGTCGGCTGGCAGATCGCCACCAGATGCGCATCGGGCCCGATGCGCCGAATGAAGGACATGACGTGCTCGACGTATTCGTCAAAGCCGAAGCGGCCCGCCGCCAAGGGCACGTCGCGCGGGTTGTGCCAGTCGGTGATATAGACGTCGTGGTCGGCCAGCATGGTGCGCACGGTGCCGCGCAGCAGGGTCGCGAAGTGCCCCGACATGGGAGCGACGAGCAGCACGCGCGGCTGCGGCACGGCCACGTCCTTGCGAAAGTGGAGCAGCGAGGCGAACGGCGTGCGCTTGACGACGCTTTCGGTCACCGGCGTGCGCACGCCATCCACCTCCACGAAATCGATTCCAAACGGCGGCCGCGCATGCGAAAGCCCGGCAAGCTCGATCTGCTCCCACCATGCATCGAGATAGCGCGCGTCGAAGCCGGATGCGAGCGTGGGCCAGGCCGCGATCGCCGCGCGGGAAAACGACGCGGCGGCACGCCCGAACCTCGTCACGTCCGCGAACGTCTGGTAGGCCAGGTAGGCAAGCAGGTTCATGGGCACGGGTCTCAATTGTCTTGAACGCGAAGTGAAGCAGGCAATACATATGCCAGAAGCGTTCATTGGCACAGTGTTTGCACCTTTTCAGCGTGGCGCGGCATGCGTGCGCGAGCACGCGCGCCGCGGCTTGCGCGCCGCGCCACGGCAGCGGGGCGCGAACGCCTCGCGCAACGTGCACAGCGCGCCGGCTGCGCCGTCCTGCATGCCGCAATGTAGTGCGGCGCATGCCGCGAGAGGTGCATGCACCCGTGATGCGCGCATTCGGTGCATGCGGCTTCCTTCCCGCACCTGCCCACCGTTTCCTTACCGTTCTGGAGCACCCATGAATCAGACGAATACGACCCTGACGATCAGCAGCCGGAACTATTCGTCGTGGTCCATGCGCGGCTGGCTGCTGGCCAAACTCGCTGGACTCGAATTCGAAACGGTAACCGTGCCGCTCGACGACGCCGCCGCTCGTGCCGAGTTGCTGCTGCTTTCGCCTTCCATTCTCGTGCCCTGCCTGCGTCACGACGGCATCACCGTCTGGGACACGCTCGCGATCTGCGAATACCTCAACGAGATCCAGCCGCAAGCGCAACTGCTGCCCGCGGACCGCACGGCGCGCGCGCACTGCCGCTCCGTATGCGGCGAGATGCATTCGGGCTTCAGCGCATTGCGCTCGGCGCTGCCCATGAACCTGCGCGGCCACTTCCCGAACTTTCGCGTCTGGTCGCGCGCGCAGGACGATATCGGGCGTATCGTGACGATCTGGCGCGAATGTCTGCAAAAGTATGGCGGGCCCTGGTTGTTCGGCGAGATCGGCGCGGCGGACGCGATGTATGCGCCCGTCGTCACACGCCTGCTAACCTATGACGTGCCGATCGACCCCGACATCGGCGACTACTGCATGCGCATACTCAAGCAGCCTTACGTTGCTGAATGGATCGCGGCGGCCCAGTCGGAAACCGAGGACATCGACGAACTCGATATGGAGTTCTGAGCGTCACCGTGCACCAACAACGGGCGCGACATGCCCCCGCCCGGCATCGGCATGGAAGTTGCATGACCCCATGCAGCCCGATTATCGAACTGTATGAAGAAGCGCGAAGCAACAGCGCAGAAAAGCAGCGGACGGAAAAACGAACATGAAGCAGACATTCTTCAACGAGATGTTCGAGTACGGGGAATTCGACGTTCGCGGCCTTTCCGCCGCGGCGTTCGCGCAGGCCGGCGAGCCGCGCGCCCATTACCGCGAATTCTTCGCATGGATGCGCAGCCAGAGCGAGCAGCAAATGCTCAAGAAGCGCGCCGAAGCCGACGCCATCTTCCGGCGCGTGGGCATCACGTTCGCCGTATACGGTGAAAAAGACGTCACGGGCGCGGGCACCGAGCGCACGATTCCCTTCGACGTGATCCCGCGCATCTTCCAGCGCCAGGAGTGGAACACGCTCGAGCGAGGCTTGCGCCAGCGCGTGAATGCGCTGAACCGCTTCATCCACGACATCTACCACGAGCAGGAGATCGTCAAGCGCGGCATCGTGCCCGCCGACCAGATCCTGCGCAACGCGCAGTACCGCCCCGAGATGCAGGGCGTCAACGTCGCGCACGACATCTATGCGCATATCGCGGGCATCGATATCGTGCGCGCCGGCGAGGGCGAGTTCTATGTGCTGGAGGACAACCTGCGCGTGCCCTCCGGCGTGTCGTACATGCTGGAAAACCGCAAGATGATGATGCGGCTCTTTCCCGATCTGTTCGTGCGCAATCGCGTGGCGCCCGTCGCGCACTACCCCGACCTGCTGCTCGACACGCTGCGCGCCGCCGCGCCATCCGGGACCGACAACCCGACGGTCGTGCTGCTCACGCCGGGCATGTACAACTCGGCGTACTTCGAGCACGCGTTCCTCGCGCAGCAAATGGGCGTCGAACTCGTGGAAGGCCAGGACCTCTTCGTCGAGAACGATCACCTCTATATGCGCACCACCAAGGGCCCGCAGCGCGTGGATGTGATCTACCGCCGCGTGGACGACGACTTTCTCGATCCGCACGTCTTCCGCTCCGACTCGACGCTCGGCGCGGCGGGCCTCATGAATGTCTACCGCAAGGGCAACGTGACGCTGTGCAATGCGGTGGGCACGGGCGTGGCCGACGACAAGTCGATCTACCCCTACGTGCCCGACATGGTGCGCTTCTATCTGGGCGAGGAACCGCTGCTCAAGAACGTGCCCACGTGGATGTGCCGCAAGGCCGACGACCTGCAGTACGTGCTCGACCATCTGCCGGAACTGGTCGTGAAGGAAACGCACGGCGCCGGCGGCTACGGCATGCTGATCGGCCCGGCCGCCACGCGCGCCGAGATCGAGGAATTCCGCGCGGTGCTCGTCGCGAACCCCGACAAGTACATCGCGCAGCCTACGCTCTCGCTCTCCACGTGCCCAACGTGGGTCGAAGCGGGCGTTGCGCCGCGCCACATCGACCTGCGCCCGTTCGTGCTCTCGGGCAAGGAAGTGCGTATGGTGCCGGGCGGGCTCACGCGCGTCGCGCTGCGCGAAGGCTCGCTCGTGGTCAATTCCTCGCAGGGCGGCGGCACGAAGGACACCTGGGTGCTCGAGCGCTGAGCCGGCGCATTGGCGAACACAAGAGCGCAAGAACGCAAGCGGCGCGTGGACGTTCACGACCGGGAAGACGAAGCCGAGATCACGCGATGAACGAAGCGCAATTTGTCGATGACAGGCGTTGCCAGCGCGAACGGATAGCCGTCCGGCATGCCGAGGCTGCGGTTCAGGCTGTTGAGCGCGTAGGTGAGCGGAAACCAGCGCGCCATGAGGCTGTCGAAGCTCGCCTCGTCCACCGGCGTCTGGTCGACCAGCACAGGCTCGTCGCGGCTTTCGGGCAGCAGCGCGAGGCCGCAGGCCGTGGCCGTGTCGAGTGTGTCGACGATATGCAGGTAATGCGCCCACGTCTCGGCCCAGTCCTCCCACGCGTGCACCGACGCATACGCGCTCACGTGGCGCTCGGCCCAGTCGGGCGCGGGGCCTTCGGCGTAATGCGCGGCGAGCGCTTCGGCATAGTCGGCGCGCTCGTCGCCGAAGCGTTGGCGAAACGGTTCGAGCCAGCGCCCGGTCGGCTCCTGCGCGATGAGCCGGTCGAAATAGTAATGGCCGACCTCGTGGCGGAAATGCCCCAGCAAGGTGCGATACGGCTCGTGCAGCGAGACGCGCGTGTGCTCGCGATGCGCGTCGTCGGCCTCGGCGATGTTCATCGTGATGAGGCCGTGATCGTGGCCCGTCATGACCGGCTCGCCATCGCCCGTTGCTTCGAGAAATTCGAATTGCAGGCCGTGTTCCGGGTCTTCGGCGCGCGTGACGAGCGGCAGGCCGAGCGCCCCCAGCGTGTCGAGCAGGCGCCGCTTGGCCGTTTCGAGGCGATACCAGTAGAGGCGGTTCTCGGCTCGCGAGAGGTTGGGAATCGTGCGCGTGAACTGGCAGGCGCGGCACAGCGTGTCCTCGGAATCGGCCGGAATCATGCCGTTGCAGACGTTTTCGACCGCGTAGTTGTGGCACTGGCGAAAGAGCGCGCCGGCGGCCTTGGCATTCAGGCTGCGCCAGCGGCCGTCGCCCGCCTCTTCGAAGGCGTGCATCTCGCCCGTCTGCGGCACGTAGCCCAAGCGCGCCTCGCACCGCTCGCAGCGCTCGTTTTCGAAAAACACCAGCTGATTGCAGTGGTCGCAGTGAAAGGTCTTCATGGCCGCATTCCTGTGATGGCCGCGCGGGCCGCCGCACCTCGCGCAGCACGTGGCGTGCCTCACACGCGCGCTTACGGCGCTGTCACGTCCCGCACTCGCGCCGTCTGCATCATACGCACGCTGCGCCGTGCGCCGCTTATCCGTTTTGCGCCGTTCCAACCACGTCGATCGAGGAGTCGGGTGTGTCCATCCGTGTCGCGTTAAACCATGTCACGCAGTATCGCTATGACCGGCTCGTGCGTCTCGCGCCGCACGTGGTGCGCCTGCGCCCGGCGCCCCACTGCCGCACGCCCATCCTCTCGTATTCGATGCGCGTGGAGCCCGCCGATCATTTCGTCAACTGGCAGCAGGACCCGTTCGCCAACTATCAGGCGCGGCTCGCGTTTCCCGAGCCGACGCGCGAGTTCCGCGTCACGATCGACCTGGTCGCGGAAATGGCGGTCTACAACCCGTTCGACTTCTTTCTCGAGCCGAGCGCCGAGCGCTTTCCGTTCACCTATGCGCCGGAACTGGCCGCCGAACTCGCTCCGTATCTCGTGCGCACCGAGCCCACGCCGCGCTTCGCCGCATTCGTCGAGTCGATCGACCGCACGCCGCGCGTGACCATCGACTTCCTCGTCGATCTGAACCAGCGCCTGCAACACGAGATCGGCTACCTGATCCGCATGGAGCCGGGCGTGCAGACGCCCGAGGAAACGCTCGAGAAAGGCTCCGGCTCGTGCCGCGACACGGGCTGGCTGCTCGTGCAGACGCTGCGCCAGCTCGGGCTCGCCGCGCGCTTCGTCTCAGGCTACCTGCTGCAGCTCACGCCCGACGTCAAGGCGATCGACGGCCCGCGCGGCGCCGAAGCCGACTTCACCGACCTGCACGCGTGGTGCGAGGTCTATCTGCCGGGCGCGGGCTGGATCGGGCTCGACCCGACCTCGGGCCTGCTTGCGGGCGAAGGCCATATTCCGGTGGCGTGCACGCCGGAGCCCGGCAGCGCCGCGCCGATCTCGGGCGCGCTCGACGAATGCGAAGTCGAGTTCTCGCATTCGATGTCGATCTCGCGCGTGCTCGAAACGCCGCGCGTGACGAAGCCCTACACCGAAGCGCAATGGGCCGACATGCACGCGACGGGCATCGAGGTGGATGCCGCGCTCGCCGGCCAGGACGTGCGCCTCACGATGGGCGGCGAGCCGACCTTCGTGGCGGCGGGCGACCGCGACGCGCCCGAATGGAACACCGACGCGCTCGGCCCGACCAAGCGCCGCTACGCCATCGCGCTGATGGACAAGTTGCGCGCGCATTATGGCGCGCTGGGCTTTCTGCATATCGGACAGGGCAAGTGGTATCCGGGCGAGCAGTTGCCGCGCTGGGCGCTGTCGCTCTTCTGGCGCACGGACGGCGAGCCCTGCTGGCGCGACCCCGCGCTGTTCGCCGACGAGCGCTCGCTCACGCATCACACGGCCGAGGATGCGCAGCGCTTCATTGCACACCTCGCTACCAAGCTCGCGGTCGATCCCGGGCATGTGCAGCCCGCCTACGAGGACACCTGGTATTACCTGTGGCGCGAGCGCCGTCTGCCCGTCAACGTCGATCCGTTCGACTCGCGCCTCGACGACGAGATGGAGCGCATGCGGTTGCGCCGCGTCTTCGACTCCGGCCTCGACACCGTGACGGGCTACGTGCTGCCGCTCGCCTGCGAGCGCGGCGAGCCTGGAGCGGGGCAACCCGCGCTGCAGGGCCCGCGCTGGATCAGCGGCCCATGGTTCTTCCGTGACGAGCGCATGTATCTCATTCCCGGCGACTCGCCAATGGGTTACCGGTTGCCGCTCGATTCGCTGCCGTGGGTCGCGGAGGCCGACTACCCGTGGCAGCACACGCGCGATCCGTTCGCCGCGCCGGCGCCGCTGCGCAGCGCGGCCGAGTTGCGCATGCAGTACGAGGCGGACTTCGATGCAGCCGCGCAATTGCGCAGCGGGGAACGCGCTGGAAGCGCGGGAAGTGCGGGAAGCGCCGCCTACGCCGAAGGCGCGGGAGGCACCGGCGTGCCCTCTGCTTCACATCGCTACCCCGAACGCGGCGAGTCGGCCGCCTGGATCCACCGCACCGCCCTGTGCGTCGAAGCGCGCGACCCGGCGCGCGCCGCGGGACCGAAAGCCGAAGCCGCAACGTTCGGCCGCGCGCAGGGGCAATTGCACGTCTTCATGCCGCCGCTCGCCGAACTCGACGATTACCTCGACCTGCTCGCCGCCGTCGAAGCCACCGCCGCCGACCTCGCGCTGCCCGTCGTGATCGAAGGCTATCCCCCACCGCGCGACCCGCGCCTGAAAATGCTCCAGGTCACGCCCGACCCCGGTGTGATCGAGGTGAACATCCACCCGTCGTCGAACTGGGACGAACTGGTCGAGCGCACCGAATTCCTCTATCAGGCCGCGCACGAAACGCTGCTCTCCACTGAAAAGTTCATGCTCGACGGGCGGCACACCGGCACCGGCGGCGGCAATCACCTCGTGCTCGGCGGCGCCACGCCCGCCGACAGCCCGTTCCTGCGCCGCCCCGACCTGCTCGCGAGCCTCGTGGCCTACTGGCACAACCATCCGTCGCTTTCGTATCTGTTTTCGGGCCTGTTCATCGGGCCGACGAGCCAGGCGCCGCGCGTGGACGAAGCGCGCAACGATCAGGTCTACGAACTGGAAGTCGCGTTCGCCGAGATCCAGCGTCAGGTCGATCTGCTGCGCGGTTTCGGCAGCCCGTTCGACAACGGCCCGCGCGTGCCGCCGTGGCTCATCGACCGCACGCTGCGCAACATCCTCATCGACGTGACGGGCAACACCCATCGCGCCGAGTTCTGCATCGACAAGCTCTATTCGCCCGACGGCTCGACCGGGCGCCTGGGCCTGCTCGAGCTGCGCGGCTTCGAAATGCCGCCGCACGCGCGCATGAGCCTCGCGCAGCAGCTGCTGCTGCGCGCGCTCGTCGCGCGCTTCTGGAAAACGCCGTACACGCAGCGCCTCACGCGCTGGGGCACCGAGCTGCACGACCGCTTCATGCTCTCGACCTTCGTGCAGATGGACTTCGACGACGTGCTCGCCGAAACGACCCAGGCGGGCTTCGCGCTCGACGCCGCGTGGTTCGCGCCGCACTTCGAATTCCGCTTCCCGCTGGTGGGCGAGCTTCACACGGGCGGCATCACGCTCGCGGTGCGCCACGCGCTCGAACCGTGGCATGTGATGGGTGAAGAAGGCGGGGCGGGCACCACGGTGCGTTACGTCGATTCGTCGGTGGAGCGGCTCGAAGTGCGCGTGCTCGGCGTCAACGAAAACCGCCATATCGTCAGCGTGAACGGCCGCGCGTTGCCGCTTCAGCCCACCGGGCGCGTGAGCGAGAGCGTGGCGGGCGTGCGCTTTCGCGCGTGGCAGCAGTCGTCTGCGCTGCATCCGACCATTGGCGTACACGCGCCGCTCACGATCGATATCGTCGACACCTGGAGCGCGCGCGCGATCGGCGGATGCCAGTATCATGTTGCACATCCGGGTGGCCGCAGTTACGAGACGTTTCCGGTCAACGCCTACGAGGCCGAAAGCCGCCGGCGCGCGCGCTTCTTCACGACCGGCCACACGCCGGGGCCGGTGGAAGTGGCGCCGCCTGAGCGCAGCCTCGAATTTCCGTTCACACTGGATCTACGCCGCGGCTGATTGCGGCCGATAACCCGTCAATAGCCCTAACCGAAGGCGCGCCTCGCGAGCGAGGCGCGCTGCCACGAATCACGATCTTGCCGACCCAATCCACCCTGCCGTTCGATTCCTCCGCCAGCGACAACGAGGCGGGCGCCCCGTTGCGCACGCTGCCGGTGCGCGCCGGACACTGGGACGAGCTGCAAACGGCAGAAGGCGAGCTGCGCGAGCCGTGGCGGCAGTTCTTCGGCCTGCTCGGCAAGCCGGGGGTGGCGGGATTCGACAGCGCGGCGGCCTCGGTCGAGCGCCAGGTGCGCGAGAACGACATTACCTATAACGTCTACGCCGACGCGGGCGGGCCGCGCCCGTGGGCGCTCGACGTGCTGCCGTTCATCATCGACGAAGCCGAATGGGCGCAGATCGAGCGCGGCGCCGCGCAGCGCGCGCGCCTGCTCAACGAGATCGTCGCCGATATCTACGGGCCGCAAACGCTGCTCGCGCGCGGCCTGCTGCCGCCCGCGCTGGTGTTCGGCCACCCGGGCTACCTGCGCGCCGTGAAAGGCTTCGTGCCGCCGGGCCGCCAGTATCTGCAGATCGTCGCCCTCGACCTCGCGCGCTCGCCCGAAGGCCAGTGGACCGTCGTCTCGCACCGCACGGAAGCGCCCTCGGGCCTTGGCTATCTGCTCGAAAACCGGCTCATCGTCTCGAGCCTCTTTGCCGAGCCGTTTCGCACCATGCGGGTGCACCGTCTCGCGCCTTCCTATTCGCAGCTCGTCGCCACGCTCGCCGCGGCCGCGCGCGAGATCATGAGCGCCGACGAGCGCAGCGCGAGCGGCGCGTCTGCGCATATCGTGCTGCTCACGCCGGGGCCGTTCAGCGAGACCTACTTCGAGCACGTGTTCCTTGCGCGCTACCTCGGCCTCACGCTCGTCGAGGGCAAGGACCTCACGGTGCGCGACGACATGCTGTACCTCAAGACGCTCGACGGCCTCGAGCGCGTGCACGCGGTGCTGCGCCGCCTCGACGACACGTTCTGCGACCCGGTCGAGCTGCGCGCCGACTCGACCATCGGCGTGCCGGGGCTGCTGCAGGTCATGCGGGCGGGCAACGTGATGGTCTCGAACGTGCCGGGCGCCGGGTTCGTCGAATCGCCCGCGCTGCACGGCTTCATGCCGGGCATTGCGCAGGCGCTGCTCGGCGAGGAGCTTGCGCTGCCGAGCGGCGCGACCTGGTGGTGCGGCGAAGACGCGGCCTGGCACGACGCGCTCGTGCAGGTGCCCGAGGCGCTGCTCGTGCCGACGTGGCCCGGCGGGGCGAGTGCGTCGTCCGCGCCCGGGCTCGCCGCCGGCCTGCAAACGCTCGCCGACTGGCGCGAGCGCATCGAGCAATTGCCGGACGCTTTCACTGTGCAGCAGCCGCTGCGCTACAGCTATACGCCGCGCTATGAAAACGGCGCGGGTATGCTCGGCGCGCGGCCTGCTGTGCTGCGCGTCTACGCGATCGCTGACCAGGAATGCGGCTGGCGTGTGCTGCCTGGCGGCTTCACGCGCCTGGCAGCAGAACATCAGGAATCCGTATCGATGCAGATGGGCGGCAGCAGCGTGGATACCTGGGTGCTGTCGAGCCAGCCCGGTTCGACCTTTACGCTCCTGCCGAGCCCGATCAAGCCCGGCGAGCTGCACCGCGAGCGCCGCCGCGTGCCGAGCCGCTCGGCGGAGAACCTGTTCTGGGCAGGCCGTTACGGCGAGCGCGCCGAAAACGGCGTGCGCCTGTGCCGGCTCATTCTCGGCTCGCTCGAAGGCAGCGACGCCGAAGAGTTGTTCGGCACCTTCATCGAACTGGCCGTCGCCAATGGGCTCGTGCCCGCCACAGGCCATGAAGCGCGGCGCAGCCTCGACGACTTCGAGCGCGCGCTCGTCGCCAATCTGCACGAAAACGCGGGCGCAACGGGAATCGGCCGCACGCTCGCGAGCCAGGCGTACGCGTGCGGCGAGATTCGCGGCCGGCTCTCGAACGACCATTGGCGCACCGTGCTTGCCTCGCGCAACGACTTCCGCGACGCGCTGCACGCGCTTTCGCTCGTGCCGGCGGCGCCGCGCAACGGCACCACGCTTGAATTCAGGCGTCCCACGCCGTACGACCGCATCGCGCTGATGGGCGCACTCGATACGCTCGCCACGCAGCTAAGCGCCATCAGCGGCTGCCAGGGCGACCGCATGACCCGCGACGAAGCCTGGCGCCTGCTGTTCGCGGGACGCCATATCGAACGCGTGTCCACGCTCGCCACCATGCTGCGTATCGCCGCGCACGAACGCACGCTCGCCACGCCCGCGGGCTTCGACGTGCTGCTGCAACTGTTCGACAGCACGCTCACGTATCGCTCGCTCTACCCGGGGCGCCTCGAAGTGCCCGCGCTGCTCGACGTGATCGTGACCGACCCGACCAATCCGCGCGGGCTCTACGGCGTCTATGCGCGGCTGCGCGCGCGGCTCGACGAAATCGCCCAGGCTTCACGCGGTCCGAAGCGTGAGCCGTTCGCCTCACACCTCGCGCCCGTCGAGGCGCTGCCCACGCTGGAAGTGCTTTGCGAGCCCGGCGACGACGGCCGCTACCCTGCGCTCACCGCGCTGTGCGACAGTTTCGCCGAGCGCATGGCCGCGATGTCGAACGAGATCAGCGCACGCTGGTTCAGCCACGCCGTGCCGCTCGCCGCGCAGGTGTGGTCATGAGCGGCACGCGCCTCGCGGTCACGCACCGCACGACCTACCGCTATTCGACGCTCGTCGAGACCGCGCAGCATCTCGCGACGATCCGTCCACTCGACCTGCCGTGGCAGCGCGTGCTCACGCACCGCGAACGCATCGAACCCGCGCCGTCGTATCAAACCAGCCGCTGCGACGCCTTCGGCAACGAGGTCCTCTACTTCTCGTTCGACGCGCCACACGACTACCTGCAAATGACGAGCGAGACAAGCGTGCTGCTCACGCCTCGCTACGCATCGCTCGATGTCGCCGCGACACCGGCCTGGGAAGACGTCGAGCGCATGCTGCGCTACACGGCGGGCGGCGCGTTTTACGCGGAGTCGGAGTTTTGCTTCGCTTCGCCGAATATCGCCCTGCAGCCCGGATTGCGAGCCTACGCGCTGGAAAGCTTCACGCCCGGCGCCCCGGTACTGGCCGGGGCGATCGACCTGATGCATCGCATCCATGCCGACTTCGAGTACCTGCCCTCGGCAACGGCGTTCGACACACCCGCCGCGCGCGCGTTCGAACTGCGCCATGGCGTGTGCCAGGACTTCGCCCAGGTGATGATCGGCTGCCTGCGCTCGATCGGGCTCGCCGCGCGCTACGTGAGCGGCTATCTGCGCAACGACCCGCCCGAAGGCGCGCCGCCGATGATCGGCGCGGACGCCTCGCATGCGTGGGTGTCGCTCTACGTACCCCCGGCGCCGTCCGCACTCTCTGCGCCCCCGGCAGGCTGGATCGATCTCGATCCGACCAACGACGTGCTCGCCGATCAAGGCCACGTTACGCTCGCCATCGGCCGCGACTACACCGACGTGTCGCTGCTGCGCGGCGTCATTCTTGGCGGCGGCGAGCATCGGGTGGACGTGGCGGTCAGTGTGAACGCGGACTGACCGTCGCGTTCAGACCCAGCGTCGAAGCGGCGCCGCGCTGGGCGCCAACGGCGCTGATACCCCAACCTGTATGCACCTGGCTGGCTAGCGAAAGCAGTGAATCGACGTGCCCGGCCACGCTGGCGTCGTAGAGCACCGCTTTGCCTTTCTCCATCTCGGCGGGTTGGCTGGCAATTGCGCGCCTGATCGCCTCGCGCAGCGATCGCACGTCTCCTCGCTCGAAGACGTGCTTCGCTTGTGTGGCGATCACATCGCCGCAACCCATCGTCGAAGGAATGATCACAGGCGTGCCGCACATCACCGATTCGATACCCACCAACCCGAAAGGCTCGTAAGCGGAAGCCAGGATCGTGAAGTCGGCAGCGCGATAACAGTCCTCGATTTCGCGCTGAAAGCCGATGTAACGCACGTGCGGCGAGAGGCTGCCCACCGGCCGCCCCGCTACTGCGACGACGACGGGTTCCTTGAGGTCCCGCGCGGCGGCCTCGATGAGCGGCAGGCCCTTGCGCATGTGACTGCTAGAAGGAAACAGCAACACGCACTCGTTGTCCTGAAAGCCGAGCCGCTTGCGCAGCGATGCGCGCGCAGCGGTATCGACAGGCGTGAAGCGCGCTGTGTCGACCGGGGGGCGCAGAATGCGCACCTTGGCCTCGTCGATTCCGTACAGTTCGATCAGTTCGTCACGCATCAAAGGCGAATGCGCCAGAATGATCGCCGCATTGGCGTACAGGCGTTCCTCCAGTGCAATCTGCCAACGGTCGGTAAGCTTGGTTCTGCGGCCCGTTGCGCGCAGGAAGCCACGATGGGTGCCGCCACACACGGCGATATCCGAACTGTCGACACGGTTGCAGCCGATCATGATGTCCACGGCGGCTACACGCTTCGCGCGGCGCAATCGCCAGGAGAACCAGGCATCGCGCAGTTTGCCGGGCAAAAACGACACGTTGATACGATGCGGCTCGACCATCGCGTACTCGGGCAGCGCATGGTCGAGGCTGCGCGCGAAATAGGCGGGGCGAAAGCCGCGCTCGGCAATGCCGCGCGCAAGATCTCTCGCGTAGCGCTCCATGCCGCCGCTATGCTTCATGACATTGCAGGAAACGCCGAGTTTCATGGCATCCCCTCCTCTACAGTTGATCGATCCAATACTTCAAAACCGCCGCGTTTGAAGGCTCGCGCTCATGAACGCGACTGCAGCGCCTGAAAGTGCGCCATGACACGACCCACGCTGAGCAGCTTTGTCCACAGAAGCTCCTTGAGATTGCCGAACGGTATGACGTTGGGCGGCAATACGATGTGGCCAGGCCCCCAGCGCGGGCGCCACGTGCGCGCCAGTCCGCGCCGCATGAAAAGCGTGAGCGTGGGGACTCCGATCGACGAAGCCAGATGGCCGAGACCCGAGTCGTTGCCGATGAACCATGCGGACTCGGCGATCCACGTCGCCACGTCCTCGAGTCGCGGCAGTGAGTGAACCTCATGCCCTTGCGCCTGGCTCTCCCGCCAGGCCGCAAACTCGCCGGGCGCGACGAGAAAGCTCGGATGCAGGTGCGCGCGGCTGAGTTCGTGGGCGAGCGCGAGAAACTTCTCGCGGCTCCACATTTTTTCGCGGTGGCTGCCGGTGGGATGGATCACGACACGATCCGCGAAGCGGCCGCGCTGCACGCCGGGCGGCACAACGAGGCCGTTCGAATGCGTTACATCGCATAGCGCGAGCACGTTCACGGCAATATCGACGATGCGGTCGACCATGTGCTTCCCGCCGCCATATTCGGGCAGTTCGGCCAGACACAGCGTCTTGCCCGAGCGGCTCAGCATCGGCCCGAACTCGGTGCGGCGCAGTTCGATGACCGTGTCGAACGCGCCGGCATACGCCGCCTGATACCCCACCGTCATGTGGGGAAACCAGGCCGCGAGCTGCTCGGCCACCCAGCCGAACACGATGGGCCGGTAGCCGTTTCGAATGAGGTTGTTGACGAGAACGAGCCCAATAAGGCTGTCGCCGATTGGCGGCGGCAACGCCACCGCAACACTGCCCTGGATCTGGAATTTCATGTCCATGCGAAGGTGGGCCGGAAGATTCCGGCGCGGTAAACGTTAGTAACACTAATCATTGAATCGACGCTTGCCTCGATCGCCGATATGCGTTACCGCGAAGGCAATTTCAGGCCGGCAACGCCACGCGTTCGCGCAATACCCGAAAGGCGCGGTGCACGCGTCGCACCGAGATCGCTTCGCGCCACCACTTTTCCTTGAGGCCAGCGGTCGGCACCCACCACGGCGGCAGCACGATCTCGCCACACTGAAATCCAGGGCGCCAGCGCTGCGCGACGCGGCGCCGACGAAACACGGTCAGCGTCGGGATGCCGAGTGCCGAAGCGAGATGGCCCAGGCCCGAATCGTTGCCGATAAACCAGCCCGATTCGTAGAGCCACGCTGCGAGGTCGGCCGTATCGCGAAACGAACACAACGGCGGTGCGGTGCTGGCAAGCGGCAGCCAGCGCGAGCGCTCGCTGTCGGCAACGACGAACTCAGGCGCAAAACCTTCCCCGCTCAAACGCTGGGCGAGGCCAATGAAACGGTGTGCCAGCCAGCGCTTGTCCGCTGTGCTGGCCTCCGGGTGTACCGCTACGCATTGGGCGTGGCGGCGGTGCTGAAGCTCCGGCGGCGCGCGCATACCGTTCGAAATCTCGACGGTTGGCAATCCGAAGTGACGCGCCGCGAACGCCGCGAAGCGGTGCGCTATACAGCGGCCGTCGTCCGCGTATTCGACATCGTGCAGATCGACGAAGCCCGGATGCCATGCGCGAAGTTGCTTGAACGGCCGGTCGCGGTGCATCTGCACGACGACGCCGAAATCCGCTAGCCGATCGCGTGCTTCTTCCTCGCCGAGCGCCGGCTTCATCGACAAATGCGGGAACCAGCGGGCAAGCGACCACGCGTGATTACCGAATATTTCGACCTGCCAGCCCGCGCGCACGAGATTGTGCGCAATGATCAACAGATTCAGCGAATCCCCAAGCGCCGGCGACATCACAAACGCTGCGCTGCGTGCTTGCTCGCGCGCCAGGGAGGGACACGTTGCGTCATGCTGGGCGTGGCTCTCACGGTCGAGGTGTTGCATCGTTGCGTGTCTGATCGGGGTTCGGCAGGGTTTCTGCGGGTTAAGGCTATGGACACGCATGTTGCCACCGTGGCGCCGGTTCCGGGTTACAGGATTTTTCCGTACATTTCTTCCACGCCACGCCAGCGTGCGCGAACGTTACAGGACCGGTTACACGTTAAGAAATAGCAATGGTTCTGAAGTTCGAAAATGCGAAATCATCTGCTACGCTGGTCTCACCTGACATTGCGCGGTATGCCTCAACCGTGGATGAAGGGTGCTATACCTCCAACTCTTTGCATACCCGGCGAAAACGCCGGGTTTTTTTTCATCCGCGGGCAGCCGCCAGGTCCTGGTCGGGAAGCGCGTCGTCGGGGCAGAAAACATAGCCGTCCCTGTAACGCGTTTGAATATATTGGCGGCCGCACGGCGACAGCCCGAGCAGCTTGCGCAGGCGGAAAACGACCACGTCGACGCTGCGCGCATGAAGCGACGAATTGCGATCGATCATGTTCACAATGCGCTCGCGCGAAAGCGGCCGCAGGCGATTCGCGGCGAACACCGCGAGCACGGCGAGCACGAGGGGCGGAGCCGGGATCTTGCGGCCGTCCCTGAACAGTTGATTGTCGATGGCGTCGAGTTCGAAGCCGTCGAAGACGTATTTCGTTTCCCTGCGCGGCGACGCAGGGTAATCGATCCTGCAGCGCAACGCGTGGTGCATGCGCGCGAGCAGTTCGCGAGGATCGAACGGATCGACCATATAGTCGTTGGCGCCGAATTCGAACGCGAGCACCTTGTCGGCCACGTCGCCGGATTCGCTCACGATGATCGCAGGCGTGAGCCACCCTCGCTCGCGCAGCGCGCGTAGCGTTGCAATGCCGTCGATCTTCAGCGCGTCATGCCGAAGGATGATGAGCGAAGGCGTTTCTCGCGCGAGACGCTGCTCCAGCCGCTCGACGCCATACAGCACCGACACGGCGATCTGCTGACGCTGCAAATAGGTACGCAGGTCGTCCCGATATGCCTGATCGGGTTCGACAAGCAGCACGTGTATGTCCATCGATCTGTCCCTTCCTGTGTCATGCACGTCATTCCAGCCAGATCGCGCGCACGAGTGGCATGCATGCGCTTCGATCTGCAGCGGATCATACGGAACAACCGTGCAGGAAAAAGAAGGGAAATCTGGAGAAAATAAGGATTCGGACGGGCCACGCCCACCTTACGGTACGCTTCAGGCGAAAATAGTGCCGAATTTGCGCGCACCCACGTTTATTGCCTTCTGCTGAATCCGTCATGAAAGTCAGCGTCACCTTCAAACTCTTCCTCGCGATTCTTTCGGCTTGCGTGCTCGCCGCCGTGGCCATGGGTATCGCGGTCCGGACGAGTTTCGAATATGGCTTCGTGGATTTTCTCCAGGAGCAAGGCGCGAACGATCTGGCGGCGCTCGAACAGGAGCTGGAAGCCTCTTACGCGCAGCACGGCAATTGGGATTTCGTTCGCGCTCGCACGCGAGGCGGGCCCCCATTCGATGGCGGCCCGCCGCCGGGCGAGCCGCCGCGCGACGCCCGTCCGCCCGATGCGCCGGGCGGCTTCCACGACGAAGGCGGTAAGGATGGCCCCTTCACCCCAGGCTTTGCCGAGCACTCGCGGACGTTTCGACCGCCCTACATGCTCTACGACGCGGACATGAAGGTCGTCGCGAGCGAGGGGCCACCGCCGCCGCCCGAGGCCGTCCGCCATCCGCTGCGCGTCAGGGGTCAAACGGTGGGCTGGATCGCGGTGGCGGGACCCACGTCGCTCATCAATCAGGCGGAACAGCGCTTCAAGGACCGCCAGACGCAGGCGACGTGGATCATCGTAGGCTTTACCACGTTGCTCTGCGCTGCCGTGTCGATCATCCTCGCGCGCACGCTGCTCACGCCGATCAAGCGGATCGTCACGGCCACGCATCGCCTCGCGGGCGGTGACTACGCCACGCGCGTGCCAGCCACGGGCCGCGACGAACTGCAAATGCTCGCGAGCGATTTCAACCGGCTCGCGGCGTCGCTCGAAAAAGCCGAAAGCGACCGGCGCGACTTTATCGCCGATATTTCGCACGAGTTGCGCACACCGCTTTCGGTGCTGCGCGGCGAACTCGAAGCGATCGAAGACGGCGTGCGCCGGCCCGACGCCGCGACCATCGCTTCTCTGCAGTCCGAAGTAGCGATGCTCAGCCAGTTGATCGACGATCTCTACGAACTCTCGCTAGCGGACATCGGCCAGCTCTCGTTCGAGAAAGTGCCGCTCGATCTCGTACCGATCGTGGAGGCCGCATGCGACGTCTTTCGCGAGCGGCTCGCAGCGAAGCGAATCACGCTGGAGTTCGATCGCGACGATGCTCGCGCGACGCTCTCGGGCGATCCCTATCGCCTCACGCAGCTGTGGAAAAACCTGCTGGAAAACGCGCTGCGCTACACCAATGAGGGCGGCCGCGTGCGGATCTCGGTCACGTCGAACGACAACCATATTTATGTCGATGTCCAGGACTCGTTCCCGCCGGTTCCCGCGCCGCTGCTGCCCCATCTGTTCGACCGGTTCTTCCGCGTCGATCCATCGCGCAGCCGGCAAAGTGGCGGCGCGGGTCTCGGACTCGCATTGTGCAAGCACATCGTGGAGCAACACGGCGGCACCATCGAGGCATCACGCTCCCCGCTTGGCGGGCTGCGCATCCTCGTTCAACTTCCTCGCCTGAACACGCATCATGATTGATCCGACCATGCGGCCATCCATCCTCGTCGTCGAAGACGAGCCGAAGCTCGCGGCCCTGCTCGCCGACTACCTCGCGAAAGAAGATTTCGCCACGACGATCATTGCGGACGGCCGGGAGGTCGTGCCCTACGTGCGCGAGCATCAACCGTCGATGGTGCTGCTCGACCTGATGCTGCCCGGACGCAGCGGCCTCGACGTGTGCCGCGAACTGCGCACGTTCTCCGCCGTTCCCGTGATGATCATCACGGCGCGCGTGGACGAAATCGACCGTTTGCTCGGGCTCGAACTCGGTGCCGACGACTACGTGTGCAAGCCGTTCAGTCCGCGTGAAGTGGTGGCGCGCGTCAAGGCGATCCTGCGTCGCGCCGAGTTGCTGGCGCGGGCGCACCAGGAAGCGGAAGGCACTGTGCCGTCGCCGTTTTCGATCGACGTTGCGCATCACGCCGCGCGCCTGGACGGCCGGGATCTGCACCTCACGCCCATCGAATTTCGTCTGCTTGCGCTACTGCATTCCGGCCCTGGCCGCATTTACGCACGCGACTTTCTGCTGCGCGCGCTCTACGACGATCACCGTGTGGTCGCCGACCGCACGATCGATTCGCACGTCAAGAACCTGCGGCGCAAAATCCAGTCGATCCGGCCCGACCAGGACATGATTCGATCGATCTACGGTGTGGGTTATCGTCTGGAGATCGCGCCTGCGGGCGACTGACGTTGGGTAACTGCGTAAGATTAAAAACGTGGCTGAATGCAGGCGCGCGTGCGCCATACGCGCGCCTGCATTGCATTTCGCGTTATGGCGCGATCGGCTTGCCGCTCGAGTCCTTGACCTTGTCCTTCCACTGCGACTTGATTTCGGCGACGACCGAGTCCGGCAGCGAAATGTAGTCGAGGCTATCGGCTGCCGAAGCACCGTTCTTGAAAGCCCAGTCGAAGAACTTGAGCGTTTCCTTGCCTTGGTCCGGCTTGTCCTGTGCCGTGTGCAGCAGCACGAAGGTCGCGCCGACAACCGGCCATGCGTCCTTGCCCGGCTCGTTCGTGAGGATCTGGTAGAACGACTTCTTCCAGTCCGCGCCGGCGGCGGCGGCCTTGAACGTTTCGGTGCCCGGCTGAACGACCGCGCCCGCTTCGTTCTTCATCGCGGCATAAACCATGTGGTTTTGCTTGGCGTACGCCCACTCGACGTAGCCGATCGCGCCCGGCAGACGCTGCACGAAGGCCGCAACACCGTCGTTGCCCTTCCCGCCCGTGCCCGTCGGCCAGTTCACGGTCGTGCCTTCGCCGACCTTGCTCTTCCACTCGGGGTTGACCTTCGAGAGGTAGTTCGTCCAGATGAAGCTGGTGCCCGAACCGTCGGCGCGGCGGACCACGGCGATGTCGAGGTCAGGCAGCTTGACCTTCGGGTTCAGTGCGGCGATAGCCGGATCGTTCCACTTCTTGATCTTGCCGAGGTAGATGTCGCCGAGCACCGGGCCCGACAGCGTAATTTCGCCGGCCTTCACGCCCGGCACGTTGATCGCCGGCACGACGCCGCCGACCACCGTCGGGAACTGGAACAAACCGTCCTTGGCCAGCTGGTCGTCCTTCAGCGGCGCGTCGGAGCCCGCGAAGTCGACGGTCTTGGCCTGAATCTGCTTGATGCCGCCCGACGAACCAATGCCCTG
Organism: Paraburkholderia sp. J7; assembly: GCF_905220155.1. Classification (NCBI taxonomy): domain Bacteria; kingdom Pseudomonadati; phylum Pseudomonadota; class Betaproteobacteria; order Burkholderiales; family Burkholderiaceae; genus Paraburkholderia; species Paraburkholderia sp. J7. The sequence goes on along the minus strand of NZ_CAJMYZ010000002.1, from coordinate 345,344 downwards.
GTAATTCACCTTGCCGCCGCCCGACTTCTGATAGGCGTCGGCCCATTTCGTGTAGATCGGCGCCGCGAAGGTACTGCCTGCGCCGGTAATATCCGCGGCCTGGGCCACGCTCGCGCCCAGCGCGAGAACGACAATCGCATACAGACTGAGTTTCATCCCGGACTCCTTAAAATCGTTATTGATGCGCTGGACCTTACGATCGCAATGTGACGATTGGGTGACACTGGAGTCGATCGTAGAAGCGGGCTTATGGATGGCGACGCGACCATTCAGAGGACATGTTAGCCAGGGCTCACGGAAGACGTTCGCGTGCGCGTTGCGGCATGAGTGGAATACCGGAATAAACCGTATATACTGTTTATACAGTTTTCAGACCGGAGAGACCGACGTGACTACAGCGACCACGCGCAAGCCCACAAAAAAGGCGTTCCACTTCCCGAAATCACCCGCAACCGGGGAGGAACAGAACGAAGCGGCCATGCCGGTTGAGGCAGCGCAAACGAGCAAGCCCAGCCGCAAAAAATCCGCATCCAAAGCGGCGACACCCGCAAACGCCCCAGCGGAGGCAGCGGCTCCTGCAGTTGCCGAGAAGGTCAAGACCAAGCGCGTGAAGAAAGAAAAAGTCGTGCGCGACAGTTTCACCATGCCCAAGGCGGACTATCAGCGCATCGCCCTCCTCAAGCGCAAGTGCCTCGAAGCCGGGGTTGCGGTGAAAAAGAGCGAGATATTGCGCGCGGGCCTGCAATTGCTGGAATCGGCCCCACAGAAGCGGCTGCTGGCCGCGATCGCGGCGCTTGAAACCGTGAAGACAGGCCGTCCGGCCAAAGGCGACGACAACGCTTGATACGCGCGAAGCGTGGGTGAAGGGCGCGGGCCGCGCCGATGGAAGGCGGATGCACTGGAATTGAGCGCTGAGAGCGCTCAATTCCTCGCGGCGAAAGCTGTGGCGTTACTTCCTGCGCCGCTGGTTGACGAGCCGCAGAATATCGCTCGTTGGCCCACTTGTTGCGAGGCGCGGGATGTCGTCGAGGTGGACCCACCGGCACCTGGCTATCTCGCTGCTCGGCCGCGCCTTGGCCTGCCTGGGTATTTCGCAGGAGAACACGTGATGGTGTTTCTGCTTGCCGCGAATGTCGAACAGATACCTGGCTGCCTTACCGGAGAGCCGGGTCTCCTCCCTGAGTTCTCGTAGCGCGGTTTCCATCAAATGCTCACCACGCTTCAATATGCCGCCCGGTAGTGCCCACTTCGACTGACTGCGTGCTACCAGGAGAATTCGCTTACCTCTGCGACAAATCACGGTGGCCCGTTTCTTCAACTCGAACTCCCACTTCGTTCCTGGGGGGCGCCTCACGAAACATCAGCATTGCATTGGCTGACTTAGCTAAGCATCGTAATACAGAAAGTCAGAAGTTCAACCTGCTGAAAGCACGATGGCCGTCACCTTGCCAGATTTTAATTGTTTCATCAAACCGTCATAAAGATCCGTTTGCTGACAGCCCTTGTGGTATGGTTTTGGCCACACATATTTTTTGTCAGACTCGAGGCTGCAATGGATATGGACAGTGACTGGCCGTTACCACGGCCGCGCACTCTCTTCAGAATCGATCGGCGGCGCGCCGCTGCATCACTCACCAGCAAGACCTCTATCGCCAGCACCTTTTCGTCATTGGCCATGCCAGTGGTCAACGAGGCGGTGCAACGAGCGAAAGCCCTGGCGACAGAAGCCGACCCCGAAGCATTTCATCAGCTTCGGGTGGCGTTCAGAAAACTTCGTGCCTTGTATTGGGCGTACTCCCCCTGGCTCGGCGAGGAAGCCACCGCGCAAGCGAGCGACGAATTCAAGCGGCTCGCTGCGGTGGCAGGCGGAACGCGCGACTGGGACATCGCAGGCGACCTCCTGAGAACCGCGCAGAAGTCGGACGCGTCCATCGAACTGCTCGTGAGCGCCGCGCGCGAGAAGCGCTCACAAGCGGTGGCGCATAGCCAGGCGATGATCAACAGCGACGCTGTCGAGGCATTCCTGAACGACGCCCTGCTTCGCGCGCAAACCACGCTGCAGTCATGTTGCAGTGATCTTCCGATACGCGCGTTCGCAAAAAAGCGAGTCCGGATGGCGCAGCGCACGCTTCGAAAGCGCAGCCGGCGCGCCGTGCAAAGCGAGGCCGGCCACGAGGAAAGTCTCCATGACGTGCGCAAGGCCGGTAAAAAGCTGCGCTATCTGCTCGAATTTTTTCAGCCGGTAATCAAGGGCGAGCACCAACGCACCCTTAAGGAACTGACGTCCGTGCAAAAGATGTTGGGCGAATTCAACGACATTGCCGCAAGCGAGACCTTGATCCGCAACACGACATTCGACGAGGTTCCAGCCGACGTCGTCGAGAAATCGCTGCAATGGCTGGAAAGGATCAAGTGCCAACGAATCGAAGTGGCGGCGCAAAGCGTAAAGGCCATATCCGGCTAGGCCAGTGCCGGCGCCATCACTGGCAGGTCACGACGCTCACAGGCAAGTTCTCGCTCGCCGTGCCGAGTCTCTCGCGCGATGCCGTGGTGATCGAACCGCCCGGCGGCAGGCATGCCGATTGCCCCATGCCGCCACCTTCCATTTGCGGCGCGCCGTTATTGAACGACTGCCACGTGATGACGACCGATGCGCCGCAATTGTTGATCAGGTCGGTGTAGTCGAGTCCCAGCTTGGCGTTTTTCCCGCGATATTCCCGGTCGATGCAGTCTGTCGAAAGCTCGCTCGGCTCGAAGCGCGGCGAAGCCGGCGGCGCCGCGCGGTCGCCGGCGGCACTCGCTGCGCCGTGCGCGAGAAGCATCAGGAGAAGGACGGCAAGTTGGCTGTGCGCCAGTTTGCGGCAAGCTGTCATTTCTTCACCTCGTTTTTTTGGGTGTCGATCACCGTCAGTTAGCTTCCCGCAGAAGCAGGCGTCAAGGGTCAGGAGGCGCCTTACGTGGGCAAACAGACAGTGTTCGCCACCTTTTTAGTAAGGAATTCGAAATGATTGGCGCGATACCCGCGTAACACTCACAAGGCCTGCACCTGCACTGCGGGTCCGGGAGCGCCGCCCACATTGGGCGCAATCACGAGGTATCGGCGGTGATCGGCAACGCCCGCTGTGCCGGGCGTACCGGGCGTGACGACTTGCCGAATCTGGCCCAGCGTATTGACGATGGCCGAGCCGGCTGGATTGGTCTTGAAGCTCGCGAGCACGTCAATGCTGCCACTGCCGTCGACGTGGTCGGAGAGACCGAGGAAATACGGCTGCCCTGCCTGCAGCCCGGTGACCGCCGCCTGCAGCACCTGCAGCAAGCCCTGATCGAACAACGCCACCGAAGTGGGCGCACCGCCCTGTCCGGCGGGCGCGCCACCCACCGGCATCAGCGACACGTGCGTCGCCTCGCCCGCCGCGCCAAGCGGCTGTGTGTTGGCCGTGCCATCGCCTTGCGGCACGGCGTCGGGCACATACGCCACGGCTTGTGGCGCCTGGCCGACCGGCACCGTGGCGATGACCTTGTTGGTCAGCGTGTCGATTGCCGTCATCGCATCGCCGTTTTCGAGGCCCACGTAGACACGCGTGCCGTCGCCGGACGGCCAGATGCCATGCGGCAGGCTGCCAACGGCGATGGTCGCCACCTGCGAAAAGTCGTCGGTACGGAACACCTTGATCTGGTTCAGGCCGCCCACCGTGACGTACGCAAACATGCCGTGGGCGTTCTGCACGATGTTCACATGATTGGTGATCGGTCCCGTGTCGAGCGTTTTCAGCAGCGCAAACGGCGGGCGCGCGTCGAACACCTGGGTCTTGCCCACATCCTTGAGCGTGAACCAGACCTGCCTGCCATCCGGCGTGGCCGCGATGTTCGGGCAGAACGGGCTCGCCTGCGTGACCTTCGCCACGATCTGGTGATCGGCGACCGAAACGACATCGGTCTCCGGGTTGAACGACGAACAGATATACCCGTACTTTCCGTCCGGCGAAAAGATCTGCATGCCCGGCCCGGCTGGCACGACGATGCGGGTCTTCTCTTCGAACGTCTTGCCGTCGAGCACATCGACGTAATTCTCGCCGCGCACGGTCACCCATACCTCATTGCCGTCTGGCGTGAAAAAGGCCTCGTGCGGCGAGCGGCCCACATAGGTCACGTGCTTGACCGAATTGGTTTGCGTATCGATGAACGTCACCGAATTCGAGCCGATGGAAACAATCGCGAGTGTGCGGTGATCGGGAGAAAAGCCCATGCCGTGTACGAGCAACTGACCGTGATACAGCGGGCTGAAGTTGGCCGGAGTCGGCTCCCCGAGCCGAATGACACCGATCAGACGATTGGCGGCGGGATCGATGACCGATACGGTGTTCGAAAACTGATCAGACGAATAGACGCGGTCCCGATGGCTGACTGGAATATCGGCAGCCGCGAGCGATCCGGGCACCTGCCCCGCTTCGGCGAGCGTTGATGCAACAAGCGATGCGGCAATCATGGCCGCGCCAAGAACGAGGTTGTACTTCATGATGATGTATTTCATGACGTTGTCTCCTGCGTCGTGACGCGCGTGGGTCAGTGGGACATCGAAGCGGGTGCAGCGATCGAGTCATGCACCGCGAGGCGCATGGCGACGATCTCCTGCTGTTGCTCGACCACGATCTCCTGAGCGATCCTGCGCAGCTGTTCGTTGTGTCCGTGCCGCAGTTCCGCCATGGCCATGTCGATCGCGCCCTGGTGGTGTGGAATCATCGTTGCGACGAAATCGCGGTCGATATCGCCTGTGGGCTTCGCCGCCATCCCGGCCATCATCTTCGTCATGGCCGCGTCGTTCTCTGATAAAAACAGGCCTTCTTCGCGGTTGCGGGAAGGTCCCGCGTCACTCGAAGGCGCGGCGCATAGACCGGCCAGGGAAAGCACGGCCGCACCGCACACCGTTGCTCGTAAAACGAGTCGAATTGCAGCGTTCATGACGTCCCCTCCGTATCGGTCGAATCGTATTCGACGTGAAGGCAAACAGCGCACTAGCCGATTTACTCCATGCGGACCAGATTTGCACTCCACATTGACGCGCCGCGAAACGTTGTCAAACGCTTTGCGGCTTCCAGGCCCTGGCGGGCCGAGTGGAATAACCGCCGCCAAACGCGTGTTCGTACCGTCAAGTTCGCGTAGGCGGGCGTACCATCAATGCACATCGAATGAAGGTCGCACTCGCAGGCCCGACTCACTCGCTTTTTGCCGGGCACCGCACAGCAGATTGGCCGCTTCAGAGCGGCGAGGAGCATTCCATGGCCGCGGGCATCGGGCTTCAAGATCAAGGACGGCAACTGCTGCCGTTTCGCGAGTCGGTGTTGGCGATGCTCGGCGTCGCGTCGGTGTCGATGCTGATCGCGCTCGACCAGACCATTGTCGGCACCGCGTTGCCGCGCATCGTTGCGGAACTCAAGGGCTTCGAACTCTATGCATGGGTCGCGACGGCCTACATGCTTGCCTCCGTCATCACCATTCCGATCTTTGGACGTCTGGGCGATCTGTTTGGCCGCAAGCCCTTCATGCTCGCCGCCATTCTTCTTTTCACCGTCGCGTCGGTGCTCTGCGGCATGGCGACCAACATGCTGTTTCTCGTGCTCGCGCGCGGCCTGCAAGGTATTGGCGGCGGCATCATGATGGGGACAGTTTTTGCGACCGTCGCCGACCTGTTCCCCGATCCGAGGCTACGCCTGCGCTGGCTGGTATTCGTCACCTCCGCGTTTGGCATTGCGAACATGGTCGGACCCACGCTCGGGGGCATGCTGACCCAGCACGGAAGCTGGCGGCTCGTGTTCTTCGTCAACGTGCCGGTGGGTCTGCTGGCGCTGTTCTTCGTGCACGCTTTCCTGCCGCATCTGCACCATGCGCGCGAAGGCGCGAGGCTGCGCCTCGACTGGCTCGGCGCTTGCGTCGTCGCTGTCACATTCGGCGCGCTGCAGCTCGTGATCGAGCTCTGGCCGAAACAAGGATGGACGACGACGACGATCGTGCTGGCGGTGATCGTGCTGGTCTTTTCGCTAACGCTTTTCTTCTGGGAAAAGCGCATGGGCTACCCGATCATCCCCGTGGACATGCTGCTCGATCGAAAACTCGGTCCGCTCTTTGCGATGTCGGTGCTCGGCGGGTTCGCGTTGTTCTCGCTCGTTTTCTACGTGCCGCTGCTATTCCAGGGCGGCTACGCGATGTCGCCGCGCGCCTCGGGCATGCTGATCACGCCGCTCCTGCTCGGCACGACGGTGGGCAGTTTCGTGAACAACCGCGTGGTCACGCGGATCCGGCGCGCCAACGCGATCCTCTACGTCGGCTTCGCACTGTCCGCCTTCGCGAGCCTCGCGGTGGTCGTGCTGCGAGGCAACGAGCCGCATCTCGTGTGGATGGCGTGCATGGGCGCGAGCGGCCTGGGTCTGGGCCTCGTGGGCACGAGCCTCACGGTCTGCTCGCAGCAGATTGTCTCGCGCGACCATCTCGGCGCCGCGACGGCGATGCTGCAATCGCTGCGCACTTTCGGCGGCATGCTGGGCACGGCGATGACCGGCGCACTGCTCGGGCACCTCTACACCATGGGCGTGAATCGCTCGCTCGACTCGTACCAGGCAACGCAGTGGTTCAAGTCGTTTGCGAGTCCCGAACTGCTCGTGGACCGCGCCGACCAGGCCGCGCTGATCAGTCGCCTCGTGAGCGCCGGGCACGCCGGCGACGCGATGATGAGCTCGGCGCGCAGCGCGCTCGTAGATTCGATCCACATGGGCCTCGTTGTTGCCGCCATCGCCGCGCTCGCCGGCCTGTGTCTCGCGTGGTTCGTGCCGCCGGTACAGGTGGGGTATCTCGAGGCGCGGCCGTAAATGAACCCCGAACATTATTTCACCCGCATTTCATTTCAATTACCGCTTAACATAGGCGTAATAATTTGGTAATTAGGGAGTAATCGAGGGTAAGCATAATTCGCCGCCGTCAGTCTGCCATCACCACACAGCATCAACCACGACGACGGAGCCCTCAGCATGTCCGCATCACACCACCGAATTGCGCTGCCACTCTACCTGGCAGTGCTTACCAGCATTGCCGCACTGACCGCCTGCGGCGGCGGCAATAACGACCCCGCCAGCACCGCCGCCATCCCCGCGCCGCCCGCCGACCCCGGCTTCGTGGACAATGCACCGATTCCCGACGTGCCCGCCTTCGTCGACAACATCGCGACCAACCAGCGCGGCGACGCGCGCTACGCCACGCTCGCGACCAACGCGGGCGTGCGCGTGGTGGCGCGCTTTCTCGATCTGTGGCAGCCGCTCACGCTGCTCGTGGACGCCGGCGTTTCCGCGCCCGCCAACGGCACGTTCCCCGCAGTCGTGCAGTCCACATGGACGGGCGTGCCCACCGACGGCACGCCCAACGGCACGATTCTCAACAGCACCGTGTTGAACGCGAATATCCAGTACGTTGTGAGCGCAACGACACAGCGCACCCAGGCGCAAGCGGACGCGGCCTACTACGACGACCGCCGCGGCAAAGGCTACAGCGTGACCGACGGCATGGGCCCGCTCACCGCCGCCTGGCGCGCGGCCGCGCAGCAAACCACGAGCATCACGTCGATTCCCGCGGACGCAACCACCACGCTCTACAACGACTCGGGCAACAACACGGGCGTGGGCAGCACGAGCAACGCGACGTTCGGCAAGGTGGTGGACCTGCTCAACACAATGGGCAACAACGCCTCGACCGAACCCGCCAAGCGCTTCTACAAATACGCGCGGCCATTCCGCTGGAGCACGAGCGTCGTGGTCGACCCCACGCTCGTGCCGGCGATCAGCACGACGCCTTCGACCGACGGCGGCTTCATCAGCGGCCACGAAGCCGAAGCCATGCGCGACGCGATGACGATGGCCTACCTCGTGCCCGAGCGTTACCAGGAAATGGCGAGCCGCGGCCTCGAACTCGGCGAGAACCGCATTCTTGCGGGCATGCATTCGCCGCTCGACGTGATCGGCGGACGCATGTTCGCGCTGGCCGCCACGGCCGCGAATCTCTACGACCCCGCGAACGCCACGCTCAAGAGCGCGGCCTACGCGCAAGCGCACAGCGCGCTCGAACAGGCAACCGGCACGAGCGCCACGACCTTCTCGACCTTCGCGCATTCGGGCACGAGCGCGAACGACCGCTTCTCCGACTACGCGACCAACAAGTCGGAATTCGCGCGCCGCTTGACGTTCGGCTTCAGCCAGATCGAATCGACCGAAGCGCCGCCTGTCGTACCCAAGGGCGCCGAGGTGCTGCTCGAAACGCGCTTCCCGTATCTGAGCGCCGACCAGCGCCGCGTCGTGCTGAAGACGACCGAAGTCGTCTCGGGCTATCCGGTCATGGACGACTCCGAAGGCTGGGGCCGTCTGAACATGTTTAGTGCTGCCGATGGTTATGGCGCATTCAACGGCAACGTGATCGTCGCAATGGACGCAAGCCAGGGCGGCTTCAACGCCGCCGACACCTGGCGCAACGACATTGCCGGCTCGGGCAAGCTCACGCTGCAGGGCAGCGGCACGCTCACGCTCGCGGGCAACAACAGTTACGCGGGCGGCTCGCAGGTGAGCGGCGGCGTGCTCGCGGCCGCGTCGGCCACGGCCTTCGGCAACGGCGATGTGTACGTGGGCTCGGGAGGCAGCGTGAGCGTCTCGACGAGCGCGCCGTTGACGGTAGCGGGCAAGTACACGCAGCTCGACAGCACGACGCTCGAACTCGACATCGACGGCAACGGCGGCGGACGTCTGCGCGTGGGCGGCCAGCTCACGGTGGCGGGCGGCACGCTGCACGTGAAGTTCGTGAACGGCTATGCGCCGAAGGCAGGCGACACGATCGACCTGATCGACGGCAGCGGCGCGTCGGTCAAGTTCGCGACCGTCACTGTAGATGGCTTCAAGGCCACGCCCGTTTATTCTTCGACCGGCGTGGCGGTGAAGCTCTCGGCCTCGTGATGTAGCCACACTGGAAAGCGGCCCCGAATCACAATGGTTCGGGGCCGTGCTTTATGCACTGAACACCGGGGCTTGCGCAAGCGCCTCTCTCGCCCCTCCGTCAACGGCACGAGATCGCGTGCCGTGAGACACCCGCATAACAGCGCACGTCCATCGGTCAACGCGTGGCGCCGGGGGGCAGACCAAACCGGGTGTTTTCGCCACACCGCACCGGGCAAAGGTTGACGCGCGCAATGCGCGGCCATTACCCTTGCGCGCTGATGGTTCCCGGCGACGGGATCAAAAGGGAACGCAGTGCAAGACTGCGGCTGCCCCCGCAACTGTCAGCGGCGAGTCCATGCCAAAGCGGGCCACTGGGAAACCGGGAAGGCCGGCAACGGACGTCGACCCGCGAGCCAGGAGACCTGCCATCAGCCGAGTCCAGCAGCCGCAGCGGGCGGGGATCCCCAATGCGCAAGCACCGCCCGTGCGGCGGCCGCCCGTTGCAAGGACAGCCCTGAACAAGCGCTGTTTCCAGCCACCGCATCATGAAGTTTCGCCAGTTCGTTTTGACTTCCGCCGCGCTCGCCTGTGCGTGGCAAACCGCGCATGCCGCCGACGCATCGCCCGCCCAGGCCCAGCAGCAAACCACCGACGACACCACGCTGCCCAATATCCTCGTCGTGGGCGACACGCAGCACCTGCCGCAATCGTTCGACCAGCGCTACGCAACCACCCAGGTGCTCACGCGCGCCGACCTCGACCGCGCCTCGCCCGTCGACCCCAGCATCGCGCAGGCGCTCGCCACGCTGCCCGGCGTCACCGTCTCGCAGACCGGCGGGCCTGGCTCGTACACGGGCGTGAGCATCCGCGGGTCGTCGGCGGACCAGGTGGCTGTGTTCATCGACGGCATACGCGTGGGCTCCGTCACCACCGGCACGGCCGAATGGGGCGATCTTGCGACGGACTCGTTCGACCGCGTGGAGGTGATCTCGGGCCCCGCGGCCGCCTCGTTCGGCGCGGACGCCGTGGGCGGCGTCGTGCAGCTCTTCACGCGCCATGCGTCGAACCAGCCGAACCAGACCACCGTGTCGTTCGGCGGCGGCTCGAACAAGACCTTCGACACGCAGGTGCGCACCTCGGGCACGATCGGCTCGACCGGGCCGCTTGCCGCGTTGAGCGGACTCACGTATTCGCTGGGTCTGCATGACTACAACACGGCCGGCATCGACGCGACGCAGCCCTGGGCCTACGGCCACGAAGACGGCCGCAACCCTTACCACGCGCAGAACCTGGACGCGCGCCTCGGCTACGCGCACGACAACTGGTCGATCTCGACCTTCGCGCTGTACCACCGCTCCGATCTCTCCTACGACAACGCAGGGGGCAACGACCGGCAGCGCGACAACCAGCTCACGACCGGCCTCGCGTTCCACCTCGACATCACGCCGACCACGCAGTTCGACCAGTCGGTGGGGTACGCCACGGACCGTGAGTTCCTCTATTCGAACGACCCGACGATCCCGACCGACGAGATCGACTCGACGCGCTTTGCCACCTCCACGTCGCTCACGCATCAGGAAAGGGGCCACACGCTCTTTGGCATGCCGCTCGACGGCGAGACCAAGCTCGCCTACGACTACACGCGCGAACTGGCGTTTCTGCCTGTGGATGTGCCGGGCGGCCTGCCCGCGCGCAACGATTCCGCCGTGTCGATGCATCAGTCCACGACGCTCGGGCCCGTCACGCTGTTCCTCGCGGGGCGGCACGAGATCGTGCAGGGGGAGTCGGTCAATACGGGCAACGTCGCGCTCTCGTGGGCGATCACGCCGGTCTACACGGCGCGCGTTTCGTATGGCAATGCGTTCCGTCTGCCCACGTTCAACGACCTGTACTATCCAGGCTACTCGAACCCCAACCTGCTGCCCGAGCGCAGCGACTCGGTCGAGGCGGCGCTCGATGCGACCACTTCGATCGGCACGTTCACAGCCGCGGTGTACGACACGCGCGTGCACGACCTCATCACGTACAACTCGCAGACCTTCCTGCCTGTGAACGTGGGCCGCGCGCATATTCAGGGTCTCGACCTCTCGTACAAGGGCACGCTCGGCAACTACACGCCGGTGAGCCTCACGGTGGGGATTCTGAATCCGCAGGACGTGACCGACCAGACCTGGCTCAATCGCCGCCCGCGCCAGACGGTGAGCCTGAGCGTGGATCACACGTGGGACGAGTTCCAGCTCCACGCGCTCAGCACCGGCGTTTCGCTGCTGTACAACGGCTCGACATTCGACGACCAGCTCAACACGATCTACCTGCCTTCGTGGACGACGGTGAGCCTGCGCGCGTCGTACAAGGTCAATGCGCATCTCGCGCTTTCGGCCACGCTCGCGAACGTGTTCAACCGGCAATATGTGACCGCGTACGGGTACAACACGCTCGGGCGCACGGCGTTTGGGAAGGTCACTTATACGTTTTGAGGATCGGAGCCAGCGGCTGGACGGCGGTTCTCCGCCTGGCACCGGCTCCAGATATTCCTGAAGACCGCTTCGTGGTAATTGGCGTCCTTGCTCAACAGGTTGGTCGCCTTGCTCAGCCCGCCACCTGCCGTCAGGTGTTCGATGTACAGCAAGCGCCGGATCTCACGCATATAGCTCGCAGGCAGCGGCATTTCGCCCTGCCGGCGGCCCTGGCGGCTCCGGTCTTCGTTTGCCATCGGCGTTTCGACCGTATAGAGCCCGCGCTCGTGATTGATGAAGCACGCAGGCATGAGCGGATCTTCCATCACGCACACGTATTGGCGTTCGAGCACTGGCACAGGAACCAGATTCTGCAGCCACTCCAGCGCGTGCTGCCATATCTTCCACGCGCTCTCTTTTGTCGGCGTAGCGTTGTGTTGCGCATGAACGAAGCGCAGGCATTCGACAACGATGTCCTCCTTTACGCAATACAGAATCTGGAACCCGGCCCGCAAATAAAGCACCAGTTGCAGAAGCTCATAGCATCGGCCCAGGATATGCGCCCCGTTGGGCGTGCACCCCTCGCGAGGCTCACCGCGCAGCAATTCGGGAAACAATAGAAGCGGCAACCCGGAAAACACGATCAGCGCGGGGTTGCGCGCCGACTGCACTACGCCGCCCGCCCCCGCGGCAACCTTGGCCGCAGCCGCGTTTTCGGCAGGCGTTTGCGCGGCGCCGGTTGGCCGCACGGCGCGAGCGGCACTGCTTTCCTCGCGCTTCATTCGTTCGTTGTGCTTGCGAGCGTCGCGTACGATATCGCCAATCGCCTTGCCAATACAGGCCCCATTCGGCAAACCGCCGCCCTCTTCGTCGGCCCAGCGGCGCACCCGCTCCCATGGAATGCTGAACGGAATCCCCACGAAATGCAGGCCGAGCCAGCTCGTCGTCAGCAAGTCGACGCGGATCTGCTCCGACTCGCCTATCGAAGTGTCCGGCGATTTTCCGCACCACGTCAGGAGCGCGCTCTTGCTGTCGGGCTCATGCGGCGAGGCCATCAGCAATTCAACCGACTGCAGGAACACTTCGGCCAGCGTCTGAAGCGGCAGGTCGGACGGCTGCGCCGCCTCGCGCTTTGCTGCGCTCTCTTCATGGTCTTCCCCGGCCAGTTCGCGCGCCACGCGCTGCGCGACCAGTTCCGGGTCGTGCAACGTCCACTTGCCGTCGGGCTGGCGGGTCACCAGCTTCGCGTAGACGCGCTCGGCAAGGTCGTCGATGTGCCTTGCCATCACTGAAAGCTGCGAAACCGGTACCGGTTCGGGCCTTGCGGCGTCGTTCATTGCAGCTCCCGGTAAATGAGGCTGGCGGTAAGCGTGCCCTTGTCGTCGGCGAGACCGACAAGAAACTTCTCGATCAGCCCGCGAAACACGGTCTTCGCATCCGTTTCGCTCCACTTCTCGACAAAGCCGTCCTGGAACTGCAGCCAGTCGCCGAAACCGATATCGAGCAGGATCTGGTCGACGATGCCAGGCAGCAAGGGAAGATCCATCTGGTACAAGCGCCTGATCATCAAGACCTGGGAGAACACAGCGCAAATATAGTCGCGCGCACTGGCCGCGCGCGAAGCCGAGCGCATGATGTCCTCCACGGCCCAGTTCACGAGATTCATCCCCGTGCGCTCGCCCTCGCGCGTGATGTCGAGCGTGAGATCGCGAAGATAGACCTGCCCCGGCGGCTTTCCGAGCAATTGATAAACGGTGCCGTCGACAACATGCATCCAGTTCGACGAATCGCCAACCCTCACGTCGTAATTCGCACGCACCCCGTGTTCCGCCTGAAGGTCGCGCGCCGCCTGCTCCAGCACCACCGTATGCCACACGAGTCCGATAAAACGGAGAAAGTCCGTTGCACGGTCCCTATCCGGCTCGCTGGCGTCGCTCCACGGCTTCACGAGCCTGAGCGGCATGTCGGTGATGATCAGCACCCTGTCGCGGCGCCCCCGCATCAACGCGGAGTACAAGGTTTCGCGGGGCGGGTTCTTGTCGAAGTAGAGCGGCCACTTCTGCTTGCGCGGGGCATCCAGCCATTCCCCGTCGATATCGAGCAAGCGGTAGACGGCATAGATTCCCGCCCCGTAGCCCTTCGGCGTCGCTGCACGGCGCGGGTCCACCGGAACACCATAGGCCTTGTAGAGCTGCCTCTGACTATAAGGTGTACCCAGTGAATTTCTGATGCTGCCAACCTGCCGGTTCAGTTCCGCGATGACGTCGCCGACTTCCGTCGCGCGTCGCTTCAGATCGGTCTGCAACGCACCTAGACCACTCGTATGTTTCTTGATCTCCTCGGCCTGCTGGCTCATTTCCCACAGTATCGAGCGCGCCGTCGCGTGCTGCTGTTGCAGCGCGACGAAATGTTCGGCCGCTACATAGATGGCGAGGACCGCCATCAGGAAAACGGCCGCATCGTCGTGACTGCGGCGGATCATTGCAGCAAAGAAGATCAGTGTCGGCACGGCAAAACGAACGTGGGGATTGCCTGCCCAGCGGCGCAATCTCGAGGTCCCGGCCGTTGCAGCCTCGCCATGTCCCTCTTTCTTGCCCGCGCTCTCGAGCCCGTGCATCAGAAAGGCGAGGAACGTGAGCGCCAATACGAATACCCCCTGGAAGCTCGTCTCCTCCTGTTCGTCAGTCAGCAGATCGCTCATCACCTTCCTGAAGGTGTCAAGCGGCCGCTCGGACTGGCTGGCGGACGCGGCCTTGGGTGGATGGAGCGAGGATGGCGCAGTCTGGCCTGGCGCGCCCGCGTGCACTCCCGCAGACGCCGCAACGTGTGGCGCTGCGTTGAAGGACGGCCAGAAGAACAGGTAAAGGACGGCAGCGATAACGCACGCGCAATAAAGCACCCACGTCAAAAAACGTCGCCAGCCTAAGCCGTTGGCATTTTCCTCGCCAACGCGGTCGATACCATTGCGCAACGGCTGGTCGTTCCCGGTTTGAATGACAACACCGTTGCCGGGCGTATTGTTTCCACCTTCCTCGGCCATGGCGCTTCCCCAAGGGCTGCTCCGGATATCGCGACGCAATCCGCCGAATGAGCATAGGCGACAGTACGGTGACATTCAAGGCAGCGCGTCAGGGTCGGCGCCGCACCCATCGATATGGATCGCTAACTATTGATGACGAACACCTGCTCTGCACACCTCCATCGGGATGACAAAAAGCGGCGCCGGCACGTGCGCTGGCGCACAGACAGTGGCGATGCCTTCACATAACAAATCGCCGCCGGTCGCTATCTCGGCCGCCGCACCGCGCGAATCTTCCCGCTGTTCCCGCCGCCGCAGAAGAACTGCTCGCCGCCATCGGACTCCAGTCCCGAGACGGCGGTTCCAGGCGGCATGTCGAGTTGTTCCAGCACTTCGCCCGTGCCCGGATCGATGTGCCGCAAGTCGCTCTCGTCGCCTTCCCAGGTGCCGTGCCACAACTCGCCGTCCACCCACGTCACGCCCGTGACGAAGCGGCTCGATTCGAGCGTGCGCAGAATCGCGCCCGTCTGCGGATCGATTTGATGGATTTTGCGCTCGCGATACACCCCGACCCAGAGCGTGCCGTCCGCCCACGCAAGCCCCGAGTCGCCGCCGCCTCCGGGCGCCGGAATCGTGGCGAGCACGCGGCCCGTTTCGGGGTCGATCTTGTGGATGCGGTCTTCGGAGATCTGGAACAGGTGCCGCCCGTCGAACGCCGTGCCCGCGTGCGCCGCGATGTCGATCGAGCGCTGCGTCTGGCCGCTCTCGGGGTCGAGCGACGCAATGCGCTCGCCCACGGCGAACCAGACCTGCTTACCGTCGTAGGTGACTCCGCCCACCTTGTCGATGCCGGGAAAAGGGCCGTACTCACGGACGATTTCGGCAGTCGTTCGTTTCATGACTTCCTCCTTGAATGAAAGGACAGGCGTTCATCCTAATCGCCCGGCAGCGGCGCGGGGAGTAACAAGGTCGTCGCGAATCCGGGAACAGGCGGCGTGGTCCAGCGGCGCGCGCGGCCGTAGCCGAACGACTGCACCTTGTCCGCCGCGGCGAGCGAATCGAGCGCGCGTTGCACGGTGCGCTGGCTCGCGCCGAGCGCCAACGCCAGCGCCGAACTCGACCACGATTCGCCGTCGGCAAGAAATGCGAGTACCGCTGCGTGCTTTTCTTCCACCGGCCGCGCCAGCACCACCACTTCGCTCGCAGTGCGCGGCGCCAGCGCGAAGCCTTGCTGCGTCGAGCCGATCTCGGCCACGTCGCGCAACAGCGTGCGCAAGCGGCCAATTTCCACGCGCAGCCGCGCACGATGCGTTTCGTCGGCGTGTTTCGTGCGAAAGGCGCGGGCGATCAGCGCGTCGCGCGGCACATCGGCAGGCCACGCCTCCGCGAGCGCGCGCGCGAGCACGAACAGCACCGGCCGCCTTGCGAGTTCGACGATCGTCGCGCCCTCGCGCGCAACGTAGCGGCACGCATCCACGACGAGCGCCTTCGAGGCGAGCAGCGCCTCGACGTCTTCCAGCAGCAGCACCCGCTCTTCGCCACGCGCGATGAGGCGCGCGGCCGGCGAGGTCAACAGCCGCGCGGCGCTCTCGATCTCGGCGCTCAGCGCCGCGATGCCCGCTGCGCGCGCCGCGCGCGCGGCCTCTGCAAGCGAGCGCCGCGCGACCTGCGTTTGAATGCGCCGCATGGCAATGCCCGCGGCGATCAACTCGTGCGCCGCGCGCAAGGCGGGCGGCAGTGGCGCGGGATCGGTTTGTGCGAGCATGCCGCCGGCCTCGTCGAGCCGGCCAATGAGCAGCAAACGGCGAATTTCCAGGTAGCGCGCGTGCGCGGCATTGAGACGGTCGCCATGGGTTTCGAGCGTTTGCCGCGCCGCAGCGAGCGTGTCGGTGGGCCAGCCGAGATCGCGCGAGGCAAGCGCAATCTCGGCCTCGGCGACCACGCAGCGCGCCTGCGCCACGGCCTCGCGCGTGCCGAAGCCGCGCGCCGCGCTGCGCAACAGCGTTTTCGCGCGCGCGAAGTCGCCGAGCTGCGCCATGGCGATGCCGCGCAACGCGAGCGCGGGCGCATCGTCGCGCAAGGCGACCCGGTTCAGCGCGCCGAGCGGATCACCGGCTGCGAGCGCGTGCGCCGCAGCCGTTATCAGCGAATCCATCGTCATGCGAATCCCGCCACACTTGTCACTCCCCCGGCTCCTCGGTCCGCGCCTAATCTAACACGGCGATCAAACGAATCATCGATCGAACGACGCGGCGGCGCGCACAGCGCGCCGTCACCCCAGTGAATCCATAGGAGCACCAGGCAATGTCAACCCATACCACAGGAACACGCGAAGACTGGCTTGCGGCGCGTATCGAACTGCTCGCGGCAGAAAAGGAGCACACACGGCGCGGCGACGCACTGGCGCAGCAGCGCCAGGCGCTGCCGTGGGTGCGTGTCGACAAGACGTATCGATTCGAAACCGAAGATGGTGGCGCGACACTCGCCGATCTCTTCAAGGGCCGCTCGCAACTGCTCGTTTACCACTTCATGTTCGGGCCGGATTACGCGGCGGGCTGTCCGTCGTGCTCGTCGATCGCCGATGGCTTCGACGGCATCGCCGTGCATCTCGCGAATCACGACGTTCGGCTCATGGCCGTGTCGCGCGCGCCGCTGCCCAAGCTGCTGGACTATCGCAAGCGCATGGGCTGGCACTTTCCGTGGGCCTCATCGAGCGGCAACGACTTCAACTTCGATTTCAACGTGTCGTTCACCACGGCCCAGCAGCGCGCGGGCGACATCGAATACAACTATGCGCGCAGCGGTCACGCGATGGACATGAATCCGCCGCCCGCGCCCGTCGCCGAATTCGCGGCGAGCTGCGGCACCGACGCGGCGACCTACACGCGCGACCGCCCGGGCCTCAGCGCATTCGTGCTGGAAGACGGCGTGGTCTATCACACGTACTCGACCTATGCGCGCGGCCTGGATGGCGTATGGGGCATGTACCAGTGGCTCGACCGCGCGCCGAAGGGTCGCAACGAGACCGGCATCTGGTGGCACCGGCATGACGAGTACACGCAAAGCTGAGGCGCATCATGGATAACGTCGGCATGACGGTACGGCGGCACGGCGGTCCGGCTCCGCGTGCGATTTTCTTTGGCGTTTCGTCGCTGGTCTTTGCGGCGAGCACCGCGGTGACGTTCGTGTGGTGTGCGTCGATGGAGGCGATGGGCGGCACGCCCATGCCCGGCGGCTGGACGATGTCCGCGCTCTGGGCACCCATGTGCGGGCGCACGTGGTTCGACGCCGCCGTATCGTTTGCCGGCATGTGGAATGTCATGATGGTCGCGATGATGTTGCCTGCGCTCACGCCGGCTTTGTGGCGGTATTTCGAGGCGATGGGCGATGAACGCACGGCGCGTGCGGGCGGGATGACGGCGATGGCTGGCGTGGGGTACTTCTTCGTGTGGCTCGCGGTCGGCGTGCTCGTATTTGCGGCGGGTGCGCAACTCACAGCGCTAGCCGTCGCGGCGCCTGCGCTGGCGCATACCGCGCCGGCCGTGGCGGGGGTTGTCGTCGTGCTGGCGGGCGCGCTGCAGTTCTCCGCGTGGAAAGCGCGCTGGCTAGCGTGCTGCGGGTACTCGCCGTCGTGCGGGCACGCGCGGCTCGATGTGCGGGCGGCGCTGCGTCACGGCTTGAGGCTCGGTCGGCACTGCCTGTGCTGCTGCGGAAATCTGATGGCGGTGCTTCTCGCAGCGGGTGTGATGGATCGGCCCGCGATGGCGCTAGTCGCTGCGGCGATTGCCGCGGAGCGATGGCTGCCGGGCGGCGCAAGAGTCGCGCGAGGGATTGGGGCGGCTGCGATTGCGGTGGGCGTGGCGATGGTCGCGCGGGCGGTGGCTGCATAAAAAAATCGCCGTTCCGCACCCGCGAAACGGCGATAAAACGCTCCGACTCTAACGTCGAACTCACGCCTCCAGACTCATGCCTGCACACGAGCCTGATCGACGCTCCGGATTGTTATTAGCAGTCCGGAGAAACAGCAAGAGGCCGACTGGATTCAACCTCTACGCTGCCGGGCGAAGCCCGGTGCAACCGGGGGGACTCCCGGCCGCACCGTACTGCGCGCCTCTTGTGGCGGCTTACATGCCGCCGAAAGACTTCTTGACCGTCAGCTTGTTGGTGACCGACGTCACACCGGGAACACCCTTGGTGATGTCCTCGACCCTGGCGATCTGTGCCGTGTCCGAAACGGTCCCATTCAGCGTAATCGCACCGCCCTTCGCGCCCACGCTGATGTTGCCCGCGTTGATCGACTTGTCCTTGCCGATGGCCGCATACACCTTGCGGCGCATGGCGCGATTCGCCTGCCGGTCGGACGGAACCGCCGCGGGAGCCGCGGTCGCGGACGCCGCCTGTGCTTCGGCGGGCGCGCTGGCGGCGCCTTGGGGCTGTGCCCACGCACTCATGGAAGCTGCCGCGACGAGCGTTGCGACCGCCAACCCGGCTACCGTGGTTTTTTTCATAAATTGCTCCATCTTTTCTAGGGTGTATGAGGATCAGAACGCGTGACGAATACCGACCATCGCCGCTGTCGTCGACTGGCCCGGCGCGACTGGCGCACCGTAGACGATCGTCTGGTTCATGGTCCCCTTGTTGCTGACATAGCCGACCTGGGCATACGCCTTGGTCGCCTTCGAGAGGTTGTATTCGGCGCCTACGGCGACTTCGCTCGAATGATTCGCCGAGTTGTTGCGGTCCTTCAAATAGTAGTACCCCGAAGTGACCTTGAAGACCGGGCTGAACTGGTAACCGAGGCCGGCCGAGATCATCTCGAAGTTATAGGTCGCCTTGGTGAACAGGCTGGACGAGTTCGACGAGCTGAACGAGCCGGATATCGAGAATCCGCTGATCGTGTACATCGCGCCGACGTAGTAGAAGTTGTTGTTGTTGCGCCCCGTGGCCGGTGCGGCCGGCGTCGTGGGGAAGTTGCCCGCGTACGGATTGGTGTCGTGGCCGCTGTAGTAGACCCCAGCCAGGTTCAGGCCGTAGTTCGAGTACTTCAGCACGGCCGATTCGCGCGTGCCGCCCTGGAACTGCCCCGGCACGCCGCCCGGCGCGTACTCCAGCTCGAGCGAAGCGCCATAGAACTTCGGCGATCTGTAGACGATCGCGTTGCTGTCATAGAGCGCGCCGATCGGCGCGTTCGTGCTCGTGCCGGGCCACCCGGCTGCCTGATTGAGGCCCAGCCACGCGGTGAGAATACTGCCGAAGTACTGCGCGCCGCGAACGTCGGTGTCCGCCATCGCGTAGATCATCGGGATGATCTGGCGGCCCGCGTCGATCGAACCGAACCAGCCCGATCCGCCGATGGTCGCGTACTGGTTGAAGACCGCGGTCACGCCCGGCGTGTCGGACAGGCCCGTCTTGCCGTTGTTCGACGTAAACGAGCCTTGCAGCTTGAAGTTGATCTTGTAGCCGCCGCCAATGTCCTCGGTGCCCTTCATGCCCCAGACGCTCGAAAAGATCCCGCCGTCCTTGAGCTGCCAGGTGCTCCCCAGATTCTTGGCGGTCCCCGAAAAGTTTGCGGCCGAAGTGCTTTGATACAGCAGGCCGCTGTCAACCACGCCATAAAGCGTGACCGATGATTGCGCATGCGCTGCGCTGGCGAACAAGGCCAACGCTGCGAGGCTACCGAACTTCAATTTCATTGCCGATCTCCGTGTGTGGCTGCCGGGTGGTCCCCGCGCCTTTTGTAGTTGCCTTAAAGGGTATTACCTGAATGAATCGTTGTGACCAGAGGGCTTAGCACGCTTGCAAGTAGTGTCCGCCGTATTGATCGCGCAGCTGGTTCTTGAGCACCTTGCCCGTCGCGCCAATTGGCACGGCGTCGACGAACAGCACGGCGTCGGGCTTCCACCACTTCGCCACGCGGCCGTCGAAGAACATGAGCAGGTCGTCCGCTTCGAGCGCGCTACCCGGCTTCCTCACGATCAGCAAGAGCGGCCGCTCGTCCCACTTCGGGTGGCGTGCTGCAATGCAAACCGCTGTGGCGACCTCGGGGTGCAGGCTCGCGACGTTTTCAATGTCGGCGGAACTGATCCACTCGCCGCCCGACTTGATGACGTCCTTGCTGCGATCCACGATCTGCATGAAACCATCGGCATCGATCTTCGCCACGTCGCCGGTCGGGAACCAGCCGTCCTGCAGCGGCGAGGCGTAGTCGCCGCCAAAGTATTCGCTCGCGACCCAGTGGCCGCGCACCTGCAAGTCGCCCGCGGCATGGCCGTCCCACGGCAGTTCCTCGCCGGCAGCGTCGACGATCTTCATGTCGATGCCGAACACCGAGCGCCCCTGCTTCGCCTGCAGCGCGTAGCGCTCATCTTCGTCCAGCCCGGTCTGATGCGCCTTGAAACTGCAAACCGTACCAACCGGGCTCAGTTCCGTCATGCCCCATGCATGAATCACGTCGACGTGATGGCGCTTCTGGAACGCCTGGGTCATCGCGGTCGGGCATGGCGCGCCGCCGATGATCGTGCGGCGCATGGACGAGAACGAACCGTCCACCGACTCGACATGGGCAAGCAGGCCTTGCCAGACCGTCGGCACACCGGCCGAAAGCGTGACCTGCTCTTCTTCGATCAGTTGATACAGCGACTTGCCATCGAGCGCCGGGCCCGGAAACACGAGTTTCGCGCCCGTCATGCAGGCAATGTACGGCAGGCCCCATGCATTGACATGGAACATCGGCACCACCGGCAGGATCGTGTCGCGCGCCGAGCAGTTCAGCGCGTCGGGCAGCGCCGCCGCGTAGGTATGCAGCAGCGTCGAGCGGTGACTGTAGAGCACGCCCTTCGGATTGCCGGTCGTGCCCGACGTATAGCAAAGCGACGACGCGCTGTTTTCGTCGAGCAGCGGCCATTCGAAATCGGCCGTGTGATTGTCGATCAGGTCCTCGTAGCAGAGGAGTCTCGAGCCAAGACTATGGCTGCGCGGCATATGCGCACGATCGGTCATGGCGACAAAGAACATCGGGCTCGTTACGCGCGCCGCGACGCTTTCGATGAGCGGCAGGAACGTGAGATCGAAGAAGATGATGCGATCCTGCGCATGTTCGATGATGTAGACGAGCTGATCGGCATGCAGGCGCGGATTCAGCGTGTGAAGCACCGCCCCCGAACCCGAAACCGCGAAGTACAGCTCCATGTGCCGGTAGCCGTTCCAGGCCAGCGTCCCTACGCGCTCGCCCGGCGTGATGACGAGGCTCGACAGCGCATTCGCCATGCGGCGCGCGCGCTGCGCGAGATCCTGGTAGCGGTAGCGGTGAATGTCGCCTTCCACGCGGCGCGAGACGATTTCGCGCGCGCCGTGATGGCGTTCTGCATGCTTGAGCAGCGAAGCGACCAGGAGCGGTTGCTCCATCATCAGGCCTTTCATGGTTTGCTATCCTAAGTAACTTTTGTTCGTGTGCGAGATTCGAATGCCGTGCTGCGCGGCTATGCCTGGCTCGAAGCCGGCGTTGCCAGCACGCTCAGCAGCAACTTTCCTTCCACGGCGCGCACAGGAAATGTCGTGAGCTTCAGTCCACCCGCGCCCGGCATACAGCCGCTGCGCACGTCGAAGCGCAGCCCGTGCGCCGGGCAGCGCAACATGCACCCTTCGAGCGAGCCGCTCGCGAGCGAGGCGCCGTTGTGGGGGCACGAATTGTCGACCGCGTGCATCTGCCCTTCGATATTGAACAGCACGATGCTGCGGCCGTCGACGAAAACCAGCTTGCGCTGGCCTGGCGCAAGTTCGTCGGCCGCGCCGACCGGTACTTCACGTGTCATTCCCTTTCCCCTCAACTTCCCTCGACTCGCATCAATTTCCGACCGCCAGCGCCATCGCACCGGCCATCGCCACCGGCGAATACACGCCCGAGAGCGAATAACCCTTGTTGAACACGAAGTACGGCACGCCGGTCACCCGCGGGTCGGCGTAGGGCACGCGCTGTCCGGTCGGGTCAGCGAGGCGTTTCGATGCAACCAGGTGCGCCTCCAGGCTCTCGCGTTCGAGGCCGGATTCAAGACCCAGGCATTCGAGCACCGCGTAATCGCCGATGTTCTGGCCTTCCATGAAGTAAGCCTTGAGCACGCGGTCGATCAGCGCCGCGCTCTGTTCGCGCGCGCCGCGGCTAGCGGCAAACGTGACCAGGTCGTGCGCGGCGGCCGTGTTCGGCAGCACCGCGATGCGCTCGAACGCGAACTCGACACCCGCATCGCGCCCCGCGCGCTGGACTTGCGCGCGCCGAGCGGCCACCGCTTCGGCGCTGCCAAGGCGGTCGCGATAGAACGCCTGATACGGCAGACCTTCGAGCGGCGTCCACGGCAGCAACTGGTGCGAGCGCCACTGCACCCGCACGCGCACATCGGGCCGCGAACGCGCGAAACGCGCGAGCGCCGCATCGAGATTGCGCTTGCCGATCAGGCACCACGGGCAGATGAAATCGAAGAAGGCCTCGATCGTCAATACGGCCGGTTCACCCGCGTCGCGGCTCGCCTGCGCCGCCCACTTTTGATCAGACAAGTTCATGAATCAACATCTCGGCCATGGGCCATTCGCCAAATCCCGCCGCCGGATTCAGATGCCCGACTTCACCCAGGTCCACGAGGGTGCTGCCCCAATCCTTCGCCATCGCCGCCACGCGCTCGAAGCGCGCAAGCGGATCGTTGCGGCTCGCGCCCACGATGCTCGGGAACGGCAGCGGCTTGCGCGGAATCGGCGTCCAACCGTGCTCGACGAGCGCATCAAACGCCGGATAACCGGCCGGCAGCGGCGTTTCGAGGTCCGCCGGCGCGGCGAGCAGCGCGCCATGGATCTTGCGGCTGTGCTGCTGCGCCCAATGCACGGTGATCATCACGCCCGCACTGTGCGCCACGAGAATGACGGGGCCGTCGATCTTCGCGAGCGCCGCGTCGAGCGCGGCCACGCGCGCCGCGCAGCTCAGTTTGTCGTGCTCGAGCGGCGGCACCGAAGCGGCCTTGGGCAGCTTGCTTTCCAGCAGCGTTTGCCAGTGCTCCGGCACATGGTCGCGCAACCCCGGGACCATCAAGATGGTCGGTGTGGTGTCCAGCGTCATTGGTTTGGGTCTCCTGCCTGCATCACTACGGCTTCAGTACGGCTTGTCGCCGATAATGCCGGCGCGTTCCATCTTGCGGTGGCAGGGCGGATAGTCCATCACGGCATAGTGCTGGGTGCTGCGGTTGTCCCAGATCGCGATGCTGTTCGGCTTCCAGCGCCAGCGTACCTGGTACTCCGGAATATAGGCCTGGCTCACGAGATAGCGCAGCAGGTCGCCCGCGCCCGGATTGGCGTCCTGACCGAAGCGCACGCGCTCGGGCGTGTGATAGTTCGTGATGTGCGTCGTGAACGCGCTCACGAACAGCACCTTCTCGCCGGTTTCCGGATGCGTGCGCACCACCGGGTGCTCCGCGTCGGGAAACCGCGCCTTGAGTTCATGGCGTTTTGCGATCGGCATGGCCGCACCAAAGCTCGCCTCGATGCTGTGGCGCGCATACAGGCCGTCGATCTGCGCCTTCACGTGTTCGGGCAGCTTCTCGTAGGCGAGCACCATATTCGCCCACATCGTGTCGCCGCCCACGGGCGGGCACTCCACGCAGCGCAGCACGGCACCGAACTGCGGCGCCTCGCGCCAGGTGGCGTCCGCGTGCCAGGCGTTTTCGTAGCGGTCGTTGGGCTGCTCGGGGTTCTTGTAGATGCGCACGAGCCCCGGATGATCCGGGTCGCTGCCCGCGACCGGATGGTCCTCCAGTTCGCCGAAGCGGCGCGCGAACGCCACATGCTCGGTGCGCGTGATGTTCTGGTCGCGCAGGAACAACACGCGGTGCTTGAGCAGCGCCGCGCGAATCTCGGCAAAAAGCCCGTCGTCGTGAACCGCATCGGCGAGATTCACGCCAGTCAGTTCCGCGCCGATGGCATAGGTCAGTTGTTCGACTTTCATGTTGCGCTCCTCAGATGACGAAGACCGACGATCCCGTCGTCTTGCGCGCTTCAAGGTCGCGGTGCGCCTGCACCGCGTCTTCCAGCGCGTAACGCTGGTTCAGTTCGATCTTGATACGGCCCGCCGCAACGTGCCCGAACAGCTCCGAAGCCAGTTCGTTCTTCTCCGCGGGGTCGGCGATATAGTCCGCCAGCGCCGGGCGCGTGAGATAGAGCGAGCCCTTCATCGCGAGGATCTGCGGATTGAACGGCGGAATCGGGCCGGAAGCCGTGCCGACGCACACCATCAGGCCGCGGCGCTTGAGCGAATCGAGCGACGCTTCGAAGGTGTCCTTGCCCACGCTGTCGAACACCACGTTCACGCCCACGCCGTTCGTCAGTTCGCGCACGCGCTTCGCGACATCTTCGCGGCCGTAGTAAATGATGTGGTCGCAACCATGCGCGCGCGCCACTGCACCTTTCGCCTCGTTCGACACCGTGCCGATCACCGTGAGGCCCAGCAGCTTCGCCCACTGCGAGACGATCAGGCCAACCCCGCCCGCCGCGGCGTGCAGCAGGATCGTGTCGCCGGCCTTGAAGTCGTGAATGCGGCGCATGAGGTACGACGAAGTGAGGCCCCGCATGGTCATGCCGGCCGCCGTTTCGCATGCAATCGCGTCGGGCAGCTTGATGAGCGGCGCCGCCGGGATCAGACGCTCCGTGCTGTACGCACCGAGCGTGTTGATGAAGCCGGTGTAGGTCACGCGGTCGCCCACGGCGACGTTGCTCACCTCGGGGCCCACGGCCTCGACCACGCCCGCTGCCTCCACGCCCATGCCAGCAGGCAGCGGCACGGGGTACAGGCCGGAGCGGAAGTAGGTGTCCGCGAAATTCAGGCCGACTGCCTCATGGCGCAGGCGAACCTGTCCGGGGCCGGGGTCGCCCACTTCAACGCTCTCATAGCGCAAAACTTCGGGACCGCCGGTTTCGTGGAAGCGCACTGCTTTCGCCATGTTCAATCTCCTGTTCTTTACTCAAACGCATTGACTGGAACTCAGTCAAGCCGACTCAGACTGCAAATTCAGATTCATCGTTGTGCGTGACCACCGGCTTCTTCGCGCAGTGTGTTCACACGATCCAGATCGACGGCGTAGTTGCGCTTGCCGATCAGGAAAACACCAGCCGCCACGAGCGGCGCAAACGGCACGAGCTGCAGCGCGCCGAGCAGGCCGATGTGATCCGCGGCCATGCCGGTGAGCACCGCGGCGGGCGCAAGACCGAGCAGGTTGTTCGCCAGCGTGAGCGTGGCGAACGCCGAAGCGTGGATCGAGGGCGGCGTGAGGTTCGCCACCATCGCGCCCGAAGGGCCCGCTGCGCCTGCGCAGAAGAACATCGCCGCGCCGATCAGCACGAGCTGCGCCGGGCCAGCCGGCATGCGCAAGCCGACTGTGAGCAGCACGAAGCAGAGCAGGCAGTATGCGATCGCAATGCTCCATTTGCGCGCGCCGTTGTCCTTGCTGAAGCGGTCCGCGAGGTTGCCGCACACCACCATGCCCACGCCCGTCACGAGCACGAACAACGCGGCGGTCGCAGCCGCTTTGCCGGTCGCCATGCCGTAATAGCGGTTCAAAAAGCTCGGCAGCCAGCTCCACACCGCCGCGGGCACGAGCAGGTGCAGGCCGCTGCCCACATACGCGCACACCACGGAGCGCGTGGAAAAGAGGCCCTTGAGCAGCGCGCGCAGGCTCAGGCGCATGCCAAGACCATTCGTTTCGCGACTCACGCTTGCCGGCTGCAGCGGGGCAATGCGCTTTTCCGTCACGACGATGCGATAGATCACGACCAGCACGATACCCAGGACCGCCATCGCGCCAAATGCCGCGCGCCAGCCAAGCTGCGCCGCGACCGCGCCGCCCAGCGCCATGCCGAGCACCGAGCCGAACGCGCCGCCCGCCATGAAGGCGCCCGTGATCGTGGAGCGCAGCCGGACCGGAAAAATACTCAGGACAACTGCAATACCCACGCTGCCATACGCCGCTTCGCCAATACCCACGAAGGCACGGGCGAGCAGCATTTCGCCAAAGTTCGTCGAGATCGCGCAGCCCAGCGTCGCGATGCTCCACAGCGCCGCCATCAGCACGATGCTCTTCACGCGGCCCCAGCGGTCGGCGAGCACCGAAAGCGGAAACGTGAGCACGCCCACCATCAGCGCGACCACACTGCTCAGCGAGCCGAGCTGCGTGTCCGAGAGGTTCCACGTGGTCTTGAGCAGCGGGAACACGGCATTCAAAACCTGGCGCGACATGTAGTCCGAAAGCAGCAGTCCGACTGTCAAGGCGAACACGACCCACGCATAGGCGGGCACGCTCGATCGGGTCGTCGTCAATTCGCCCGCAGTGGGCTCAGCATGCGTAAGCATGAGTTGTCTCCTGGGTGACCCGCTCTTCGTCGGGTTCCGTTGTTCTCTCAGGTCTGCCGGCACGCACGAAGCAAAAGCCAAACACCCGTTTCAGGACCCGGCAAAGGCACGCATGCGCGCCGGGCCCCACTTTCATTACGCCGCGCGCAGCGGCAGGTTCTTCACACCGGTCACGCGGTTCGGCGCCATGCCGTTGGCCGCGAGCGTTTCGTCGACGGTGTCGTACTGCACGCCAATGCGGTAGATCTCGCGCGCTTCCTTGCCGGTGGCAATTTCGCGGCCCAGTTCCCGCGCCACGCGCACGCACTGCTCGATCTGCTGCACGGACGTCATGCGGTTGCCGTGCTGGTCGATGATCGTATCTTCAATGCCGCAGCGCGGGTGCAGGCCCATGGCCATCGCCATCATGTTGAACGGCAGCACGTTCTTGAGCAGCGATTCCGCCGTGAGCGTGCAGCCATCGGGCGCACGGTGCACGAAGTTGAAGAAGTTGAACGGGTTCGGGCCGTCGAAGCCGCCGCCGATACCGATCCACGTGAGATTCAGCGGACCCTTGTATGCGCCCTTGCGCACGAGGCGATCGAGCGTTTCGAGCGCGTGGATGCCCGTGAGCTGGAAGTGCGGCTGGATGCCCGAAGCCTGCAGGCGGCGCAGATGCTCCTCAACCCATGCCGGGCCGGCCGGCACCGTCATCTCGCTATACGCGGCCATCAGCGCCGGGTGCGCCAGCGACGTGCCCTCCAGGTATTCCGGGTAGAGCAGCTCCATGATGTTCATCTGCGTGGTGTTGATCGCCACGGTCACCTGGTCCGGCTTCGGTTCGAGGTCGGCCAGCATGTGGCGCGTGTCGTCCGAGAGCCACTTGGCGGCCTGGCCGTCGTCTTCCGGCGCGAACGAGATGGAGCCGCCCACCTGGATGATCATGTCCGGCACCGCGGCGCGCACGCCCGCGATCAGCTCGTTGAACTTCGACAGGCGCTTGGAGCCCTTGCCGTCGAGTTCGCGCACGTGCAGGTGCAGCACCGTTGCGCCCGCGTTGTAGCAATCCACGGCCTTCTGGATCTGTTCTTCCATCGTGACCGGAATGTCTTCCGGGAAGTCTTCGGGCATCCACTCCGGGCCATACGGCGCGGTGGTGATCACTACCTTGTCCTGGTTCTCGGGGTGCAGCGAATCGTCGAGGAATTGCATCGTGTTCTCCAATATTGGGTGACGGTATTTCAACGTTTGACAACGTGGCCAGGAGCCTGAAAGACCGCTCGGAACTGGCTGATCCGTTGAGATGCACGATACGGCAATCCTGCGCTACACTTTTCTGATCGCGCGCCATCGTTTTAGCTTTTCGCGCCACCAGGCGTTAACACCAGTATCAGCGGGCGCGTATGTTCTACGGGCTAAAAGGCGCGGCGAGAGCGCGGCATCGAGGAGACACGACCATGGAAACGACTCTGAGCTCGGTCTCGCTGAGCGGCTATTTCGACGTGGCGAAGCGCGTGGGACTGAACCCGGTCGAGCTCGCGCACGAGGCGGGCGTGGACGCCGCGGCGCTCGCGAACCCGGACCACCGCATTCCCGCCGCCGCCGCGTGCCGCTTGCTGGAGCGCTCGGCAGAAAAAGCGTCGTGCCCGACCTTCGCGCTGCAAATGGCCGAGACACGCCACAAGTTCGGCAGCGGCGTGGTCAACATCCTGCTCGCGCACAAGCGCACGCTGCGTGAGGTGCTGCTCGCCACCGCCGAGTACCGGCATCTGCTCAACGAGGCGCTCGCGGTGTATGTCGAAGATACGGGCGCGACCGTCACGATCCGCGAGGAACTGGTTGTCGATCCCGGCACGCCGACCTACCAGGCCATCGAGCTCGCGGTGGGCGTGCTCGCGCGCCACTCCAGCGCGCTGCTGGGCGAGCACTGGAAACCGCGCGCGGTGCACTTCGTTCATCGGGGGCCGCCCAGCCTCACGTATCACCGGCGCTTTTTCGGCTGCCCGCTGGAATTCGGCAGCGACTTCAACGGCTTCGTATGCGCGGCCGCCGACCTCGACTACCCGAACCCGGCCGCCGACCCCGAGCTGGTGCGCTACGCGGAAAGCCTCGCTGATTCGCTCAACGTGACCGGTGAAGATTCCGCCGCGCTCGAGGTGCGCAAGGCGATCTACCTGCTGCTGCCGCTCGAGCGGGCCAGTGTCGAGGGCGTGGCCGAGTATCTGCGCCTGAGCGTGCGCACCATGCAGCGCCAGCTCGGGGCCGCCAGCACGAGCTTCACGCGGCTCGTGGAGGAAGTGCGGGGCGAACTCGCGGTGCGCTACATGAGCAACCCGCGCTACCCCATCGGGCGGGTTTCCGACCTGCTCGGCTATGCGCAGCAGGGCTCGTTCACGAACTGGTTCAGCGCGCGCTTTGGCATGACGCCGCGCGACTGGCGCAATAGCCATTTGAAGTGACAGGGCCATGGAGCCCTGCCCCTTAGCTCGCTCAGCCCGTATGCCGAAGCGGATGCGGCTCGTCGGCGTCGAACGTGGTCATGAGGCGCACCAGATCGGCGAGCGAGTTCGCTTTCATCTTCTCCATGACGCGGGCCCGGTGAATCTTGATCGTTTTCTCCGCCGCGCCCAGTTCGTCGGCCACGAGCTTGTTCGGCCGGCCGATCACCACGAGCGCCATGACCTCGCGCTCGCGCGGCGTCAGCTTTTCGACGCGGCGCTGGATCTCGGCGTGCTGCTCGCGTTGTTCGAACAGCTGGCAGCCGCGCTCGAGCGCACGCGACGTGGCCTCGAACAGCACGCTCGCGTCGATCGGCTTCGTCAGAAAGTCCGATGCGCCCGCCTTCATCGCCTGCACCGCCGTGCCCATGTCGCCGTGAGCCGAAACGAAGACGATCGGCACCCTGCCCTCGAGCCGCTGCTGCAATTCAATGCCGCTCAAGTCGGGCAACTGGAGATCGAGCAGCAGGCACGCCGGCGCGCTCGTCAGATCCGCGCCGTGCAGGAAGGCGCTCGCGCTGCCGTAGGCCTCCACCGTGTAGCCGCCGGATCGCAGCAAGCGGCTCAGCGCGTTGCGAACGTGTTCGTCGTCGTCCACGACAAACACGATGGGGGTTGGCGAGTTCATGGTAAAAAACGCGTATTCGTCTGCACGTACGCGCCCTGAGCAGGAAGTTCGATATGGAAGGTCAGGCCGCGATCGGCGTTGCGCTCGGCCCACAGCTGGCCGCCGTGCGCCATCACAATGGTGCGGCTGATGGAGAGGCCAAGGCCCAGCCCTTGCGGCTTGGACGTCATGAACGGCTTGAACAGCGTGACGAGCCGGTCGGCGTCGACACCGGGCCCATGATCGCGAATGGCGAGGCGCACCTTGCCGCGATCTTCGCTGGCCGTGACGACGATGCACACCCTGCGATCTTCGGGGCGGCAGTCGTGCACCGCGTCGAACGCGTTCAACAGCAGATTGACGAGCACCTGCTGCAGTTGGACCGCATCGCCATGCACCTGCGGCAGCCCGTCTTCGATGCGTGCGCCCACAGCCGCGCCGCAGGTTTCCGTCTCGCGGCGCAGCAGGCGAACCACGTCGCGCACGAGGCT
This sequence comes from Paraburkholderia sp. J7, assembly GCF_905220155.1. Taxonomy (NCBI): domain Bacteria; kingdom Pseudomonadati; phylum Pseudomonadota; class Betaproteobacteria; order Burkholderiales; family Burkholderiaceae; genus Paraburkholderia; species Paraburkholderia sp. J7. Next base: position 314,952 of record NZ_CAJMYZ010000002.1, on the reverse strand, counting down.
GCCCACATCGACCGGACACATCTCGGACGGTTCGCACCGCGCCGACTGGCGCATCTTGCGGATGATCGCGTGCGCACGGGTGCTATCGGACACGACCTCGCCGAGCAGTTCCCGCAGATCGCTCAAAGCCGGCGGGTTCTGGGCGAGAAACCGCTGCGCCGCCTGCGCGTTGCTCAGAATGGCCGTGAGCGGCTGGTCGACTTCGTGCGCGAGCGCGGCGGCCATGTCGCCCACTTCGGACGCCCGCTCCCGGCGCAGCCGGCGTGGTTCGCTGCCGGGTTCCGCGAGCGCCGCGTCATGACGCTCCGGTTCGATGACGACCACCATGCGCGCCGCCGGTCCGGCGGCGAGCGAAGCCGAAGCGCTCACGTGAACGTCAATATCGGCGCCGTTCTTCGTGCGCGCGATAGCGACACGCGTCGTGCTGTGCGGCATGCCTTCTGCGCCTTGCAGGGCGGCGAACGATACCGGGCGCGCGTCTCTTCGCCAGGCCACGAGCACCGTTTCGACACGCATGCCGATCAATTCGCCCAGGGCGTAGCCGAGCACGCGGGTGGCCATGCCATTCGCCCACGCAACGTTGCCCGCTTCGTCGATCACCAGCGCCGCTGCAGGCACGACTTCGAGCACGCTGTGCACACTTTGCGCAATGGCTTGCGTGGCCTGCGCCGATACGTGGCCGGTTTTGGCCGCGGCCGATGCCTTCGAGTTCGGGAGACTGTGTGGCTTGATTCTATCGAGCCATGCCAGCAGGCTGGCCGCCGCATGCTCGGCTCTCGATCTGTTCAGTTTTAGTTTTTCGTTCCCCATGTCTGCCCTGATCACGGTGTCCTCCGACTACGCTGCCCCGCTGCGGCGTGAGAAACGTTTCGATCGCTTCAAACGCTTCGGCGCCAGGCGGGGCGGATTTGACGAGCACCAGAATTCCGGCCGTTCGCGGGGCCAGGTTGCGCGCCCCAATACCGACTACTGCCTGCTTTAGATTTTGAAGAACGCTCCGGCAGTTGCGGAGAATGAGTCATTCATTGAAGAAAAGACTGGATGGAATCATCGTTGCGGAACAGCGTCTCCATACGCTTTCGCCGCGCGTTAATTATATGAAAGAAATTGCCGATGATTGATCCCCGGTGCAATTGTTTTCGATAATTTTTTCCGCACATGCCGCCGCTCAAGCCCAGCAGGGCTTTAATGTGCGTATGATTGCCGGTATACACTGACTATTTACGGGAGATATTTGCGAACATTTTATTCGAATTCGATATTGGACCGCACAATCGATATTGATATCCATTCAATATGAATAAATATCTTTTTTTGTGCATTGTTAATTATCTGGTTTATCGACAATGAAATAACCGCGATCATTATTTCAGGCTGAAACCGCTTTCAATGACTGGCACGATCAGTCACACTTTTCACGCGCGGCGGCACGTTTGATTTCGTTGTCGATCAAGGTGCCGAAGCCGGCGCCGGTGCGCTCGCCGCATGATGCTGCGTCGCGTTCTTCTGAGTATTCTGCTGAGACTGGTTCGAGCGGGCCTTTTGCTCCGCTTTGCGCTGCACGTCGCGCATCTGCCTCGTCCCCATCGTTCCCGCTTGCGCATATACCTCAGACATGAAAACGGGCGCGCAAAGCAGGAGCACCGTCGCACACCGCGCAGCAAAACGCATCTTCATTTTGGACCTCCAGGTATCCACGCTGCTCGCTTCGACGAACGAATAGCATCGTTGCGCAGCTGTTGCGGTGTCAATAGGACTCTGGTCCGATTGCCATCACGAGGCAGCTTACCGGACTATACGCGTGGGCCGCCCCGCCTCGCCACACTCGAAAAGGAAGAATGCGCGCGCACGCGCTCGCCCAGTCTCGTTGTCGCTATCCGTCCCGTACTCCGGTTGAGCAAACGAATGGAAGGATCGGCCATGACTTCATGGATCAAACAACGCATGCACACGGTCTGCCTGCTCGTGTTCGCGTTGCTGTTCGCAGGCGCCCAGACGCTGCGCGCGCAAGACGCGCCGCAGCCCGCCCCCTACAAACCCGAGGAGCTGGAAGCGCTCGTGGCGCCGATTGCGCTCTACCCCGATTCGGTGCTGGCACAAGTCCTGATGGCCTCCACGTACCCGCTGGAAATTGTGCACGCGGCGCGCTGGGTCAAGGAGCACCCGAAGGTGAAGGGCGACGACGCCGTGAAGGCCGTGCAGGACCAGTCGTGGGACACGAGCGTGAAATCGCTCGTTGCGTTCCCGCAGGTGCTCGAACCGATGAGCGACAAGCTCGACTGGACCCAGAAGCTCGGCGACGCGTTTCTCGCCCAGGAAAAAGATGTGCTCGCCGCCGTGCAGCGCCTGCGCTCGCGCGCGCAGGACTCCGGCAACCTGAAGAGCAACGAGCAGCAACAAGTCGTGGTCGAACAGCCGCCCGCGCAGGGCGGCCAGACCATCGTGAAGATCGAACCCACCAACCCCGAGGTCATCTACGTGCCCGCGTACAACCCCACGGTCGTATACGGCGCATGGAGCGCCCCGGCTTACCCGCCGTACGCCTGGCCGCCATATCCCGCTTACTATCCCGGCGCCGCGCTGGCGACCGGCTTCGCATGGGGCGTGGGCATTGCCGCAGCGGGCGCGATTTTCAGCAACTGCAACTGGGGCGGCGGCGACGTCAACGTCAACGTCAACAAGGCGCGCAACGTCAATCGCAATTTCGACAGCACGAAGGTTCAGGGAGGCAAGTGGAAGCACGATTCGAGCCATCGCCAGGGCGTTGCGTACCGTGACAACGCCACGCGCGAAAAATTCGGCAACAACGTGGGGGGCGCCGACGGACGCCGCGACTATCGCGGCCGCAACGGCCAGAGTGGCCCAGGCGGCGCGAACGTGGCCGATCGCGCGGGCAACCGCGGGGGCGGCGGTGCAGGCGGCCAGGGCCTCGGCAATGGCAACCGCGGGAATCAAGCGAATCAGGGCAATCTCGGCGATCGCGGAGATCGCGGCAATCGCGGCGGCGCGGGCAATAACGCAAGTGTCGGCAACCGCGCCAACATCGCCGACAACGGGGGCGCGGGCAATCGCGGCAATCCCGGCGGCAACGGTCCCGGCGGCAACGCGGGCGGCAATCGCGCGGGCGTGAGCAACAACGCCGGCGCGGGCAATCGCGCGGGCGTGAGCAACAATGCCGGCGCGGGCAATCGCGCGGGCGCCGGCGCAGGCGGCGGAGGGTATGGCGGTGCCGGCGGTGGCAGAGGCTACGGCGGCGGCGGACGTGACAGCGCCTTCCAGGGGGTTGGCGGCGGCGGCGCCACGCAGCGCGACGCGAGCCGCGGCCGCTCCAGCATGCAATCCTCGGGGTTCAATCGCCCAAGCGGCGGCGGCGGCGGCATGCGCGGCGGTGGCGGCGGACGCGGCGGCGGCAGACGCTAGGGAGAACAGCCATGAACAGACATGAGATTCTCCGTCCGGCGGCAACCGCGGCAGCCGCAGCGGCTATCGCCATCGCGCTCATGGCGTACGCGCCACGGCCTTGCTTCGCCGCCGGGCAAAGCACCTTCTCCACGCCCGACGCGGCGATGGCGGCGTTCGGCGACGCCGTGGCCGGCAACGACGAAGCGGAATTGCGCACGCTCTTCGGCGCGGATTTCCGCCAGCTGATCCCGCCGGTGGGCGCCGAGCTCCGTGACAAATTCATCAGTGAATGGAAGGTCTCGCACACCATTCAGGATACCGATGCAAATCATGCGGCCATCGCCGTCGGCGACGACGGGTGGACCTTTCCGATTCCGCTCGTCAAGACCGCTCACGGCTGGCACTTCGACACGCAGGCCGGTGTCGAGGAAATGCGCGTGCGCCGCATCGGCCGCAACGAGCTTGCCGTGATGCAGACGATGCTCGCGATCTACGACGCCCAACGCGAATATGCGCAGGCGTATCACGACGGCAGCGACATGCTGGTCTACGCCAGCAAGCTCGCGAGTTCGCCGGGCAAACAGGACGGCCTGTACTGGCCGACCGACGCCGACCAGGCGCCAAGTCCGCTAGGCGTCGCATTTGCCACAGCCGGCGCGCGCAACACCGAAAACGCTGGCTACTACGGCTACCACTACAAGCTGCTGACCTCTCAGGGGCCGCACGCGCCGGGCGGCGCGTATAACTATATGGCCCACGGCAAGCTGTTCGGCGGCTTCGGCGTCGTCGCATGGCCGGTGCGCTATGGCGACACGGGCATCAAGACGTTCATGGTGAGCCACGACGGCCAGGTCTACGAGCGCGATCTCGGCCCCGATGGCGCGGCGAAAGCCGAAGCGATGACGTCATTCGATCCGGGTCCGGGCTGGTCGAAGGCTTCGCCCTGACGCGCAACGCCGGACCGATCAACGCGCGTGCGTGGAATCGCGGGCAGGTGTTCGCACCGCTGCGCCTTCGCCGAGCATATAGAGCAGCAACGCGTCGCGATCGGGTCCGCTCATCGCCGCCGTCGAGCGCATGAGCACCGCGCTCGCCCAGCAGATGTCGGCCATCGTGGCGCCGGGCCCGCCGTTCGTGACGCGTTCGAGCCGCGCCACAGCGAGCGGATCGCCCGCAAGCGCCGCGTTGACCGCATCGTCCAGATGCCGCAACGCGCTCTCGTACGCCGCGGGCGCGGGCAGCGTGAGCGGCGCGGCAAGCAGGGAACGGATCACCACGCGGTAGAGCAACGAAAAGTATTCGGCCGTGTCGGCATCGCTCATGCTGCCGATCGAAATACGGTCGGCGATGTCCTGCACGCTCGCGATCCCCTGGCAATTGCCGCGCGCCACGCGGCTCATGTACTTCGCGAGCAGCGTGAAGTACGCCAACCGGTCTGGCGGCGTCAGGCGCGCAATGCCACTGTGGATCAGGCGTTCGCGCGCCGCGTCGTCGCGCAAGCGCGCTTCGAGACCCGCCACGCCGCCGGGCACGGCGACCGCGACGGCCGGGTCCGCGCGCAGTCTGTAGAACCATGCTTCGACAATGCGCGCTTTAATCGTCTCCTGCTCCACGCCGGCCTCGCTCAAGCCAGGCGCGCTTTGCGGGGACGTTGGCTCAGCGGGCGCGACAACGTAATCGAGCACCGCGAAGAGTCCCGCCGGCGCGTCCTCGTTGCGCGGCACGCTGGCCCGGGCATCGTGGGCCGCCACCAACGTCAACGCCAGCGCCGTGCCCAGCGCCAGCAACGCACAACACAACGTCTTCATGAGAACCCGCGTGGTGCGCTCAATCCGTCGCACTACCAACTGTTGGGTGGTCAGCGCGTATCGCCGCGGCTATGTCGGCGCTGATGGCGGCGAGTGCGCGGTCATGCGCGTCGACGAGCGCGCCGTAGTCCTGGCTCGTCACCTTCTCGTGCGCCAGCGTGTGCCCGAGCGTCAGCGCCGCGTGACCGGGAGGCTTCACGATCCACTGCGCGTCGATCGTCACCGAATCGCCCAGCACGCTGTCGATGCGCGTGATATCCACACGAACGCGCCAGACCGGCGGCGGCGTTGCGCCCACATCGACCGTCGAAACGCGCGCCGCGCCTAGCCGCTGCGCGAGGTCCGCCGCAACGACGCGCCCGATGTCCAGCTTGAGCGGCGCGGCCCAGCGCGCGAACTCGTTCATCGCGATCGTGTTGTCCGGATTGCGCGTGACGATCTGCGGCCGGTCCACCATGTCGGGCACGGTCACGGGACCGACGACGACGTCGAGCGCGGCAGCGCCGGTTGGGACGGCGGGCGCTGCGGCCGCTGTCGCGGCGCTCCCGTCATCGGCGCGCAGCGCATAGAAGGTAGGCGACGGCGAGGAGCATCCGGCGAGCCACACCAGCGCAGCGCCGAGCGCGGTATGCAAGGTCACGTTGCGGCGGTTCACTGCTTGCCTCCTGGTTTGCCTTGCACCACGGCCTCGGGATGGCGCTCGAGATAGTCCGTGAGCATGCGCACGGAAGCGGCGGTGCGGGCCAGTTCGCGCATGGCGTCGCTCGTGTTCTGCTGAAGCTGCGAGTCGGGCTGCAAGGCGTCGGTGGCCGAGTTGAGCGTGGACTGCGCGGCCGAAAGCGTGTCGTGCGCCTGCGGCACGACGTCGGTGCCGAGTTTCGCCATCACCTCGTTCGCGTTTCGCAGCGTGCGCTCGGCGTTCGCGCCGATCGCGTCGAACGGAATGCCGTTGAGCTTGGCGAGCAGCCGCGTGAGCGAATCCTGCAGCGACTGCAGCGTGCGCGGCACGGTCGGCAACTCGGGCGGCGTTCTCGACCAGTCGATTTTCGCCTTCGGCGTGTCCGGGAAAACATCGAAGGCAACGTAGAGCTGTCCCGTGAGCGGATTGCCCGAGCGCAGCTGGAACCGGAAGCCGTTGGCCACCAGGAACTCGGCAAGCTGGCGCGGCTGCGCGCTGAGCCGCCCGCCCGCTTTGCCATCCTGGTAGCGCGACGTAAACCGCTCCGGATACAGGTTGATTTCAACAGGAATGCTGAACTGTTTCTTCGCGGGGTCGAAGCGCGTGTAGATGCGTGTGACCTCGCCGATCACGACGCCGCGGAAGTCGACGGGCGCGCCCACGGTCAGCCCGCGCACCGAATCGTAGAACGTCACGACGTAAGTATCGACAATCTGGTCATGGACCTTCATCGAGTCGGCGTGCGTGGCGTAGAGTTCGAACTTCGCGTTGGCGTCGGCCTCGGGCGACTCGCCGCCGGTCTCGGCATCAGGCGATTCGAACGCCACGCCGCCAATGAGCATGGACACCACCGACTGCGTGTTGATCTGCACGCCGTCGGGGCTCAGCGACACGTCCAGTCCGCTCGCGTGCCAGAAGCGCGTATCGCTGCGCACGAACCTGTCGTAAGGCGCGTTCACGAACACGCGCAGCGTCACGCCGCGGCCGTTCGGGTCCATTTCGTAGGAAGCGATCTGCCCGACCTGAAGACGACGGAAGAACACCGGCGAGCCGACATCGAGCGAGCCCATGTTCATGCTGTGGAGCACGAATTCGCGCCCCGGAATGTCGCTCGGAATCACCGGCGGCACTTCGAGTCCCACGAAGTCGTGGCGTGTTTTGGTGGAGTTGCCTTCGTCCATGCCGACGAAGGAGCCCGACAGCAGCGTGCCGAGGCCCGACACGGTGCCGCCCGAAATGCGCGGGCGCACGACCCAGAAGCGCGTGTTGTCGACGAGCATGCTCGTGGCGTCTTTCACGAGTTCGCCCGTCGCAATCACACGCTTGTGATCGGGCGAGAGCGTGACCGCCTTCACCACGCCGATATCGACGTCCTTGTACTTGATCTTCGTTTTGCCGGCCTCGAGGCCGTCGCCGGTCTTGAAGCTGATCGTGATGGTCGGCCCTTCCTCGACGATGGCCTTGACGGCGAGCCAGCCGCCGATGAGCACCGCGACGATCGGCACGAGCCAGACGATCTGCATGCGCCAGCGCGAGCCCTGCACCGGCTTCGCCTCGGGCAGATCCGGCACGGAATTGTCGTTACCTGGGGCTGCCATTCTCGCGCTCCACAGCGTCCCAGATCAGACGCGGATCGAACATGTTCGCGGCAAACATCGTGAGGATCACGACCGCGCCGAAAGCGATCGCGGCGGGCCCCGCCTTGATCGTGGCGAGCGCATTGAACTGCACCAGCGCAACGAGCATCGTGATGACATAGATGTCGAGCATCGACCAGCGGCCGACCAGTTCGATCAGCCGGTAAATGCGGGTGCGCTGCTCGGGCAGCCACGTCCAGCGGCGTTGCGTGGACCACGTCAGATACGAAAGCCCGAGAATCTTCAGCATGGGCACCGCGATGCTGGCAATGAACACGAGCAGCGCGAGCGGCCACGAGCCCGACACCCACAGATACACCACGCCGCTCATGATCGTGTCCTTCTGCGTGCCGAACAGCGAACTCGTGTCCATGACGGGCAGCACGTTCGCAGGCACGTACAGCACCACCGCCGCGACCAGGAGCGCCCACGTGCGCGAGAGGCTCGCGACCTTGCGCATATGCAGCGCGCTGCCGCAGCGCGGGCACGTTGCGGCATGCGCGGCCGCCGGCATGCGCGCGAGCATGCCGCACGCGTGGCAGCGCGCGATCCCGCACGCAGCACCCGTGAGCGTGCCTGCAATCCGGCCGCCTCGTGCTCCGGCCGCCTCGCCGGGCGCGAAGCTCGTTGTCACGTCGGGCACTGCGGCTACGCCGGCCGCCCTGGTTGCGTTGGCCTGCTGCTTCGCGCGCGCCACGCGCGCCCAGAACTGGCGCGCGTCGAACGCCGCGCTCGCGCCCGCGAGCACCAGCATCAACGCGCCAAACGACCACAATGCAACGCCCGTCACGACGGTTGCGATATGAGACAGCTTCACGAGCGCGACCAGCAGGCCAAGTATCAGCACCTCGGTCATGCCCCAGGGCCGTGCGATGTACAGCACGCGAAACAGGACCGGCGCCCGCCAGGGCGCGCGGTTGAGCGCAACGGGCACGAGAAGGGCGAGCAGACAGGCGACCTGCATGCCCGGCATGAGGATCGTCGTGGCGAACACCAGCGCCGCGATGGGCCACATGCCGTCGAGATAGAGAATCTCGACCGAATGCCACAGTGTCGTGAGCACTAGATTGCCGTTCACCGCGAGCCCGACGATCGGATACAGGTTGGAGATGACGAACAGCACGAGCGCGCCCAACGCGAACGCGAGCGCACGTCCGAGGCTTTCCGGGAGATCCCGCTCCAGCTCGGCGTTGCAGCGCACGCATCGCAGCGTGCCGCGAGGCGGACAAGCCGCGCCGCGCTGCATGAGATCGCAGTCGTGGCAAACAAGAAGCTCGGCGCGCTTCATCGCGGGGCCTCCCTGGCGCCGGTTGTGGCATGGTCGTGGCGTGGTCGCTGCATCGTCGCTGTACCGGTTCGGCCTGCGTGGCGTCAGCCTGGCGGCGCCACGCCAAGCACCGCGTGGACCGCACCTATGAGCGCGGAGTCGTCGAACGGCTTGCGCAGGTACGCGACCGCCCCGGCTGCCTGCGCCTGCTCGCGCACGCGCGCATCGTCGTGCGCCGTAATAACGATGCACTGTATGCCGGTGCCGCCCAGCCGGCGCTGCACTTCGATACCGTTGATGCCGGGCATCTGGATATCGAGGATCACGCACGTCGGCGCATGAGGCGCCGCAGCCGCCAGCGCGTTGAGAAATGCCTCGCCGCTGGTGTACACGTCGGAGTCGATGCCGACCGACTTCAGCAAGCGCTGGATGGCTCGCCCGACCGACACCTCGTCGTCGACGACGGCCACGGATCGTGTCACGTTGCTCATATGACTGTGCGCTCGGTTACCGATGGGGACAGCCAGACCCGCGCCGCCGTACGCGCCGACCGGCGTCCCGGGCACAAGCGGCTGCCCCATGCGCGACTACTTGTGTGCAGGCTTGACGGATACGGCGAACGCTTCCGTATACACAGCCTCGACCTGATCGCCGACCTTCACGTTCGCGAGCTGCTGGGGATCCTCGACGTGCAGGTCCATCGTCCCGCCTTCGGGTCCCATCAACGTGACCGTTTTCGTCTTCGCGTCGACCGACACGACATTCGCCGTCACCTTCACCTGACGCCCGACCATGCCGCCGGGCTTTTCGCCGGCAGCCGCGCGCTCGACTTGCGGCGTTTCCTGTATCGAGGTCTCCTCGCCGCCTCCCTTTTTCAGGCTCAGCGTAAGCGATTCCTTATAGGTCATGGTCACGACATCGCCAACCTTTAGCTGAGCGAAGTTTCTGACTTCCGGCCCCAACTCGGCTTCGACCAGCTTGCCGTCGTGGCGCTTGAGCGTGACGGTGCGCGTATCGGCGTCGATCTTCGTGATGGTCGCCGTCACCGTATGCATGCCGGTCACGGTTGCCTTGCCCGGCTCGTGCGTCACGTTGGCCGTGGTCTGCCCCTGCGCCGCGGCAAGCTGAGCCGCGGCGACAATGGCCGCTGAAACAACCCACTTGAGGTACGGCATCGCGACCTCCTGTTACAGATCGAGCTTCGTCACCTTCGTGCCGGCTACCGACGCGTCGGCCATGATGCCCGTATTGGTCATCACGATCGCCTGGACCGGCGCCGTTGCGGTTCTCGTGTCGATCTGGCCATTCGCACCGACCTTGACGAGCGTAACGGCAACGTCGCCGCCAACCGACCAGCCCTTGGAGTTGCGGAACTTGTCGAGCGAGTCCTGCGTCATGAAGAGGAAAATCACCGCGGTCGACTGCACCCCTGCCTGCAAGCCGAACGAAGCGGCCGCCGTACTGTAGTACCCGACTGTCGCTCCACCTACGCGCAGCGCGCCCTGCCCATATGCCCCGCCGATGATGAACGCCGCCTTCCCGACCGAAGGAAACACCAGCACGCCTTGCGCCTTGGAAACCAGTTCTTGCGAGCCTGGGACCGTCGAGAACAGCCGTGACATCGTCCCGTCCACGGACGCATCGATTTCCTGGCGTTTTGCCGCGTCGGTCGCGCCGCTCGTTCCACTGCTCGTGGTCGTGCTGCACCCCGCAACGGCCAGCCCAGCCGCAGCAGCCGCCGTAAGCACAAAAATCCGTCGCTTCATCGTTGTCCTCCATTGAGTTTTTACAGCCCGGACACAGCACTCACGTATGCGGATCGAACGTCACGCCTGAATGAGACGTTGCTCGCACATCGTTGCCAAGCGTGGCTCATCGTTCAGTGACATAGTCGCAGACGCATCGCAGCGGACAAATCGGACCTTGGTCTTACGCCGCCCCGAGGCACGGCGAGTCTTACTGGACCGTATAGCCGCGCCCTTGCATGCAAGCGGCAAACGCGCGGTTGAACGTGTCAATGGCGCCCTGCTGCTGTTGCTGCGCGTTGGCCTGCTGCGCGCGCCGGTCCTGGCGCGCGCGCGAGCCGCCCACCATCGTTCCGGCCGCAGCGCCTACCGCCGCGCCTCTACCCGCGTCGCCGGTAATCGCGCCGATCACCGCGCCGCCCGCCGCGCCGCGCGCCGCGCCCTGAACACGTTGGCCACCGCCCACGGCAGGGCCCGAAGGCGGCGGTGGTGTCGCCGCAACCTGTTTCGGGTCGATTCCCGTGTTGCTCTTCGCCCAGGAGTAGCAGGCCGATTCGTCCGCATGCTGTTGCTGTGCGCTCTGCCCCTTCGCGGGATAAGCAATAGGCGTTGCCTGCGCGGCGCTCGCCAAAAGCAGCACGGCGGCGCACAGAGCGCCTGTCCGGCGATTTATATAGGTATCCATATCAACTCCTTGGGCGCGTGCGAGAGCGCGCCGATTACGCCTGCTGCTATCGGCGGGAGGTTGGGAAGCGAGCGCCGTGCTGTCGGCACAACGCCCAAATCCAGGGCGAACACTGCACCGTGCGGCCGGCGCAGTGGTCCGTTCAATGATGTGGGAGCGGTACAGCGAAGACAATCAGACCATGGTCCTACCGCCACCTGGCGCGGCTGAAAGGCGGCTCGAAGGCGAAATGGCGCGCCCGCCGGCGCACGGCCGGAGCGGCCATGCGGTGCGGCGGGCGCAGAAGGCGTGCCGGGGCGGATGCCGCGGCCCGATCAGAACTTATGACGGATGCCGAGACTCACCATGAACTGCGAACTCGAGCTGCCGTTGAGCCCATAGTCCGCCACGGAAGCCACCGCGGTGGTCAGGATGGAGCCTGTAGCGGTCGGCACGCGCTGCGTGCCGTTGGCGTGCTGCCACGCGCCGACAAGGTACACGTCGGTACGCTTGGAGAGGTTGTAGTCGCCGCCCAGCGAGACCTGGTTATAGGTTGCCGAGGTGTCGCCCGCGCTGTGCGTCCACGTATAGCCAATCCCGACGAGAGACGCCGGCGTGAGCGCATAGTTCACGAAACCGCCAGCAACGTTGTAGCGCTGGTTCGATGGGAACAGCGACTGGGCGTCGGCCTTGTACTGCGCGTTGCTATACCGGCCGCCGAATGTAAAGGGTCCGGCCACGTATTGCAGGGCAACGGAGCCAATGCCGACCCACTTGGCCGTTTCGTATGCGAGGTTCTGAAAACCGCCATCGAACGTGCCGTCCGAGGTGCTGGTCCAGTTGGCGCGAGGAATCGTGGAGTTTGCGTTATACATGCGCAAGTAACCTGCCGCGATGCTGAACGGGCCAGTCACATAGCTCGCTGCCGCCGACCAGGTCTGCTGCGAACCCGTCGCGCCCGCGACGCCGCCGAACGCATACATGCCTTCGACCTGGAAGCCCGCAAATTGCGGCGAGAGATATTTGATCGCATTGTTCGTACGAGAGCTGTTGTCGTTGTTGTCGACGTCGCCCGGCGTGGCGAACGTGCTGCCCCAGTAATTGTCTGCGGTAAGCGGCTGGACCATATCGACGACCGGGTCGTACTGGCGGCCCAGTGTCAGCGTGCCGTACTGCGAGTGCGTCAAACCCACGAATGCCTGGCGGCCGAACAGGCGTCCGCCCTGTTCCGAAGTGCCGCTATTGATATCGAATCCGCTTTCCAGCTGGAAGATCGCTTTCAAGCCGCCGCCCAGGTCTTCCGTTCCCTTCATTCCCCAGCGGGACCCTTGCAGATTGCCACCTTGCATCCGATACAGGTTGTTTCCCTCGGCGTCGGCGTTGTGGACGAACTGGAAGGCTTCGTCGATCACGCCATACAAGGTGACGCTGCTTTGCGCTTGTGCCACCGGCGCCAGCATGGAAAGCGGAACAGGAAGCAACATAAGCGCAAGCTTTTTCATGTTTGCAACTCCTTCACGCACCGGGTAATCGGTATTCCTATATTAGTCGCTTGCTTTGGAACGACCTGCGCGTGAAATTGGTTCCGTTGTCGGCGCAAGACACTGAATACGGCACGATTGAAGGCTGCCGCTCTGTAACCGCAACTTACATAACGCATTGATACCGGCATGTTTGCAAATGCCGAAAAGCCCTTTCCCTATCGCACTGAAATCCGCTGCGCATAAACAATCAGGAGTCCATACACGATACCTGCGGCGAGGCTCGTGCATCCGCTATACCAGACGAGGCCACGCGCCCAGCCCTTGCCCGCCACCGCGAGCCATAGCGCAACGAATAGCGCGCACCAACCCGCACAGCGCAGAACACGAGTAAGCGCGGCGGACAACCGCGCGCGCAACAACGCCTCCTGATGACGCTCCATCGCCATCGCGAGACACGTAAAAGCACTCACGCACAGCAGCAAAGCGAGAACCGGCATCACGCGTCCTCCTGTGCCGCGTGTGCGTCCACGCCGCGCTTGCCCACCGCCTTCGTGCGCGGCCGGTGCCGCGCCGTGCGTAGCGCGAGCACCGCGTGCAGCGCGGCAAACGCCCACATCATCAGATCGAAGCCGGCATAAACCCAGTCGCCATCGGCGAGACTGCGCCAAAGCGGGCGCTGGGTGGTCAATGCATTGAGCACGGGCAACAACGCCAGCAAGGCAGCCGCGAGCCACAGCAACTCGATCCACGCGCGTTTCGCGGGGCGCGCAAGCGCGTAAAGCAACGTGGCCGCCCAGATCGCGAAGAACGCGTTGATTTCCGCGTCCGCGCGATGCGCGAGCGAGACCGGCAGCAGACGGTTGGCCCACACATAGCCTGTCATCGCAATGGAGAGTCCGGCGATGCTCGCGATGTTCAGGCGCTCCACCACGCGAAAGCCGAAGTACGGCCGTTCGGGATCGGGCAGCTTCTGGCGGCGCTTCACCGTCCACATCACGAGCCCGGTGCCGACCATCGCCGTGCCCGCGAGGCTCACGATGAAATACAGCCAGCGCAACTGCAGGTCGCTGAAGCGCCCCATGTGCAGCGCGTACAGCACGCCGCGCGTTTCGGCCGCCCCGCCCACGCTGTCGTTCACGCTAAGCAATTTGCCGCTCACCCCGTCGAACAGCAGGTACTGCGGACTCGTCGACACGCGTTCGGCCTCGCCCCGCGAAACGGCCACGCGCGCGCTCGCGTCGCCGGGGTTCGTCACCGTCACGCGCAGCACGTTGTCTCGTCCCCAGCGCGCCTGTGCTTCGCGCACCATCGCGTCTACCGGCGCGAGCGGCGCTTTCACGCCGAGCGGCTTGCCGGGCTGGATATACGCGCTCATCTGCGCGGCCAGCGCTTCGCGCTGCGCAGGCGTCTTCAGCGCGATTTGCGCACCCCATGGCATGTACATCGTCATCAGCGTGACGAGGCCCGTGTACGTGATCATGAGGTGGAATGGCAGGCCGAACACCGAAAGCGCGTTATGGGCGTCCAGCCATGAACGCTGGCCCTTGCCCCAGCGGAAGGTGAAGAAGTCCACGAAGATCTTCTTGTGCGTGATCACGCCGCTCACGATCGCCACGAGCATGAACATCGCGCACAGTCCCGCCAGCCAGCGCCCCCACATCACCGGCATGTAGTAGAACTGGAAATGAAAACGATAGAAGAACTCGCCGCCCAGCGTGTCGCGCGCGCTGACCTTGTCGCCCGATGCGGGATCGAAGGTCGCTTCGCCGAAGGCGCGCTTGCCTGACGCCGTAGCGGGCATACGCCAGAACGCGCTGGCGATATTGCTGCGTTCGGTCGGCAGTTGCATGCTCCACTGCGGGCTGCCTGCCGCAAGCGTTTCGAGCGTGCCGTTCACGCGCTGCGCAACGGCGGCGGGGTCGAGCGCGACCTGCTGGTGCGCGATTTCAGGCCGCATCCACTGCGATATCTCCTCCTTGAAGTAGCTGACCGTGCCGGTCAGGAACATCGCGTAGAGAATCCAGCCCACGAGCAAGCCGGCCCACGTGTGGAGACCGGACATGCTCTGACGCACGCCGCGGGCTTGCGGTTGTTTGTCCGAATACGTCATGTGTGCGTGCCTCCCGCCGCCGCTACGCCGGGTTCAGCAGACGTTGCGGACGCAACCGACGACGAAGCCCACCACGCCGCCAATGCGAGCGGCAGCGCCGCGAGCAGCAAGCCGACCCACGCGCGCCGCGCGCTTCGCGCGAGAAATACCCAGATCACCGCGCCCGTGTAGACAATGAAGCTCGCCAGCATGCCCGCGATGACGCCTTGCGGTGCGCTCATGGGCAGCGCGAGCGCAGCCACGCTCGCGAGTGCGCCAAGCGCATAGCCGCCGACAATCGCGCCGGCAATACGCGCGGCAAGCGGGCCCGCGCGACGCATGAATGCGAGCGTTGTGCTCATGCCGCCGCTCGCGCGGCTGCGGCGCCGCCCCCAGGCGAACGCGTAGACAGCAATAACCCCGCCAAAACTCGTTTCATGACGCTTCCTGCAAGCTTGAGATGTCGATCTGCACCAGGGCGCGGCGGCCTGCGCAGGCGCGCGCCAATGCTCACCTGCGCTTCACGCGAGGTGTCCGGATCGTATTGGGGGGCGTTGATGTATTACCGACGAGGTCGTGATGATACCCGGTACGCGCCATGTGGGCAAAACGGCGGACCCATGCGAAAACGCAGGCGAGCGCCTGCGTCATTGGTTGTTCATGCATCCATCTCGTACGACCAGGCGCGCCAGCACAGCTCCCGGCGCGCCTTCGGCGCTCAGATCGACTTGACCTCGCCGCCGTCCATTCTGAGCGTCGTGCCGGTCATCCAGTGCGCGCTGGGCGAGACGATGAACGCCATCAGTTCGGCGATCTCCTCGGGCGTGCCGTAGCGCGCAATGCCCGCTTCGGCCGGGAATTTCGCCGTAGCTTCCGCCACGCTCATGTCGTGCAGCGGCGCCCAGTGTTCCAGATACGACTGGCGGCGGCCCGTCATCACGGGGCCGGGCAGCACGCTGTTGACCTGCACGCCGTCTGCGATGCCGCGGTCCGAAAACGCCTTCGCGAGCGCGACAATCGCCGCGTTGATCGTGCCGACTGCCGCATAGGGCGCCTTCGGAAACACGGCCGAATTGCCCGACATCAGCACGACCGCGCCGGAACTCGCCTTCAGTGCGGGCCAGGCTTCGATCGTCAAGCGTCTCGCGCCGTGCAGTTTCAGCGCGAGACCGGCCTCCCATTGCTCGTCGGTCATTTCGAACAGATCGATCTGCGGCACCGCGCCCGCAATGTTGAGCAACGCGTCGATGCGCCCGAACGCCGCGAGCGTTTGCTCCACCACGTGTCGCGCAGCTTCGGCAAGCGACAGATCGATGTCGATGACGAGCGCCTCGGCGCCTGCCTCCCTCACCTGCGCGGCGGTCTGCTCGAGTTGCTCGCGGTTGCGCGCCACCACGGCGACAGCGTCGAAGTCGCGCGCCAGCCTCACGGCCGTCGCTCGGCCAATGCCCTGACTTGCGCCCGTTACGATTGCGACTTTGCTGACCATCTTCCCACTCCTCGTTCGATCAGTATGACGAATCATTATTCGAGAAACTGCGTGATCGCCGTGCCGATCTCGTCGGCGTGCGTTTCCAGTGCGAAGTGCCCGGTGTCGAAAAAGCGCACCACCGCTTGCGGCAAGTCGCGCTTGAACGCCTCTGCGCCTGGAGGCAGAAAGAACGGATCGTTCTTGCCCCACACGGCGAGAAACCGCGGCTGGTGCTTGCGGAAGTACGCTTGAAACGCCGGGTACAGCGCCACGTTGCTCCGGTAATCGCGGAACAGGTCGAGCTGGATCTCGCGCGCGCCGGGTCGGTTCATGTAGTAGTCGTCGAGCGAATAGCCGTCCGGCGACACCGCCGACGCATCGGGCACCCCGTGCGTGTATTGCCAGATCGTCGCTTCGCGCGTGAGCATGGCGCGCAGCGCGTCGCGATTCGTGGGCGACGGGTCCTGCCAGTAAGCGCGAATCGGATTCCAGCCGTCGCTGAGGCCCTCCTCGTAGGCATTGCCGTTTTGCGAAATGATCGCCGTGATGCGCTCGGGATGCGCCAGCGCGAGACGAAAGCCCGTGGGCGCGCCGTAGTCGAATACGTACACCGCGAACCGGTCGAAGCCGATGCGTTCGGTAAAGCGCGCGATCACGTTCGCGATGTTCTCGAACGTGTACGCGAATTGGTCCCGGTCCGGCAAGTCCGATTGACCGAAGCCCGGCAGGTCCGGCGCGACGATATGAAAGCGCTCGGCGAGCTTCGGAATGAGGTCGCGGAACATGTGGCCGGCGCTCGGAAAGCCGTGCAGGAGCAGGAGCTTCGGTGCGCCGGTGCGCCCGGCTTCGCGGTAGAACACGTTGAAACCGTCGACATCGGCGCGGCGGTAGGTAATGGCTGCCATGGGTTCCTCCAGAGTTGAACGGACAGATAAATGGACAATCGCGCGGGTTAGCGCGAAGAGACGGACCGAACGGCTTCGGCAATGACTTGCACCACGGCGTCGGGCGCCGTGACGCTCGGCGTGTGGTCGACTTCATGGGCGCGGATCTGGGCGTTCATGCGGCTTGCCATGAAGCGCTGTGTGTCGGGATCGATCATGCGGTCCTCGCCGGCGACGAGAAACCAGGCCGGCCGGTCTCTCCATAGCGGACGCGCCACCGCTTCGCCAATGCAGGCCGCCGCAATGGGACGCTGGATCGCGGCGAGCGCCGCCGCCTCCTGCGGCGTGGCGTGCTGTGCGAACGCATTGGCGAACGCCTCGTGCGGCAGCCAGATCCAGCCGTGGCGGTCGGGCGCGAGTTGCGGCGCCTGCGGGTGCGTCTTGCCGCGATAGAACACGTCGGCCACGGTCTCGCCCTCGTCGGGCGCGAGCGCAGCCACGTACACCAGCGCCGCGACGTTCGCGGCGCGCGTCGCGCCGATCACGGCCCCCGCGTACGCGTGGCCGGCCAGCACGACCGGCCCGTCCACGCGTTCGAGCGTGCGCCCGAGCACCGCCACATCGTCACCGAGCGATGTGAGCGGAAGCGGCGCGGCCACCGCGTCGATGCCCTGACGGCTCAGCCGTTCGATTACCTTGCTCCAGCTCGACCCGTCCGCCCATGCGCCGTGCGCCAGCACCACCCTCGTATTGCCGTGAGACATGCCCTGCTCCCTGGAAGAAAGTGGCGCTGACTGCGACTTCGTTCGCTCTGCGCCGTCGCGTTGAGTAACCATATTAATCACGTTTTAGAGGTTACTCATCGGTGATGTAACTTGTCAAGAACGATTTTAATGGTTACACTGAATGCACCCTGATTACCCTTTTTGCGGCAAGAACATGGACTACCGTCCAACACCTGCGATATTCGTGGCCGACGCGCCCGGGCTCGACTTCCTGAACTCGGTCGCGACACCGGTGGACGTGCCCATCGACTGGATCGCCGACGGTGAAGGTTTGCTGTCGTGGCTCGAACAGGCGGGCATGGCCCCCGCATCGGCGCTCGCCGCCCTGCGCGCGCAGTTCACGGCCGCCGAGTTCGACACGGTCGCTGGCGAGGCGCGCGCCCTGCGCGAATGGTTCCGGGGCTTCGTGCGGGAAAGAAAAGGCCGGCCGCTAGCCGGCTCTGATTTGGGCGAACTTGCGCCACTGAACGACCTGCTCGCGCGCGACGATCGCTACGGCGAAGTCGTTGCAGCCGGTAGCGAAGGCGCGGCGGCGTTCGAGTACCGCGTGAACCGGCGCTGGAAATCGCCGGAATCGCTGTTGATGCCGATTGCCGAAGCGCTGGCGCAACTGGTGTGCGAGCAAGACTTCACGCACGTGAAAGCGTGCGAAGGGCCGAAATGCACGCTGCTCTTCGCCGACCATACGCGCGGCCACGCGCGCCGCTGGTGCAGCATGGCGATCTGCGGGAATCGCGCGAAAGTTGCCGCGCACCGCAAACGGCTCAAGGAGCGCGAAGGCGCCTGAGGCGTTGGCATGGTCAGGCTTGCCTCTCTGTATTTTTTCTTCGCGCAGTCATTCGGATACCTTACCGAATCACGTCAGTCGCGATCCGGTGCGCCGAGCGGAAAGAGCGGACGGTACGGCCGCGCCTCGTTCACGGCACGTGCGTACGAAGGCCGCGCGAGCAGGCGCTCGCGATAGGCGCGCAGCACGGGATACGCCGGGGCGATGCGATGCGTCCAGTCCGCGTAGAAGAGCGACGAAGACGCGGCGCAATCCGCCATCGTGTAGTCCTCGCCCGCCGCCCAGGTTTTGCCCGCGAGATGGCCTTCGAGCCATGCATAAGCAAGTTCGAGCTTTTCGGCCGCAAAGGCCCGCCCTTCGTCGCGCCTCGCCGGGTCGCCGGTCAACGCGCCGTCCACGGCGCGTTGCACGGGCGTCATGACGTGCAGGTCGAAAAAGCGGTCGAGAAAGCGCACGTCGAGCGCGGCCATGGGATCGGCGGGCAGCAGGCGTACCGGCCCGGGATGCTCGAGTTGCAGGTATTCGATGATGATGCTTGTTTCCGCAACGTTGCGCTCGCCGTCCACGAGCACCGGAAACTTGCGCAGCGGCCAGCGTTGCAGCCACTGCGCCGTATGTTCGGGCGAATCCGGACCGATGCCGCGAAATTCGAACGGTGTGTTGTTCTCGTACAGCGCGACGAGCACTTTCTGCGTGTACGAGGAAAACGGGTGACCATATAGCGCGAGCGACATCGTCGAGTCTCCTGATTCGAGCGGGGGGCAAGTCGTTGAACCATGCGCCGGTTGCGTGCGGATTGCAAGCGCGGCCAGCGACTGCAGCGGCGCGTGTTCGGGCAACTGTACATGGCGCCGGCCCGACGCGTGACGTATCGTGCACGCGTGCGGTTTCCCTTCGCTGCCCTCTCGATATGCTCAACATACTTGGCAAAGCATCGTCCATCAACGTTCGCAAGGTGCTCTGGACCTGTGTCGAATTGAACCTTCCCTTCGAGCGGGAGGATTGGGGCGCGGGCTTTCGCTCGACACATGAGCCCGAGTTCCTCGCATTGAATCCCAATGCGCTCGTGCCGGTCATCAAGGACGGCGATTTCGTTCTGTGGGAGTCGAACACCATCATCCGCTATCTGGCGTCGCGCTATGGCGGCGCGCATCTGTATCCTGCCGATGCCGTGATGCGTGCGCGCGTCGATCAATGGATGGACTGGCAGGCGACCGATCTGAACCGCTCGTGGAGCGATGCATTTCTCGGTCTGGTCCGAGCGTCGCCCGCTCACCAGGCGACGAAGGACATTGCCCTTTCGATCGACACCTGGACCCGCCACATGCGCATTCTCGACGCGCGGCTGCAGGCAACCGGCGCGTTCGTTGCCGGCTCGCAATTTTCGCTTGCGGATATTCCCGTTGGGCTGTCGGTGAACCGCTGGTTCGGCACGCCGTTCGAGCATCCCCGTTTGCCCGCCGTTTCCGCGTATTTCGAGCGGCTCGCCGAACGCCCCGGGTTTGCGTTGCATTGCGCGAACGGGGTGCCGTGAGGAACGGCGCGCGGGTTTGCCTATCAGGCGCCGCTATCCGACGCTGACGTTCAGGCGCTGCGTCATCCAGCGCCGGTATTTGCGGGTGCGCGCCACGTCCGCCAGTTGTTGCACGATCAGCGCTCGCAACGGCGACACTGTCGGATCAGGCGTCTTTCCCCGGCTCAATCTGCGCAACTGAAACTTGACTGCAGCCATGTTGGCCAGCGAGGCCAGCGGTTTGTTCTTCCATGTGATTGGCGCAAGCGCCGGCGCGTTGTCTTTGCCGGCACGCCAGTCGCGGGGCAAACCCGGATCGATCGCCAGGGCGGTGCCAATACCGACCATATCCACCCCGCTCGCAATGACCTGTTCGGCAACGGTGCGGCGGCGAATGCCACCCGTGACCATCACGGGCATCTTTGCGATCGTCCGGATATCGCGCGCGAATTCCACGAAATAGGCTTCGCGGGCCAGGGTGCGCCCATCGCGAGCATCGCCTTGCATGGCCGGGGCTTCATAGCTGCCCCCGGACAGTTCCACCAGGTCGACTGCGAGATCGTTCAGCAACGTCACGACGTGCCTCGCATCGTCGGCACTGAAACCCCCGCGCTGGAAATCGGCGGAGTTCAGCTTGACGGCCACGGCGAACCGCGGGGAAACCACCGCACGAACGGCTTTGACGATCTCCAGCAACAGGCGAGCCCGGTTCTCGAGCGAACCGCCCCATTGATCCGTTCGCAGGTTAGTGAGCGGGGAAAGAAACTGGCTTAGCAAATAGCCGTGCGCCGCGTGGATCTCGACGCCCGTGAAGCCAGCCAGTTCGCCCAGCCGCGCCGTGCGCGCAAAGCGCTGGATCACGTCTTCAATTACTTCGCTCGTCATCGCGTGGGGCGTATTGAAGTACTTCGACATCTTGCCCAGCGCCAGAGGGACTGCCGAAGGCCCCCATGTCTGCTGGCCAAGATTGGCCCGCATCTGCCGTCCCGGATGATTGATCTGCAGCCAGAATTGCGCGCCCTTCGAGCGGCCGATCTGCGCCCAACGCCGGAATGCTTCGAGGTGCTTGTCATTTTCTAGCACGACCCCGCCCGGTCCTGTCATGGCGCGGCTGTCGACCATCACGTTGCCGGTAATGAGCAACCCGGCACCGCCTTGCGCCCACGCCTGATAGAGACGCATCAGTTGCCCGGACGGGGCGTGGTCCGCGTCTGCCATGTTTTCTTCCATGGCGGCCTTGGCGATGCGGTTCCGGATCATGGACCCGTTGGGCAATGGCAGTTTGTCGAACACGTTCATCGGTTCACCTCGTTGGATCGAGGTTCGACTTTAAGGTTGAAGTCAACTTTAATGTCAACCCCTTTTGCGAGGCGAACAAGGGCAGCCTGAACTATCCGTATCTGGACGCTTGACCTTCAAGTTGAGTTTAACCTTAAAGTGCTGGCTGAAGTCCTGCATACCGCGCTGCGTGCCGGCGCGTGCCAGGTTAAACATCGGGAAAGGTCAGCGAACATGGAAAGGCGCTACACACAGGTCGAATTTGGACTGCATAAGGTCGACGTGCCGGCAGGCGGCTACTACGACCGCTTCCGGATGAACCCGAACCTCGACGAAGTGGCGCGGGACCCTGCTGCGGGCAATATCGACTATTTCCGCAGGATTCCAAAGCAACTGGTGAACTCGCGAGTGGGTCCGACGTGGGCGCCTAACTTCTACTATCGCACGCACAATGTCCAGGTGCTCTTTCTCGCTCCCTTGTCCCGGCTGCGAGCGATGTTGCCGACCCCGCTGGAGCCGCTTCGGGCATTCCCGGGCTTCGGGCTAGTCGCGCTGACTTTCTTTTCGTATGCCGTTTGCGATAACGACCCCTACGACGAAGTTTCCGTTGCGATCGTGATCCGTCGGCCTGGCGCGAGCGGGTCCCATGCGCTGGAGCTGTTCGACTCCATGCGGCGTCGAAGTTTCTTCGCACATGTGCTGGCCTTACCCGTGAACACGGAAATCGCGCGGGTGCGTGGCGTGTACGGCTATCAGTTGCCAAAATGGCGCGCGCAGATCGATGTGAGTATCGGCGCGGATGTCAGGGCTCATATTGCCGGCCCGGGCGGCGCGCCGGACCTGACCTTGAATGCGCCGCTTCCGGCCTTGCGCGATGTCGTGTCTCAATCCCATATGGGGACGACGACCATGGTCAGCCGGGTCGATGGACAATGGCATCAGGCCACGGTGCAGACCAATACGCTATCGTTCGCTCAACGCCTTTTCCCGCGCAACGTCACCCTGTTGCGCGGTGGCGGTCCACTGAGCCAGTTGCTCGACGGAGTGGGCGTCTCAACCATCATTCGTATGGACGTGGTCAAGGACGCACAGGTCGGTCTGAATTTGCCAACGCCGCTAAAGGTCTTCGATTGTGCGTGAACGTGAGCAGGGAGGCGCGAATTCCACCGCCGCCAACACGCAGCCACACAAGGAAACGCCTATGACCGCTCCAGCCTGTGACATCGTCGTGTTTGGGGCCACTAGCTTCGTTGGTCAGATCCTGACGCGATACCTCGCCGAACACCTTGCACAGCAGCATGAAACTTTGCGCTGGGCCATTGCGGGCCGATCGCAAGCGAAGCTCGACGGCCTCAGGCGCTCGCTGGGCGCGGCGGGGCAATCCCTGCCCGTCATCGTCGCGGACGCCGCCAGCGAAACCCAGTTGCAAGCGCTGTGCGCGCAAACCAGGGTGGTCGTGTCCACCGTCGGCCCCTATGCGCTCTATGGCGAACCGCTAGTCAAGGTTTGTGCGGAAAGCGGCACCGATTATTGCGACCTCACTGGCGAGGTCCAATGGATCAAAACGATGATAGAGAAGTACGAACCGTTGGCGCAGAAGACGGGGGCGCGCATCGTGCATTGCTGCGGCTTCGACTCGGTTCCCTCGGACATGGGCGTGTGGTTTCTGCAGCAACACGCGATGCGTCAATTCGGCGTGCCGGCCACGCATGTCAAGATGCGCGTCAAAACCCTCAAGGGCGGCGCGTCGGGCGGCACGGTCGCGAGCGTGATCAACGTGGTCCAGGAGGCGGCTGCCGATCGGTCCTTGCGCAAGGCACTGATGAATCCCTATGTGCTCTGCCCGGAAGATCACGGCTTCAACGCGCGCCAGCACTTCATCAAGTCCGCGGAGTTCGATCCCGCATTCGATGCGTGGATCGCGCCCTTCGTGATGGCGGCCGTGAACGAGCGCGTCGTGCACCGCTCGAATGCGCTCTCCGGCAAGGCCTATGGCACGCAGTTCGCCTATGACGAAGCCGTCTTGACGGGGCCGGGCCTGAAGGGACGCCTGAGCGCGCTGGCCGTCGTGGCAGGGCTCGGGGCGTTCATGGCGGGCATCGTCGTCGGCCCGGTTCGCAGCCTGATGCAACGCTTTCTATTGCCCAAACCGGGTGAAGGTCCAAGCCCCGAGGCTCAACGGGCGGGTCGCTACGATTTGCGGTTTTTCGGCCGAACCGACGAAGGGCAAGTGCTGCGCGTGAAAGTGACCGGAGATCGCGATCCGGGTTACGGCTCGACCGGCAAGATGCTGGGCCAGGCGGCGATCAGCCTCGCGCGCGATCTCGTCGAGGACGGCGCCAAGGCCGGGCGCCCCGGCGGATTCTGGACGCCGGCCACGGTATTCGACACACGCTTCATCGAGCGTCTGACTCGCTATGCGGGTTTGCGCTTCGAGCCGATATGACGTGTGACGATGGTTGAAGCGGCTCGGGCAAAGCGTTAAGTTGATGGTCAGGTTCGGTCTAACCGGGGAGTGTCGGAAACATGAAAATCGGTGAACTTGCGCAGCGCACGGGACTTGCGGCTTCGCGTATTCGCTTCTACGAGGGTCTCGGCTTGCTGAAGGCCGAACGTGAGCCGAACGGCTATCGCACCTATTCTTCTCAAGCCGTGCTGGTGCTCGATCTGATTGCGTCGGCACAGCAAGCCGGTTTCAGTCTGGACGAAATTCGCACGCTGCTACCGCCCGACCTGACGCAGTGGAAGCACGGCTCGCTCGTCGAAACGCTGCGCGGCAAGGTGCAGGATATCGAAGCACTGGAAATGCGGCTCGCGCAGAGCAAAGCGCATCTTGTTGCGCTTCTGGCGGAAATCGAAGCGAAACCGGACGACATGGATTGCACCGCCAATGCGAAGCGGGTGTTGTCGCGAATGCGGTCGGGGGAGGTGAAAGCGCCTGCTCTGCAGGCCGCGGACGTCACAACGCTTCGCAAAGCGAAGCGTCGCGGGCCGGTCAAGGGCCGCTAGCGCACGTGCCGTATGGCCCACGCTTGCCGACCCTCACAGTAACGAAGCGACCCGCTCGGCCGTCGCCCTCGCGGACTGCGGGTTCTGCCCGGTCACCAGTCGGCCATCGGCAACGACCTTCGAGACGAACGGCAGCAGGGCTTTTTCGTAGCGCGCGCCGCGCCGCTTCATCTCTTCTTCGGCGTTGTAGGGTACTTTTTTCGCGACGCCCGCCAGCACTTCTTCTACCCATGAATAGCCCGTAACCCGGCGCTGCGCCACGAGCCGTGTGCCGTCGGAGAGCGTTGTATTGAGCAGTCCGCAGTAACCGTGGCAGACGGACGAAACGACCCCGCCGCGTTCGTAGATATCGCGGGTGATGCGCTGCAGGCCGGCATCGTCGGGAAAGTCCCACATGACCGCGTGGCCGCCCGTGAAATAGATCGCGTCGAAGTCTGCCGCGTCGATCTGATCGGGGCGCGCCGTGGTCGCCAGAAGTGCCTGGCGGTCCTTATCGCTTAGCCACGCTTTCACCGACGCATCGGCCAGCGGCCATTTGAGCGAGCGCGGCTCCAGCGGCGAGAGGCCGCCCTTCGGACTCACAAGACGTTGGTCATACCCTTTCCCGGCGAAGACGTGCCACGCATGCGTCAGCTCGGATAGCCAGAGGCCGGTCGGTTCGGCCTGGTCGGCATAGCTGGCGACGTTGCTGACAACATGCAGTACGCGTTTGGTCATGCTCACCACTCCCTTTCGCTTTGCCACCGGAAACTGGCGCCGATGCGTTGCACGTCACGGTGGGCAGTCACAACCATAACGTTCAAGTGAAGTTGAAGGTCAAGGTCTTTCGACACTTCGAGCTGAGCGACACGGTTATTCGCTGACGCGGAAATACTCGCTTGGCACCACCCCAAGCTGCTTTTTGAACATCGAGGTAAATGCGCCAGGGCTGTCGTATCCCATACTGAGCGTGACATCCAGAATGCTCTGACCGGTCGCGAGCCGCTCCCAGACCGTGCACAATACGCTCATGCAAGCCCCAGACCTCGAACGCCTCGTCACCCTCGCCATGCCCTTCGGCAAATACAAAGGCCGGCTCATCGCCGACCTGCCCGGGCATTACCTCAACTGGTTCGCCCGCGAGGGGTTTCCGCCGGGCGAGATTGGCCGGCTGCTCGCGCTGATGCACGAGTTGGACCATAACGGCCTGAAGGGCCTGCTCGAGCCGCTGCGCAAACGCGCCTAGCGCCAATCCGGCGCCCGGCGCACAATGCGCTGGCGAATCTCTTGCGAGGCAGCGCAACATGGCCAGATTCCAGCCCGATGGATGGCATACCGTCACGCCGCGAATCGTCGTGCGGGACGCGGAAAACCTGATCGCGTTCATCAAGGCGGTGTTTCTGGCGCGGGGCGAATTCCGTCACGGGCTGCCTGCCGAAATCAGGATCGGCGATTCCGTCGTGATGGTCAGCGGATCAGACGGCCTGCGAGATCCGATGTCGGCATTCCTGTATGTCTACGTCGAGGATACCGACTCGACGTACCAGCGGGCAGTGGCGGCACATGCGATCTCGCTCGAGCCGCCAACCGACCTGCCATACGGCGACCGGCGCGCGATGGTCAGAGATCCGTGGGGAAACACCTGGCAGATCGCCACACATCAGCGCGACCTCAGCGCCGCCGAGATCCAATCGAGGTTGGCCAACGAAAGTTAGGCAAACGGCGCTTGCAGGACAATGGCGTCGTCGCGTTCAGGGCCGGTGGTGACCATCGCCACGGGAACGCCCACTTCGTTCTGGATCGCATCGATCAGCGCCGCTGCCTGCGGTGGCAGATCGCCATATGAGCGCACGCCCCGGGTCGACCCCGTCCAGCCATCGAAACGCCTGAGGACCGGCTGAAGGCGCTGCTGCTCGGCGTTCGTGGACGGCATATAGTCGATGCGCACCCCGTCGAGCATATAGCCCACGCAAAGCTGCACCGACTCGAAGCCATCGAGCACATCGAGCTTGGTCAGCGCCAACTGGTTGATGCCCGCGACTTTGCAGCTCTGACGCAGCTGCACGGTGTCCAGCCAACCGCAGCGGCGCGGGCGGCCGGTGTTGACGCCGTACTCGCCGCCGCGTTGCCTCAGTTCGTCACCGAGCGCTCCGTCCAGCTCCGACGTGAACGGGCCTTCGCCAACCCGCGTTGCATAGACCTTGCTGACGCCGAGCACGCGCCCCAGGTGCGCCGGCGCAATGCCGGCGCCACTGGCCGCGCCGGCGGCAATCGTGCTCGACGATGTAACGTACGGGTAGCTGCCCCAATCCACGTCCAGCATGACCGCCTGCGAGCCTTCGAATACCACGCGCTTGCCCGACGAATGAGCGCGATCCAGTTGCTCCCACACACGACCCACGAACGGCAGGATGCGCGGCGCCATGGCAAGCAGGTTGCTCAACATCGGCTCGAGCGGGAACGGCTCCTGGCCCGAACCGCGAAGCCACGCGTTGTGGTGCTCGAGCAAGACGTCGAGTTTCTGGGCCAGCAGTTCCGGTTCGGCAAGATCGCACACGCGCAGGCCGCGGCGGCCAACCTTGTCTTCGTAGGCCGGCCCAATGCCGCGCAGCGTGGTGCCGAGCGGCTTCGCGCGCATGCGTTCCTGGGCGGCGTCGATGGCGCGGTGCACCGGCAGGACGAGCGTGGCCGTCTCGGCGATTTGAAGCACCTCAGGCGTCACGCGAATGCCCAATGCGGCCATCCGGTCGATCTCCGCGAAAAGCGCTTCGGGGTCGAGCGCAACGCCGTTGCCGATCAGGCCGAGCTTGCCGCGCACCACGCCACTCGGGAGCAGCGCGAGCTTGTAGGTTCGGCCATCCACCACCAGCGTGTGCCCGGCGTTGTGCCCACCGTTGTAACGAACGACGATGTCCGCCTTCTCCGCGAGCCAATCCACGATCCGGCCCTTCCCCTCGTCGCCCCACTGCGCGCCGACCACGACGACATTCGACATGCGATATTTCCCCTGGTGAGTAAATCGAACAGATCCGCAACCGGAGCTGCTGCCAAGGGGCTCAATATAGGGCTCCGTCGCTGCCACGAAAAGCGATGTAAACTCACGGAACTTGTCAGGAAAAGTCACATAGGATCTGGGTTATGTCGCGCCGTTTGCCGCCGTTGAACGCCTTGCGCGTATTCGAAGCCGCCGCTCGCGCGGAAAGTTTTTCGGCGGCGGCCGAGGAGCTTTGCGTCACGCACGGGGCCGTTAGCCGGCAAGTGCGGCAATTGGAGGACTGGCTTGGACTCGACCTGTTCGAGCGTCGCGGCCGAAGAGTCGCTTTGACAGCGTCGGGGCGCGCTTACCTGGCCGAGGTATCGGCGGCGCTCGATCGCATTGCGCTCGCAACCAGTGAGCAGCTTCGAGCCACACGGGCGCAGATCGTGAGGGTCAATGCGCCCACGACCTTCGCGCTGCGCTGGCTCTTGCCGCAGCTTTCCGGCTTCCAGCTGACCCATCCGGCGGTCGAGGTGCGGCTGACCACGTCGGATGAGCCCATCGAAAAGCTCGGCGACGAATGCGATGTCGCGATTCGCGGCAGCGAACAGAAGTCGGCCGGGTATGCGGTCAAGGAGTTCTTGTCGGAAGTCCGGCTGCCGGTTTGCTCACCCAAGGTGCTGGAAACGCACCCGATACATGATGTTCCGGACCTCGCGCACCACACCTTGCTCCACACGGCGACCTATCCCGGACTTTGGGCGGAGTGGCTTGCGGCAAGCGGCAATCCTGGGCTTGCGCCTCGCCATTCGCAGCAACTGGATCACTTCTACTTGACCCTGCAGGCCGCCATCGACGGTCTGGGTATTGCAATGGGTCCTACCGCGCTCGTCGCGCTCGACGTCAAGGAGGGCCGCCTCGTGTTTCCGTTCGACGGCCCCGCCCTGCCCGCATGGCGCTACTGCAGCTATGTCCGCGAGGCGCGGCTCGATGACCCGGCCATCAATACCTTTCTCGCGTGGTTGCGCGAACTCGGACAGCGCTTTTCGGCGTAGAGAGATGACCGCATCGCTTGCTTGACAGCTCCAATTCGATGCTTTAAAAAGTAAAGCATGAAAATTCCACGACCAGGACAACCCGTTCGCGGCTCGACAACCGGACGGCCAATCATGGTCGTGCTGGACCTGCTCGGGCGCCGGACCGCACTGCGGATACTGTGGGAACTGCGCGGCGAAGCGTTGACGTTCCGAGCGCTCCAGGAAGCCTGCGACACCAATGCCCGCCTGCTCAATACACGGCTCGCGGAATTGAGAGCGTCGGGTCTCGTCGAGCACGGCGAGGGCGGTTATCAAATGACGGCCGAAGGCAGGAAACTCCGGGCCGCATTGCAGCCGCTGCAAGTCTGGGCGCGCGAGTGGGCCGAGCGCGACCCGCAGGGGTTTGAAGCGGCGGATCGCGATCACTGCGGCCGCGAGGCTTAATTCATCAGGTTTCCGAACGATTCACGCACTAGCCTGCGCAAGCCGGCACCACAGGCAAGCCACGTTCCGCACGCGCCAGGGAGTTGAACGATGTTGCACAACGTGAACCATCTCCGCTGGAAGATCGTGGCCTTGCTCGTCGCGCCACTGACGTTCGTGATGACGCTCGACCGCACAGCCATGGCGGTCGCGGCCCCGACGATCCAGAACGAACTGGGCCTGTCGATCGTCGAGATGTCGATGATTCTCACAATCTACTTCTGGGCCTACGCAATCGGGCAGATCCCGGCGGGCCGCGCTGCCGAACGCTACGGGTCGCGCAAGGTGCTGTTCGGCACGAGCACGCTCTGGTCGCTCATGATGATCGCGACTCCCCTGGGCGCCTCCTTCGCCTGGCTCTTCGGGTGCCGCCTCGTGCTGGGCGGGGCGCAATCGGCGGACTGGTCGAGCAGTGTCGTCGCTCTCAAGCGCTGGGTTCCGGCCAGCGAGCGCGCAAAAGGCAATGCCCTGCTGCTCGCGGGGCTTTATCTTGGCCCGATCGTTTCGGCGCCGCTTACGGCGTGGACCATCGCGCGGTTCGGATGGCACGCCGTTTTCTATGGATTCGGCGCACTGGGCCTGCTGCTCGGCGCAGTCTGGTGGTTCGGCTACCGCGACACGCCGGCAGCGCATCCGCTCATCACGAAGGCAGAGGCCGATTACATTGCAGACGGCCAGCCAGTTGGGCACACCGCGGCCAAGGGGGCGCTCAGGCGCTGTCTGCGGCGGTGGCGCTTCTGGATCTTCGGTGTCCAGTACTTCCTGCTGGTGCTGATCCAGAGTTTCTATACGACGTGGCTGCCGACGTATCTCATGCGAGCGCGCGGGCTTTCGCTCAAGGCGATGGGTCTGTACGCATCGTTGCCTTGGGTGGCGGTGTTCGTGGCCGTGTTCGCCGCGGGGGCGTTCAGCGACTGGCTGCTCAGAAAGACCGGCTCGATCCATCGGGCGCGCACGCCCGTTGCGATGAGCGGATTTGTCGTGAGCGCACTTGCGTTGGCCGCAGCCTCGCGAGCGAGTTCGATTGCCGTGGTGATCGGCTTGCTGTGCCTGTCCTTTGCGGCGGTGGGATTCGTGCAGGTGGTCGTGTGGTCTGCCACGCAGGATCTCGGGCGCGAGTTTGCCGGCGTCATGTCGGGCTGGACGAACGTGTGGGGGGCGCTGTCGAACGTCGCCGGCCCCATGACGCTGGCGCTCATCGTCAAGGTCACGCATAGCTGGGGAAGCGGCATGATCGTGATCGGCGCGGCGGCGGCTTGCGGTGCCCTGCTATGGCTGTTCGTGCACCCCGAGCGCCCCTTGCTCGGCGACGACATGGACGGGCCGCCAGCCTCCGCTGAAACGAGCGCGGCAACAGAGCCAGCCATGGACGCGGCCGCTTCGCGCAACGATGCGCGCGAAACCGATGCCAATGCCAACGCCGGACAGGTGTCCGAGCAGAACGGCTGAAACGTATCAGGCTGTGTTGACATGAACCCGCAAATGCAGCCGCCGGAATGCGTTCGGCGTCATGCCTTTGCTCTTCTTGAAGAGCCTGCGGAAATATCCGCTGTCTTCGAATCCGCATTCGTAGGCGACCTGCGCGATCGTCAAGCGGTCCTCGGCAAGCACAATGGCGGCGTGCAGCATACGGCGTTCGTGGATGGCGTCGGTCAGCGTACGGCCATACACGGCGCGGTACACCCGACCTAGATAGTCCGCATTGCAGCCCAGGTGCGCCGCAATCGACGATGCGCTGATCGCCTCATGAAAGTGCGTGCGAATCCACCGGTCGGCGCTTGCCGCCAACTGCTGCGGCGCCCCGTCGACAGCCGTGGCCGCGACGCGCGAGCGCTTCAGTTCCCAGAGCATCTGCAGGATCGCGAGGCTGTCCGGCACCGGTTGGACGCCATAGATTTGCTGGTCGTTCAAGAGACGCTGGAACATGCCCGATAAATGATCGGGCCGCTCGACGCGCGCGTGCTGGGGAATCTCCAGCCACTCGCGCGACGCCGAGCCGGAAAGCGGCGTTTCAGGCAGCGTGAAATGCACCCAGTAAAACTTGAGGTCGGGGGCAAACGGCGACGTGCCGCCGTGCAACCGGCCAGGCCAGAGCAACAAGGTTTCGCCCGCATTCACTTCGAATTGCCTGCCGTCCTCGTGAAGTTGCAGACAGCCCTGCCGCACATAAATCAGTTCGTGAGACTGGATTCTTCGCGACGGATGCACGCCCACGCCGCGCGAGACGAACAGACCGCCATTACTCGCTTCGAGAGGCGGCAACCAGGCCAGGCGGAGTGCGGAATCGGTCATGGGCAGAAAAGTCGGAATTGTCCTGTTTTACTGCGGATTCTTCATCTTGCGAGTCCAAACGGAGCGTGTCAATCTTTGCGCACCGGGCGTTCGCGGAGAGCCGGAAAAGGCCGCTGCAACGCACAAAGGTAGAAAAAAGCACATTTCCCAAAGTTTGGCGACACGTACCAAGCGGCGATGCCAGCATGACGGTCGGCAAAACGTCGCAAAGCGCGTGTCGATGACAAGAGGAGACATCCATGATTCGATACAAGCGGTGGCTTGGACGGTTGGCATGCGTGGCATGGTTCGCCGCGACCCACGCACAGGCCGATGACGGCATTTCCTTCTGGGTGCGCGCGTCGGATGCGGCGTTCGTCACACCGCTGGTCGCCACCTGGAATCAAGGTCATCCGACCAAGGTCAATCTGACCGTCATTCCGAACGACGACTTCGTCACCAAGTTCGGCACCGCTTCGGCCGGGGGCGCCGCGCCGGATGTGATCGCCATCGACCTGATTTTCGTGCCCGAGTTTGCGCGCGCAGGTCAGCTGACCGATATCGGCGACCAGGCTAAAAAGCTGCCCTTCTACCAGAGCCTCAGTCCCTCTCATCTGCGGCTCGGTAATTACCAGGGCAAACAATACGCACTGCCTTTCAGCGCGGAAAGTTCGATGCTGCTGTACAACAAGAGCCTCTTCAAGCGCGCGGGTTTGAATCCCGATCAGCCGCCGAAGACGTGGGCCGAACTCGAAGCCGACGCCAAAAAGATCACCGCGCTCGGCAACGGCATCAAGGGGTTCTATTTTTCCGGCGCGTGCGGCGGCTGCAACATCTTCACAATGACGCCCTACGTGTGGGCTTCAGGCGGTGACCTGCTCTCGGCAGACGGCAAGACCGCCACGTTGACTAACCCCGCGCTCGAAGGCACGCTCGCCATGTATCGGCGCATGTGGGAAGCGGGCGATATTCCGGCGAGCGCGAAAACCGACAGCGGCGCGAACTTCATCAATGCATTCCTCACCGGCAAGATCGGCATGGTCGGCTCCGGTGCCTTTTCAATCGGTATCCTGAAGAAAACGCATCCTGAGATCGACTTTGGGCTTGCCTATCTGCCTGGACAGAATGGCGGCTGGGCGAGCTTCGCCGGCGGCGATTCGATCGCGATTCCGGTGGGCTCGCAGCACAAGCAGGACGCGCTCGAGTTCATCAAGTGGAGCCTTGGCGAGCAGGTCCAGGTCGATCAGTTCGCGAAGAACGGCAGCATTCCCGTGCGCGTCGACCTCGCCGACAACGCCTATAGCAAGCTCGACAGCCGCTATCTGCTGGCGGCCACGGCGATGAGCCAAGGCCGCACGCCGTACAGCACGAAGTTCAATCAGTTGATCAACGATCCCAACGGCCCCTGGCTCGCGATGATTCAGGAGGCGGTCTTCGGCAAGGGCGTCAACGCAGCCGTCACGACTGCGCAGGCACGCTTCACCGAAATCCTGAACGCCCAATAGCGCGTGATCACGCCTGATCACTGAGCAATCACGCCCAACAGGAGGCGCGAAGACGATGGACGTCCTCAACGATGCACCGCCCGGCGGCAGCCGTTTCGCGCTGCCGGCCAACGCTCGCAAGCAACGTGGAGGCGTCGGCCGGCGCGGCGCGGGGTACTGGTTCGTGCTGCCGTGCCTCGCCTTCACGGTGGTGTTTTTCCTGCTGCCGCTGGCGATGACGATCGGCATGTCGTTTTACCGCTGGCCGCTGATGGGCGTCCCCTCGTTCGCGGGACTGCGCAACTATCTGGAACTGCTGCACGACGCGTCGTTCTGGGGCGCGCTGTGGTTTACGACCGAGTACACGCTGCTCGTGACGCCTGCCATCTTCGTGGTGGCGTTCCTGCTGGCGTTGCTCGTGAATCAGGCAAGCCGCTTCGTCGGCATCTTCAGGACTGCGTTCTTTCTGCCGGTCGTCATCGGCATGACGACGGCGAGCCTGCTTTGGGTCTGGCTGTTCAACGATCAGGTCGGCATCTTCAGCGCGATCCTCATGCAACTGGGTATTGTCAGCGAGCCGGTCCAGTGGCTCGGCGACACCCACTCCGCGCTCGCCTCGCTGATCGTCATGGTGGTGTGGAAAGCGTGCGGCTTCACCATGGTGATCCTGCTGGTCGGCATGCAGGCCATTCCGCGCGATCTGTACGAGGCGGCGCGCATCGACGGCGCGCGCTGGTGGGCGCAACAACGCTATATCACGCTGCCAATGATGCGGCGCACCTTCGCGCTCGCGCTGATCATGGCCGTGATCGGTTCCTACCTCGCGTTCGAGCAGTTCTACGTGATGACGCGAGGCGGGCCAATGAACAGCACGATCACCGTGGTCCACTGGATCTATCGCGCGTCGTTCACGTATTTCAAGCTCGGCTACGGCGCGGCAATGTCGGTGGTGCTGCTGATCGTGTTGCTCGCGCTCAGCGTGATCCAGATGATTCTTCTGCGAGACGACGATGAGTAACAAGCTACGTTCCGCCGAAACCGGCTTCGTTTCCATGCCGCCGACTCCACTGACGTCCAGCGTGCCCGCCGTGGACTATGCGGGCCACGCGAGCCGGCTGAAGGCGCGGCTTTCGGTAGCGCTTTACTACCTGATTTGCGGCGTGCTCACCCTGCTCTTTCTGTTTCCGATCGCCTGGTCCGCGCTGACTTCGTTCTATTCGCCCGCCGATGCGAGCGCATCGCCGCCGCGCTGGATTCCGTCGCGTCTGTCGTTCGAGAACTACCAGAACCTCGCGGGCTACGGTGAAGGGATCTGGCGTTATCTCGGCAACAGCGCGTCTGTGGCGCTGATGACGGTTGCCATGACGCTCGTGCTCTCGACGCTCGGCGGCTATGGGTTTTCGCGATTCCGCTTCCGGGGGCGCAACGTCATCTTCGTCGTGATCCTGGCGACGCTGATGATTCCGTTCCAGTCGATCCTCAACCCGCTCTTCGTGCTGCTGCGCTGGATGCATCTGCAAGGCACGCTGTTCGGGCTCGCGCTCGTCTACACGACGTTCCAGTTGCCGTTCGCCGTGTTCATGATGCGCAACTCGTTCGACTCGGTTCCGCTGGAAATCGAGGACGCTTCGCTAATCGACGGATGCAGCTCGCTCCAGTCGCTGCGCATGATCATGTTGCCGCTGGTGCTGCCGGGGCTCGTGACGGCCGGGCTGTTCGCTTTCTTCGGTTCATGGAACGAACTGCTGGCCGCGCTGATCCTGCTCGGCGACGCCAGACACTACACCCTCCCCGTCATGCTCCTGAACGCGCAAAGCGGACAGCTCGGGGCGATCGACTGGGGGCTCATGCAGGCCGGCATCACGATCTCGATCCTGCCGTGCGCGCTTCTCTTTCTGCTGCTGCAGCGCTTTTACATCAACGGTCTGATTGCTGGCGCGGTCAAGGCATAACCCTCCCCATACATCATGAACGACACCAGAACCTTGCGACAGCCTGTAGTAGTCGATTCCGCTTCCACGCGCTACGCGCGCATCAAACCGGTTGCCGTCACGGCGGTCGAGCTGCTCGGCGACTTCTGGGGGCGACGCTTTGCGACGAACATCGACAAGACGTTGCCAAGCCAGTGGGATCTCCTTGAAAGCACGGGGCGGCTGAACAATTTCCGCCGCGTGTCCGGCGACTACGATGGCCCCTTCGAAGGCATATTCTTCAACGACTCCGACCTGTACAAGTGGCTCGAGGCGGCGTCGTGGGTCGTGGCGCGCGGACCGAACGCGCTGCTTGAAAAACGCATCGACGAGGGCATCGCCCTGATCGAACGCGCGCAGGACGACGACGGCTATATCGACAGCTATTTCAGCGTGGAGCGCAAGGCCGAACGCTGGAGCAACCTGCGCGACCTGCACGAGATGTATTGCGCGGGCCATCTGATTCAGGCCGCGGTGGCGCACCACCGGGCAACCGGAAAGCGCCGCTTGCTGAACGTGGCGATCCGCTTCGCCAACCTGCTGTGCGATCGCTTCGGGCCGGAAACAGAAGGCAAGATCGAGGCGATCGACGGGCACGAAGAGATCGAAATGGCGCTCATCGAACTCGCGCGCGAAACGGGCAATGACCAGTATCTCGCGCTGGCGCGTTTCTTCATCAAGGCGCGCGGTCACGGCCTGCTCGCGGGCGGCCGGTTCGGCGACGCCTATTTCCAGGACGATGTGCCGTTCGACCAAATGGAGACCCTCGCCGGGCATGCGGTGCGCGCCTTGTACATGGCCTGCGGCTTAACCGATCTCTACCTGGAGACCGGCGAAGCCGGCCTGCTGCCAAGGCTCGAAACGCTGTGGGACCGGCTCGTCGCGCATCGCATGTATATCACTGGCGGCGTTGGCGCGCGGCATGACGGCGAGTCGATCGGTGCGGACTTCGAGTTGCCGAACAGCCAGGCCTATACCGAAACCTGCGCGGCGATCGGCAGCATGATGTGGTGCCACCGCATGCTCGCCGCAACGGGCGAAGCGCGCTATGCCGACCTGTTCGAGTGGACGCTGTACAACGGCATGCTGCCGGGCTGGTCGCTCGCTGGAGACGCGTATTACTACGTGAATCCGCTGGAGGACGACGGCGGGCATCGCCGGCAACCCTGGTACTACTGCGCATGCTGTCCGCCAAACGTCGCGCGCACGATTGCTTCGCTGCCAGGTTATGTCTATGGGACCGATGCCGACTCCATTTACGTGCACCTGTATATGGAAAGCGACGCGCGAATCGACTTCAACGGGCGCACGGTGGAACTGCGTCAGCGCACGCGGTATCCGTGGGACGGCGCCGTTGAAATCGCCGTCGATGGTCAAGGCGAGTTCGCGCTGAAGTTGCGTGTTCCGGGTTGGCTCAACGGCGTGTCCGGTTTCGTGACCACTCGCGAAGGCGCTGCAGCCGCCACGCAGCCGAATCCGTCGATCGGGTTGAGCGTGAACGGCGTTGCGATCGAAGCCACTGCGCACGCGCACGGCTACATCGTGATCCAGCACCTGTGGCAACCCGGCGATGTGGTCCGCCTGACGCTGCCCATGGCCCTGCGCGCCTGGCAAAGTCACCCGAAGGTGCCCGACAATCGCGGCCGGATCGCGCTGAGTCGCGGGCCGGTGCTGTATTGCGTCGAACGCGCCGACATGCCGGGCGTCGATCTCGACGAGCTATACGTCGACCCGCACTTACTCGAAGCGCAATGGCGGGAAGCGCAACTCGGGGGCGTGGTCGTGCTCGAGGGCAGCGCGCACAAACGCGAAATCGGTGCGGACTGGACAGGCGCGCTTTACCGGCCGCTGACCGAGGCCGCTGATACCGCTGATACCGCCGATGCCGCCGATACCGCGCAGAACGACCATGCCACCCTGGTCGCGATTCCTTATTTTGCGTGGCACAACCGCGAAAGCGGACCGATGAAGGTCTGGTTGAACTATCGAGGGGAATGAAGCGACATGGGACGGGTACAACTGCACAACGTCAGGAAGCAATACGATCACCACGAAGTCATCGGCAACCTGAGTCTCGACATAGCGGACGGCGAGTTCGTCGTCTTCGTGGGCCCGAGCGGCTGCGGGAAATCGACCTTGATGCGGATGATCGCCGGCCTCGAGGATATCAGCGGCGGCGACCTGACGATCGACGGCGCACTCATGAACGACGTGCCTCCCGCGAAGCGCGGCATCGCGATGGTGTTCCAGTCGTACGCGCTGTATCCGCACATGACGCTATACGACAACATGGCGTTCGGCCTGAAGATTTCCGGTGCGAAGAAGCCGGAAATCGACTCGGCCGTGCGCAATGCGGCGAAGATCCTGCACATCGACCATCTGCTCGACCGTAAGCCGAAGCAGCTGTCCGGCGGGCAGCGCCAGCGCGTCGCGATCGGCCGCGCGATCACGCGCAAGCCGAAGGTGTTCCTGTTCGACGAACCGCTTTCGAATCTCGACGCCGCGCTGCGCGTGAAGATGCGCCTCGAATTCGCGCGTCTGCACGACGAACTGAAGACCACGATGATCTACGTGACGCACGATCAGGTCGAGGCGATGACGCTGGCCGACAAGATCGTCGTGCTGTCGGCGGGCAAGCTCGAGCAGGTCGGCAGCCCGACGACGCTGTATCACGCGCCGGCGAATCGCTTCGTTGCCGGCTTCATCGGCTCGCCGAAGATGAACTTCCTGGAAGGCGCCGTGCAGGCTGTGTCGCGCGACGGCGTGACCGTGCGTTACGAGACGGGCGAAACCCAGCGCGTGTCGGTCGAACCGGGCGCGGCGAAGGAAGGCGACAAGGTGACAGTCGGCATTCGTGCCGAACACCTGCATGCGAGCACCACCGGGGACGGCACCGAGGCGCGCACGATGACCGTCGAGTCGCTCGGCGACGCCGCGTATCTTTATGCCGAGTCGCGCGTTGCACCCGACGGCCTGATCGCACGCATTGCACCGCTCGAGCGGCACGAGAAGGGCCACGCGCAAAAGCTCGGCGCGAAGCCCGAGCATTGCCATCTGTTCGACGGTGAAGGGAAGGCGTTTCAGCGCAGGATTGAAGGCGCACTAGCGGCGTGATGATGGGATGCGACTCGCGGGTTGAAATGGGCCTTGTACCGCGGGCGCTTTGCTTGTGCCGCCGCCGCCCGGTTCAGTAGTATCCGCGGCGAGCGCGGCTATTGTGCCTGCTGCACGATACCCTGCTCCAGCCCGCTACGGTTGCGCAGGAAACGTTGGGGCGTCTCCCCCATCGCGCGCCGGAACATCGTGATGAAGGCGCTGGAGTTGCGGTAACCGAGTTCGGTGGCAATGGTGGAAACCGCCATGCCCTTGGCGAGCCGCGAGATCGACTCCACCAGCCGCAAGCGCTGGCGCCATTGGCCGAACGTGAGGCCAGTCTCGTCCTTGAAGGCGCGCTCCAGCGTGCTTTCGCTCGCGCCCACGCGCATGCCCCAGTCGTTGAGCGGGGTATTGTCGGCGGGCGCGTCCATCAGCTGTCCGCAAATCTGTTGCAGGCGGCGGTCCTTCGGTAGCGGTAGCAGCCCTTCGGAAGCCAGCTGCGCCTCGCGCATCTCCTGCAGCAGAAGCGGATCGATCAACCCGGAGCGGCGCTCGGGATGGCCGTTCTGATGATCGAGCGCGAGCGCGCTCACCAGCGCATGGAGCAGCGTCGAAATCATCAGCACGTGGCAGCTCGGCTCCTCGCGCGGCGCGACGTCAACTTCGAAATAGACCGTGTACATCTCCACCTGGCTGACCGCCTGCAACTCGTGCGCAACGAGCGGCGCGATCCACAAGCCGCGGTACGGGCCAAGCGTCCACGCGCCGTCGGGCGTGATGACGCGCAGTACGCCGCGCGTCGTGTAGACGAACTGCGGTTGCGTGTGCGAGTGCCAGCTTTCGCTGTCGCCAGCCTCGAAATCGCACCGCCTGGCGATGACGGGACGCTTGAGATATCGCCGCTGCGTACCGGTGATGCGTTGCCAGATATCGGTCATTTGTGAGTCTTTTGAGGATATACGGCAAAACCGTCAAATTTCGACGGTTTCGCGTAACGAATTGACAGGACGTCTGCGCAGTTCCGACCGTATTCTATCGTCCGCCTGCTGATTTATAAATGACAATCGAAATGATTCGCATTCGTAATTTGGCGAGTCTTAAATCTTGAACGGGGTACGTGGGATGAATCGGGGATGGATCGGAAAGTCGTCGAACAACAGCAACATCGAAGCATGCGAGGCGAAGCGGATCAAGATGCGCACGATCACGGCGGTCGTGGCGCTCGCGATCGCGAAGATCGCCAGTGCGCAAACAGCGGTGGCGCCCGTGGCGGCGTCGGACGCCGCTGCGCAGCCGGGCCAGCAACTGCCGGCCGTCGTCGTGCAGGGCGCGCGTCAAAGCGAAACGGCCACGGGTCCGGTGGTGGGCTATGTGGCGAAGCGCAGCGAGACCGGCACCAAGACCGACACGCCGATCATCAAGGTGCCGCAGGCCATTTCGGTCGTCACGCGTGACCAGATGGACGTGCAGGGCGCGCAAAGCGTGGCGCAGGCGCTGCGCTACACCTCGGGCATCAACCCCGAACAACGCGGCACCAATACCGATTCGCTCGAATACCTCTACGCACGCGGTTTCCTCGTGGACGAATTCTGGAACGGCCTGCGCACGCCAGGCCCGAACGGCGGCTTCGGCTTCAACGTCACGAGCTTCGATCCGTACATGTTCGAGCGCATCGAACTGCTGCACGGTCCGGCTTCGGTGTTGTACGGCCAGGGCTCGCCCGGCGGCACGGTCAATCTCGTGAGCAAGATGCCGACCGACACGCCGTATCACGAAGTCGGCCTGGAAACCGGCAGCTATGGCCGCATCCAGGGCTTCTTCGATTTCAGCGGTCCGGTCGACAAGGACGGCACCGTGCTCTACCGCCTGACCGCCGACGGCTTCAACACCGGCACGCAAACCGACTACGTGAACCAGCAGCGCTTCTCGATTGCGCCGACCATCCAGTTCCGCCCGTCGAAGGACACGACGTTCACCGTCTTCGCGAACTATCAGGCGGACCCGGAAGCCGGCATCTACAACTCGGTGCCGTACACTTGGCAAAGCCGCAGCCTCAATCCGGGCGAGCCGACGTGGGACAGCTTCCGCAAAACGCAGATGTCGGTCGGCTATCAACTGGAGCACCGTATCGACGACGTGTGGTCGTTCAAGCAGAGCTATCGCTTCCTGCGCAACACGCAGACGATCCAGTACGTAGGCAACGACGGCTTCAAGACCGGCACCGACACGCTCGCGCGCACTGCATATCTGAACTACGGCAGCGTCAATTCGCACACTGTCGATAATCAGCTGAACGCGAAGTTCAATACGGGGCCGGTCAAGCAGAACGTCACGGTCGGCCTCGATTACCAGAACATGCAGTTCGACCATTACTTCTATGGCAACCTGACTTCCACGCCGGGCCTGCAGGAAAGCAACCCGATCTACGGCCAGACGATTCCCTATCCGAACTTCATGTTCTCGACGTCGAACGCCACGTCGATCAAACAGCTCGGCGCGTATGCGCAGGATCAGCTGGACATCGGCAAGTGGTCGTTCCTGCTCGGCATCCGTGAGGACTGGGCCAACGAAGACGTGACCTCGTACAAGACCGGCGCGACGACCACGCAGTTCAACCGCGCCTTCACGTGGCGCGCGGGTGGCG
This sequence comes from Paraburkholderia sp. J7, assembly GCF_905220155.1. Classification (NCBI taxonomy): domain Bacteria; kingdom Pseudomonadati; phylum Pseudomonadota; class Betaproteobacteria; order Burkholderiales; family Burkholderiaceae; genus Paraburkholderia; species Paraburkholderia sp. J7. Next base: position 274,509 of record NZ_CAJMYZ010000002.1, on the reverse strand, counting down.
TGTACCAGTTCGACAACGGCGTGGCGCCGTACGTCAGCTATTCGCGCTCGTTCCAGCCGCAGGTCGGCACCACGTACAGCGGCGAGGCGTTCGCACCGCTCACGGCCGAGCAGTACGAAGTGGGCGTGAAGCTGCAGCCGAAGGGCTATAACAGCTTCGTCACGGTGTCGGCGTTCCATATCACCCAGAACAACGTGCAGACCAGCGACCCGCTCCACAGCGGCGCCAGCGTGCTGACGGGCCAGGTGCGTTCGCAGGGCTTCGAAGTGGAAGGCCACGCGAGCCTCTCGAACAACCTGCAGCTGATCGCGAGCTACACCTACACGAACCTGCTCAACACGAAAAGCAACACCGCGCTCGACAAGGTGCCGGTGGGCATTCCGCGCAACACGGCTTCGCTGTGGGCCGATTACAAGGTCTCCGCCGGACCGCTCGCGGGGCTGCTGTTCGGCGGCGGCGTGCGCTATATCGGCGGCTCGTATGGCGATACGGCGAACTCGTTCATGACCTCGTCGGCCACGCTCGTGGATCTCTCGCTGCGCTATGACCTTGGCCGCCGCTTCTCGAGCATGCAAGGCTGGACCACGTGGCTGAACGTGTCGAACCTGCTCGACCGCAAGTACTTCGCCTCCTGCACGGGCGCGAACTATTGCTACTGGGGGCAAGGCCGTCTGCTCACGGCGGGAGCGAAGTACCAGTGGTAACTCAGCCCTTCCTCTTTTCCGGTCTGATGCAATGAAACGCAGGACCTTGCTCGCCGCGCTGTTGGGCGGCGCTTGTCTGAACGTCGTCAGCCTCGGCGCGCGCGCGCGGACCACCGTGCCGCGCCGCGTGATCGTGCTCGACTGGGGCCTGGCGGAGCTGACGCTCGCGCTCGGCGTGGTGCCTGTGGGCATGGCGAACACGCCGGGTTTCCGGCGCAATTTCACGGCATGTCCGCTGCCCGATTCCGTGGTCGATCTGGGCCTGATGTTCCAGCCGAACATGGAACTGATGCTGGCGCTCAAGCCCGATCTCATCGTCATCACGCCCGCGCATGCGTCGCTGCGCGGCGCCCTCGAACGCCTGGCGCCTACCGTCACGCTCGGCCAGTTCCGCGCGAGCCCGACGCCGTATACGGACGCCTGCCGGGAGACGATGCGCCTCGCCCATCTGTTTGGCCGGGAGGCGCAAGGCGAAGCCGCCGTGGCGCAATCGCGGCGAGCGATCGCGCAGGCGCGCGCGCGGCTCGACGCGCTGCCCGCGTATGCGAACACAGGCGGCGCGCCCATCTACATGGCGCGCTTTATCGACGAATCGCGTCTGCGCGTGTTCGGCACGCATAGCCTGTTCGGCGAGTTGCTCGCGCAACTGGGCCTGCGCAACGCGTGGGGCGGCACGGCGGCTGCGGCCATGATCGGCTTCGATGCGCTCGACGCTAATACGCGCGCGACGCTCGTGTACGTGAAGCCGTTGCCCGCCATGACCGCGACGATGATGCAGACGAGCCGCGTCTGGCAGGCCATGCCGTTCGCGCGCACGGGCCGCACGACGGGCATGGCCGAGGTGCCGCCCGAGGGCGGCATTCTGAGCGCGGCGTACTTCGCGCATGCGCTCGTCGATGCGCTGGCTGCCGCGCAAACACCGGAGGCAGCATGAGGGACGCCATGACTACGCCCTTCGTGCCGCTGCGCCGCACGCCGCTATTGCCCGTTTGCGCGCTGTTCGCGCTCGCGGCGCTGTTGTTCGCGCTGCGCCTTGACGCCCGGCTCCCGCCCGCGTTGTGGTGGCAGGCGCTCGTCGCGCCCGAAAACACGAATGTGGCGCAACTGCTCGCGCACTACAGCGATTTTCCACGCGTTGCCGTCACGCTGCTATGCGGCGCGGCGCTCGGCCTCGCGGGCGTCGCGACGCAGCAGGTTCTGCGCAATCCGCTCGCCGAACCGATGACGCTCGGCGTCTTTTCGGGCGCGTGGCTCGCGCTCGCGCTCGCCACGGTCTACGCGCCTTTCCTGCTGGCGGGTGGCCGCGATGCGGTTGCGCTCGTGGGCGGCGCAGCGGCACTCGCCGCGGTGTTCGTGCTGGCGGCGCAGCGCGGCATGTCGCCGCTCGCGCTGATCCTCGCGGGCATGATCGTGAATCTTTGCGGCGGCGCGTTCTGTCTGGCGCTGGCGATCTCTCACTACGATCTGCTGAGCGGCCTGCTGGTGTGGGGCGGCGGCTCGTTCGCGCAGCACGACTGGCGCGTGGCGCTGGCGCTCGCGGCGCGCTTCGCGCCGTGCGCGCTGCTCTTGCTGCTGTTGCTGCGGCCAATGGCCGTGTTCGATCTCGGCGAAACGGTGGCGTCGAGCCTCGGCGTCTCGCTGCAGGCCACACGCGGCATCACGCTCGGGCTCACGCTGCTGATCGCCGCCTTCGTGGTGAGCGCTGTGGGCGTGATCGGCTTCGTCGGGCTCGCGGCACCCGCCGTTGCGCGGCTAGCCGGCGCGCGCCGCCTGCGCGAGCGTGTGATGTGGTCGCCGCTGATCGGCGCGGCGCTGCTATGGCTCGCCGATCAACTCGCGCAACTGTGTGCGGCACGTTTCGGCATGGCGATACCTACCGGCGCGATCACCACGCTGATCGGCGCGCCGCTTCTGCTCGCGATGCTGCGCCGCCTGCGCGGCCGCCCGGATCTCGCGCAAACGACCCCACACCCTGGCGCCCCGCTCTCGCCGCGCGGCCTGCGGCGCGTCGCATGCGCGAGCGCGCTGGCCTTGACGTGCGCGGCCGTGGTCTCGCTCACGCTCGGGCGCGGCCTCGCGGGCTGGCATCTGAGCCATGCCCATGAAGCCGAAGCGCTGCTGTTTCTGCGCCTGCCGCATGTCGCGGCGGCGGCCGGCGTGGGCGTGCTGCTCGCGCTCTCGGGCGGCATCGTGCAGCGCATGACCGGCAATCCGATGGCGAGTCCCGACTTGCTCGGCATCTCGGCGGGCGGGGCGCTCGGCTTGACGGGTGCACTCTTTCTTACCGCGCATCCGGGGCTGCCGACCTTCCTCCTGTGGTGCGCGGCCGGCTCGATGCTCACCCTGTGCGCGCTCGTGCTGATCTCGCGCGCCTCGTCGTTTTCGCCCGACACGCTGATTCTCGCGGGCATGACGCTGAGCGCAGCGTTCCAGGCCGTCTCCGTCATCACCATTTCGAGCGGCGATCCGCGCGTCATCATCCTCTACAACCTGCTGGCGGGCTCGACTTACAACGTCGGGCCGTGGATGGCCGCGCTGGTGGCGGCGTGCGCGCTGCTCGCGCTCGCGGCCGTGCCGCTGTGCCGCCGCTGGCTCGAAATCCTGCCGCTCGGCGATGCGGTTTCGGCGGGGCTTGGCGTGCGCATTGCCGGGGCGCGTTTCGGTCTCTTGATGCTGAGCGCGCTCTTGAGCGCGGTCGCGACGCTCGTGATCGGACCGCTCTCGTTTATCGGCCTGATGGCGCCTCACATGGCGCGCATGCTCGGCATTCGCCGCGCCATGCCCTTGCTGTATCTCAGCGCGGTGTTCGGCGCGACGCTGATGATCGGTTCGGACTGGCTCGGCCGCTGGGTGCTGTTTCCACAAGAAATGCCGGCTGGCGTGATGGCCACGCTGCTCGGCGGACTCTATTTGATCCTCACAATGTTCCGGCACCCGGCGCAAGACCGGTCCGGTTCCTGACGCACTGTCTCAGGGAAATTCATGTCCATGCTCTTGAAGCTCGCGCGCAATTCACGCTCGACCTTGTTCGTTGCGCTCGCTACCAGTCTCATCAGCGGCTTTGGCAATGCGGGCCTCGTCGCGCTCATCAACCAGGCGCTGTCGGCGTCCGTCGCGCAGCTCGCGCACCTCGGCTGGCAATTCGTCGTGCTCGGCGTGATCGTGCTCGCCACGCGCACGCTCTCGCAGACGCTCTTCATGGACCTCGGCCAGCGCGCCAAGGCGAGCCTGCGCATGCAGACGATCCGGCGGCTCGGCGACGCCTCGTTTCGCCATCTGGAGCAGCAAGGCGCGGCGCGCTCGCTCGCCGTACTCACGCAGGACCTCGACGCCATCGTCATGCTGTTCGTGCGCATGCCCGCGCTCGCCATGCAGAGCGCGGTCATCATCGGCTGTCTCGCCTATCTGAGCGTGCTGTCGTGGCAGATTCTGCTGGTGGCGATCGTGACGATCGGCATCGGTGCGGCGGGCTTTCGCGTTGCCAACGGCCGCGCGCTCTTTCACCTGCGCGCGTCGCGCCAGCGCGAGGACGATCTGGTGCGCCACTTTCGCGCGCTGTTCGACGGCGCCAAGGAACTCAAGCTGCATCGTCCGCGTCGCGCCGCTTTCATCAACGACACACTGTTCACCAACGTCGAAGCCGTGCGCGTGCAACGCACGCGCGGCTACGTGCTCTACGCGGCGGCGGCGAGCTGGGGCAGCTTCATCCTGTTTGCGTTCATCGGCATGACGCTATTCGTGGTCGTACGCGTTTTGCCCGTGAATACGCACGTGATGTCGGGTTACGCGATGGTGTTTCTCTACATGATCATGCCGATCGAGTCGCTGCTCTCGGCGATTCCGAACATCAGCACCGCGCGTGTGGCGCTGGAGCGTATCGAGGCTGTGAACGCCGAACTGCCGCTCGAAAACGGACTCGATGCGCCGGTAGAGGGCGCCTTCGAAAGCATCGCGCTCGACAGCGTCACGCATCGTTACTTCCGCGAAAAAGAGAATGAAGTGTTCACGCTCGGACCGGTCAACCTCGCGTTCAAACCGGGCGAACTGGTCTATCTGATCGGCGGCAACGGCAGCGGCAAGACCACGCTCGCGAAGATGATCGTGGGGCTTTACACGCCCGAAAGCGGACGCATCGTGCTCAACGGCGCAAGCGTGAACGACGCCGATCGCGACAGTTATCGACAGCTGTTTTCGGTGGTGTTCAGCGACTTTTTCCTGTTCGACAGCCTGCTTGGCATCCGCTTTGACGGGCTCGATCAAACGGCGCGAGACCTGCTCGTGCATCTGCAACTCGATCACAAGGTTAGCGTCGAGGACGGCGCGTTCTCCACGCTCGAACTTTCGCAAGGCCAGCGCAAGCGCCTCGCGCTGCTGGTGGCGTATCTGGAAGACCGGCCGTTCTACCTGTTCGACGAATGGGCCGCCGATCAGGACCCGCTCTTCAAGGACGTGTTCTATCGCAAGCTGTTGCCCGAGTTGAGGGCGAAGGGCAAGACCGTATTGGTCATCACGCACGACGACCGATATTTCCATCTCGCCGATCGTTATATCAAGCTCGACTATGGCCAGATCGTGGAAACTGGTGCGGGTGCGGATTTGAGCACGCGCTACACGGGAGCAGGAAAAGACACGGATGTACCGCTCGTTGATCAGTCATGCCAATCAATACCGATGAACAATCGCTGTCGAGTATCTTGCCAATGAACTCTCCAACGCCTTTGCCGACGAATTCGCCCATGAAGCTTTCGCACGAGAAGACGCTGCACGAAGCGCTACCCGTTCACCGTGCCGCGCGTGCGCACGATTGCGAGGCGCAGGCGCTTTTCACCCTGGAAGACGTCTCGTTCGACGTGGGTGGCCGCACGCTGCTCAAGCCCTTGTCGCTCACGCTCGCGAAGCGCCGGATGTATGGCCTGATCGGCCATAACGGCTCGGGCAAATCGACGCTCGTGAAGCTGCTCGCGCGTCAGCAGCAGCCCGGCGCGGGCACGCTCACGTTCGCGGGCCGGCCGCTCGCGCAGTGGGAAAGCCGTGCGTTCGCGCGCAAGGTCGCTTATCTGCCGCAACAACTGCCCGCCGCGGACGGCATGAGCGTTCGCGAACTCGTCGCTCTCGGACGATATCCGTGGCACGGCGCGCTCGGCCGCTTTTCGCGCACCGATGCGCAGAAAGTGCTGGAAGCCATGGAGCAGACCGACATGGTGCGATTCGCCGATCGCGCCGTGGACAGCCTTTCCGGCGGCGAACGCCAGCGCGCGTGGCTTGCGATGCTGGTCGCGCAGGACAGCGATTGGCTGCTGCTCGACGAACCGATTTCCGCGCTCGACATCGCGCACCAGATCGAGGTGCTGGCGCTCGTGCGGCGGCTGAGCGAGGAGCGCGGCATCGGCGTGATCGTGGTGCTGCACGACATCAACATGGCGGGCCGCTTCTGTGACGAACTCATCGCACTCAAGGGCGGCAGCCTGCTCACCCATGGGCCGTCCGCCGAGCTGATGCGAGCCGACACGCTGAGCGCGATCTACGGCATTCCGATGGGCACCGTTGCGCATCCGGACGGCGGCACGCCGATCAGCTTCGCGCGTTGATGCGGCAATGCGCGAAGGCCCTCTCCTGAAAAAAACGCCGGGCTAAAAGCCCGGCGCGAAGTTCGCAGGAGAGGCAAGAGGGCCCGGCGCTCCCACGACGTGTAGGGCGCCCATTGTCGTTGCGATTGGCCCGGCGCGCCGTGACCAAAGTCAAAGACCGTGGCACCGCCACGCCGCGTTAGCCGTCGCGGAAGATAAAGCTGTACGCGCTCAAAGCCGGCACGCCGCCCAGATGCGCATACAGCACCTTCGACCCCGGCTCGAATTCGCCGCGGCGCACCTTGTCGATCATGCCGTGCATCGACTTGCCCTCGTACACGGGATCGGTGAGCATGCCCTCCAGCCGCGCGCACAAACGAATCGCCTCCAGCGTCCCTTCGTTCGGCAAGCCGTATTCCGGGCCCGCATAACGCGTGTCGAGAATCACGTCTTTTTCGCCGATGTCGCGGTTGAGATCGACGAGCCCAGCCGTATGACGCGCAATGCGCGTGATTTGCGCGTGAGTCTTCTCCGGCGTAGCCGAAGCGTCGATGCCAATCACACGATCTGCACGGCCATTTGCCGCGAAGCCGACCACCATGCCGGCCTGCGTGCTGCCTGTCACCGAACACACGACGATGTAGTCGAACTTGAAGCCCAGTTCAGCCTCCTGCGCCCGCACTTCCTCGGCAAAGCCCACGAAGCCGAGTCCGCCGAGCGGGTGCTCCGAGCAGCCCGCCGGTATCGCATACGGCTTGCCGCCAGCCGCGCGCACGCTCTCGAGCGCTTCCTCCCAACTCGGTCGAATGCCGATGTCGAAGCCGTCCGGCACGAGCCGCACGTCTGCGCCCATCATGCGCGACATCTGGATGTTGCCAACCCGGTCGTAGACAGCGTCGGAGTAGTTGACCCAGTTCTCCTGAACCAGCACGCACTTCATGCCGAGATGCGCGGCGACGGCCGCAACCTGACGCGTCTGGTTCGACTGGATGCCGCCAATCGAAACCAGCGTGTCGCAGCCTTGCGCAAGCGCGTCGGGAATCAGGTATTCGAGCTTGCGCGTCTTGTTGCCGCCGAAGGCGAGTCCGCTATTGCAGTCCTCGCGCTTCGCGTATAGCTCCACCTTGCCGCCGAGATGCTGGCTCAGGCGCTTGAGCGGCTGGATGGGTGTGGGTCCGAACGTCAGTGGATAACGGGGGAAGCGCTGGAGGTTCATCGACTCTCTCCGGAAGGTCGGCTCATGCGAAACGGGATCAACGGTCGGAACAGGCCATCGCGTGGGCCATCCGATGGAGAAATGTTAGGCGTCTTGCCACGAAATGAGCTTGCTAAAAAAATATCGTCGACCTACGTTTAAAGCGATCTTCCCCGCTTTCAGACACTTTTAGTTTGCAAAACGATCGAATGACGCAATGAAATTAACCCGGCAATCTCCCGCTACGCCCGATAGCCCGCCCTCGATCGCATCGATCGCGCGATCCTCAGGCATTTGCAGCAGGACGCTTCCATTTCGAACGTCAGCCTCGCAGCCAAGGTGAAGCTCAGTGCGCCCGCGTGCCTGTGGCGTGTGGAACGACTCAAGGAGTTGGGACTGATACGCGGGATCGTCGCCTTGCTCGATCCGAAGGCGCTCGGCGCGGGCATGCTGGTCGTGATCGGCTTTGTGCTCGACCGCTCGACGCCCGAAGCGTTCGCCGCATTCGAGAAAGCGGCGCAGAAGGTCTCAGGCTGCGTGGAATGCCACGTCGTGACCGGCGAATTCGACTACTTCATGCTGGTGCGCACGCGTGATAACGAAAGCTTCAACCAGTTGCATGCGGAGCAGTTGCTGTACTTGCCGGGCGTGCGGCAGGTCCGCAGCTTCATGGTGCTCAAGGAGATTCTTTCGACGCATGCATTGCCGCTATGACGGCAGACGCGCGAATGCGATCCTGTGCAAAGGATGCGTGAGTCTCGGCGCAACGTGGGGATGTGAATCAGGATGATGCAGCAACCTGCCTGCTGCAATGTGACCGAAGGCCACGCGTTCTGTTGGTGGAGGTAAGCGGGATCGAACCGCTGACCTCTTGCATGCCATGCAAGCGCTCTCCCAGCTGAGCTATACCCCCATTCAGAACGGCTTCTGCGCCAGTGGGATGACGCAGAATCGAACACAGTCAGCTAATGGACCTGCCCGAAGAGCGGCGATTATATACGCCGCCCGTGCAACCTCGCAAGCACTCCGAGGAACACCGTGCGAGACGTGACGTGTTCTCCATCGCCGCCCCTCGTCCGCTGACGGCTTGCTATGTTGGAGTCCTGATCATTTCCGCGCCAAAGCAAAAAGCCGGCTTAAAAGCCGGCTTTTTCGCCTTATTCGCAGCGCAAGCGCGCGAACCTGATTTCTGGTGCCGACGGCGAGACTCGAACTCGCACAGCTTTCGCCACTACCCCCTCAAGATAGCGTGTCTACCAATTTCACCACGTCGGCATTCCAATACAACCCGGGACTTTCGATCCCGTTTCCTCTTGCCTCTTGGGCTCGAAGGGTCGCCATTGTATCGACTCGTCGCGCATTTTTGAAGACCCTGCGCGAAGTTTTTTTAAAGCGCTGCACCCACGCTTAAAACTCGAGCGTTGAAGTCAGTTCGAGTGTGCGTCCGAGTCCCACGCCCAACTGATTCGACCCCGCTGCACTCCAGTAGCGCCGGTTGGCGGCATTCTCCAGATTCGCTTGCACCGAAACGCGTTTGCCGTACACGCGCGTCGCGTAGCGCACGCCCGCGGTCAACAGCGTATAGCCGCCGATCTGCGCCTGATTCGCGTTGTTCACCTGGCGCGGCCCCACATAGTAGATGCCGCCGTTCACCGAAAGACCCGCCAGCACCGGCACACGATATTCAGCGAACAGACTCGCCGTGACGTGCGGCGTATTCTCGGGCGTCTTGCCAACGAGCGTCGGGTCGGAGGAATCGATCTGCGTCGCGTCGAGATAGACGGCCGATGCCGTGACCGAGACGTCCTTCGTCACATCGCCCTGCACTGAAAACTCTACGCCGCGGTAACGCGCGTTGCCGTCCATCACATAGACGTTGTCGGCATTCGTTTCTGCGCTGGCCTGCTTGAGGTTGAAAAGCGCAAGCGATACGAGCGTGTTGCCGGCAAGGCGCGTGCGCACGCCCACTTCCTGCTGCCGGCTCACCGCCGCGGGCAGGATCTGGTTCGCGTTGACCGCCGTGGCCGGCGCGCTGCCCGCCGATTCGAGCGCTTCGACATAGCTCGCGTAGACGCTTGTCTGCGGCGTAATGCGGTAGGTAATGCTCCCCGAAGGCGAGGTGTGGTTGATGTCGGAGCTTGGCGTACCGGCTTGCGAAGTCATGTACTCGGAGCGGCGCACGCCGGCCACGACCTGCAAACGCGGCGTGATGTCGATCTGGTCGAATACATAGATGCCGCTGTTGCGCACATGCTGCGCGTAGAACTGCCGCGCGCTGCCGCTTTGCTTGAGCGTCGTGATGTCGATGGGATCGTAGAGGTTCTGCGCCGCCGTGTACGTGTACGTCGTGAAGTCCGGCTGAAACAGCCAGTTCTGCACGACACCTGTGGTGACCGTATGCGTGAAAGGCCCGGTTTTGAAGTCCCCGTTCACTTCGAGGCGCACGTTCTTGTTCTCGTACATCTGCCCGAACTGCTGGCTGCCTTGCAGCGTGCCCGCGCCGGTCGCGACGTCGTACTTCTGGAACACCCAGGCCCAGCGGTCGCGCCGCGTGATCGACTGGCCGAGCGAGAGCATCGCGCTCCAGTGGTCGTTGAACGCATAGTCGGCACGCACGAGCTGCGATGTCGCGCTCGCCCTGGTCGGCCGGTCGTTCGGCACGAGCAGCTTCGAGGGGTCGGGCATGGCCGGCAGCGTGATCTTGCCGTTCACGGCGGTAAGCGGCGCAATGCCGGCCTGCTCGACAATGCTCGTTTCGATGTGCTCGAGATCGTATTGCAGCTTGAGCTTGTCGTTCACGCGCCAGTCGAGCGCCGCGCTCACGAACTTGCGGTAGCCGCGGTCGCCGTCAATGGGTGTTTCGACGTGCTCATCCATCGCGTTCACGCGGATGCCGAACTGGTCGCTCGGGCCGAAGCGGCGCGCGATGTCGGCGGCGGCGCCGATCGAACCGTTCGAGTCGCCGAGCACCGAAATGCTCGTGACAGGCTCGCTGCCCGCGCGCTTGAGCACCATGTTGATGATGCCCGCCGGCGCGCCAAAGCCGTAGTACAGCGCAGACGCCCCCTTGAGCACTTCCACGCGCTCCTTGTTCTGCATCGGCATCCAGATGTTGTTGTCGATGGGCAGCAGGCCGTCGAGATAGAAGCTCGAGCGGTTGTCGAGCGGAATGCCGCGCACCGAGAGGTTGTCGTACGCGAGTCCGTTGAGCTGCTGGCGCGTTACGCCTGCGACGTTGCGCAGCGCGTCGTAGAGGCCGGTGTCGCCCTGGGCGTCCATGACCGAGCGCGTGACGACGTTCACCGTGGCCGGCACATCGAGCGCGTCCATGCCACGGTATTGCCCGGTCTCGACGGTTTGCGGCGCGTAGCCCTGAGTCTTGCTGCTCGTGATCTTGACGGGCGCGAGCTGGGTGGCGGCGTCGGCAGCCGCGGCCGATTGTGCTGTTGCGCTTGCCGTGTCGGTGTCGGCGTCGGCTGCGCGCGCCGCGTGTGCGATGCCAGCCACGCCCGCCGCCAGCGTGGAGTTGATGAGCGCGTGCGCGCAGATCCTGCGCCATTGTTGCGTGCGCGTGCGCGATGTGCGCTTCCCCGAAGCCATGCTTTCCCTTCTTCTTTGCGTTCAACCGGCGCTGTCCGGGGCGAGCAGCCATCCGGCCCCGATCAGCGAAAGAGCCGAGATGATAATGGGAATTATTCTTATTTCAATAGATGAGCTTACATCCTGTCGGGGAAATGCAACAGCGATGTATGGACGGCGTAAGCGTGCTCAGCGGCCGGCAACAGGCCCGCGCCGGCTCTTTTTTGCGGGCGCGCGCATGGCGTCGGCGTGTTCGCGGATCGTTTCGATCAGCGCCCGCAGTCCCGCTGGCGCGTGCCGCCGGCCGGGGTAGTAGAGGCAGAGGCCGTCAAGCGGCGGCGTCCAGTCTTCGAGCACGCGCACGAGCGTGCCTGCCGCCAGGTCGGCGCTTACGTTCCATTCAGTCAGATACGCGAGGCCGAGTCCGTCGCGCGCGGCCGCGAGCATGAGACCCGGCTCGTCGAGCGTCAACGCGCCCTCCACGTCCACGCGCACGGCCTGAGCGCGCCGCTCGAACTCCCATTGGTAGATTTGTCCGCTAGGCATGCGGCTGCGTATGCAACGATGCGACTTCAGATCGGCGGGCGTGCGTGGCGCCTTATGTTTCGCAAAATAGTCCGGACTGCCAACCACAGCGAATCGCTGACGGTCGCCGAACGGCACGGCGATCATGTCCTGCGGCACGATTTCGGCCAGACGTATGCCGGCGTCGTAGCCTTCGACCACGATGTCGATGAGCCGCCCTTGCGTGACGAGATCGAGCTTCATCTCCGGATAACGCTGCAGGTAGGCGATGAGAACGGGCATGACCTGCTTCGCCGCGCCAACCGAAGCATTGATGCGCAACGTGCCCGAGGGCGTATCGCGAAAGCTGCCCGCCTGGTCGAGCGCCTCGCGGATCGTGGACAACGCGGGCGCGACGCTGCCCACGAACTGCGTGCCCGCTTCGGTCAACGCCACGCTGCGCGTGGTGCGATTGAAGAGCCGCACGCCAATGCGCGCTTCGAGCGCCGCCACCGCGTGACTGAGCGCCGAGGTCGACACGCTCAGTTCGTCCGCCGCCGCACGAAAGCTGCGATGGCGCGCCACGGCCAGCACGGCTTCGAGTTCCACCAGGCCCGATGTTTTCATTATCCCAAATCGCTCAACAGGTCATGCGCCATTGTACGGCTAGTCAACGCAATGCCGAGCGTCTATCTTGCTCTCATCGACTCACGTTTTCTGGAGCAGCCATGCAGATCATCGACAAGATCTATATCGACGGCGCGTTCGTCACGCCACACGGCGAGGCGTATTTCGACCTCTTCAACCCCGCGACCGAGGCCGTGATCGGCCGCGTGCGACTGGCCGATGCGGCCGACGCGGACGCGGCCGTCGCCGCCGCGAAACGCGCGTTCCCGGCGTTTTCGCGCACCACGAAGGCGCAGCGCATCGAGATGCTCATGGCGCTGCACGAGGCCGTCGTCGCGCGCGAAGACGCGCTCTTCGAAGCGATCGTGCAAGAGTACGGCGCGCCGGTCTCGCGCGGCCGGTGGATGGCCCAGCACGCCTCCAATGTGCTCAGCGACGCCGCGAAGACGCTGGAAAACTATGCGTTCACGCGGCGCGCGGGCACGGCCGAGGTCACCATGCAGCCGCTGGGCGTAGCCGGGCTGATTACGCCCTGGAACAGCGACGCGGGCTTCATCTGCGGCAAGCTCGCCGCCGCGCTCGCCGCGGGCTGCACGGCCGTCATCAAGCCAAGCGAGATGAGCGCGATCCAGACGCGCATCGTGACCGAGGCGCTGCATTCGGCGGGCCTGCCTGCGGGCCTTTTCAACATCGTCACGGGCCGCGGCGACACCGTGGGCGCGCGCATCGCGGAGCATCCCGACGTCGCCAAGATTTCGTTCACGGGCTCGACTGTGGTCGGCAAGACGATCTTGCGCACGGCGGCTGAAACGCTCAAGCGCGTGACGCTCGAACTGGGCGGCAAGTCGCCCGTCATCGTGCTGGACGACGCGAATTTCGACGAAGCCGTGCCGCTTGCGCTGCAGGCCGGTTTCATGAACAGCGGACAGGCGTGCATTGCGGGCACGCGCATTCTGGTGCCGCAGTCGCGGCTCGTCGAGTTCGAAGCCAGCGTTGCGAAGGCCGTGGCGCAGATTCAATCGGGCGATCCGCGCGACACGCGCACGAGCGTCGGCCCGATGGTGAGCCAGAAGCAATGGGAGCGCGTGCAGCGGTATATCCGCATCGGCATCGACGAAGGCGCACGCCTTATTGCGGGCGGCCCGCAGCGGCCCGACGGCGTGGAGTCGGGCTGGTTCGTGCGTCCCACGGTGTTCAGCGGCGTGACGAACGACATGACGATTGCGCGCGAGGAGATTTTCGGGCCGGTGCTTTCGATCATCGCGTATCGCGACACCGATCAGGCCATCGAAATCGCGAACGATACGCCGTATGGCCTGCAAGCCTACGTGCTCTCGCCCGATATCGAGCGTGCGCGCGGCGTGGCCGCGCAGATCGAAGCCGGCCGCGTGCTCGTCAACACGCTCGCGCATGAACCGGCCGCGCCGTTCGGCGGCTTCAAGCAGTCGGGAATCGGGCGCGAGTACGGCACTTTCGGGATCGAAGCGTTTCTCGAACCGAAGTCCACGCTCGGCGTGCTTTGATGCGCCGCTAGCCGCGCAAAAATGCAAACGCCCCGGTTGTGCTGCTAACCGGGGCGTTCGAACTGCGCTTTAGCGCGCTACATCAGAAGGTCTGCCAGTCGTCGTCGGACGTGGCCGTTGCCGGCTCGCGGCGGTCCGCATTCGGAGCGGGCGCAGCGGGGGCACGCGCGGGCGCGGGCCTCGAAGGTGCGGGTCGCTTGACCGCTGCACTCGCAACGACATTCGCCGCCGGCGCGAGGCTCGCCGTTGCAGTGCGCCCCGCCGAGCCGATATTGAACACGGAAACCATCTCGCGCAACGCCGTGGCCTGCGAGGACATCGACTGCGCCGCCGCCGACGCCTCCTCGACGAGCGCCGCATTCTGCTGCGTGACTTCGTCCATCTGCGTGACGGCCTGGTTGACCTGCTCGATGCCGGTGCGCTGCTCGCCCGATGCGGCCGAAATCTCGTTCATGAGGTCGGCCACACGCTTGACCGATTGCACGATCTCGCCCATCGTGCGGCCCGCGTCGTCCACGAGCGCCGTGCCGTTGTTCACGCGCTCGACCGACACGCTAATGAGTTCCTTGATTTCGCGCGCCGCCGTCGCGCTGCGCTGCGCGAGCGTGCGCACCTCGCCCGCCACGACCGCGAAGCCGCGGCCCTGTTCACCGGCTCGCGCCGCTTCCACGGCGGCGTTGAGCGCCAGGATGTTGGTCTGGAACGCAATGCCTTCGATCACCGAGATGATCTGCGCGACCTGTTCGGAGCTGTTCGCGATATCGCGCATCGTATCGACCACGCGACCTACCACTTCGCCGCCGCGCGTGGCCGTTTGCGAGGCCTGACCCGCCAGCGTGTTGCCCTGCGTCGCGTTGTCGGCGTTCTGCTTGACCGTTGCCGTGAGCTCTTCCATGCTCGCCGCCGTTTCTTCGAGCGATGCGGCCTGTTCTTCGGTGCGCTGGCTCAGGTCGGTGTTGCCCGCCGCAATCTGGGCGGAAGCCGTCGCGATGCCCTCGCTGCCGGTGCGCACACGGCCCACCAGGTCGACCAGGCGCTCGTTCATGTGACGCAGCGCGCCGAGCAACTGAGCGGCCTCGTCGCTGCCGTCCACCTGGATGCGCGCGGTCAGGTCGCCACGCGCCACCGTCTCTGCCACTTCCACGGCCCGAGCAATCGGGCCCGTGATCGAACGTGTGATGAAGAGCGCAATCGTGGCGCCAAAGCCAATGGCGATCACGATCAGCACGATGGTCCAGGCGAACGCACTGTGGTACGCGTCCTTCGCCATGGCGACTTCGGCGGTCGAGCCATTGTGATTGAGGGTCACGTCCTGGTTGATGAGGTCCATCAGCGCCTGGAACGACTTCGCCGATGTGGTCGAAACCGCGGCGCGCGCGTCGGCCGCTCCGCCGTCTGCGGACATGGCGAGGGCATCGATCTTCTTGTCGTCGTCGAGATACTGCGACCACGCGGTGCCGATCGAATCGGCCACGCGGCGCTCTTCGGCCGAGGAGACCAGCTTCGAATAGCCGTCGAACGTCGAGCCGAACTGGCTGACCATCTGGGCGTGCTGATCGTGCAGCGCGGCCTTCTCGCTAGCGTCGCCGGAGATCAGCATGCGCAGCGACGTGCGGCGCACGTCCTGCGCCTGATTACGCAGATTGCCTAGCGTCTCGATGCTAGGCAGCCAGTTCATGCCGATTTGCTGCGTGCCGTCGAATATGCGCGATGCTTGAAGGAGCCCGGTCCCGCCCACTGCGCCGAGCAGGAGCAACACAATGGCAAAGCCCGCGCCGAGACGCGGGCCGATTTTGATTCTGGTAAGGAATGACATGGGGACGCCGTAGTGAGAGGTCATGTGTATTGACGACCACGACGCCAAAAAATTAAGTCACTGTTGCAAATATAACAGCGCGTAAGGAAAGCACGAGGCAAGCGAACGATCGATCTCTTTTCATACGATTAGGATACCGTATCAATTGAATCAGCTATGCGCCACGCAAACTCCGACCTGTGCGATCGCCGCATCGCGCTGTGCCGAACTCGCACGCGTCGCGCCGGTGAGATAGGTCGTGACAAGGATGGGCGCGCGCCCGGCGGGCCAGACAATCGCCACATCGTTCGCCGTGCCGCGCTCGCCCGTGCCGGTCTTGTCGCCCACGCGCCAGTCCTTCGGCAAGCCCGCGCGCAAACGCGCGTCGCCCGTCTTGTTGGCAATCATCCATGCGATGAGCTGCTCGCGCGAAGCCGCAGAAAGACGCTCGCCGAGCAGCAGTTCGCGCAGGTTCGCGACCATGGCGGCAGGCGTGGTCGTATCGCGCGGGTCGCCGGGTATTGCTTCGTTGAGCGTGGTCTCATTGCGGTCGAGGCGCGTGACCGGGTCGCCAAGGCTGCGCGCAAAGGCCGTAATCGCGGGCGGCCCGCCAATGCTCTCCAGCAACAGGTTCGCCGCCGTGTTGTCGCTGCGCGTGAGCGCCGCTTCGCACAGCTCGGCGACCGTCATGCCCTCGCCGCCCGCGCGCGGGCCGCTCACCGGCGAATACGACACGACTTGCGCATGCGAATACGCGACCTTGCGCGCGAGATCTTCCTTGCCATGATCCTTGCGCGTCAACACGGCCGACGCGAGCAAAACCTTGAACGTGCTGCACATCGGAAAGCGCTCGTGCAGCCGCCAGCCGCGCACGTGGCCACTCGCCGTGTCGAGCATCGCGACGCCGAGCCGCCCGCCCACCTGCGCCTCGATGGCGGCGAGCTGCTTTTCCAGCGCGCCCGCTTGGGCGGGCTTCGCCGCGCTCGCACCTGTCGCGCCGAACGCCTGAGATGCAACACCAGCTATCGCTCCGCCTACTACCGTCATCGTGAATCTACGTCGTGTGATCATGGCTTCTCCCTAAAGAGCCGCCACTATCGCGTGTTCTCCGTGAGGTGACAAACGATGATAAATTGCGCCACGCCCCAGAAAAACTTATGGCTCGATCATGCGACCGAATCTGCCCCTCAATGCCTTGCGCGCCTTCGAATCGTCGGCGCGGCACCTGAGCTTCACGCGCGCGGCGAGCGAGCTGAACGTCACCCAGGCGGCCGTGAGTCAGCAAGTCCGCATGCTCGAGGAGCGGCTGGGCGCGACGCTCTTCAAGCGCCTGCCGCGCGGTCTTGCGATCACCGACGAAGGTCTCGCGCTGCGCCCCGTGCTCACGGATGCGTTCGATCGCATCGAAGCCGTGTTGCGGCAGTTCGAGGGCGGCCACTTTCACGAGGTGCTGACCGTGGGCGCCGTGGGGACGTTCGCGGTGGGATGGCTGATGCCGCGCCTGAAGTCGTTTCACGACGCGCATCCGTTCGTCGAGCTGCGCATCATGACGAACAACAATCTCGTCGATCTCGCGGGCGAAGGGCTCGACTTCGCCATTCGGTTCGGCGACGGCACGTGGCCGGGTTCGCGCGCCGTGAAGCTGTTCGACGCGCCGCTCGCCGCGCTCTGCACGCCCGATATCGCGCAACGCCTGCAGCGGCCCGCCGATCTCGCCAACGAAAAACTGCTGCGCTCGTATCGCGCCGACGACTGGACACTCTGGTTCGAAGCCGCCGGACTCGCGCCGCGCCCGGTGCGCGGACCCGTGTTCGATTCGTCGCGGCTCATGGTGGAAGCGGCCATGCAGGGCGCGGGCATCGCGCTCGCGCCTGTTTCGATGTTCGAGCGCGATCTCGCGGCAGGCAGGCTCGTGCGGCCCTTCGATATCGAGGTGCACGCGGGCAGCTACTGGCTCACGTCGCAGAAGGGGAAAACGGCGACGCCCGCCATGCGCGCGTTCAATCAATGGATCGCGAAGGAAGCGGGTAGCGGCGAGAACGCGTGAGCGTTGTGCTACACGCTGGCTTGCAGGAGCCGCGCGTGAAGCGCGTCGATTTCCGACTCCGCGAAAACCTCGATGCCGTGCTGGCGCAGCAACGCGGTCGTCACGCCTGCGCCCGCAAGTTTGCGGCCCGTGAAGCTGCCGTCGTAGATAACGCGGCTGCCGCAGGAGGGACTGCCGTCCACGAGCAATGCGAAGCGGCAGTCGTGCGCGAGCGCGAGTTCTAGCGTCACGTGTGCGCCATCTACGAACTGCGCAGTAACGTCCTCGCCGCGCACGTCGATCACTTGCGCGTGTCCAGCCAGCACCGCAGTTCCCAACGCGCCATGCGCGATCTCCGCAGGCGGCCTTGGCACGCCGAACCCGCCTGCCACTTCAGGGCAAACGGGAACGAGGCACCCCTCGCGCTGCCACTGTTCGATCAGTGCGTGCGCAACGGTTTTTGCCGAGCCGTTGTAGCGAACGGGGCTGCCGAGCAGACAAGCGCTAACGAGTATTCGGTGGAGCATGCGAGATACGTTCGGATTGCACGAATCCTTCGCATTCTACGCGCCGAAATCGTGAAGCATCACATTGCCATCGCGAGGCGCGTGGCCTGATCGATGGCGCGCAGCGCGTCGAGTTCGGCGGCAACATCGGCGCCGCCTATCACCTTCGGTGTTGCGCCGCGCGCGACGAGTTCATCGTAGAGCGTGCGATTCGAATGCTGGCCCGCACATAGCACGACATGATCGACGGCCAGCACCTGCGGCTTGCCGTCGACGCGGTAGTGCAGGCCTTCGTCGTCGATCGCGTCGTACATCACGCCCGAGGTCATCATCACGTTCGCCTTGCGCAGGCGTGCCTTCAAGATCCATCCCGTCGATTTGCCGAGCCCCTTGCCAAGCGGCTCCGCCTTACGCTGGAACATATGGACGCTGCGGCGCGGCGCGCCATGCGCGTCGACGCGCGTGACGCCGCCTCCGCGCGTATTGGCGAGATCGACGCCCCATGCACGGAAAAATGCGCCACGGTCCAGCGATTCCTGCGCGTCGCCCAACAGATACTCGGCCACGTCGAAGCCTATGCCGCCCGCGCCGATGATCGCGACGCGCGCGCCCACTTCGACCTTGCCCGTGAGCACGTCGATATACGACACCGCCTTCGGATGATCGACGCCGACGAGATCGGGCACGCGCGGCGTGACGCCCGTGGCGATGACGATCTCGTCGAAGGCCTCGCTCGCGAGCTGGTCGGCCGTCGCCGCCAGCCCGAGCCGGACCGTCACGCCAAGCCGCTTTAAGCGCACGTCGAAATAGCGCAGCATCTCGTGAAACTCGGCTTTGCCGGGCACGACCTTTGCCAGATTCAACTGACCGCCCAGCCGCGCATGGGCCTCGAACAACGTCACCCGATGGCCGCGTTCAGCCGCGTTGGTCGCGAACGCCATGCCGGCGGGTCCGCCGCCCACCACCGCAATGCGTTTGGGCTGCGTGGCCTTGGCCGCCGCGAATTCGATCTCGCGCCCGGCCCGCGGATTGACGAGGCATGTCGCCGTACGGTCCGTGAAGATGCGGTCGAGGCACGCCTGATTGCAGCCGATGCAGGTGTTGATTTCGTCGGCCATGCCAAGCCGCGTTTTCTTCGCAAAGTCCGGGTCGGCAAGCAGCGGGCGCGCCATCGAAACGAGATCGGCCACGCCGGAGGCAATCAGTTCTTCAGCAACCTCGGGCATGTTGATGCGGTTCGACGCCATCACGGGAATCGATACCGCCTCTTTGACGTTGCGAATCGCGTCGCGCCAGGCCGCGCGCGGTACGCACGCCGCAATGGTCGGCACTGCCGATTCGTGCCAGCCCACGCCCGTGTTGATGAGATCCGCACCGGCCGCTTCGATCTCCTGCGCGAACGCCGCGATTTCGGCGCCGCTCATGCCGCCTTCCACGAGGTCGATGGAAGAGATGCGGTAGATCAGCATGGACTCGCGGCCCATTTCCGCGCGCACGGCACGCACGATATCGAGCGCAAAGCGGATGCGGCCTGCGAAGCTGCCGCCGAATTCGTCGTCGCGCCCGTTGGTGACGGCCGCCGTGAACTCGTTGATCAGATAGCCTTCCGAGCCCATGATCTCCACGCCGTCGTAGCCGGCCTGAACCGCCAGCGCCGCCGTGCGGGCAAAATCGGCGATCGTGGCGCGCACCTCCTGCGTACTGAGCGCGCGCGGTGCGTACGGGTTGATCCTTGCCTTGGCCGCCGTGGGCCCCACGCATTCGGGCACTTTCGCATAGCGGCCCGCGTGCAGGATCTGCAGCACAATCTTTCCCCCGGCCTCATGAACCGCGCGAGTCACGACACGATGCTCTCCTAGCTGTTCGGCGCGATTGAAGAGCGGGCCGCCCGCCTCCATCACGCCCTCGGGGTTCGGCGCGAACCCGCCGCTCAGGATCAGGCCGACCTCCCCGGCTGCGCGCGCCGCATAGAACGCGGCGAGGCGCTCGTGCGGGCGGTCGAGTGTTTCGAGCCGCGTGTGCATCGCGCCCATCACCATGCGGTTGGGGAGCAGCGTTGCGCCAACGCGAAGCGGGGTCAAAAGCCGGTCGTAGTTCGCCATGGGGGTTGTCTCTTGATATTCTCGTGCGTCGTTCCCACACTCTAGGCGAGCCCCTTAATTACGTCAACATCATGATATATATTGAGGGTACGAGGAGGGGTATTGCCCAAATGGACGGCGTGTCCCCTTCCCTTCACTATTTTCGTATCAGGTATTTGTCTCATTGCCTGCGCACCCGCGCGGGTACCGAAAGGCGCCCATGACCCAGAACGACCCTTCGTACGACCAGTCCGTCTCGTCCATTCACAACCGTTTGTTCTTTCGGCTGTTCCAGGCGGGCAACACGCTAGACCGGCAAACGACCAAGGCGCTCGGCATCACGACCGTGCAGTGGTCGGTGCTGGGCGCGCTGTCGCGCCCACAAGTAGCGCAGGGCATGTCGTTTTCCGAGCTGGCCGACTACCTCGTGGTGAGCCGCCAGAGTCTCGACGGCGTGCTCAAGCGTCTGGAGCGCGACGAGCACGTGCTGCGCGTAGCCGACACCGTGGACCGGCGCGCGAAAAAAGTCGTGCTCACCGAACAAGGCAAAGTGTTCTGGGAGAGCCTGCAGCCGAAGATCTACGAGTTCTATCGGCAGGCGCTTGCGAGCTTTCGCTTCGACGACAAGGTTTCGCTCGTGCATTTCCTGAATCAGCTGAACAAAGGCATGGACGAGATCGATCTGGGCGCACAGGCGCAGCGCGAGCCGGAGTGAATGCCCCCTCTCGCTTTCATATCGTGCAATGCGCGCCCGGTGTGTGCAAATGACGCAGTCCCGGATGCGGGCCGGCAATTGCACATGGAAGGACACCTTCTCTTATCGTGAAAGACGTCACGTAAGCCATTGAACGGCAAGGCAATTGCAGCGCAACAATGCGGCAGGGAAGTCGTCTTTCACTGCGATAGACTGAAACGAACGACGCTTCTTATTCGCTTGTTATTCAATGGAGACTCATCATGGACGTGTATATCGAACCGTTGCCGAGGGGCCAATGGGGGCCAATCGATGGCTACGCCCTGGAATTCGCGGACGGCAGCAAGTTCGCCGACAACATCTTCCGCTCGGAGCATCTCGCGATCAGCGAGATCGTCCTGCGGGGCTACAAGCCGCTGCTGGCCAAGGTCCGCATTACGGACAAGCAAGCCAACGCACATTGGCAGCGCCCCGAGAGTTCGCGCTGACGCGCGCAACACGATTGACGCCTCATGCCGCCTCCTGCATGATCGTCCTCATGAACGCGCACCTGCTCACCACGACGACTACCACGACCGCTTCCGGCGGGTCGTGAGTTCGGTGCGCGCACATTAGATTTCGTATCGATCACAAGGCCCCGCCAGCAATGGACGGGGCCTTGTCGTTTCTCCGTGCGTTGCGGGCACAACCACCGGAGAGCCACCATGCCCAGCCTCGCTCGCGCCCTTCTCGTCATCGATATGCAAGAAGGCCTGTTCAACGGCCCCAATGCACCGTTCGAGGGGCAGCGCGTACTCGCCAATATCGAGCAGTTGATCGCGAAAGCCCGCAAGGCTCGCGCGCCGGTCTTCGCCGCACGCCACGTCGGGCCGCCGGGTTCGCCCATCGAGCCGGGCAGTCCGCTCACGCGCTTGCTGCCGGCGCTCGCCATCGACCCGGATATCGACAGCGTGTTCGAGAAGCGCCGCCCCAATTGCTTCACCGGCACCGATCTCGCGCAGCGGCTCGCGCACGCCAACGTGGGCGAGCTCGTCATCGCGGGAATGCAGACCGAGTATTGCGTGGATTCGACCTGCCGCGCCGCGGGCGACCTGGGCTTCAAGGCGCTGCTCGTCGCGGACGCTCACACGACCATGGATACGCCCGTGCTCGGCGCCGCGTCGATTATCGAGCACCATAACCGCACCTTGAGCGGGCCGTTCGTCAAGCTCGTTCGCACCGTAGATTGTGCGTTTGAGTGAGCTACGGCGCTCGCGCCGGTGTTCGATCGCATCCGCAGCCCAAGATGCGAGTGCGATCGAATGCCTTGTCGTGGCTTCGATTAGCAGTCCGTTGTTTAGAATCCCTCGAGCACGAGCTTGCCGCGCGAACGGTTCGTCTCCACGAGTTCGTGCGCCCGGCGCAGGTTCGCCGCGTTGATGGTCCCAAAGCTCTCGTTGAGCGTCGTGCGCAACACGCCTTCGTCGATGAGCGAGGCCATACGGTTCAGCAGTTGGTGCTGGCGAATCTGGTCTTTCGTGCCGAACATCGAGCGCGTGAACATGAACTCCCAGTGCAGCGCCACGCACTTCCTCTTGAGCTTGCGGAAGTCGACCAGCTCGGGGTCGTCGATCAGCGCGAGATGCCCCTGCGGATTGATCGAGGCGACGATCTCGTCGAAGTGATGATCGGTCTGGTTCAGGCTCGCGATATAGTCCACGCCTTCCATGCCGATGCGCTTGAGCTCCTGCGAAAGCGGCTTCGTATGGTCGATGACATGATGCGCGCCCAGCTCGCTCACCCACTTCGACGTTTCGGGCCGCGAAGCCGTGCCGATGACGGTAAGGCCCGTGAGCTTGCGCGCCAGCTGCACGAGCACCGAGCCCACGCCGCCCGCCGCGCCGATCACGAGCAGCGATTCACCGGACGGCGCCGTGCCCTCGGGCACTTTGAGGCGATCGAACAGCAGTTCCCACGCCGTAATGGAGGTGAGCGGCAACGCGGCCGCCTCGGCGAAATTCAGGCTTTGCGGCATGCTGCCCACAATGCGCTCGTCCACCACGTGCAGTTCGCTGTTGGTGCCGGGGCGCAGCAGCGAGCCCGCGTACCACACGCGATCGCCCGGCTTGAAGAGCGTCACGTCGCGGCCCACGGCGCGCACAATGCCGCTCGCGTCCCAGCCGATCACTTTCGCCTCGCCGTTTTCGGGCGCCATATTCGCGCGCACCTTCACATCGACCGGGTTGACCGACACCGCGTGCACTTCGACGAGCAGATCGCGCGGGCCCGGCTGCGGATCGGGCAGTTCGAGATCGACCAACGATTCGGGGTCGCTGATGGGGAGATTGCGGTAGTAACCAATCGCTTTCATCGTGAATACCTCCAGACAGTCAAATTGCAGGAAACCGGCTCGGTTGCGCGAGCGGCTCGAAGTGATACAGATCCGGGTCCGCCGAGAAGTATGGCCACAGCGCGTGCAGGAAGGTCCGGAAATCGCCGTGCATCATGAACGCGCTCTGTGCGTCGAGGCTGTCCCATTCCACTTCCAGCACGTAGCAGCCTTCGTCTTCGCACTGCGGACCCAGGCGATGACCGCGATAACCCGGCTTGCTCGTAAGCAACGGGCAGACGCGCAGCCAGGCCGCCTCGAAATGCGAAATCTTGTCGGCTCTCAGGTAAAAGCGGCCTATCGCGACGATCATCGAGGCCTCCGTGCCGTTCGTGTTGGTACGAATAATCGGCCAGCGCGACCCGCGCGCCTAGCGGCAAACGGCGAATTCAGCTTCAAAGCTGTTTTGAAAATCGCGAGCGGGATCGAGCGGCGCGAGCGGCGGAAAGGCCGGAGCCAGCGGGCCAGGTATCAGGCCCGTAGCGGGCTGACTGCGCAATGACACGTCAGGCAAGAAACGCGGCAATACGATCGCGCAGCACGTCTCGCAATGCGTTGACGGTTGGTGAGAGCATCGTGCGGTGGGCGCACACGAGATGCAGCGGCGCGCCTTCGCCTTGATACGCGTCGAGCGCGGTTTCGAGGCGGCCCGCCTTGATATCGGCGAGCACGTCCAGACGCGATTTGTACGCAAGGCCATGCCCCGCCACGGCCCAGCGGCGCACGAGTTCGCCGTCGTCGCTGCTGCGGTTGCCGTGCACGGCCACGACGCTGGCGTCGTCGCCGCGATAGAAGGTCCAGCGGTCGTGCAGCGTGTCGCTCAGCGCGAAGCGCAGACAGTTGTGGCGCGAGAGATCGGCTGGCGTGGCGGGTTTGCCGTGACGCACGAAATAGCCGGGCGCGGCGCACAGCACGCGCCGGTTTTCGGGCGCGAGCGGCAGCGCGACGAGTGAGGAATCTTCGGGCACGCCGTAGCGAACCGCCACGGCCACTGGCGAACGGAACATGTCGGTCACGCTGTCGCCAATGTGCACCTGGAACGACACCGCCGGATGCTGCGTCTGGAAGTCGTCGAGCCAGGGCGCGAGCACGTTGCGCCCGAGATCGGAAGGAATCGACAGCGAAACGCTGCCGCCGATCATCTTGCGCCCATGCGCTACGGCGTTCTGGCCGGCCTCCACCTGCTCCATGACACCGCGCGCGTAGTCCAGGTAGCGCTCGCCGTCCGGCGTGAGGCGCAGGCTGCGCGTGGAGCGTGCGAGCAGGCGCGTGCCGAGTTCGGTTTCGAGGCGCTTGAGGCCCGCGCTCGCCACGGCGGGCGTGAGATCGAGCTGACGCGCGGCGGCCGAGAGGCTGCCGTTGTCCGCCGCACTGATAAAAATGACGAGGTCTTCCAGTCTGATCATGTTCCGTCGCGTCTCGTTGGGCTGCGCTCGCCCCGCAAGCCAGCGCGGCAGTCATGGAGTATGCGAACTGTACAGGAAGCCGCCGCGCGCGGGCCTCGTGCGCGGATCAGCGAAATGGGCAGCAGTTCTATACTTCCCAGTTGGAAACGCAGGTCGTTCATACAGGAGTACGAGGCAATGCTGAACTATCCCGCCGCCTACCAGTCGACCAAGGGCTCCGCGCTCGACGTGAACAAGCCCTTTTACCGCCGCATCGCTGAAGAACAAGGTCAGCGCGAGCTGATCGAATCCATTGTCGTGCCGATACGCTCGGGCGAGGCCTGGAGCGTCCACGCCGGGCACGTGTTTCGCATCGTGACGATCGAAGGCCCGCAAGTGGCCGACCTCAATCTATGGAACCGGCACGATCCGCGCGAACGCATGTGGGCTTCGCGCACGCGCCAACTCCAGCAGGCGCACGTGAGCACCTTCGACCGCCTGTGGTCCACGCTGCCCTTCCTGCGCCCGCTCGTCACCATCACGGACGACAGCCTCGCAGGCTGCGGTGTGGACGAGCACGGCGGGCGCGTTCACGACCTGCTCGGCACGCGCTGCGACCCCTACGTGAACCGCATGCTGACTGGCGAAGACTTCCATTTCCATTGCCACTCGAATCTCACGCGCGCCATCGCGCCGTATGGCCTCACGGAATACGACGTGCACGATGTGCTCAACGTGTTCCAGTGCACGGGCCTGAATCTGGAGGACAAATACTTCATGAAGGCCTGCCCGGCGAAGAAGGGCGACTACCTCGAGTTTTTCGCCGAGATCGACCTGTTGTGCGCGCTTTCGACCTGCCCCGGCGGCGACCTTTCGCTGCCGATGTGGGGACCGGACGCACGCGACCCGCTGGAAGTCTGCCGGCCGCTCGGCATCGAGATCTATCGGCTCGCGCCCGCGCTACTGGAAGGCTGGTCTTCGCCGCCTGTTGCCGAATATCGCGGCCTGCACGGCATGGCTTTGCAGCAGCCCGACTGGAAGTGCGGTTGCTGAGTCGCCCGAGCGAGCGCAGCCGGTGCGGCTCCTCGCGCCAGACAAAAAACCATCGCGCAAAAGCCGTCGGGCCATGCGCCCACCCAAGTGTTCGCATGGCCCGACGGTGTACAGCGGTTGCGCCTTACTGCTGCTTCTCGACCTTCTTCGGCTTCGGCGGCGTTTCGACCTTCGCGTACTGGAACGCGGGCGTGGCCTTCAGCGCATCCTTGGTTGCGCCGGGCAGATAGAGATTGCCCTGGCGCACGTCGAGCGACGCGATGGGCACGGCCACGTCGTGCGAACCGACGCCGAGGAAGCCGCCCGCCGCAACGATGGCCGCGGAAACCGAGCCGTCCGGTGCGACGATCAGGTCGCGCACGGTGCCGATCTTCACGTTGTCGTCGTTATAAACGGGCTTGCCGAGCACGCTCTTCTTCACGCTCCAGCCTTCGAGCAGTGCCTGCGACTGCTCGACCGACACGCTCAAGGGCTGCGCGCCCGCGATCTGGGCATTCGCGCTGGCACTGGCCACCACGGCGCCGAATACGGCTACGGCCAACATCGTCTTGCGGAAAAGCATCTTGTTTCGCTCCTGTATTCCGGTTATTTCGCCGCGCAGGTCGTTGCGAGTCACTGCGAGACTGCGGGCGGAGTGTCATGGTAGCCGGTATGGCGAGGCGCTGCGCTCAAGCTGTTTGCGCGAGAGCAACTAAAGGGGCGCCTGACGCAAAAACGCCGCCAGCGCTTCGGAAGCCTCGGCGAAGCGCTGCTCGAGAAAGTCGAGCAGCGTGCGTACGCGCGGCGCCATATAGGGCGTGCGCTGAAAGAGCGCGTTCACAGGCACGTCCGGGCTGCGCCACTCCGGCAAGAGCAGTTTGAGCCGCCCGGCCTGCAAATCGGCGCCTATGTCCCAGATCGACTTCATCACCACACCGCGCCCTTCGATCGCCCACTCGCGCGCCAGCGCGCCGTCGTTGGTCTGGCGCGAGCGCTCGAGCGGCGCCGAAAAAAGCGCGGTTTCTTCGCCGCGCGTGAAGCGCCAGTGGTTCGCCACACCCGCCGTCGAGGCAAGCAGGATGAAGTCGTGCTCGTGCAACTCGTCGGGGTGGCTCGGCGCACCATGGGCGGCAAGATAGTCGGGCGACGCGCACAGCGCGCGGCGATTGTCGGCCATGCGCCTCGCGACCATCCCACTATCGGCGGGCACGCCAAAGCGAATCGCGAGATCGATATCGTCTTGAAGCAGGTGCGAGAGCGAATCGGAGAGCACGAGCGTGAGCGTGACCTGTGGATGCCGCTCGTTGAATTCGTCGAGCCAATGGCGCAGCACGGCGCGCCCGAAGTCGGACGTGGCCGACACGCGCAGCGCGCCGCTCACCGACGTGCGCCCGGCTTGCAGCGCGGCGCGCGCGTCGTCGAGCGTTTGCAGCGCGTGCTGGCAATGCGCGAGATACATGCGGCCTTCGTCGGTCAGGCGCAGCTTGCGTGTGGAGCGCTCGAACAACTGCGTGTGGAGCACGCCTTCCAGCTTCACGAGCCTCGCACTCGCTGCGGCGGGCGAGAGCCCAAGCTTTCTGCCGGCAGCCGACAGGCTGCCAAGACTGGCCGCTTCGACGAAAAGGCGAATGTCTCCGAGATTGTCCATGGCCGCGCATTGCGATGAAGGTGACAGCGATGGTAGCGCGATACGCCTGCGCGGCCCGCGAAGCGTGCGGACCGCCACTGGCATGCACAGTGCGCGCTTATTTGGCGACTACGCCCAGTTGCTGCAGGAACGTGAGGTTGTCTTCGAGGTGCCAGTTGTCGGTGATCTTGCCGTCGCGGATGCGGTAGATGTCCGTGGCAATGAAATCCACCGGCTGGCCCTTGCCCTGCACGCCGTTGAAGGTACCCGTGAAATGGCCCGTGAAGTGCAGATGGGTTACCACGCGGTCGCCCGTCACGATCATCTGCTCGACGTCGGCATGCACGTCGGGCACCGCGCCGTGGAACACCTTCGATGCCGCGAGCGGCCCGGCCACGCCTTGCGGGCGGCCGGCGGGCAGCGTGCGGTCCGTGAAGTCGGCGGCCAGCGCTTCGCGGGCCTGGGCTTCGTCGCCCGTGCTCCAGAACGTGTCGTAGAGGCGCGCGGCGCGAATCTGCTGTTGTGCCTGATGCTTCGGCAGGCTCTTGTCGACGATGAGTTGTTGCGGCTGCACCAGGCTGTCGTTCGTCGCCGCTGCGGCCGGCAACGCGATACCGAGCAAAGCGGTGGCGGCGGACAGCGTGGCGACAGAGGCGCGGAAGACAGCAGAGAAAGCGGTTTGCGTGTTCATGTGAGACTCCTTGAATGCGTGATGGTCAAATTCACTGAATCGGTTTGAAACAATGTAATTCGTACTGCGTATCATGCGCGGGAGCACAACCAGAATGGGAAACCGCATGGTTGTCTCCAGAAAGCGGTGGAACCGCTGTGGAAGTGCAACCATTTTGCTTAATATCGTGCCGTTTGATAATGTGTCCCGTTCTTGAATGATTTTCAAGCTGGACAGAAAAATCGACTGAAAGGCGACGCTTGTTTGCTAACGATTGTTTTCAGTGAGTCGAGGCCGGCGCGCTGCTATCGGCAGACGTCTAAGTTAATCTGGCCGTGATGGCCGACCCCCACGCTCAGGGGCGGTACGACCGCACGACGAACGATCTGTTCGAACTCACGGGCCGCAAGCCCATGAGCATGTATGACTTCGTCAAGCTGCACATTGCTGATTTCACGCGCAGCGCGACAAGCTGATCGAGGCCGGAGGACGATTCCATGTCAAATACCGCTCCCCAATCCCCAACGCGCCGGCACTTTGTCGGCGTGTCCGCGGCGGCGCTTGCGGCGGGCTCGCTGAGCCGGCTCGCCTTCGCGGACACAAGCCCCGGAATCGGCACGACCGCCGAACCCGCGAACGGCGACAAGGCGGCGATCCGGCCCTTCCGCGTTCACGTGCCCGAGTCGCATCTCGTCGACATGCGGCGGCGCATCAAGGCCACGCGCTGGCCCGATCGCGAGACGGTGCCCGACGAATCACAGGGCATTCAACTCGCCACCATTCAGGGTCTCGCGCAGTACTGGGCGACCGTCTACGACTGGCGCAAATGCGAAGCGCGGCTCAATTCGTATCCGCAGTTCATCACCGAAATCGACGGACTCGATATCCATTTCATCCACGTGCGCTCGAAGCACGACAACGCGATGCCGTTGATCGTGACCCACGGCTGGCCCGGCTCGATCATCGAGCAGTTCAAGATCATCGACCCGCTCGTCAATCCGACTGCGTACGGCGCACCGGCGTCGGACGCCTTTCATCTCGTGATTCCCTCGTTGCCCGGTTACGGCTTTTCTGCGAGACCGACCACAACCGGCTGGGGACCGGAGCGCACCGCGCGCGCGTGGGTCACATTGATGAAGCGCCTCGGCTACGAGCGTTTTGCATCACAGGGCGGCGATCTCGGCGGGATTGTCACGAACATCATGGCCAAACAGGCGCCGCCCGAATTGATGGGTATTCACGTGAACTTCCCGGCCACCGTTCCTGCGGACATTCTGAAGTCGCTGGCGGCCGGCGAGCCGATGCCTGCCGGTTTATCGGCAGAGGAGCAGCACGCGTATGACCAGTTGAGCGCCAACTTCAAGAAGAAGCGCGGCTACGCTTTCGAAATGGCCACGCGCCCACAGACGCTGTACGGACTCGCCGACTCGCCCGTCGCGCTCGCTTCCTGGCTGCTCGACCACGGCGACGGCTACGGCCAGCCCGCGGCGGCGTTGAGCGCGGCCGTACTCGGTCATCCCGTCAACGGTCATTCAGCAGGCGCGTTGACGCGAGACGACATACTCGACGACTTCACGCTTTACTGGCTGACGAACACCGGCATCTCGGCCGCGCGCTTCTATTGGGAGTCGCACGCGAACTTCTTCCTCGCGGCGGACGTCGATGTGCCGGCTGCTGTGAGCGCGTTTCCGGGCGAGAACTACCAGGCGCCGAAGAGCTGGACTGAAAAGGCCTATCACAACCTGATTTATTTCAACAAACCCGAAACTGGCGGTCACTTCGCGGCGTGGGAAGAACCGATGATCTTCGCGAACGAAGTGCGCACGGGGCTAAGGCCTTTGCGCGCCTGAAGCTGACGCTGAAAATCGCGGACGCTTTCCGAAGTAAGTGTTGGCAGAATCTGTCACAGCGCTTACGAATTTTTTCGATACTCATCCACAGGCAATCTATACTCAATAGCGCTTCCTCCTCGGCTAGCAGCCAACTCATCCGGTTCGAACAGTCCACAGCGACGTCGCCGATCCTCCTTATTGAGGATTCCGGATGAATGCGATCGCACGGGCCAATACGGCAGCGTTGGTTGAGTTTCATATCACCTCACTACAAGTCCGTCCGGAGCACCGGGGCGTTACCGTTGCGCGCCCAATGTGAAAACGCTTCAATCGACGTGCGAGGCACTCATGTCTGGCTATGCGTTGGATAACTCCTGGGAGCATGCGAATCGTCGTCTGGCGCTGCTCGAGCATATGCTCGACCCGATGACCCAGCGTCGTATCAAGATGCTCGGCGTCGGTCAGGGGGCGCGTTGCCTTGAGGTGGCGGCCGGAAGCGGCTCGATCGCGAAGTGGCTGTGCGAGCAGGTCGGGCAAACCGGCAGCGTCATGGCAACCGATATCAACACAACCTTGCTCGACGAGATCCGTCTTCCGAATCTTGAAGTTCAGCACCATGACATTGTCAAGTCTGAGCTTCCAGACTCCGCATTCGATTTTGTCCACGCGCGATGGATACTCCACCACCTGCGCGAACCCGAGCGCGCGATTCGCCGCATGGTCGATGCACTTCGCCCGTCCGGGTGGCTGTTACTGGAGGAGGTCGACTTTTTCCCGGTACATGCGTCATCGTCCGCCGTGTTCCGTGAATTCATGGTGGCACTCGTCAACACAGTTGTGAAAGCGTCGGGTCGAGACTGCTTCTGGGCTCGCATTCTTCCGGAGACCGTGGCGGGCATGGGACTGGAGCAGGTGGGTGGCGAGGGAGAGTTTCCCGTGATCCGGGGCGGTTCGCCCGCCGCGGAATTCTTCGAGCTGACTGCCGTGCAGATGCGTGAACAACTGCTCGCGACATCTGCACTGCCTCTGCCTCGGCTCGAGCAGGCGCTGCAGCTCCTGAAATCACCTGATTTATGGGCCTTCGGCGGCGGCAATATTGCCGTATGGGGACAGCGAAGCGCTGCATGAGCCCTTCGAGTTGCAAACGCTAGCGGTGGCCTTCGACACGTTCTTGCTGCAGATTGATACGAGCACCTCCGGCGGCACATTCTGGTAGACCGCCAGCGGACGCTGCGCGATACCGCCGAGCGCGTCCTCCGACATGGCAATTGCGTCGCCTCGCAGCGCCCCGGGCTGTTTTTTCAGCTCGCGCGGCCCGCAGTAGTGGACACCGAAGCGGCTGACCACATGTCCGAAAATGGCGAGCTTCACGGGCAATCGAAATGTACGATGTCCTCATGGCTACCATCATCGACATCCCCGAAAGCGACGCCTGTTATCTGGCACTGAAGGCGCACGACGCGCGCTTCGATGGCTCCTTTTTCGCGGCCGTCACCAGCACCGGCATTTATTGCCGTCCGGTGTGTCGCGTAAAAATGCCTCGTCGCGAGAACCTCCGCTTTTACCACCACGCGGCAGAGGCCGAGGCTGCGGGTTTCAGGCCGTGTTTGCGCTGTCGCCCCGAGTTGGCGCCGCGCGCCGCATCGTGGAGCACGGAAGATGCCTCACGCATTCTGGCCCTGCAAGCTGCGCGATTGATGGACGAGCCCGATGCTTGGAGACACATCGCCGCCAGGGAGTCAGCTGTGGAGCAATCCGGCGGCTTGATGACCCAGATTGCGCAGAGGCTGGGCGTTAGCGATCGCCATTTGCGCCGCATTTTTGAGTCACATTTCGGTGTCTCGCCTCTCCAGTATCTGCAAACGCGGCGGCTACTGGCGGCCAAGCAACTGATCGCCGACACGCAGCTACCGATGGCCCAGGTGGCGTTGTCCAGCGGCTTTGCCAGCGTACGGCGCTTCAACGACGCCTTCTCGCGTCACTATGGCCTGAACCCCAGCGCCCTGCGTCGCGCCAGGTCAGCGCCGGATAGTCAGGGCGTGAGTGTCCGATTGGGCTGGCGCCCGCCCTATGACGTGCAGGCGATGCTCGGTTTTTTGCGCCTGCGTGCGTTGCCCGGCGTGGAGCAGGTGAGGGATCGGGAATTCACGCGCACGCTGCGCCTCATGCAAGGCGCGCAGGGCCGCACCGGCTGGTTGCGGGTACGCTTCGACGAGGATCGCGCCCAAGCCGTGCTGACGGCCAGCGATTCGCTGGCTGCCGCGCTGCCGACGCTGATCAACCGCGTGCGCGCCGCGCTCGATCTGGATGCCGATCCAATCGCCATCCACGCCGCCCTGCACACCGCGTTCCCATCGAGCGATGGCGTGCGCGTGCCGGGCACACTGGATGGCTTCGAACTGGCTGTGCGTGCCGTGCTCGGTCAGCAGATCACAGTGGCCGCCGCTCGTACGCTGGGCGCACGCCTGGTTGCGGCCTTTGGCGAGCCCATCGGGACGCCCGTCGCGGGCCTGGATCGTCTTTTTCCCACCCCTGCCGCTCTGGCCGCCGCCAGCGGTGACGCGCTGGGCCAACTGGGCGTCACGCGCCAGCGTCAGGCCGCGCTGCATGCTCTGGCTCACGCCGTGCTGGAAGGCCGCATCGCCCTGCATCCCGGCGTGGACGTCGCGACAACCTGTGCTGATTTGCGCGCCCTGCCTGGCATCGGCGACTGGACGGCGCAGTACATCGCTCTGCGCGCTCTGCGCTGGCCCGACGCCTTTCCTGCCGGTGACGTAGCGCTGCAAAAAGCCCTGGGCGTGAGCAACGCCCGCGCCGCCGCACAAGCTGCGGAAAGATGGCGGCCCTGGCGCGGCTACTCGGTGCTGCGGGTGTGGCATGCCATGGAGCACAGCACATCAACATGAAGACTACCCTTATCGACACGCCTCTCGGTCGTGTGTACCTGCCCACCGCCGCAAGCGGTCGATTCGCGTGATGAATACACTCACACCCACCCCGAACCCAATACATGCCCAGAGCGATCTATTCGGAGGCGGCGACACCCACTTCTCAATAGACACATCCTTCGGAACGGCAAGGCGTTTCGCTCTCGACGCTCATTCCTGGGTTGAAATCGTGCCCGGCTGGATTTCGGGAGCTTCCCTGCTCTACGAGCAGATGCGCAACGGCGTTCCCTGGCTCGAACACGATCGGCGAATGTTCAACAAGGTATTTCGCGAGCCGCGCATGACGGCGGTTTATCAAAATCTTGGCGACGTGCCGCAGCAAGGCCTGCTGCAGGCCGTTCGTGCGCTCTCAAGTCACTACGGCGTGGCTTACGACGGCTTGTGGATGAACCTCTATCGCAATGGACAGGACAGCACCGGTTGGCACCGCGACCATCGCTCATGCAGAAAATTGGAGTGCATCGTCCCCGTCCTGACGCTCGGAACGACCCGACGGTTCCTGGTCAAGCCGATAAAAGGCGGTAGCTCCATGACCTTTAAACCCGCCTCCGGCGACCTGGTAGTGATGGGGGGACGATCCCAACAGGACTGGGTGCATTGTGTGCCCAAGGAACCGGGCATCGTGGAGGCACGTATCAGCGTGAACTTCATGAGTTCGGCGCAAGGCGTGCGGGATCGCCAATGAGCGTTGTGTGATTCGCGCGCGCTTTCATTGCGCTCAATATGCTCGGCTGCGCGACCGGACCTGTTGCCACCTGTTGCCTATGCGCGGATCATCCCGTCGCGGTTCAGAAGACCCATCGCTTCGAGATGATGGAAACCTGGAAGCAGCCGTTGACCGCTTCCGTGTAGCACAGACCGCTTCGGGTCGATCAGTCTCTGTCACTTCGCTCAGGAACGCGTCCAAAGACACATATTCCACCTTCTTTCACACGCTGATTCCTGCCATGAGCACTACAGTTTAGTTGTTGTGGGCAATTCAGCACGTCGGACCCGCCATCGCCTGATCGCCGTCCCAAGGTGTGAACGCCATGAAGAACTTCCTCAGCGCGCTACTACTCGCCACTGCGCCGTTCGTCGCGTGTGCCGAAACGCCATTCCTCTATTCACGTAGCGCAATCGTGTACGACGTCGGACGCGGCGAAGTCCTGCTGGAAAAGAACGCCGACGACGCCCAGCCGATCGCGTCACTCACCAAGCTGATGACGGCGATGGTCGTGCTGGACGGCGCGCAGCCGCTGGGGGACGCGGTGTCCGTTGACGATGGCGACATCGATCGGCTCAAGCGCTCGGGGTCCCGCATCCCGATTGGTGCGTCGCTCGAACGCGGAGAGATGCTGCGCCTTGCACTCATGTCATCCGAGAACCGTGCGGCGTCCGCGCTGTCGCGAGCGTTCCCGGGCGGCCAGCCTGCGTTCATACGGAGGATGAACGAAAAGGCGCGCGCGCTCCATATGGCCGATACGCACTTCAATGATCCAACCGGGCTCTCGCCGGACAATCTCTCGACGGCACGCGACGTCGTGAAGCTGGCGCAAGCCGCCGCGCACTATCCATTGATCGGCGAGTACACCACGCTTCCCCGCTATGAAGAGAAGATCGGTACGAGAACGAGGTTCTATCACAACACCGACCCGATAGTCAGCGCAGCCGATTGGGACATTCTGGTTGCCAAAACCGGCTATATCCGCGAGGCCGGACGCTGCATCGTCGTCGATGCGAACATGCCGAATGGCCAGGTGGTGATTGCGCTGCTCGGCTCGCCAACGTCGTGGGGGCGCTACACCGATCTCACGACGATACGCCGATGGCTGGACGGAGACGAAACGCCGGTCGTCAAGCCGCCCTATTACGCTAGCACCCGGCTGCGTCATCACCATTCGGTGCTGGCGCATTCTCATCGCGTCAGGGTGCAGTTCGCATCGTACCGGACAGGTTCGACCGCCAACGCGCACCGCCAGACCGTCACGCACGACGCCAGCAAGCGAAAGCACCATACTCCTGCTGCCGCCTGATCTACGTCTCGTTGAGGCCTCGCGCCGATCGTCCCGGTCGTGCGGCGTGGCACTTGACGCGATGGCCGCAGCGCCTCCGAGACCCGGATGATCAGCCTCCTGCTTCCGGCCTCGGCCACCAAGAGACATTCAACGAGCTTCTCACGCCGACATTAGAACGGCCGGTCCGCCCCAGACACCGGACTTGTGGTCAAGATCATGTCGATTTGCGCCCGCCTTGCTCGACGGCCACGAGCCTGGACACGGCACGCATGACGTCCCCGCGGGTCATTGCGGCACCTGCGCAACGGGTTCCGGCGTAGCAGGCTGCGCCGGAGGTGGTCCGCTCGCCGGTACCGGCACGCTCATCTGTTCCGCCTGAACAACCCAACCGCCGCCCATTGCCATGTAGAGATTGACGAGGTTCGTCAGTGTCGCGGCCCGAGTCTGCGTTTGCTGCAGTTCCGCGCTGAACAGATTGCGCTCGGCGTCCAGCACCTCCAGATAGCTCGTATAGCCGCCCTCGTAACGCAGCCGCGCTAGCCGCAGATACTTGCGCAGCGATGCGACCTGCCGGCTCTGAATCACAAACTGTTCGCGTGACTTTTGCACCCCGATCAGCGCGTCGTTGACCTGCTGGAACGCAACCCGAATCGCGTTTTCGTAGGCGAACAGCGCCTCTTGCTGACGCGCCTCGGCCTGCTTGTTCTGCCCGTAGATGTTGCCACCCGTGAAGATCGGCATCACTGCCGATCCGGCAAACGTCCATACCCGCGCAGGTCCGGTGAAGAGGTTGGAGAACTGCGTGCTCACCGAGCCGAACAGCCCCGTGAGCGAGATTTGCGGGAAATACAGCGCGCGCGCCGCACCGATCAGCGCATTCTGCGCGACCAGATTCTGCTCGGCCTGCAGCAGGTCGGGCCGGCGTTCGAGCAGGTCCGACGGCAAGCCCTCAGGCACGGCGGGCGTCGAGAGATCCACGAGCGTGCGGCCGCGCAGGATCGGCTCCGGATTGCTGCCAAGCAGTACCGAGAGCGCGTCTTCCTGCTGCCCGATCTGCTGCTCGAGTTGCGGAATGGTCGCCGCCGTCGCCTCGTAGTCGGACTGGCTCTGGGCAAGCTCCATATCCGAGGTCTGCCCGAACTGCTGACGCAACGTGAATACGTGCACGGAATCGGCCCGGCTCGCAGTTGTGCTCTGTGCGATCTCGAGCTGCATGTCGAGGCTGCGCAGCGTGATATAGGACGTCGCGACCGATGCGACGAGCGTCAGGATCGTCGCGCGGCGGCTCTGTTCGGCCGCGTTCACGTTGGCGCGCGCCGCCTCGGTTTCGCGCCGCACCTGGCCGAACAGGTCGATGGTCCAGAAGGCCGACACGCTCGGCTGGAACTCGTTGAATACTGGCGAAACGCCCGCCGGTATCGGCGTCGGCCCGTCCTGCGAAGCGCGCTCTCGCGCCGCGCTGAAACCGACGCTCGCCTGCGGGAAGAGTGCCGAGCGCGTGCTCACGAACTGGCCCATGAACTCGTCGACTCGCGCGGCCGCCTGCTTCACGTTGAGGTTGTTTTCCAGCGCGGTCTTCACGAGGTCGTTCAGCACCGGATCTTCGAACTGTTCCCACCACGTGGTGTTGACGACGTCGGCCACGTCCGGGTACGCAAACCGGTACGTTGCCGGCACGTCCACTTTCGGCCGTTCGTAGTTGGGGCCGAGCAGACAGCCGTTCAGCAAGCCGATGAGCAGGACTGGCGCGGCAAAGCGCACGAAGGCTGCGGCGCGCATGTCAGTCGTCCTCATGCCGCGCGGACGGCGTGACGGTCGGTGAGCCGGAGCCACCGGACGCGGGCGGTGGCGTTCCGCCGCCAGGCACGGGTGTGTCCTTGCCGCCGCCCTTGCGCGAGCCGAGCGACTCGATGCCCCAGTAGAACATCGGAATGAAGAACACGGCGATCGCGGTCGCACCCAACATCCCGCCGATCACGCCAGTGCCGATCGAATGGCGGCTGTTTTGCGAGGCGCCCAGCGCAATGGCGAGCGGCACACACCCGAGGATGAACGCCAGCGAAGTCATCACGATCGGCCGCAGGCGCTCTTCCGCGGCGGTCAGCGCAGCGTCGTACGGCGACTTGCCTTGCTCGCGGTTCAAGACCGCAAACTCGAAGATCAGGATCGCGTTCTTCGCGGCGAGCGCAATCAGCATGGTCAGCCCGATCTGGAAGTACACGTCGTTGTTCAGGCCGCGCAGCAGGATCGCGAGCAGCGCGCCAAAAAGGGCAAACGGCACCGCCATGAGCACGCCGACCGGCAGCGACCACTTCTCGTATTGCGCGGCGAGAATCAGGAACACCATGATGATCCCGAACACGAACACGAGCCCGCCTGTCGAGCCCGACTTGATCTCCTCGAACGCCTCGCCGCTCCACCCAACGGCGTAACCCGGCGGCATCTGCGCGGCGAGTTCCTTCAAGGTCTCGATCACCTGGCCAGAGCTGTAACCGGGCGCCGCGTTCGCCGTGATCTTCACCGCCGGGAAGTTGTTGAAGCGCGTGATCAGGTCGGGACCCGTGACGTACTTGTAGGTCATCACCGCCTTGATCGGCACCATATTGTTCGAGCGGCTGCGTACGTAGATCTGGTCGAGGTCGGCGGGCGTGAGACGGTAGCGCGGATCGGCCTGGACGATCACCTGCCAGAGCCGCGCGTCCTTGTTGAACTGCGACACGTAAAGCGAGCCGAACATCGTCTGCATCGCGCTGTACACCTCTTCGACCGGCACGCCGAGCGTCTCCGCCTGGTCGCGATCGACGTTCACGAGCAACTGCTGCGAACTCGCGTTGAACGTCGTGGTCACGCCGGTCAGTTCGGGGCGCGCCTTCGCCTTCGCAATGAAGTCCTGCACGACACCCGCGAGCTGCTGAATAGAGCCCTCTCCGTGGCTTTCGATCCACATCTCGCTGCCGCCCGTCGTACCGAGGCCTGGAATCGACGGTGGATTCACCGGCACGACGATGCCCTCCTGAATCTTCGAGAGCGTCTCGTAAGCCTTGATCAGCACGGCGCGCGCGTTTTGCTCCCTGATGTTCGAAAACTTGTATCGCTCGTCGAAACCCCTCAGGCCGACGAAGAACGTGCCCGCGTTATTCTTGTTCTGACTATCGAGCAAGCTGTAGCCGTTCACGATCGTGATGCTGCTGACCGCGGCCTGCTTCATGAAATAGTCGGTGACCTTGTCGCCCACGTCCGCGGTACGGTCGAGGCTCGCCGCGTCGGGCATGATGATCGCGCCGAGCAGATAGCCCTGGTCCTCGGGCGGCAGAAAGGCGCCCGGGATCGACTTGCCCATCAGGACCGCGAGCGCGATCACGACGCCGAAAACGATGAGCCCCAACACGTAACGCCGGATGATGAACTGCACGGCGCGCCCGTAGCCGGCCGTCATCCGCTCGAACTGATGGTCGAACCACTTGAAGAAGCCTTTTTTCTCATGATGCGTGGGCTTGAGCAGAATGGCGGCAAGCGCCGGGGACAGCGTGAGCGCAACGATACCCGAGAACACCACCGAAATCGCGATCGTAATAGCGAACTGTTTGTACAACTGCCCCGTGATCCCGCCGAGGAACGCAACCGGCACGAACACGGCGCACATGACGAGCACGATCGCGATGACCGGGCCCGACACCTCGTCCATCGCTCGCTTGGCCGCGTCTTTCGGACTGAGCTTGAAAACGGTCATGTTGCGTTCGACGTTTTCGATCACGACGATCGCATCGTCCACGACGATGCCGATGGCGAGCACCATGCCGAACAACGTCAGCATGTTGATCGAAAAGCCCAGTGCCGCCATGCCCATTGCGGTGCCGACGATCGACACCGGTACGGCCAGCACCGGAATGAGCGTCGCGCGCAGGCTCTGCAGGAACACGAACACGACGATCACCACCAGAACAAGCGCCTCGAAGAACGTGTGGATCACGTCGGCGATCGACGCACGCGTGAATTCCGTCGTGTCCATCGCGACCTGATAGTCGAGCCCCTCCGGAAATGCCGTCTTGAGGTCCGCGAGCGTCTCGCGTACCTGCTTCGAGACGTCGAGTGCGTTCGCACCCGGCTGCTGGTAAACCGCGATGATCGTCGCAGGCTTGCCCTGGTACGTGGTGCGGTTCGAATAGCTCTTCTGGCCCAGCTCGGCCCGGCCGATGTCTTTCAGGCGGACGATCGCCGCGCCGGTGCTCGCTGCGCGGATGATGACGTTGTCGAACTCGGCGGGCGTGGCGAGCCGCCCGGTGGTCGTCACCGCGAATGACTGCTCGACCGGGTTGCCGGTTGGCGCCTGGCCGACGGTGCCGACCGCGAATTGCTGGTTCTGGGCGCGCACGGCATTCTGCACGTCCCCGGCGGTGATCCCGAGTTGCGCCATGCGATCGGGCTTCAGCCAGATCCGCATCGCGTAATCTGGAGTGCCAAATATTGACGACTGGTTTGCACCGGGAATGCGCTTGATCGTGTCGAGCACGTAGACGTTCGCGTAGTTCGCAATATAGGTCGGATCGAAACGCTCGTCCGGCGAATAGATTGCGATCACCATCATGAAGGCGTTCGACTTCTTCTGGACCTGCACGCCCTGCGACTGCACCTGCTGCGGCAACTGAGGGAGCGCGAGGTTCACGCGGTTCTGCACGTCGACCTGGGCCAACTCCGGATTGGTGCCGATCCCGAAGAAGACATTGAGCGTGTAGTTGCCGGTCGACGACCCGGACGAATACATGTAGATCATGTTGTCCGCGCCGTTGACCTGTTGCTCGACCGGCGCTGCGACGTTGTTCGCCACGACGTCCGCGCTGGCGCCCGGGTAGGTCGCGGAGACGGTGATCTGCGGCGGTGTGACGTCCGGATACTGCGCGATGGGCAGCGAGAACAACGTCAATGCACCACCGAGCGTGATCACGATCGAGATGACGGACGCGAAGATGGGCCGCTCAATGCAGAAGTGCGAGATGTTCATCGAGTCGCCCCTTACTGCGACGCGCCGCTGGTTGCCGCAGGCGCTATCGCGCGCGCGCCTGCGCTCACCTGCGGCGCCGACGCACCGCCCTTCTCGACGATCGTTTTTCCGCCGCTCTGCGTCGAGGGGAGCGTTCCGGCAATCTTGAGCGGCACCTCGGGCACGACGCGAATTGCACCATCCACCACAATGCGCTCACCAGCCTTCAGCCCATCGTTGATGAACCAGTTGTCGCCGTTCCAGTCACCGACTTCGACCACGCGCTGACGGGCCTTCGACTGATTGTCGACGACCCACACGAAGTGGCTCTTCGCGCCCTGCAGCACTGCCCGTTGCGGCACGAGAATTGCGTTCGGCCGCACGGCGCCCGACACGCGCGCACGCACGAACTGACCCGGCCGCAATGTACCCTTCGGGTTCGCTAGCGAGGCGCGCACGAGGAAAGTGCCCGTGTCGGTGCTGAACGCCGGATTCGCAAAGCTGATAGTGCCGTGCTGCGGAAATTCCGTGCCATCGGCGAGTTCCACTGCCACGACGAACTCACTGTGGGGCGGAAAAAGCAGCTTGCCTGCCGAAATCTGGTCCTGAAATTTGAGCATTTCGTTTTCGGAAATGCTGAAGTTCACCCAGATCGGATCGAGCTGATAGACGAAGGTGAGGAGACCCGATGAATTCGCGATCAGATAGCTGCCATCTTGCTGCCTTGCATAGCTCGCGAGGCCATCCAGAGGCGACTTGATCGTCGTGTAGCCGAGATTGAGTTCCGCCGTCTCCACCTGCCCTTGCGCTGAGATCACCGCGGCTCGCGCCTGCTTCTCGTTGCCGATTGCGTCGTCGAGATCCTTCTGGCTCAATGCCTGCTGCGCCGCAAGCGGCTTGACCCGCGCGAGATTCTGCTGCGCGACCGTGAGCCGCGCCTCCTGCTGCGCAAGTTCGCCCCGCGCCGTCTGCAGCGAGGCCTGAAACGGCTTCGGGTCCATCAGAAACAAAACCTGACCGGCCCTCACCTTATCGCCTTCGGTGTACATCCGCCGGTCGAGAAAGCCGTCCACACGCGCACGAATCTCGACTTCACGCGAACTCTGTGTTTGCGCGGTGAACTCGAGGTCGACAGGGGTGTCTTGAGCCACGACCGTCATCACCGTGACTTCAGGCGCACCGAGCGCCGGAGGCCCGGATGCCTTCTTGCAACCAGCGAGGAGAATCAGCGCAACAGCGACGAGGACCAGTGGGAAGCGGTTTCGGCGTGCCGAAACCTGAGGTAACGGTCGATGCCCGAGAAAGAACGGTCCACTCATGAATGGCCTCCCGCAATGCGCCGGACCCGCGCATCGCCTCGGTGCGCGCGCGCCATGGTCACTTCTTCGTTGCCCGCATACTGTTCGCGATCCGAATCAATAAGGATTCTTCCGGACCACTCGAAGAGGCGCCGGCCGGGATAATACGGGCCCGGCAGACCCGCCGTTCCGGCACACAATGCCCACACCGGGTGTCACACCCGCGATGAATCCCGCCCCAATCATTTACGCAAAGACCAGAATGCCTTTTATGCGCTGGCGGAATTCTTGCTCATGTGGCGTGCTCGAAAGAGCCGCCGGCGTCGCCCATGGTTCGTCGCCGCATGGTCTGGGCGCCCGTCCTCGACAAGTCTGCTAGCCGTCCAGGGCAAAAACAATGAGACTTTGGTCTGATAGCCCGCTTCGCACACCTCGGCCATTCGCGGCGAGGACGCTGTGCCGAACGCGCACACAATCGAAAGCTTCGGACGCAAGCGCGTCCAGTAGCGCATCGCCGCGCAGGTGGTACGTGGGTGGATATCTGTTGTCGGCAAATTCAGCGAGAGTGAGCGCACCGGGCGTCACGCACTTCAATGCCGGATCTGCTGGACGCCATCGCCGGTATGTGCTGCACATTGACAGCGCTGGTCGAGTTCGCCTCGGAGTGAGGCATCGTTGAGCAGGCGGTCAGCCTGCTCAACGCCGTACCTGTGCCGCAGTGGCTCTTCAATCGCTCGCCAGTCGGCGTATCGACCAGAGTCGGCCAACTCGCGCGCATAGCGCAGCATGTAGTCTTTCACACCCATAGCGGAATTTTTGTTCCTCATCGGCCGCTCCAGGTTTGTTGAGGACAAAGGCAGAAATACGCGCGATGCGTGAGGTGTGAAGTTGAAGTGATTCGCCGCTGCCGATGGGTTGGCGCCTTGGCGCCGTGCGAGTCAAGGTAGAAGTACCCCCTGTGCACTCATTGATGAGACAAGTGCTGTCAGTTACAACCGTGGCTGTTCGCTGTCCGATAACAGGTCTTGCCACCGGGCCCGCGCACCACGCCTTTTCCGTTTTCCGTCTTCGACTCGCCACCACGATTGGTTTGGGTCGTCCGGACACCGTTCTGGTTGGTTTGGGATGTCCAGGCGGTGCCTGTGCTCCGGTTATAGCCGCCCGCTGTTGCCCCGTTGCCACAGGCGGTTTCGCCACGCGAATTCGTCGCGCACTCCGCAAATGCGCTTGAACTGATCATTAAGCAAACCACTAGCAAAACCATCTTCATGGCGGTCTCCAAA
The DNA here is from genome assembly GCF_905220155.1 of Paraburkholderia sp. J7. Classification (NCBI taxonomy): domain Bacteria; kingdom Pseudomonadati; phylum Pseudomonadota; class Betaproteobacteria; order Burkholderiales; family Burkholderiaceae; genus Paraburkholderia; species Paraburkholderia sp. J7. The sequence goes on along the minus strand of NZ_CAJMYZ010000002.1, from coordinate 232,290 downwards.
GACTCTGCCAAAACGCACGCCGGCCCCTAAAGGAGTGTAGGTCGTATGGTCAACGAAGGCCAATGAAGCGACCGATGCAGGAGGTTAGCGAACAGAAGACTGGCAATTTCCAGTGGCATAGAGTGGTCATCGAACTGATTCATACGATCGTAAGAGGACAGATTACGTTCGCTCGGCGAGCCGATCGGGCCGCCGCCGATCAACGCTACAACCTTTCTTTATAAGCAGTACTGCTCATATCGATCTCGCGCACCCTGCCAACCTGCTAGAGGAAGCGCAGAGCCGGAGGCGCAGAGTGTGACCCTTCCCAGGCTCCCGTCACCACGCTGCCTTCGGCTACAGTTCGGCCATTCAATGCGCCCGGGTCAGTTGCCAAAGTCCACCGCCAGTGTTCCGGCGGATCAACAAATCAATCGTCGACCTTCGTGTCAGGACCACTTGCGCCGACCTTCTGTGATACGCCGAAATTGTCGACCAGGATGTGGAGACTGAGAAGGAGAATCCAGATCGGGAAAACAAGCACGATCCAATCGATATAGTGGCCGGCAACGAGCAGCGCGCACGCGGTGGCATATCCAGCAAACGCAATCCAGCGCGAAACAAAGCCTGTGCGAAGGGCAAGTGTACTGGTGCTCGCTGTGAATACTGCGGCCATTCGGACCGCGTAAATATTCATGGTTTCGTTGGCAAACTCGCGCGCGACAGTGAACGTGGCCGAGCCGGGAAGCCGATCGAACCCGATGCGATACGTGGCCACAATTCCACCGACGAACGCGGCAGCGGCGAACAGCATCGCCAGGAACAGGAGGCCACTCCCCATGAACACCGTAGCAAAGAAGCGATCCTCGCGATCGCCGAGGCGATCCCGCAGCACGCCAATGAACCAGAGAAAGGCAATGCCAGCAAACGGCACCATGTTGAGCGCAACAGCCACCTGACCTGAACTTTCTCGAAGCCACTGGCCCGCTTCCATTGGACCAACCGGAACAGAACGCCGCAACAGCAGAAGGCCGGTAATCAGTAAGACAGAAAACAGGATGCCGGCGACGGCAGCAGCGCGGGGGGCTCTCAGACTCCTGCGCGGGTCAATCCCCTGAAGTCGCCATGCCTTCTTTGAGGGTTTCATGTTCAGCGTCCTTCATACGCTGCCGCAATCTGAGTTGGCACAGCGTTCATGCCAGGGCAAACAGCGGCCTCGATCCAATGCGGCGCCGTGTATCAATTGTGAGCACTGCTGCCTGACGCCGGCAGGTTCTTCAGGATTGCCGCTGCAACGTCCCGGCTGACTATGCCCAACGCACGATCATGGGCGGCGACAAGCGCGTCGTAAGCCTGCCCTTGCACAGGCTCGCGCGCGACCGTGTGCCCGACGATGGGCGCCGCATTACCAGGAGACCAGATTGTCCACTGAGCATCGACAGTTGCCATGCCCGACAGCACCGAATCGAACTGCATGATGTCGACGCGCACGCGCCACGCAGGCAAGCCACCTGAATCCGATGCATACACGCTCACATGCTCGGAGCCAAGCAGCACCGCGAGGTCTCCGGCGATCGTCCGCTGGATGTTGCCTTTGAGCGGCTCCGCCCAGCGTTGAAACTCGTCAGGCCACACCTGGTTGTCGGCGAGACTGATGACGATCTGCGGTCGGTCAACCAGCGCCGGAATCGTGACCGGGTTGACCACAACAAAGAGCGGCACCGCAGTGCTCAAGACGGTGAGATTCGCGTCCGGCTTCAACCGGTAGAAACTGGACACCGGCGAACTGCTGCAGCCGCCCAGCAAGATGGCCAACAAGGCGACAATGAGGGATGCTGGTGCGCGGGTCACGGGCGGTGCTCCTGCTGCTTGCCGCGAATCAAAGCCTCCGGATGCCGCTCCAGATAATCGGCCAGCGTGCGGAAGGCCGTAGCTGTGCGCGACAGCTCCTGAATCATGTCCGTCGCGTTCTGCTGAAGGGCGGAATCCGGCTGCAATGCGTTGTTGGCGGAGTCGAGCGCGGTGTGCGCCGCGGCGAGCGTGCCCTGAGCCTGCGGGACGATCATGGTGTCGAGATCGTCGAGCAGCGTCTTCGCGCTCGCCAGTGTCGCTCGCGTGTTGTTGCCAATCGCTTGCATCGGGATCGTGTTTAGCTTCGCCACGAGTTGCGTGATGTTCTCCTGCAACCTCTGCAGGTTGCCGGGGATCGTTGGAAGTGTCGGTGGCGATGACGTCCAGTCGACGGTGGCTTTTGGCGCGTCCGGGAAGAAGTCGGCGGCCATGTATAGCTGCCCGGTCAGCAAATTGCCCGTTCTAAGCTGAAGACGCAGTCCCTTCGCAACGAGGCGATCCGCCAGTGCGTGCGGATCGTTGCTCACGCGGCCCCCGCCGTTCGTCTCATAGCGGGACGTGAACAGTTCCGGATAGAGATCTATTTCCACCGGAATGCTGAACTTCTCGGTCTTGGGATCAAAACGTGTATAGATCGCTGTCACTTCGCCCACGACAATGCCGCGGAAGTCTACCGGCGCCCCCACGATCAATCCCCTGACCGACTCAGTGAAGTCGGCAACGTACTTCACGACGATATGATAGTGCGCCTTCATCGCATCAGCCCGATCCGGAAACAGCGTGAAGGTCGATTCGTTCGCAGCGGCCGGCCCATCGAGCGCGCTCGGCGGCGACTCGAATGCCACGCCGCCAATCATGATCGACACGAGCGACTGCGTATTGACCTGGATGCCGCTCGAGCTGACTGCCACGTCGACACCGCTCGCATGCCAGAAGCGCGTGTCCGAAAGAACAAACTTGTCGTACGGCGCGTTGATGAAAACCCGCAGCGTCACACCGTGTCCATCAGGGTCGAGCTTGAAGCCGGATATCTGCCCGACCTGCAGCCGCCGGAAATAAACCGGTGTACCGACGTCGAGCGATCCCATATTCGTGCTTTTGAGGATGAATTCGCTCCCCGGCGCATTACTCGCGATCGCGGGCGGCACCTCCAGGCCGACGAAGTCGCGACGCTCTTTTTTCGATTTCCCAACGTCCATTTCAACGTAAGAGCCGGACAGGAGCGTCCCGATTCCGGACACCGTTCCGCCCGATATGCGCGGGCGCACCACCCAGAAACGCGTGCTGTCGACCAGCATGTCAGTCGCGTTTTTATTGATGTCGGCGGTCGCAACAATGCGCTCGTGGTCGGGCGTGAGCGTGACGGTCTTAACGAGTCCAATGTCGACGTTCTTGAACTTGATCTTCGTTTTTCCCGCTTCGAGACCATCTGCCGTAATGAAGCTGATCGTAATCGCGGGGCCCTTTTCGATCACTGCCTTGACGGCAAGCCACCCGCCAATCAGGACCGCGAGTATGGGGACGAGCCATACGACCTGCAGACGCCAGCGCGACCGCGGCGCCGCATCCGCGTTGGGAAAATCAGGCTTTTTCTCCGGCCCGGGCATGATCTCACTCCACTTCGTCCCAGATCAGACGTGGATCGAACGCCATCGCCGCAAACATCGTGAGCACCACAACAGCACCGAATGCGATTGCCGCATTACCGGCCTGAATCGTCGCAAGCGCCTGGAACTGCACGAGCGCGACAAGCATCGTGATCACGTAGATGTCGAGCATCGACCAGCGCCCCACGAACTCGACCATCCTGTAGATCCGTGTGCGCTCGGCGGCGTACCAGCGCGAGTGCATCTGTGTGGAGATCGTCAGGTAGCCAAGCGCCAGGATCTTGAGCATTGGCACAGCGATACTCGCGATGAACACAACGATAGCAAGCGGCCACGACCCCGATGTCCACAGGTAGACAACACCGGACAGGATCGTGTCGTTCTCGGTCCCGAAGAGCGAGTTCGTGTACATCACGGGCAGTACGTTCGCCGGGATGTACATCACCATCGCAGCGATCAGGTAGGCCCATGTGCGCGACAGGCTTGCAGGCTTGCGCAGGTGCATCGCAGCGCCACAGCGCGGACAATGGAGCGTGTGGGCGTCGACCTGTGCGCGTGCGAGCAGTCCGCAGTCGTGACAGAGGGCGAGACCACACCGAGCCGCAGTCACCGCCCCTTGCAGCGGCGCTTCGTCGAGATCCGGCTCCGCGTTCCTGTGCTCGACGACGGCGACGCGCGACCACAGGTTGCGCGTATCGAAGGCCGAGCCAGCCGCCGCCAGGACGAACATCAGGGTTCCGAACGACCACAGCGCCGGGCCCACGACCACGCCTGCGATCGCAGACAGCTTCACGAGCGCGACCAGCAAGCCGAGGATCAGCACTTCGGTCATTCCCCACGGCTGGCAAAGGTGGCACAACCGGAATATGGCTGGGCCGCCCCACGGCGCACGGTCAAACTTCAAGGGTATCAGTAGCCACAGCATGCTCACGGTCTGCAAAATCGGCATCAGGACCGTGGTCGCAAACACGAGGCCCGCAATTGGCCATTTTCCGTCGTGGTACAGCACGTTCACTGAGCCCAGCAACGTTGTCTCAACGACCGTCCCGCTCACCGACAGACCGACTATCGGGTACACGTTCGAAACCGCGAAAAGCACAACGGCGGCAAGAGAAAACGCGAGTGCGCGGTCGAGGCTGTTGGGAACCTCGCGGTACAACTGGGCCCGGCAACGCTTGCAGCGCAAGGCGCCCCCCTCCGGCACGGCCACCTCGCGCTGCAGGAGATCGCATTCGTGACAGGCCACGAGTTTCCCGTGAGTCATTGTGGCCCCTTCGTCCACACACTTCGTAATACGAATCAATATTTGGACTCACAACTTGCGGCACCGCGAAATTCATACCGTCGATAGAACGCTTGAACCTGACAATCGACGTTTTGTTCGGGCCATGACATTCCGACGTTTTCGCAAATAATACGTTTGCACAGCACTGCGAGCAGGCAATCCGGGTTTGATTCGATCCGCTAGATTCCTTACGAATTCCAAACGACTGTAGATATCTCTACGGCAGGCCTCCAGCTTTGAGGCACCGAGGTCCGCGTTCATGTCAACGGGAGCGGGGGTCAACAGGTCGCAAGCGGTGCGGAAATTGGCGCCGGCTCGCTCTTGCCAGTTGTCAGCGGATTGCGAGTCCACACGCCGCCGTGGCCACCTTTGGTCAAGTCTGCACACCACCGGGGTGAAGCACAATCGGACTTTGGTCCGATATTCAAGCACTTGATCAATGCCGTGCCTCCCTGGAGGCTGACCAAAGATCGTGGCGATCTCTTCGCCTGCCCATCTGTCACGGACTGACACGAGAAATCTTGGTTCCGCGTAGCGCTGTTCCGGCCATCAAGCCTTGCTGATTGAAAATCATTGCATAGACGTCCGACTTCGCTGTCTCGGTGTTGAGATTCTTGGCGGTTCCCTCATCGACCACGACTACCGTTGGTCCAACACCGACCTCGAATTCACCGCTTGTCTTCAGGCTATTCAGTGCGGCATCGGTCATGAAAAGCATGACGTACGCGTATTGCTGTGCGCCTGCCTGGAAGCCGTAAGACACCGAGGTCGTAGCGTAATACCCCGTGACCTTGCCACTCTCGATTAATTCGCCGCTTCCATGCGAAACGCCGGCAAGAAATCCTGCCCTTACCACACTCGGAAATATCAAAACTGCTTTCGCCTTGTGCGCCAGGGAGTCCATCTGTGGGTGGGTTGAGGCGAGGCTAGACAAAGCCGCACGGGAGTCCGCATCCAGGACACGTGTCGCGCTGTTGCCCTGCATCTGCGGCACGGCGCCCGACGTTTGAGCCGCGGTTGATGTCGGCGCGGCGCTGTTGCTCATGGAACCATCAGTCGTGCATGCCACGAGGATCGCCAATCCGGAAATTGCGGTCAGCGCTGGTACAATTTTTGACATGACGTACTCCAATTCAAATTAACAACCCACCAATGCACCGACTCCATTGCAACTCGCTTTTTGTATCGGAGAGTCGAGTGCGGTTCCAAATTCGATCCGTTGTCTTCTGCGATTGAAATCAGGTGCCAAGCGGTAACGCGCAAGGTAACTGTGCCGTCGCTGGTGACTTCATTGAGAAACGGAGGGATAGAAGATCGGTTGCTGAGCTGCTGCCGCAGATGCCAAAGATAGCCACGGCAGGACGCTCGATAGTCGAGCAATCGTATGCATGACCATGTCTTCCTTGAGCGCTTGTTGACGTTCTTGAAAGCGTGTTGGTTGCAGTCAACTCCAGGCTTTTCGCAATCCACGAAGGGTTGCCGACAGAGCGTCAAACCTGCACTCGGAAGACGCCAGAATCCAGCTTGGCACAAGCACGTCATCCAATCCATAGGTCTTTGGTCCCATCCCCGCTGAATGCCGGCATCGAACAGGGTGAAGGTGCCTGGCAGGCTACATGCACGTGAGGGAGACACCTATTGAGCGGCCTGCGAATTGCCGTGCGACCTGAGTAATGTGCTTCATGCGCGTGGACTGGCATTCGAAAACTTCTATCAGGATTTGCTCGAAATGAGCTGGTGTGCGGCCTTCCTCCCCGGAGCTGGCCAGACAAATAACAGGCGCTTCAAACAGGACACGCAACCGGTCTGGAGTATGTTATTCGTGCAAATCGCTGACAGAGCCGAACTCAGCGTGTCAATCTTGACGAAAAGCCGAAGGCCGGTCTAATTCGCAAAGCAGCCGGTAAAGCATGCAGGGCTGAATGGCGGGGGGTCGCTCAAACGTCGGTTACGCATGTTTGGGCCGTTGATGCCCTCTTCGATACTTTGGAATTCAAGCAGTCCAAATCAACAGCGACGGCAGTCGGTGCCGGATGCGGCGAAAGCATCGCGGACCACTGTTATGCATTGGGCCAACCTAGCTGCTGCGCTCGATGAAGCGAGGCTCGGACGACTGCCCGATGAAAAGGTGCGATGAGCGTAATGTAGGCTCGGCCCAGCGGACGATTGTAGAAAACGAGCGTCGTCACTGTGAGGCGGGATCGACTGTGCGATGACGGCTGCACGAGGACCGACACGCGGAAATCCAGATGCGTGTCATCCTCGCCGAGAACGATCTCGTTATCCGATCGTTCGAATACGTGAAACAGGCTGATCCTGTCCCCTCCTTTCTGCTTGAAGTCAACGGTTGTCTTCAAGCCGAGAGGCCGCACGAGCGTGTCCCGGATTCCCAGCAGCATCGCAATCCATGCGGGCTGGTCGGCAAAGACGTGTCGTGCCAGCGCCTCTACGTCGTAGCAGGCTCTTTCTGGCAGATCCACGGAGAACGCGTCCGCGAAATCGGCCCGGCCGTACGACGAACTCAACTGCGAGGCCGGCGGCAGATCAGACTGTTCGATTTTCGGATAGCTGTACATGTGCGATCACCAATAGGGGCTCGTGGGAAGGACATAAGAGCAGCGCGACGCTGCCGTCGGCCACCTGCGCCGCTCCCAACATATATCGCGAATCGTCAGTCGGCGGAAATGGCACCGCTGCGACGAGATCGCCCGCTTCGCCCATCCGGCCCCTGCGCCTTGGAGGCCACCAGGCGCCGTACCGACTTTTTTCTACTGCTATGCCGGCAAAAGACCAGCAATACGGTAGCTTTCAATTAACCCGTCATAGACGGCGATATCCCCGCGACTTCTGGCGATGAGTTGAGCGCCGGCGACGGCTGCGAAGATTGCTCGCGCGCGTCCCTCGCGCTCCTCGGCGCTGGCAATGGCCGTGGCGGATAACACCTTGCTCAACCACGCAACATTCACATCTGCAAAGGCTCGAACCTCTTTCGTCACCGCTTCCGGCAAGTCATCAGATTCGGCAGCCATGAAACTGCAGAGGCAGATCCGATTGCCGCTCTTCAGCGCGTTGCGAAACGTTTCTGGGTAGCGGCGCAGACAGTCGACCGGGTCTGCGGATTCGGCCAAAAGTGCATTCAGCGTGGCTTCCGAGTCCTCCCAATAGCGCCTCGCTACCGCTGCTCCGAGATCGGACTTGCTTGCGAAGTGATGGTAGATGCTCGCGGCCTTGATGCCGACAGCTTCCGCAAGATCACGAAAATTCAGGCCGTTGTAGCCGTGCGCTTGCGCAATCTTTGTGGCGGCCACCAGGATTCGTTCCCTCGAGCTCAAACCTGAATCGTTCTTCACTACGACCGCCTCCGCAAACTGGGATGACTGTTGACATCGCGAATTATACCCCTTATGTTAAACCTAACGAACGTTAGGTAGGGCAACTGGACATGCTCCCCCAATTCCTTCGATTTCGAGTACCCGCCACCCGTAGAGGTAAGCATGACATCAGGCATCGTTAATTCCGATTCAACCAAACTCCCGATCATGACGATTTACGATTTCCCCACGGGACCCTACCCAACACGCGTGCGTATCGCTTTGGCCGAAAAGAATCTGCAATCGCGTGTCGAGTTCGTCATGGTCGATCTCTACAGAGGGGAGCACAAACGGCCCGAATTCATCTCAGGGAAGAACTACTCAGGCACGCTGCCGGTCCTCGAACTCAATGACGGAACCTGCATCGCCGAATGCACCGCGATTACCGAATACCTCGATACGCTCGATGGTGCACCCACGCTGACCGGCAAAACACCGCTCGAGAAGGGCGTGATCCACATGATGAGCAAGCGCGCCGAACTGGAGTTGCTCGACGCCATCAGTGTCTATTTCCACCACGCCACGCCTGGACTCGGGCCCGAAGTCGAGCGCTATCAAAACGCCGAATGGGGGTTTCGTCAGCGCGACAAAGCCCTGAGGGGCATGCGGTACTTCAATGACGTCCTGAGAAAGCAGCCGTTTGTCGCCGGGGATGCGTTCTCGATGGCCGACATCACCGTCATCGGCGGCCTGGTCTTTGCGTCCATCGTGAAGCTGCCGGTGCCCGCAGAGTGCGAATCCCTTCTCGCCTGGTACGCAAGAATGCGCGAACGCCCGAGCGTCAAAAGCCAGCCGGCATTTACCTGAAGTCGCAGCTGTTTGTCTGCCTTCATTGATGAGCGACCAATCACGAAGTGCGTTGCCCGCCCCCCTCCGGGCGGACCGTTCCAGACCGCAGTCAATCAACGGCATATTTGCGGCGCCATAGCTCAGCGGGCGAAACCGGCCATGTGCGGTCGTTGGAACAGTGCTCACAGATCGGCGACAATCGGATCTTCTGGAAAGCTATTTTTTCAACTGCGTTGACGTCCTGTCCACTGAGTGCTTCAAGTGCAGCCAGATTCGCGAGACACATCGAACCAGTTCGCAACATCATGACCGCAAGAAGAAGCCTGGCGCTCATTCCGGCATGCGTGCTTGCCACTTCTCTGCACGGCCACGCGCAATGTGTCGACCTGGTCGCCAGTCTTGACGACGGTCAGTTGATGCAGTCGCGAATCGCGCTGGTCGACCGCGCCACGGCGACCGAGCCGATCCGCGTCCTCGCCTACATCTTCGAAATCGATCAGACCGGCGGCCTGCTGTTGCGTCATCTGGTCGAGGCCGCGCGCCGCGGCGTGTCGGTCAAGCTGCTGATCGACGGCATCGGCCCCGAGCCGCACTTCGCGTTCGAGAACGAACTCATCGTCGCCCTGCACGAGGTGGCTCCCGGCATCGAACTGCGCATCTTCCATCCACGATCAGATCTCATCGAGATTTCGCATCGCATGCACGACAAGCTGTTCCTGGTTGGCGACACGGCAGTGATCGGCAGTACCTCGATCTGGGATGCGAGCTTCCGCAACTGGCTCAGCGAGCGCGATCTGATCGTGTCGGGCAATGCCGGCCAGGACACTTCGTCCCTGCACGCCATGTATCAGCATTTCGCCTTGTTCTGGGATAGCCCGGAAGCGGTTCGCCCCGAGCCGGAAAAATTCCTCGAAATCGCCAGTCCTTATCGCACCTCGCAGGGTTACGCGACGCTGGACCCGGCGCGCATCCACTATTGGCGCGAATGGCTGCTGGCACCGCTCGACGGTGCAGCCCAAGCGACGGACCTGGCCGCTACCGATACACCAACGGCTTCCGATACGCCCGATGATCCCGCCGCCGCGCCCGCTTCCGGGGCGGATTTTGATCCTGCCTGGATGCCGATCGCCTGCGAGCGCCTACGCTATGTCCACGACTGGCCCGACAAGCGCTCGCCAGGCACGCTGCAGGACATGCTGCAAGCGTTCGATTTGGCGCAGCACGAGATCCTGATCATCAACCCCTACCTGATCCTGGTGCCGGAACTGCGCGAGGCGCTTGAGCGCAAGCAGCGCGAAGGTGTCCACGTGATCCTGGTGAGCGCCTCGCTGGCGAGCATCACGCAGGAATTCCCCGCAGTCGGTCGTGCCTATGCCGACGATCTGCCCGGCTTGGTGAATGCCGGGATCGAGGTGCGCGAGTATTCCGACCGTGACAGCCGCATGATGCACGCCAAGCTGGTCCTCATCGACAGCCATCGCTACTACCTCGGCAGCTTTAATTTCGATTCGCTGTCGGCCCGCTTGAATACCGAAAACGGCCTGTGGATAGATATCCCTGAGGACGGGCTCGATCCCTTGCAGGACAGCGTGGCGTACTACCTGCGCAACTCAAGCTCGGTGAGCGACGCCAATAGCCGCCTTCTGGCGGATCCCGATGCGCGCTGCCGGGCCGCCGGCTGCGGCGGTGCCTGGCGGTGGGTGACGATGCTGATCAGGAACTTCCTCTGAGCGCGGCGTGCCCTGGCGCTAAACTACGTGGCCAGTTCGTGTCGCCGTGCGCACCGTGTCGCTCAGTAGTCGGCCAGATTCGGCTACCGATTGGGGGGGTACCGTCCTGAATCCGTACACAGAGATTCGTCAGGCCGGAAGCCCGAGAATAAGACTTCGATAGCCAGAACATACGACTTGCCAGGCAAAGAAAGCAAAGAGCCCTGACAATCAAAAGCACCGATTTGACCGCGCCCGGATGGCTGCTTTCGCTCGTTGACGCGACAATCCTCGCCACGCTTTACGGACCGCGAAGGAACTACGCACAGAATCGGCGATTGCAGCACCTACTTCTCTTGCTGCCTGTCTATGTTCCATAGACTCAGGACGAAACGGATATTACCGGAGACACCAGGTTTGGCCGGATTCGAAAACGGGATCGTCACTTGGCTCGTCGAATTCGGCACGAGCGGCGGTATTGGAACGGTACCGCCGGACATCGTCGGTTCTGCTGCCCACTCGTATTGAACTGTCCAACCCGAAGTGACTGCGGTTGGCGGCACTATGTGGAGGATCAGTGTCTTGCGGAATAGATATCCGCCCTCGAAATGTTGAGCCAGCCACATGCGGCCATCGACTTCGTAGTCAGGGACCTTGATGCCGACGGTCACAGAATAGGCTAACGTCGGGTCGTTCGGGTTCAGTTTGGCGAGATTTGCAAGGAATACTGTAGACAGGTAAACAGAGGTATTCCCGCCCGAGTTCAGCCATTCTTCGTGAGTCAGGCAGGCAACCGAATCCTCCTCGGCCACTCGCCTCGTGAGATACCACGGTTTTCCGCGAGGCGACGCGAGCAGTTCAAACTGATAAAGCGCCTTGACCGGCTTGTTCGTTGCGACAACGTCAGACGGCAATTGAAGATTTGTTATATCCGCCCAGATATCAACACGAAAATCACCGAAAAGAAATCTTGTCAGATTTTGATAGGATTCCTCCCCATTCACAATTCCGAAATTCCCTGAATGTGACCGGTAAGTGAAGGCTTTGGCGCAGGGCCTGCCTGGCTCGCCTTTGGCATTCAAGCTGCGCAGGGTAGCGTTCTCGATACGCACAAGACCGTCGCTTCCATGGCCAGCGAAAGTCCTCGAAGCCCCCATCGCGACCTCATAGTCCGTACGATTAGTGCCGACCATACAAAACACGTTGTCAGGGTTGATACTTCCGGACGGGAGCCAGTCGACGCGTCCTGTCGCTGCGTAAGCACTTTTCACATTGAGGTATTCCGCCATTCTCTCGCGGTTGAAATTGTTTATGTCGTCCTTCGAAAGCCACCGTGGAACGTTTAATCCTAGTAGGTCGATGCCGTTGTGTGGTGTCGCATAGGTGAAGAACTTGGCGACATGGCGCCGCGGATCGTCGCTTATGTCATCTGGATCGTTTTGCAAAAATGCGCGGCAAACGAGTCCACCCATCGAGTGAGCGACAAGGTAGCATCTGAAGTCATTGATATTGGCCACCCCGCCGGACTCCAGTAGCTTCTCCCTAACCTTCCGAATAAGCTCCGAGAGCTGTTTCGCCGACGTTTCTATGCTGGGTACTACGCCTGTTCCCAGCAGCTGGGACGCGTCATCGTAGTAGCGAAATATCACTATGCATCGTGGCGGTAGACCTCGAACGCGGTTTGGCATCCAATCGGGGTCCACAATATCGTAGCCATCTGAGTAGACGGTGCCGTACTGAAAATCCGCTGTCAACCGCACTACCGGCGATTCGAATACGAACCGTCGTGGCGCACTGTTTGAATCCGACACCGCACGATATATCGTGGAGCCGACGTTGTAACCGCAAAACGGGTCAGCCGCGGTTTGGTCGATGTCCCCCTGCGTCATGGCATAGCCTCTGACGTAGATGATGGGATGGAACGGAGAATTTTGATTAGCCATTTCCGCCTCGAATGTGAAATGAACCTTCTTCAAGCAGGCGGTTAGCTGTCGCAGGTATCACCTCGCGCGCTGGCCTCACCTTCTTCATCAGAGCGGCGGCGAATAGCGTGCACATTCCTGGAACGAATGGTGCTGTGATTCCCCTTGCAATCCTGTTGCCTTGCCACACGGCGTCGACGCTCGTCTCGTCAGATCATTTAAAGCACGGGCGGCACGAAACTCAAACGGCGTCCGCTTGCGTATGTGCGCGACCGCACACAGGCACTCACCCAGTGTTTCTCATCGAGCCCCAGCTAGCTCCGGATTACCCCGCAACCGCTGCGCGACGAGCCCGTGCAGCACGAGGCTGCGCCGATGCTTGTCGAGCTTCAGGTGTGGGGGGCACTCTCCCGCAACGGCGGCCGCCGCAACGGCCTCGTTCATCGCTTCGACCGTCACGGGGCGACCGCGCACCACGGCCTCCACGCGCTGGACAAGTTCGTTGCGCGCAAGCGGCGGATATGCGGCTACCTCGTACACGCGGTAATTGGCAATCCTGATTGGTTGGATCGCACCAAAGCGTTTATTCTGGATGGCGTGGAAGCGGGCGCACTGACGTCCGTGATTGCCACGGCGTTTTCCTTGGAGCAAATCGCCATGGCGCACTGCTATCTGAAATCGAACGAGCCGTTCGGAAAGATTGTCGTTACGCTCTGAGCCTGGCGCCGGTAACGCGCCAGTTCACGATGTAGCCGCGGCACACTGGGCGCAGAGTCCGAAAACGACGAGGCTCGAATGTGTATAGCGAAAGCGCTGCGCCGCGGCAATGGCGGCGTGCTGCTCCTGCAGCGTGGGCTCGTCGATGTCGACCACGGTCTTGCAGCTCTCGCACACGAGGTGCGCGTGCGGCGCGCCACGGCCAAGCTCGTACACCACGCGCGTTTCGCCAACCCACGTGCTGTGGAGCAGGGACGATTCCATCAGCTGGGCAAGCGCGCGATACACGCTCGCGAGACTGCATTGCTCCACGTCTTTTGCAATGCGGCGAAAGACCTGGTCGGCGGTCAGATGCTCGTGCGGCGCATCATGAAACACCTTCAGCACGGCCACGCGGCTGGACGTCGGGCGCAGGCGCGCGCTCTTCAGTTCGGAGTAGACCGTTCTCATACGATGGTAACCACGTCGGCAAGGCCGACAGTGTCCCCCGGGAATGCTTAAGGCTTCCTTATGTCGGTGGCGTGGGCGGCACGCCGCGACTTCCTTTCACGCCGCTTTATGCTATGGCACCGTATAGATGGAAAAGCACGCTCTTGGCGATCATTGGACAGACGCACGTACGGGGCCCTCATGGCTGCCACACCCACGGTGATCTTCGGTGCGTTCGACCGGCACAACTTCGGCGATCTGCTGATCGCGCAGGTGGTGGCGCGCATGCTGCCTCGGCACGAACGGCTGTTCGCCGGGCTCGCCGCGCGAGACCCGCATGGCGATGGCGGCCCGCACACCGTCGCGCTCTCGCGTGTCGCCGCATTTGCGCGCGGCCGCGCCGTGAACGTGATTCACGCGGGCGGCGAGCTGCTGACCTGCAATGCGTGGGAAGCCGCTGTGATGCTCGCGCCGCCGCAACGCGTGCCAGCGCTCATTGCCGCGGAACGCGAATGGCTGCGCGACACTCGCGCGTGGGCGCAAAGGCATGTTGGCGTGGCGTCACTCGCGCCGTACGCGCTTTCAAAGTCGGCGTTGCCCAACGTGCGCGTGAATCATCTCTCGTTCAACGCAGTAGGCGGTGTCGACCTCGACGCACGCTACACGCAGTTGGGCGCCGACGTGCTCGCCGCGCTGCAATCCGCTGACACGGTGAGCGTGCGCGACTCTCGAACCCAGGCGCTGCTCGCGCAACGGGGCATCGAAGGTGCCCGCCTGATACCTGACCCCGCCACGATGACGGCTGTTTTGTTCGGCGCGACGATACGCCGGCACGCCGCAAACCTCGCGCTACGCGAAGCGTTCCCGCGCGACTATGCCGCCGTGCAATTCAGCGCCGACTTCGGCGATGATGCAACGCTCGATACGCTAGCCGCCCAGCTCGAACGCGTGGCGCAGGCGCACGACCTGGGTGTTGTGCTATTTCGCGCAGGCGCCGCTCCCTGGCACGATGAGCTCGAAGTGTATGAGCGGCTTGCGGTTCGACTGCGCGCCGCTCACGTTCGCGTGTTCGCTTCGCTGAACGTCTGGGACATTTGCGCGTTGATCGCTGGCAGCCGGATTTATTGCGGCAGCAGCCTGCACGGTCGTATCGTTGCGATGGCCTATGCGCTTCCGCGCGTCAATATCAGTCATCCTGATTATTCTTTTGGCCGAAGCAAACATGTGGCTTACGTGCAGACATGGGAAGCAGCGGGCATCCCCGGCGTTGTACACCCGGGGAACCTGGCCGATGCGGTTGCCCATGCGCTGGCGAGCGATTGCGACGCATTGCGCGAAACCGCATCGGCGCTCGTGCGGCGGTATCGGAAGGAGTTCGAAGCCGTCGTTGCGGGCTGAGCGCGCCCGGGCACTCAGCCCGGCGGCGGCCCCGGAAACGGTTCGACCGCCTGCGGTTGCGCATCGGGATCGACCACGGCATTCACGCGTGCGCGAAAACCATTGACGCGACCCTCAAAGGCAAACGGGCTCGCACTAGCGATCATCGCTGCGCCGGACTGATTGACGAAAACCGGGTCTTCACCCTGCGTGGTGCGCTGGATCGCGTGCTCGCGATACGGATCGAGTTGCATCAACGTCACCATCAGCGGCTCGGGAAAGAACACCTGGCCGACATGCGAAACATGCGACGCGCTTGCCGTGCGGACCTTGAAATGAATGTGATTGGTGCGCCCAGGATAGTTGCCCGGCACGATAGTCTGGAACGTGACAACGCCCGCGCGATCGGTATGCTGAATGCCGCGCAGAAAAGTCTCGCGGTCAGTGGGCCGCGGCGCGGGCGGCGGACCGGCGCGCCAGTCCGCGGGTGGGCGGCCGGGTGCCTTGGGATCGAAATCGGGCGGCGGCGAGAGTGCCATTTTCGTGTAGCCCGAGTAAGCGCCCATTGCGTCGCATTGCCATATGTCGACCGCGGCGCCCACGAGCGGCGCGCACGTTCTTGCGTCGGCGAGCACGATGTCGAGCGTCAACGGCACACCCGGCTTGCCCTCCCGGACGTCCGTGCGCACAAGATCTCCGTCGATCCAATAAGGGCCGACTTCCTGCTCGGGCGTGAGGCGGCAAGGCGGGGCGCTCGCCAAAGCGGCGGGGCTCGCTTCGAGCGTCGCGGCGCTCGTGCCGAGCGCGATCGTCAGTTTGATGAATTCCCGGCGTGACAGGCGTGATGTCATTGATGTGCTGCATTGCGCGTGATGGCGGGACTCTACCCGACCCGGCGCGCATGACGATTACATTTCTATTACGCCTTATTTCGCGCCGGCAGGCGTATTTGTCCTGATTGCCCCGATTTGACCGGCTGTGCAGAAATGCGCATGGAAACCGTCGCGAATGGTCAAGACGAAGCGATATTGGCTTCCTATAGTCGCTTTCAGCGTTTCGCCCCGGCGCTCGTCGTGCGGGGCGGTTCGATCGATACCACGCCTTTCTGGAGGAGCCCAACCCGTAGTCGACGCGAACAAGAGAGTCGTGAACCGGCCGCCGCCCCGACCGCGCAAGGCGCGAAAAGCGGGGGAGCCCGGCCGGTATGCACGCCACAGCAGTGAACCCATGCTTGCCGACAAAGGAAATAACATGCGTTTTGCGAAGACTCTTACCCCTATCGCAGTTGCCGTTGGAGCACTTCTCGCTGTTGCACCGCTCGCCTCGCGCGCGGATACCGTTGTCAAAATCGGCTTTGCCGCGCCGCTCACCGGGCCGAACGCCAGTTACGGCAAAGACCTGGAAAACGGCGTGAAAATGGCCCTCGACGACGCCAAGGCACAAGGCGTCAAAATCAACGGCCAGCCCGTCTCGTTCGAGCTTGTCGCCGAAGATGATCAGGCCGACCCGCGTGTGGGCGTGCAAGTCGCGCAAAAGCTCGTGGACGAAGGCGTTTCGGTCGTTGTCGGCCACTTCAACTCGGGCACGACCATTCCCGCTTCCGAGCTGTACGAAAAGGCGGGCCTGCCCGACATCGATCCGGCCGCCACGAACCCGGTCATCAGCGGCCGCGGCTTCAAGAACATCTTCATGGTGATTTCGAGCGACGCGCAAAACGCTGGCACCGCGGGCGCCTATGCGGTCACGACGACCAAGGCCAAGCGCATCGCCGTGATCGACGACCGCACGGCCTTCGGCCAGGGCGAAGCGGACGAATTCGTGAAGGCCGTGAAAGCGCACGGCGGCGACATCGTCGACCGCGAGTACACGACGAACCAGGCGACGGACTTCAAGACGCAGCTCACGAACATCAAGAGCAAAAACCCCGATCTGATTTTCGTCGGCGCCCTCAATCCGCAGGCGGCCGGCATCATGAAGCAGATGGCCCAGCTCGGCATCAAGGCGCAGTACGTGGGCGGCGGCGGCGTGAAGGATGTGGACTTCGTGAAGCTCGCGGGCGATGTGTCGGAAGGCGCCATGGCGTGGGAATACGGCCGTCCGCTCGACAGCACGCCGGTCGGCGCGAAGTTCGCCGACCGCTTCAAGCAGAAGTATGGCGTGGACGTGCTCTCGTACGCGCCGTTCGGCTACGACGCGGCGTGGGCCGCCATCAAGGCGATGCAGGCGGCCAATTCGACGAAGCCCGACGACTATCGCCCGAAGCTGCAAAGCATCAGCTTCGACGGCATTACCGGCCATATCGAGTTCAACCCGAATGGCTCGCTCAAGAACGGTTCGTCTACCGTGTATCAGGTGAAGAACGGCCAGTGGGTGACGGTCAAGACGGTCAGCGGCCTCTGATCGCCCACGTGGGTCCGCCGCTTCCGGGCGGGCCCGCCCTTCAACCATCGAGCTTCAACCGTCGGTCGAAACCGTCACACTCTCCCAGGTGCGGATTTCGTCTTCCAGCGCCGCCAATTTGGACCTGACGAGCCCCAGTGCATCGCTGCCGAGCAGGAGATGCCTGGGAGGGTGGTCCGCTTCGATGGCGGCGAGCATCGCGCGCGCCGCTTTCTGCGGGTCCCCAAGCTGCTTGCCGCTCTTTTCCTCGCGCGCCTGGCGGACCGGGTCGAAAATCGCGTCGTAAGCCGCGATCGAACGCGGCGTTCGCCTCATCGAGCGCCCGGCCCAGTCGGTGCGAAACGAGCCAGGCGCAACGGCCGTCACCGCAATGCCGAATGGCTCGACCTCTTTGCCGAGCGCTTCCGAAATGCCCTCTAGCGCGAATTTGCTGCCGCAGTAGTAACTAATGCCCGGCATGGTGATATAGCCGCCCATCGACGTGATATTCAGAACGTGGCCGCGCCCGCGCTCGCGCATGAAAGGCAGAACCGCCTTCATCATGGCGACCGCGCCGAACACATTCACGTCGAACTGCCTGCGCATTTCCGATAACGGCGACTCCTCCATGACGCCTTCGTGACCGTATCCGGCGTTGTTGACCAGAACGTCCACGGGGCCCACGCTCGCCTCGATTTCCGCCACGACGCCGTCGATGGCATCGAACTCGGTCACGTCGAGCACGCGCGCGAACACGCGAGACGCCGAAAGCGATTCGACATCGCGCTTCGCCTGCTCGCTCCTCACCGTACCGACGACAGTGTGACCGGCCGCCAGTGCTTCTTGCGCCAGCGCGCGGCCAAAGCCGCTGCTCACGCCCGTAATCAGCAGAATTTTGGTGGATGCCATTGAAGGTGCTCCCGAACGGTGTCTGAAAAGTTCATACTAGTCTGAACGGGGCGGCGCGATCAGCCCAATTCCGGTCATTTTCTTGCCTAAAACTATGAACACGAAGCGGGACTCATCCAACCATTCCGGGCGCTCGTCACGAAGCCAGAAGCGCATGATCGCGTTGCTTCACGCGCTGGCGCCCGACGAGGGCTACAACCTCACGGCGCTGCCGAGCGTGCGCATTCTGCGCTCGAACCGGCCGCTCTCACGCACGCCGGTGCTCTACGACCCCGGCGTCGTGATCGTGTGTCAGGGGCGCAAGCGAGGCTATTTCGGCGGCCAGTGCTATCTCTACGACGAGCATCATTACCTCGCTGTGTCCGTGCCCGTTCCATTCAGTATGGAGACCGAAGCAACTGAGGAACACCCGCTGCTCGCGCTGTACCTCCACCTCGATTTCGCCCTCGCCGCCGAACTGGCGGCGCAGATCGATCGCGAAGGCATCAAGGAACCCGTGCAGGCGCCGCAAAGCATGATGTCGACGCCGATGGATGACACGATGCAGATGTCCGTGCTGCGCCTGCTCGAGGCAATGCATCGGCCTCTCGAAGCCGCCGTGCTGGGCCAGGGCTTGCTGCGCGAACTGTATTTCCGCGTGCTTACAGGCGCGCAGGGAAGCTCCATGCGCGAGGCTTTGGCGATGAAAGGTCAGTTCGGCCGAATAGGGAAGTCGTTGCGCCTCATTCACGCCGGCTACGCGCGGCCATTGGACGTCATGCAACTGGCCGAGGAAGCGGGGATGAGCGTGCCGAGTTTTCACAGCCACTTCAAGGCGATCACCCAGGTCTCGCCCATGCAGTACGTGAAATCCACGCGGCTGCATCAGGCTCGCCTGTTGATGGTCCGCCAGGACCTGAGCGCGGAGGCAGCGGGCCACGCTGTGGGCTACACGAGCCCGTCGCAGTTCAGCAGGGAGTTCAAGCGGCTTTTTGGTTTGACGCCGGCAGCCGAAGCCAAGCGCATGCGCGCAAGCTTTGCCATTCCGGCGCCGTTCGCCGACGCGACTTACGTTGCGTCGCACTGACTCTGATCGGTGTCCTCAAACGGGATTGCCGCTGCGCGGTGATCGCGCGACACGCGATGCATCATCAGCAATCCTTACATACAAATTACACGAAATATACCGGGTCGATACGGCCAAAGCCAGAACCCGATATCACTGGGCTCGCGCATGCGTGCCGCACTGTATAGCCGAATCGGCGCACAATAGCTTCAGTCGAATTTGTCTGCTTTCCGGAACGCGACCGGCCCCACACCCGGCCCCAAACGCTGTCACGCTACGATCACCATGCTCGAGCGGCGCATCAACCCGAAAGTCATCACATGGACGGCTTGCTGATCGGACCGGCAACACGCAGGCAGGCGCTCTTCGCCAGCGTATGCGCATTGGCGATTCTCCTCACGCTCGCGCTCGCGGCGCCGCGTGCGCGCGAAGCCTTGCCCGGCATCGCCCCGTTCATGCCGATGTGCGCGCTCACGGTGTTCACCACGTCGAGCATCGCGGCTTTCCTGCTGGGCGCACGTTTCGCGGCTACGCGCGTGGCCATGCTCGCTGCGCTGGGCGGCGCTTATGCGTTCACGGCTATTACCGTCGCGCTGCAGTTGCTAATGTTTCCTGGCGTGTTCGCACGCACGGGCCTGCTCGGCGCGCTGCCGTATAGCGCCGCATGGATGTGGGTGTTCTGGCACGCCGGCTTTCCCGCGCTCGTCATCGTGGCCGAACTCGTGCGCAAGCGCCTGCCCGCCCCGCCGTTCGCCCGCGAACGTCTCGAAGCCCGCGGCTGGCTGCTGATCGCCGCGCCCGCAGCGGTCGCCGCCCTGCTGGGCGTGCTCGTCACGCACGTCGATCTCGCATCGCCGTTTTACGACGATGCGAGCGCCGCGCCGGCTTCGGCCATCGCGAACAATCTCGCGGGCCTCGCGATCTGCGCGCTCAACCTGGCCGCCATTGCGATCGTGTTGCTCAAAGGCCGGCTGCGCCTCGTACTCGATTTGTGGATCGTGGTGGCGTTGCTCGCCTCACTCGTCGACGCCGCGCTCAATACGCTCAGCATCGAGCGCTTCACGGTGGGCTGGTATGTCGCGCGCGTGTTCAGTATGTTCGCGCCTGGCGTGCTCGTGTGCGTGCTGGTATGGGAAGTGACAGCGCTCTATCGCCAGCTCTCCGAAGAACACGCCACGCTGATCCGCGCTTCCGCGCGCGATGCGCTCACGCGCGTCTACAACCGCAGCTATTTCGACGAACAGTTCCGCGAAGCGTTCGAGCGCGCCGCGCGCAGCGGCCGGCCGCTCTCGCTCGTGATGCTCGACGTCGATCACTTCAAGCACTACAACGACGCCTTCGGCCATCTGCACGGCGACGCCTGCCTCGGCGCCGTGGCGGGCGCGCTCGCAAGCACGCTTGCCAGCACACTTGCCAGCACACTGCGCGAGCCGGGCGGCTTCGTCGCGCGCTATGGCGGCGAAGAATTCGCGCTGGTGCTGCCCGATACCGGCGCAGATGAAGCCGCGGCGCTTGCCGAACGCGCGCGCGCCGCCGTCGAGCAGCTCGGCATCCCCTCTCCCGCCGCAGGCGGCCTCGTCACGGTGAGCGCGGGCTGCGCCACCCGCGACGCAATCGTTGCGTCGTCCCCCAATGCGCTCATCGAAGCCGCCGATGCCGCGCTATATGCCGCCAAACACGCCGGCCGCAACCGCGTGAGCCACGCAGGCGCGAGCGTCGCCTGAAACGTTGCCTGCTGCGTTGGCGTTAGTGCCATTGCCTGAAACACCGTTGCGATAAGCACAACGCATTTGGGTTTCAACCAGGTGCTTCCACGTCGCGGCATCAATAAAGTGCGTGCTATGGCCTGTTTCGGCATTTGCATACTTTGCGCGCAACCCATGCAAATCCCTCGATGCATGCCCATTTTGCTCCCTACACGCTTTCAAAATGTAATGAGGAATCGGGATGTCCATTGAAAAATCGGCGGAAATTGCCGCCCGCTTCGACCGGCTGCCGCCATCGCGCACAGTCTGGACGATGGTGATTCTGCTGTCGCTTGGCGGTGTATTCGAGTTTTACGACCTCTTCTTCACCGGCTATGTCGCGCCCGGCATGGTCCATTCGGGTCTTTTCACGCCGGAGTCGCTCGGCTTCTTTTCCGCCCTCGGGCCGCTCAAGGTGGCAGGCTTCGGCACCTTCGTGTTCTCGACTTTCGCGGGGCTGTGGGTCGGTGCGCTCGCGTTCGGTCAGGTGGCCGACCGCTTCGGGCGGCGCATCATCTTCACGTGGTCGCTGATCTGGTACATCGTCTGTACGGCCATCATGGCGTTCCAGACGAGCGGCCAGGCGCTCAATATCTGGCGCTTCATTGCCGGCATCGGCATCGGCATCGAACTCGTGACCATCGACACGTACATTTCCGAGCTGATCCCGAGCGGCGAGCGCGGCCGCGCCTATGCGGTCAACCAGTTCATCACGTTCAGCGTGGTGCCCGTGGTCGCGTTTCTCGCCTACATCCTCAAGGACTCCCATCCGATTGGTCTCGACTACTGGCGCGTGGTGATCCTGATCGGCTCGGTCGGCGCCGTAGTGGTGTGGTTCCTGCGCCGTCACATTCCCGAAAGCCCGCGCTGGCTCGCGCGCAATGGCCGCGAGGACGAAGCCGAACGGATCGTGGCCGACATCGAGCGCCGCGTAAGCGCCGAAACGGGCACAGCTTTGCCGCCGCTCGGGCCGATCTCACTGGAAAAGGCCGGGCGCGGCTCGCTTGGCGAAGTGCTGCGTGCGCCGTATTTGCGGCGCACGGTCATTTTGTCGATTTTCAACATGGCGCAGGTAATCGGCTTTTACGGCTTTGCCGCCTGGGTGCCGACGCTGCTGATCGCCCGTGGCGTTCACATCACGCAAAGTCTCGCGTACGCCTTTGTGATTGCCATCGCCAATCCGTTCGGACCGCTGATCGGCGTGTGGTTCGCGGACAAACTCGAGCGCAAGACGCAGATCGTCGGTGGCCTGCTGATTATGGCGGTTGTGATTACGTTATTCGCGCAAGCCACGCAACCGGCCGTCCTGATCGTGCTGGGCGTGCTCTTCACGCTCGCTTCGAACGTGATGTCCTACGCCTATCACGGCTATCAGGCCGAGCTTTACCCTACGCGTATCCGTGCGCGCGCCGTCGGCTTCGTGTATTCGTGGAGCCGCATTGCCGCCGCGTTCGCGGGGCTCGCCATCGGCATCCTGCTCCATCATTACGGTGTGCCAGGCGTGGCGGTGTTCATCGGCGCTTCGATGCTCGTGGGCATCGTGATGATTTTGCTTGGGCCGGTGACGCGCGGGCTCTCGCTCGAAGCGATCAGCCATTAACGAGTGCGATCGTCAAAACAGCACGTGTGATTTGACGATCATTTGCGCGGCCGCGGCCAGCACGCACACGAGCACGACAACGCGAAACGCGAGCGGATGCAGGTTGTCGCGCAACGGTCGAATCAGCAGCATGCCCGCGATGGCGGGCACGCTGGCCGCCGCCGAAATCGCGAGATCGACGAGATTGGCGTGGCCGCCATGGCTGAACGTCGTGATGAGCGTGATGACCGAAACCACGAGAATGATCGCGATCTGCTTCGTGAAGGCACGGCCCGTGGCGCCCGACGCGATCAGATACATGGCGAGCAAGGGCCCCGGCACGGCGGCAATGCTCTCCATGAGCGCCGCTCCGAAGCCGAGCGCGAAGCCCACTGGCCTCGCGAGCGCAGGCGCGAGTTTGAAGCGCGGCGAGACAAGCAGAAGCACAGCCGCCACGATCAACGCCACGCCCGAAGCCGCCTGCGCGTGATGCGGCTCGAGCGCGATCAGCACCGACACTCCGATCACATTGCCGATCACGGTGCCAATTAATGGCGCCGCAATATTGCGCAAGGTAGGCAGCATTTCGCCCCCCTCCAGCGCCTGCGGAATATTGCCGAGAATGATCGGCATGGACAGCAGCAGCACCGCTTCCTTGACCGGCAAGAATTGCGTGACGATGGGCATCGCTACGAGCGGCACGCCAATTCCCGTCACGCCCTTCACCATGCCGCCCAGCACGAGCGCAATCACAATGCCGAGCAATTGAAGCACGTCGAGCGACTGCAGATGGGGCGCGAGAAGGCCCGAGGAAAAAGATAGGCCGGACATCGGTGACAAAGATGGCAAGGGGCGCGCGTCGTTTCGCGCTACTCATGTGAAAATGGCCGCGGGCGTCGAAACGCCGGAGCGGCCACCGGGTGCACAAAGCGATTGTCGCTTATGCGGTCTTCTGTGCAGCTTTTTTCGCGGTTGCTGCCTTGGCGCGCTTCGCAACGGTCTTTTTCACCGCTGCCGCATTGGCACGCGGTTTCCGTGCGACTTTGGCAGCCGGTTTTGCTGCGCTGCCATTGATCAGGAATTTCGAACGGTCTTTCACGTCGCGAATCCATACCGGTGCACGGCCGCGGCCGGTCCATGTTGCGCCGGTTTTCGGATCGGCATATTTGGCCGCAACGGTGCGCTTCGGTCCAGCGGCTTTAACGGCTTTGGCGCCTTTGCCGGGTTTGCGGCCACGCCTCTTGCCGATGAAGTGTTCGATGTCGGCCACGCTCAGACCGTGCCTGGCCATCAGATCGCGAATTTTCGTGAGACCGAGCGACGTTTGCTTTTCCACGATCGATTCGGCCTGCTTTTGCAGCTTTGCGATCTTCGATTGAATTGCATCCAGGGTGACCATTCACGCCTCCTTATTCACGGTTTTTACGGACACCCTTCAACCATCACTGGCCGATCGAATTGCGATCTTGTCGGCCGGGGCGTCGCGAAAGACAGCGTGATTATGAAGTCAAATCACGCATGCTGGCAATTTTAGACGAATATTTTGCAGTGAAAAACATGTTTCCTGATCAGACTATTGATTGTTTCGCAAACCAGGTCCCCATGAATTCTCATTACGCCACATTCGCGCCGCTACGCGACGGCGGGTGCGCGCTGCAATTCGACCACATTGACCTGATCGCCAAATAGCTCGCGAATCAACGGCAAAAGGTGATCGTGGTGCGTGAGAAACAGCACCTGCGTTTTCGCCGATAGATTCCGTAACGCCGCGAACCCGGCCTTTGCGCGTTCGTCGTCGAAATTGATGAACAGGTCGTCGGCAACGAAGGGCAACGCCGCCTTGCTCGCCAGTTGCAATTCGAGCGCTGCGATACGCAGCGCGAGAAAAAGCTGGTCGCGCGTACCTTCGCTCATTCCGCTCACTTCCACGGTTTTGCCGTTGCTGCGCCGCGCATGCAACGCGGGCGGATTGCGTTCGTTATCGACAACTAGCCGCGCGAATTCACCGAGCGTGAGTCCGTTGAATATTTCCCCCGCGCGACGCAGCATTGGCCCTTGCTTCTGGTCGCGATAACGGTCGGTTGCCCATTTGAGCAGACGGCTCGCGGTCGCGGCTTCGACGTACTGTTCCGCGGCTTCACCCATGGCGCTCAGGGCTTCCTGGCGCTTTGCCTCCGCAAGCGCGGCATTGGCCTGGCCGTTGATCGCGTCGAATGCCTGCCTCGCGCTCACCTGTTGCTGCAGGCATTCGCTCAACGCGCGGCTGCCCGCTTCGCGTTGCTGGTTCACGGTTGCGAGCAGTGCGGGCACCTCGATGATGGGTTGCTCCGCGATTTCCGCGGCGATGGTTTCCTGCGCAAGCCCGTCGCCTTCGCGCACGAGCCGGTCCCGCGCGGCCGCAATCGCATTCGACAACGCGCGGCGAGCGTCGGAGCGCTCGGCGAGCGGCAATGCCGTGTCGATTTCGTTCACGCCCGCGAGCTTCAGGATGGGCTCGATGCGCGCCTGTGCGCCCGCCACCGCCGCTGCGGCATCGGCAACGCGCGTGCGGGCGCCCTGCACCTCGGCTTCGGCCTGGGCGAGCGATTTCGCCATTTCGCGCGCGGTTGCGAGCCGCGCCGCGAGTTGGCGCGCCACGTCGATGCCATCGCTCGACGCAGGCCCTTCGGGCGCGAGCGTCTGGGCCAGGCGTCGCGCGTCGGTTTCCAGCGTCTCTAATTGCGCGCGAATTGCGCGAATGCGGTTGCGGGGTACTTCGGCATCCGAAAAAGCAGCCGAAATGGTATTGGCAAGTTCGACGGCGCCTTCCGCCGCCGCGAGCGTCGCGGCGCGCGTGCCGAGATTCGCTTGCGCGAGCGCCTCACGCCATTGCATCTGCCACTTTGTGTAGGCGTCCTGCTCAATCGTCAATCTGGATTGCGCGGATTCGCTCGCGTGTTCAGCGTCGCGAATCTGGGCCTCCAGACCTTCGCGCTGCACCGCGCTCTTTTGCGCCGACTGCACCACGGTTTCGGCCACGCCGATCAACGTCGTCAGCGCATCGTCTTCGTTTGCCTTCGCCACCGGGCGCAACGTTACGAGCAGCGCTGCATGGGCCGCGATGCGCGCCGCTCGACGCGCTTCCAGCTCGCTCGCGCGGCGGTCGCTTTCGCTCTGCGCATTGAGCGCCGCTTCGCGATTCGCCAGCCACGCGCCCATGTCCGCTAGCGACATGCCTGGCAGGCGTGCGTCATTCGCAATCTGCGTCCAGCCATTGCGAAAGGTCTCGAGTTCGCGCTCGCGTTCGCTTAGCGCAGCAAGCTTGCGCTGCGCATTCGCACGCGCGGTTTCGACTTGCTGACGCAGATTCTGCAAGGTGGCCGCGGCCTGCGAAGTGCCGAGTTGCGCGTCGACGAGTTCGTCGGCCAGCCGCATCGCGTCGTCGACGGCGGGCGCGCCTTGCGCGAGACTGACGCGCGCCTCCTTGACCTCGCTCCACGCGCTATCGCGGCGCAGGCGCGCCGCCTGCACTTCAGCGGTCGTGACAACCTTGTTGCCCTGCGTGAACTGCGTCTCCTGCAACGCGAAGCGCTCGATATCCTCTTGCGCAGCCGCCGCCGCTTCTCGCGCGGCGGCGACCGCGCTCACGCGTTCGCTTTCTTCCTTTTGCAGCGCCGCCAGGCGCGTAGCCGATGGCAGGTCGAGCGCGCGCAGCGCTTGCACCGGCTGGCTCCATTGGCCCAACAGTTGGCGTTTTTCTTCGACCGTGCGTTGCGCATCCGCCAGTTCGCGCTCGAGCGCGCTTTCCTTCGTCACGCTGTTGCGCCATTCACGCGCATCGTCGAGCGCGGCGCGCAACGCATGCGGCACGTCGATGCCGGGCAAGCGCGTAAGCTGCTCCTGCAATTGGGCGAGCTTGCGCGTTTGTTCGCCGTGCGCCTCGCGCGCCGTCATGAGCGCTTGCTCACGCAGACCGTGATCGCGCAGCAGGTTCGTCACCGTCTTCAACGCCAGTGCACCGGGCAGCGCGGCGCGCAACGCGGCTTCTTCGACCGGCCAGCCAAGCTGCGCCGCAGCGGCGAATGCGGCGTCGAGATGGTTACGGATTTCCGTTTCACGCACCAGCAATTCGCGCGGATGATTGACGCATTCGCCGCGCAGCGCGTCGAGCGCGTCGATTTCGGCGGCCAGCGCGAGTGCCGCGCGATCGGGCTCGATCGCATCATGCGACGCCTGCTTGCTGGCGAGATCGAGCTGGCGCGCTTCCTGTACTTTGCGCTCGGCGGCGATGTCGGCTTGTGCCTTCAACAGATCGGCATACGCGGTGGGCGGTAAATCGACGACCTCGCCCAATGCGGCCAACTCGCTCTGCTTGAGAGAAAGCTCTTCTATATAGGGAGCGAGGCGACGCACGCGCTCGAGCTTCGAGCGCTGCGATTCGAGACTGCGCTGTTCGGCACGCAAACGCTCGATAGCCTGCTCGACCGCTTCAAGCGCGTCCTTTTTCTCGACCCAGTCGCGCGTGCGCACTTGCGCCACCTTTAGTTCGCTCGTTGCCTCGGCGAACGACGTTTCCGCCTGTGCATACGCACTGCCGCTGCGCCGCGGGGCCCAGAGTTCGGCCGCGCGATTCTCCAATTCCTCGCGCACGGGCCCGAGGCTCCCCACGCCCGCTGCCGATTCGAACAACACCTGACCGAGCTTGTCCGATGCGTCGAGAATGCTGCGGCCGCCTTCAATGAGCCGCGCATGATCGAGGCCGAACATCTGCTCGAAAAACTCCTTGCTCGCGCCGTCGAGAAATGCGGCGAGAAAATCGTCGGGCAGCTTGTCGTCCTGCGGGGTGCGCAGCGAGTTGCGCCCACGCGCGCGGTGAAAACGCTGCTCGGCCGCGCCGTTTTCCAGCACGCCGCCAAGACGCAGTTCCGGCGTGCCATGGAGGAAATCGAGCGGCGTTTGCAGGCGCATGCCGAACAACAACTCCGAAACGGCCGTGCGCACCGTGGACTTGCCCGCCTCGTTCGGTCCCACAATCACGTGGAAATCGTACGCCGCGTGCGGAAACGGCAAGGTCGTATCGGTGAACTTGCCGTATTTGATTAAATCGAGTTGCTTGAGACGCACTGGTCATTCTCCCGTGGAAAGGCGCGCGAGCAGCGCGGGACCGACCTGCTCCACCAGCGCCGCGAGTTTGCCGTCGCGGGCGAGTTCGAGCAGCGGCGCGTCTTCTTTCACTTCGCTGCGCACCTTGCCGACGAACGCACGCAAATCGCGTTCGAGCAGCGCGAGGAATTCGGGGTCTTGTGTGGCGGCGTCGAGTATCTGTTTGAGATCCGCGAGCGCTTCGATCTGTTCGTTTTGCGCGGCGGCCGTGTCGGCTGGGCTTGTTTCGAGCTTGACCTTTTCCAGCCAGAGCTTGTCATTGCCGATAATGCCGATCTGGTTGAGCACTTCGGCGCGCAATTGCGTGGCGCGCCCGAAAAACAGCCCATGCGCCGGCGACCTGCCCGTCACCGTCACGCGCACCGCACGCGGCACATGGGCATCGATGGATAGCAGCGCTTCGAGCGCAGCGCCAATCTTGCGCGCAAGATCCGCAACGCTTTCGCAGTCGCTCGCATCGACGCGCACCGATTCCCAGCGCAGCACGTCGAGGTAGAGACGCTCGACCTCCGTGCGGCCGCCCTCGACATTCACGAGCACGGCGCCGCGGCGCCCGGTTTCGCGGATGTGCCGCCCCTGGAGATTGCCGGGGAATACGATGGTCGATTGTTCCGACCACAGCTGAAATTCATGTACGTGGCCAAGCGCCCAGTAGTCGTAGCCCTTCGCGTGCAATTCGGCACGCGTGCATGGCGCGTAGGTCGCATGGGCGGTATAGCCTTCGAGCGCGGTGTGGAGCACACCGATGTTGTAGTAACCGGAAACCGGCGACGGGTAGCCCACCGCGAGATTTTCGACCACGGCCTTGTCTTTGAAACTTTGGCCGTGCAGCGCGACCTTGAAATTGTCCAGCACATGCGTTTCGGGTTTGCGATGACTGAATACCACCACGTTGTCGGGCAGCGTGAGTTTCCTGGTCATTTCGCTTTCCGCGTCGTGATTGCCCCAAAGGGCGAAGACGCGAATACCGGCCTTGCGCAGACGACCCATCTGCTGGCCGAAGAAAATGCCGGTGTTGTGGTCCTTCCAGTCGCCGTCGTAGAGATCGCCGGCAATGACGACGAACGCGACCTCTTCTTCAATGGCGCGATCGACGAGCAGGCGCAATGCCTCGCGCGTGGCATTGCGCAATTGGCTGGCCGGCGCATCGGGATAGGCGCTCAGACCGTGTAGCGGGCTGTCGAGGTGCAGGTCTGCCGCGTGGATAAACTTCACGACGTGTCCTCTATTGTGTTTGCGGGCGCTGAATGGGGAAAGGGCGATTGCTGCTGTATCGCGCGAGCGGCGCATCATGCGCGCTAGCGCTTTCAGCACGAACATGAGCCCGGGTTGAAGCCCGGGCATGTGGCTCGCGAACGCGGGCCAATTTTAATCGACGCGCGCGGGTCTGTTTTGGCTGGCGTGGCGCGGTGAAGGACCCGACATGTGTTGGCATGCGCCGCGCGCTGTCAATTTATCGACTGTGGAGTGTGTCGTTGCGCGAGACTGTTCTATATAGATGGCACGTCACTTAGGCGCGAAGTGAGCGCTGTGGATTGTGATGGCCGAATGAATTGCGGAACATGACGCAGCGATGTTTAGAGCCCGGGGGTGGCGTTGCGCGTGTCGCCCGCAAACACGAACCGGTTTGCTCCTCATGCTGTCGAATGCTGTGAGTAATCTTGTCCCGACGCGAATTGCTTGCAGGCGTGCCTCCGAGGGTTGTTTTCGATTGGCGTCGCGATATTGTCGAAAACTACAAAATACGTATTGAAATATACGACTGACCCCGATGAGGTGCGCTTTACCTCGGTGACGACCATTCTGGCAGAGTTTCAGGGTCGGAGAGACGTTATGATCGTGAAACAAGTACTAGAATTTGGTTTGTTTTAGGCGTGAAAGCCCCAAGGGGCTTAGGTTTCGCCGATTTAGCGATTTGGACAGAAATGTTTCACGCTGAATTGGACGCTGTTTGAAACAGGGTAAGCGCGAGCACCGGTTATTTACGCGGCTAAGCATACGTAGCGTTCCCTTTTAGGTCGACGTGTGGGCGGCTCGCTTCCGGGAGTTGCTCCCCGTCGTTTCGTGTTTCTTGACGGTCGACACGTCGATCGCTCAGTTGGTTGGTTGGTGGTTTGTTGATTGGTTGTGATAGCCGAGGCACCGGCGTGCGTATCGTGCATTGACGGTTAGGGTGCTCCGCGGTGCCGAAGAGGATTGTCGGTTAGTTGCATTTGTAGTTGATTTCGCGGGCGAGACGAAGGCGAGTTATTCGGTGATGAGTGGCAATGCGGTCGCGGCTTGCCAGAAGAGTAACGAGCCGAACAGCCTCGAGCTGCGGAACACGAAGGTCGAGTGCCGTGGCCCGCTACCGTATCGAACGTTCCTCCCCTGCTCGCGCACAGCGTGTCGCGAGCACCCCGCTGACACGCTGGCTATTCGATCTGTCGCGCGCTGGCGTGCCAGTCCTCCTTCAAGACATGCGTCAATCGAGAGTTGCTGGGCGGTGTTTCTTCGACCGTGCACGCGGCCACCTTCTGGGAGAGTCGTCGCTCAAAGCGCAAAGAACGAGAATTAGCGCATGGCCTAGGCGTGTTGCCGTCAGACGTCAGTCGAGCAAGCGGACTGCGCTCGTACGCTGGTGAGTTAGGCCCGTTGGCACGAACTTGCGGCGTGAGATTTCATGCGGCAAGTCGTCGAAGAAGCTTATTGAGCTGGGGGCATCTGCTGTGAGAAAAGGTCGGTGATGGGGGGAAGGCAGAGGCTCCAGGCTACGTTGACGATGCTCCACTCTGCGGCTCGTAGATCAATCAGGAAATTAACCGCAACTAGGCAACCGGGGTAGACGACTCCCTCCGCACGCAACCCATAGTCGTGGAGCGGCGCTTTGCGGGCCGTCCAATTGACTCCGGCACCTGCTCTTTGGGAAACGAGTCCAGCATGGAACTCGGCCGGCCTTTTGAGAGAGCGTGATCTCGAGTCCAGCCGCCGGAACGTCGGCGCTTTCCGTTGGCTCGCGAGCGCTCCTTACCTGGTGCCACAGAGAGTCGAGATGCGCCGTCGGTGTGTCGACTCGACACACCGGGGCGCGCCAGATCACACGCACGCCGGCTATGCCGGTTCCAACTGTGGCGGGCTGCGCAATGAAGATTGGCGACCCGATCTCAGAGCGTCGTGATACGCAGTCAGTGTGTCGACTCGACACACTGACTGCGCCAGATCACACGCACGCCAGCTACGCCGGTTCCAACTGTGGCGGCCAGCGCAATGAAGATTGGCGACCCGATTACAGAGCGTGGTGATACGTAGTCAGTGTGTCGACTCGACACACCGAGATGCGCGAGCCGACAAACATGGCGCCTACGTCGACTCCAACCGTGGTTGGTCAGCACAATCAACCATGGCCACCCGATCGGCGAGTTGCACGCAGACTCTACTGACGCGCCAATTGGATGCACGCCACCGCGCAAATGGGGCCTCCATATCTGTCGCCCAAAGTGACACGTCTCGGACCACAATCACGTGAGGGCGCAGAGGCAACGATAGTGTGTCGACTCGACACACTGTTTCTTCCACCCAGCGAGTCCCCTTAGACGAGAGGAGTCTCGCCCGCGCGCACACTACGATGGAGTCGTCGGGAACGCGACATCAAGTCTGGTTCTCGTCCCGCCACCGATGCGGCGTATCGCAGTTCGCAATCCCATCAGTCAGCCACGGCGACGATGCGGCGCGGTGTGTCGAGTCGACACACCGCGCCCGAGTGCAAGTTGGCGTGTGTGCGATGGGCCAATTTCTCACACAACACAATAGATAGAGCAACGGTCGAGAATCCCGCATGCCTGCCCTTGTGCCTCCTCTGACTCTCTCCGGTTTGTGACCATCCGCAGCGTGTGTCGACTCGACACATCGCCCCGATCAGCCGAATTCGAGTACCCAGGTTTCCTGACTTCCTGTGCGCCAACCACCGGCAGCAACCGGTAGGCAGAGCCCCTT
Source organism: Paraburkholderia sp. J7 (assembly GCF_905220155.1). Lineage (NCBI taxonomy): Bacteria > Pseudomonadati > Pseudomonadota > Betaproteobacteria > Burkholderiales > Burkholderiaceae > Paraburkholderia > Paraburkholderia sp. J7. Next base: position 200,483 of record NZ_CAJMYZ010000002.1, on the reverse strand, counting down.
CTGCGTCGTAGTCGAGACGCCTTATTCTCAGACTCTCAACGGGCGTGGTCGTCGTGTGTCGAGTCGACACACGAACGCTCAACGGAGTGGCACAGGCATTTCCGATGCTTCCGCCCGACAGCTCGTCGCGAGTCAGGCGCACTCCGCCCCACCGTGTGTCGACTCGACACACGCCGCGGTCTGTCGCGTTCCGCCGACCGGCGAGCAGCTGTCCGGCGCGGATCCTTGATGCGCCGTCTGCAGGCGCAGGTGCGGGTTGTGTCGACTCGACACACAATCCAAGCCACAAAAAGAAAAAGCCCGCCGAAGCGGGCTTCCGTCCACACCAACCATCCCAAGACTCGATCAGCCTGGCTTTACGTTGAACAGCTGACTAATCAGCTCCCGGATTTGCGTTTCCTGAGCATCCGAAAGCACGCCCGTCTTGAGCTTCACGGTAAAGCTGTTGGTATCTTTAGTGATGCTCCCAGCGTGGCTCTTGCCCGAAAAGATCTTCTCGATGCTGCGCTCGGAAACGCTTTCGGTCGACTCACCCCGGCTAGCTTGTGCACCGATCGCCGCAGCCAGCTTACCTTGATCCAGCGTCCGGCCGACTACGGCCGGCCACAACTCGCGCGCCGCCGAATGCCCTGCCACCCCATACTTCTTGATCGCCGAAACGACCTCGTCTGCAGCCGATCCGCCGAGCAGTCGGGGATTCAAATCAAGATCGCGTCGAATGAAATCCGGCAGATTTTCAAAGGCCAAAAACCGGTACAAGCCCTTGCGCGACATACCCAGCGCCTCGGCCATGCGCTTGCGAGTCGGAAACTCCCGTTCGGCGCGGCGTAGCGATTGCCCAATCTCATAATCAGTGAGGTCTTCGCGACCGACGTTTTCGACCAGCGCAAGCACGGCCATGTCCTGATCGGAACACTCGATCACCGAGGCACGAATGTCCTGCGCCTGAATCAGAGCGTGCGCACGCAGACGTCGTTCGCCGGCGATCAGCTGATAGCCGTTCTCCGCGCGGCGAACGACGACCGGCTCCACAAGCCCGACTTCGCGGATCGATTCGGCGAGCGATGCCAGGCCCTCGTCGCTGAAAATCTTGCGCGGCTGCCACGGGTTCGGCTGAATGGCGTTCACCGGAAGCATGAGCTTGTCGCTCGTGTTCTCCAGCTCCTGGATGCGCTGCTGCGCCACCGCCAACGCACCGAGCATGCCTGGTCCGGTCTTGAACGCGCTGCTGCGGCGCGGCTCCGCCGGAGCCACGGCAGCCGGGCGTTCGGCAGCGGGCCGCTCCGAAGACGAGCCGAGTTCAGCGGTCTTCGCCGCCATCTTGTCGCGGAATGAACTCACTTGCCGGCCCTCCATTGTTCTACGTAAAGATCGTCAATCCACTGTACGTAATCCGTCAGCGGCTGACGCACTCGCGCCACCGTCTTGTCCGCGAGGTCGCCCTTGCTGATGTCGAACACGGTGGCCATGGCCAGTGCGCCGTTGCTCATCGCGGAGCTGGCCGGCACCTCGAGCGCGTTCACCCAATCCTTGTAGGTCCGCTGCACCCAGGAGCGCACGACCGGTGCCGACGACGTTTTGCCGTAGTCCACCTTCGAAAGCAGAACGGAGACGAAGTCGTACGTCTTCTCGTCACCGCGTTCCATGATCGTGTGCGCGAGGTCGGAAAACAGGCTCCAGAACGACACCGAGCTGATGAAATCCAGGCTCTCGGGCACGAGCGGCATGACCATCGCGTCGGCTGCCATGAGCGCATTGATTGTGAGATAGGACAGCGACGGCGCCGTATCCAGAATGATGTAGTCGTATTGCTTGCGCAGCACTTCGACGCCCTGGCGCAGCAGGTCCCAGAACTTGAATCCCGGGTTCTTGATCACCGTGCCCGGAATATGGAACTCTGCGGAAAAAAGTGTGGGGTGCGCCGGAATGACATCGAGCCCGTCCCAGTAGGTCTCCTGCACAAAGTTCAGCAGGCCGCCTTCCATATGCGGGTCGTAGATGAACGGCAGGACCGTGCTATCCTCGGTCACTTCCTTTTCGGCATACAGACCACAGAGTTCCGTCAGCGACGCCTGCGGGTCCAGGTCGATCAGCAGGACCTTGCGGCCGCGCAAGGTCAGGCCTTGAGCGAGACACATGGTCGTGGTCGTTTTCGTCGAGCCGCCCTTGAAGTTGGCAACAAGGATCACCTTGCCATCGGCGTCGCGCACGCCGGTATGGAGCGGCGTCTGATAAATATCGGAAACCTGCTGGACCCAGGTTCTCGCTTCCGGCAGCGTGAAGACCCGGCTTCGCCCGGACCCTTGTGCCACGCCTTGCGGGAGGCCCTCGCGGGTGGCAAGCAGATTGTTTAGTTTGATGCGGTCGATGCCGCACATCTCTGCGACCTGAGCCGACGTAAAGGTGGGCGCCATCTTTCGCGGCCGCGGCGCCAGCATCATCTCCCGAAGCTCTTCAGACAGACGGCCAGCCTCTTCGGCAAACTCAGTGATCGCGGAAAGATCCACACGTCGATCGATCGACGGCAATTCGATAGTTTTCGCCATTAATACGCTTTTTATCAGAATTTGGATAAAGCGTAGAATACAGGAAAAGTGTGTGAAAACACACTAATTGAGGGCGATATGAAAAAAATGACCCTTCAAAACGGCCTGTATGACCCTCGCGAGACATTTCCAAGGCCAACGTACCAATAGAACCGGCAAAGCCACCAGCGCCCGTATAGGCCTACTCTGTCCGATATGCCTATTTTTTGCGCAATCACCCAGGGTCGGAACGATTCGTCGCAGCGTTCGCGGTCGAGGTTTTTGTGCAAATGTAGTTACCGATCGATCCACACTAAATGCATCGCTTGCAGATACCCCCTTGCGGTCACGGTTTTTGTGCACTTCCGTCGTCGATTTCGACGGCGCGCGAAGATGACGGCGCCGGGTAACGATTTTTGTGCTTCCTGATTTCTACTACCGCGCTTAGCCAGCCACAACTGCACAAAAACCGTTACCGCGTGCGTCCGGAGAAAGGCTTTGCCGCGTACGCCCCACCCTGCATTGCACAAAAACCGTTACCCCGTTGCCTCGCCATGTGCCTCACGGCTGCGAATCCGGACATCCTGGCGGTCAAATTTCCCCAAAAGCCTTCCCACGCTCTAGCTGCACAAATTCCGTTACCGCTCGCCTATGGCGAACCAGTGAACCGCGACGCCTCAACGGCACAATAAACGTTACCTCCCGGGGCGCTGTTCATGGTCTGCACAAAAAACGTTGCTATTGCGGCCTGTCTCAGGCTTGCACAAAATCCGTTGCCTTCGGCAATTCCCGTCGAAAAGTCACCCTGAGTCGAGTCTCACCGACAACCGTTGCCCGGTTCACCCCGATCTCGGCTGCTCGCTAGACCTTCTGCACAAAAACCACTTCCTTGAATCAGCCGATCTGCACAGAAATCGTTACCCGTCGATGTGTTCCACTGGTCCGAAGGCGGCGCGCGTCCGGAGTCCTGACCGCGGAAAGCCTTGTCAAATGGGCCTTTGCGGCCACTTTTGCGTAAATATTCTGACCAGTTTGCGAGACACAGCACGTCAAATTTCGCGCAGAGCATCTTTTTTTGAGCGCGGTTTGTTTGTTTACTTAAAGATAAAAACCCACCAACCAACTAACGTACGCATGCGTTTCCTTTGATTTCAAAGGCTTGCTCGCCAAAAGCACCGTTCTCTGTGCTCGCTGCACCGTTTTATGTGCAGCGAGGTTCCGTTTTATGTGCTGCTGGTGTAGAGAAATTTGTGCACTCAGGTACGTTTATTGTGCGCGAGCCAAATCGGGCGCCTGTTTGAGGTAACGTTTATTGTGTTGACTTGTGTTTGCGTAGTGATAGAGTGCCCGCCAATGTCGACGGGGAGAGCGTGCGTATGTCGGAGGAGAGCGGGCGAAGGACAACAACACTGCAGATGTCGCTGGGTCTCTTTGAGGAGATGTCCGGCCAGCCGATCAATGAGAGCACGCGCGAGATCGGCTTTCAGCGCAACAACGTGTTCGTCGCCATCAACGGGCTTGGGCTGTCGTCGCGCCGTTTCATCGACGCCGCCTATTTCATTGCCGCCCAGGAGCCCGCACCGCGCGATACCTACGACGTCGACCTGAACTACTTCAAGTGGCTCATGCGCTATGAGAGCCGCAACGTGCGCCATTTGCAGAGCGTCATCAAGGAAGCGCAGCGCGTGCTGATCGAGGTGACCGACACGCCGCCCGACCGCGCGCCCAACGAAGACGACCAGTGGATATCCGAGCAGCTGATGGGCAGCGTCAAGATCGGCAAGGGGCGCATCCAGTTCCGTATTCCGCCGCTCATGCTGCGCCACATCACCGGGCCCGACAAGCATCACTGGCTGAACCTGTGCATCACGGCGTCGTTCTCGCAGACCTACGCCCGCGCGATCTACGACTACGTGCTGCCCTACGTGGCAGCGGGCCTGACCGACTGGATCGAGCTCGACGTCATGCGGCGCTGGCCCGGCAAACTCGGTACGAGCGCGTCGGAGTTCAAGCACTTCCGGCCCAAGTACCTCGACCCCGCGGTGCGCCAGATCAACGAACTATCCGACATCGACCTGAGCTACGAGACCCGGGCCGACTCGGAAACCTCGCGCAAAATCAACAAGATCCGCTTTCGGATGAAGCGCAAGGACACGGTCGCGGCGCTGCTCTCCCGGCAGCCCGACGCGCACGACCTGCTGCTCACGCTCAAGGAGGAGTTCGGCCTGAGCAACAAGCAGTTCGACGTGATTGCGGAGCACCGCATGAGCTGGACCGACGAGCGCATCCAGCAGGCCATCGAATACACGCGTTTCCGGCTCAACCAGGGCAAGGTGACCAAGAGCCCCGCGGGCTATCTGATGAAGGCGCTGAGCCACAACTGGCAGGTCTCGGAGGCAGAGCGGAAGATGGTGGCGATCCAGAGCGAGCTGGCCGTGGCAGCGACCGCTCAGGAGAGCGCCAGGACGGTCGCGACCACGGCGGTGAAGCAGAGCATCGCGGCGCGCGACGAAGAGGCGAGGTCGCAGCGCAACGAGGAGGTCAAGCAAGGCCGCGAGCACTTCGAATCGGCCGACGAGAAGACCCGCAAGGAACTCGTGCGGCTCTACATCGCCTCGCAGGCCGGCAAGCTCATGCTGCGCCGCCTGAAGCTCGAGGCGGGGGCCCTCTCCGACGCGAACATCCTCAACCACTCCGATTTGTCGTGGTACTTCGGGCAATTCGTCTACGGGAAGATGAAGCAGCTTGCCGTGCAATGAGTGTCTTCAATACGCTTGACGGCTGATAGGCCGGTGGGCGTATTGAGGCAACGCCTGGCAGCCCGTCATTGCCTCCCGCGTTCACGCGGTGAAAAATCTCCAGCCGATCAATGGGTTAGGGCACTCGTCCCAGGCGTTCTCCACAAGTTTGTCACCACAATCTGTGGAGAAGTTTGGTCCACGGCGCGCAGGTCACACGAACGTCTGCACGGTTTGGGTTCAACAATCCAGGCGTTCACCTGCCGGATCTGAGTCCGCGCGGCTGTCCCTGTGCGCCCACAGACTTCTACGGGCACGCGGACAGGGAGACGCGCGAGCGTCTGTCGGTGCCTCCGATCTGCCAACTTTGTTTAGCGCCCGCTCATCCTCATGCCGTCTTCCCGAGCGTGCCGTTTCCTGAGCCGGTACGGATGCCGTGCAACGTCAATTTAAAGGCGGCGCAAAGAGTTGGTCAGTGAAATCGCCGGTCTTGCGGTGGAGCTGGATGACCAGTATGCCGTCATCGAACGCATGTCTGACCTGGCACAGGCAGCTGCGTTCGCGCAACGACCGCAAGCGCCTCGAGCGCATCTCGCGCTTCATTGAGGTGGCGAAGCAGGCTGCGACCAACTACCCCGACTTACTCGTCACTGGCTGATACCGATCAGCCTCTACACCATTTCTCATTTGTTTCATGCGTTACGTATCGGACTGCGAATCAATTTCGGATTTGTCCGGTTGCAGGCGACCAGTTGGTCAACGGAGCATGAACAAACATCACCGGTCGCGTCACCGGGCAGGTTGTTCTTCTATTTCACGGAGGTGTCGAATGAGGCGAGCCATTCTGAAGAAGGGTGACAAAACAACGGCTGGCGGCGTCGTGCTCGAAGGCATCGAAACCTGTACACACCACGGTACGCCAATGACGTTCATCGGCGCGAAGATATGGTGTTGCGCATGCAACTCGGAAGGCGTGATTGGTTGGAAGGGGCCGCATCGAACAGCAACGATGACGGGCAAGCAGCAGGCCCTGGAAGGCGATATCTGCTTGTGCAAGTGCGATCCGCCGCCTGTGCTTCTTGCGTCGCAGAAGAGCGCCTGGCATGTGTTCGAGGCGCATGAGTTGGGGGAAGCAACAGGCGCAGGCCAATTGATGGCTGGCGGAAATCCCGGCAGGTATGACGAACAGTTCACGCTTCGCGACGCGAAGGGTTCACCGCTCGCAGACACGTACTACACCGTTCGCATGTCTTCGCGCGAACTACGACACGGCGTAACTGATTCACGCGGACACACCGAGCGCTACGAAACGGACGGCGTTCAATCCATCAAACTCTATCTTGGTCACAGACAGGAGGCGTAAATGTCTGACGCACTTTGTACGGTAAAAACGAACACCGATCCGAACTCAAACGTCACAGCGTATACGCAGCGTTTGTGCAAACCGTGGAAAATGTCGCAAGACGGCATTAGATTTCTTGAGGGTTGGGAAGCGTATAGTGCAACGATGTATGACAAAGACGGAAGTAAGGACGGGAACGCTACGGTCGGATACGGCCATCTGGTCCACTTAGGAAAAATCTCCGGCGCTGTGTCCGAGAAGCCCTTTCTTAAGCGCATTACGGAGCCGCAAGCGGAGGCACTTCTTCGACAAGATATCGGATGGGCTGAGGGGATAATCAACGACACCGTTAAGGTGCCGCTGTTTCAGTTTGAGTACGATGCCTTGGTATGTTTCATGTATAACTTGCAGCGACACGGAAACGGGATACTAGATTTTGTCAATACCGGACAATACAACAAAGTCGGCGACAAGATGAGGACGTATGCGACATCGAAAGGTCATCCTGTGAAGGGCTTACTCAGGCGTCGCCATCGTGAGGCGGAAATGTTCGAGGCGGGAGTTTATGATTCGTCACACTGACATTCTATGTGCTCTGGCGATTCTCCCGATCTTTGCGAGTGCGAAGACTGTCTATTCTGGGGAATTTGACTACCACTACTTCAAATCGCCTGAAGCCTACTTTTCGGGACGATCCGCCGCCGAGGTCGCACATATGTGCGACTCAGGCGAGCATGCGAGTAACGAGGATCTGGGACAGTGTTCCCACTTAAAGTTCAACAAGTCGAGCAACCAACTAGACAAAAGGCTTAAAACGGTACGCCTGATGAACGAGAAAGGCGATAAGTCACTTAAAACTACCGGCGACCCAGCGGCATCGCCTTACTTCGAGAAAGCGCAAAACGCGTGGTATACGTATCGTGATAACGAATGCTATAGCGAAACCTACGCCATGGGTGAAGCGGCCGAACGCGAGATATTCTTTTGGGAATGTATGGCGAATATCACGAACAGTCGTGTGAAGGAACTAGACGATCTATTAAAAAATTGATTGGCAGTTTGCGAGTATGCGAATGGAAAAATCACAGGGTGTGATTTCCATGAAAACGAAGAGCAAATCCATACTACGTGGCAGCGGATTGCGGCCGGCATCGAGGGCTACATCGGGGAGCATCGCTGCAAGCTCGCGGCGCTCTTCCTGCATTCCGCTCGCTGCTGATGATTGACCTCAAGGATGCTGCCCGGCCACAACTGCTGGAGGGCGTGCGAATACTGACCTGTTCGCTTTTCGCTGCCCCGGTGCTGGCGGACCGGAAGAGTAAGCCGTTTGATGTCTAGCCCTATCACCAGGGGATGGCGTTCATGCTGAATCGTGGCGCGTTGGTAGAGGGGCAACTCGTCCGGCGACGGTTTCATGGCGAGGTGGCGCTAGCCGTTGTGACGTGGAGCTGCTTTGTCACCACAATCTGTGGGTAACTCGATCGCCAGATACCACCCCGCGAAGCCATAAAAAAAGGGAAGGCGCAGTGCCTTCCCTTTCTTCATCAAGCGACGACGCCTTACTTCTTCTCGTCGTTCAGTTGCGGCAGCGTATAAGCCGCACCCGGCGCGAGCAGGCCGACCTTCGAGTACACACGCAGCTTCTCGCGCGTGTCGGTGATGTCGAGGTTGCGCATCGTGAGCTGGCCGATACGGTCGCGCGGCGAGAACGTCGAGGCGACCTTCTCCATCGACAGACGCTCCGGCTGATACGTGAGGTTGTCCGACTTCGTGCTGAGGATCGAGTAGTCGTTGCCGCGGCGCAGTTCGATCTTCACTTCGCCGGTGATGGCGCGCGCCACCCAGTGCTGGGCCGTTTCACGCAGCATGATGGCTTGCGGGTCGAACCAGCGGCCCTGGTACAGCAGGCGGCCCAGACGGCGGCCGTTCTCGCGGTACTGCTCGATGGTGTCTTCGTTGTGGATGCCCGTCACGAGGCGCTCGTACGCGATGTAGAGCAGCGCCAGACCCGGGGCTTCATAGATGCCGCGGCTCTTTGCCTCGATGATGCGGTTCTCGATCTGGTCGCTCATGCCCAGACCATGACGGCCGCCGATGCGGTTCGCTTCGAGCAGCAGTTCCACGGCGTTCGGGAAAGTCTGGCCGTTCAGCGCGACCGGCTGGCCTTCTTCGAAGCGGATCGTCACTTCTTCGCGGTCGATCTTGACGTCGTCGCGCCAGAACGCCACGCCCATGATCGGGTTCACGATCTTGATGCCGCTTTCGAGGCTCTCGAGGTCCTTCGCTTCGTGCGTGGCGCCGAGCAGGTTCGAGTCGGTCGAGTAAGCCTTTTCGGCCGACATCTTGTACTCGAAGCCCGACTGGCGCATGAACTCGGACATTTCCGAGCGGCCGCCGAGTTCGTCGATGAACTGCTGGTCGAGCCACGGCTTGTAGATCTTCAGGTCCGGATTGACGAGCAGGCCATAGCGGTAGAAGCGCTCGATGTCGTTGCCCTTGTAGGTCGAACCGTCGCCCCAGATGTTGACGCCGTCTTCCTTCATCGCGGCCACGAGCATCGTGCCCGTCACGGCGCGGCCGATCGGGGTCGTATTGAAGTACGTGACGCCGGCCGTCGAGATGTGGAACGCGCCGCATTGCAGGGCGGCGATGCCTTCCGCCACGAGCTGCGCGCGGCAGTCGATCAGGCGTGCGCCGGCGGCGCCGTATTCGGTCGCGCGGCGCGGGATCGAATCGTAGTCGTCTTCGTCGGGCTGGCCCAGGTTCGCCGTATAGGCGTAAGGCACGGCGCCCTTGAGCTTCATCCAGTGCAGCGCGGCGCTGGTGTCGAGGCCGCCGGAGAAGGCGATACCGACCTTTTGGCCGGTCGGAAGGCTTTCAAGAATTGTGCTCATGATCAGAAAGAACCCGGTAGAACGAGAATGCGGAGGGAATTCGGTCGAATCGTCAAGTATGTTGTATCCCTGGCCTTTCGGCAAGCCTGGCGGGTAGGGCGGCAGGCCCCGTTCGACGCGGCATCCGCGTAAATAAAAAAGGGGCGTAGCGAGGGTGCGTGCTCAGCGCAGGCTGTCCCACGCGGCTTCGATCGCATGCAGTGCGCCCATCACGATCGAGCGGTTCAGCGCGGCGGCCAGCACGCCGTCGCGCTCGGCGTAGGCCTCGCACAGCCGCTGGTGGTCGGTGCACGACCGCTGCAAACGCCCCGGCAGCGACGTGCTCAGGTGGCGCAGGCGGTTCGTGCGCATGCGCATGGAGTCCAGCACCTCCTTGAAGATGCCGTTGCGGCTCACGCGCAGTTCCTCGTCGCGAAACGCGACGTTCGCCCAGAAGTAGCCGTCCACGTCGCCCTTGGCCGCGACTTCGGCCAGCTTGCCATGTGCGCGCCAGAGCGCCGCGATGTCCTCGTCCGTGGCGTGCTCGACGATCGCGAGCGACACCTGGCCGTAGAGCAGGGCGCGCAGCGCATAGATTTCGCGCACTTCTTTGAGCTGCATGGCGGCCACGCGCGGGCGGCGGCGCGGCGACCAGTCGACGAGTCCCTCACGCGTGAGCGCGAAAAGCGCTTCGCGCACCGGCGTGCGGCTCACGCCGAAGCGTTTGGCGAGATCGACTGAATTCAGGTCGTCGCCGGGACGCAGCCGGCCCTCGATGATGCCGCGCGCCACCCAGTCGACGATCTCGGCCACGCTCGACGGGTCGCCCGTTTCCGGGGCGGCCATTACGTCGACATCTTCATCCATGCGCTTTCCCCCGAGGCGCCGCGACCGGCCGCAGCGCCGCCAATTGTAACAAATCCCGAGTCGGCTTCGCTCTCGAAGTCACTGGTCACGTACTTAAGTGTATACACTAAGGCGGGAATATCTCGGTGAATCGCGAAATATCGCCATATACTGCTTCGTACTGTCGACACTAAAACAAAGTCCGATCGGCTACCCGTCAGGCAAGGAGACGCCATGTACATGGGAACTGAGATTGCCGGGTCAACGCACGTCGAGGCGAGCGTCTCGGCGCGGCTCGACCGGCTGCCGCCCACGCGGTATTTTCGCGGGCTCGTTGCCCGCATCGCGGTGGGCGGCTGGTTCGAGTTCTACGAGATGTTCATGGCGGCCTATATCTCGCTGGGCCTGATCCACAGTGGGCTGTACCGTGCCACCACCGCCGGTCTCTTCGACGTGAACGGCTTCGCCAGCTTCCTCGGGTCGTTCTTCGCGGGCATGTTCGTCGGCACCGTGGCGCTGGGCGGGATTACCGACCGCTTTGGCCGGCGCGTGGTGTTCACGTTTGCCATGCTGACGTACTCCGTGGCGAGCTTCATCGCCGCCTTCCAGCATTCGCCGCTGGGCATGGACGCCTGGCGCTTCGTGGCGGGCGTGGGCATCGGCATGCAGCTCATCACTGTCGACACTTACATCTCCGAACTCACGCCGCGCGACGCGCGCGGGCGCTACACGGCGTTCAGCATCCTCGTCATTCTCACTTCGGTGCCCGTGGTCGCCGTGATTTCCTATGTGCTCGTGCCGCGCACCTTCCTCGGCATGGAAGGCTGGCGCTGGGTGATGATCATCGGCGCGGCCGGCGCCGTGTTTATCTGGTTCATACGCCACGGCTTGCCGGAGTCGCCGCGCTGGCTGGAGAGCAAAGGGCGCGTGAGCGAGGCGCGCCAGATCGTCGACGAGATCGAGCGCAAGGTGGTCGCCGAAACCGGCAAGCCGCTCGCCGAACCGCCCGATGGCCCGGACGCGAGCCAACTGCAGGCACGCGGCGCGTGGATCGAGATGTGGCAGGGACGCTACTTCAAGCGCACGGTGATGCTCTCGCTCTTCAACTTCTGCCAGACCTTCGGCGTGTACGGCTTCGGCGCGTGGGTGCCGGTGCTGTTGTATTCGAAGGGCATCACGATCACGCATTCGCTGCTCTACACCATGGTGATCGCCATTACGACGCCGCTTGGCGCCATTGGCGCCATGGCGTGCGCGGAGCGCTTTCAGCGCAAGTGGCAGCTGGTCGGCTGCGCCATCGTCGTTGCCGTGGCGGGCGTGATGTTCGGCCAGGCGCGCGACCCGGTGCCGATCCTGCTTTTCGGCAGCGCGGTCACGATCGCGAACAACTGGCTCATCGGCATTTTCCACACCTATCAGGCCGAGCTGTATCCCACGCGCATCCGCGCGCGCGCCGTGGGCTTCGTCTTCAGCTGGAGTCGCGTGAGTTCGATCTTCGTTGGCTTCTGGGTGGCGGCGCTGCTCAAGCACTACGGCGTGCCCGCCGTGTTCCTGCTGATTTCGTCGGCCATGGTCGTGATCGTCGTGGCGGTTGGCGTGTGGGGTCCGAAAACCAACGGTGTACGTCTAGAGGAGTTGTCGCAATGAGGGGTTCCATCGCCGCGGCGTTCGCGCAGGGCTTGTATGCACTGGCACAACGTCCGTTGCCCGCCGGCGTTTTGAAGGAAGCGAAGCGTTCGTTCATCAACGTTGTGGGCACAACAATAGGCGCGTGTATGCATCCGGGCGTGGAGGCGATACTCGCCGCTGCGCGCGATCTGGGCGCTGCGCGCGAGGCGGGCGTGCTGGGCCGTACCGAGCGCACCGACGTGCATTTCGCCGCGCTGGCGAACGGCTTCGCCGGTCATCTGGACGATTTCGACGATACGCATCTCGCCACCGTCATCCACCCCGCCGCGTCCACGCTCGCGGTGCTCACCGCGCTCGCGCCGCAAACGCGGCCCACCGGCGCGCAGGCGCTCACGGCTTTCGCGCTGGGATGCGAGGCGCAATTACGTGTGGGCGTGGCAATCTCGCCGGAGCACTACGACCGGGGCTGGCATATCACGGGCACGTGCGGCGTGATTGGCTGCGCGGTCACAGCGGCGCTATTGCTCGGGCTAGACGAAGCCAAACTTAAGGAGGCTGTATCGATTGCAGCCTCGATGTTCATCGGGCAGCGCGAAGCTTTCGGCACCATGACCAAGCCATTTCATCCCGGCAAAGCGGCTGCCAACGGTATCGACGCAGCAAGACTCGCGAAGTACGGACAGCAGGCGGCTGCGGATATTTTCGAAGCGCCGGGAGGCTACGCGCGATCGCTCTCGACGAAGGTGGACTTCGAGCGCATGAATGGCGAGTTCGGCGAGCGCTGGGAACTGCTGTTCAACACCTATAAGCCCTATCCGTGCGGGATCGTCGCGCATCCGGCCATCGACGCGGGCCTTGCGATTGCGGGCCGCATTGCGGATGCCGCTTCAGTCGACGCGATCGTGTTGCGCTGCCATCCGCTCGTGCCCGAGCTGATGGGCAATCCGCAGCCGCATGACGGCCTGCAGGCGCGCTTCAGCGCGATCCATGGCGTGGCCGCCGCGCTGTGCGACGGCCAGGTGGGGCTCGCGCAGTACGAGGACAGCCGCGTGACGCGCGACGACGTGAAGACGCTGCGCGCGAAAACAACGCTTGTGCCCGACGCCGCCGTGAACCGCGACGAGGTGTATATCGAGGCGCGGCTTCATGACGGCAGCGTTGTCGCGCATCACGTCGAGCACGCGCGCGGCAGTCTCGCGCGACCCCTGACTGACGAGGAACTGCGCGACAAGGTGCGCTTGCTGATCGACCCGCGACTTGGCGCAGGCGCGGCGGATCGTATTGCCGCTGCCGTTGAGAACGTGGAGCGCGCAGCCGGTCTCGATGCGTTCTTCGCCCTGTGCACGCCTAACAAGGATCTGGTTCATGCATAACCCCGCCGCTCACTCCGCCGTTTCCGACGCATTCGTGTCGCTTGCCGCCGCGAAGCCCGGCGCGCGCGAACTCGAGGCCGCGCGCAGCGCCGTGGCCAACGCGCGCCGCTGCGCCGCGCAGCCCCGCGATGCCAGTCCGCTGAGCGAAATGCTTGGCCAGGCCACCGATGCGCGCGCGCGCGCGTGGCAGCTCGGCGCTGCGCTCGCTCCGCTGGATGCCGGTTCGACCGCCACGCCCGTCATTGCGGCAGCGCTTGCGCTGGGCGAGTCTCTCGAGGCCGCCGATGAGGACATCGCCGCTGCCGTGGCGGTCGGCACGCGCGCTTCGGCGCGGCTGGGGGGCGCCGTGGACGACGAAGCGTTTCGTGCGCGCTGGAACGTGGCCGCGTCGCTCGGGATCGTGGGGGCGACGCTCGCGGCAGCGCGTCTTCTCGGGCTCGACGCGCTGCGCACGCGCCACGCGCTCGGCGTTGCCGCCACGCAGGCCGCGGGGCTTGCACGCAACGTGGGCGAAGCCATGGGCGCGCTGGAGACCGGCAAAGCGGCCGCCGACGCCATCGAAGCGGCCTTGCTCGCGAAGCACGGCTTCACGAGCGCTGCGGCTTCGATAGACGGACGGCGCGGGCTGGCCGCGCTCATGGCCTATCGTTTCGACGCGGGCGCCATTACTGCATGAGCCGCAGCTAGCAGAACGATATCAATACCGATTCCGAACGGATAAAGATGCCAATAACGCCTTCGCCCTCGCGCCGCCGCATGCTTCAGTGCGCCGCGGCGTGCAGCATGCTGCCTGTCCTCGGCGCAAAGCACGCATTTGCCGCCGACGTATCGCCTTCGTCGTCGCCCGACGACACCGGCATCACCGCGCAACTCGCGCGCTACATCGTCGCCGCGCGCGACAAGCCGTTACCCGACGCCGTGCTGATCGAATGCAAGAACCACATACTCGATACCATCGGCGCGATGGTGTCGGGTTCCCGCATGCGACCCGGCATGCTGGCGACGCAATACGTCCGTTCGCTTGGCGGTGCACCCCAGGCTTCGGTCGTTGGCTCGGACCTGCGCACGAGCACCGTGAACGCCGCGCTCGCCAACGCCATGTGCGCGCACTCCGACGAGACCGACGACTTCGAGCCCGTCACGAAGGCGCACCCCGGCTGCTCCACGGTGCCCGCCGCGCTCGCGCTAGGCGAAGCACAGGGCGCATCGGGCGCGGCGTTCGTGCGCGCCGTCGCGCTGGGCTACGACACCGCATGCCGGCTTCTCATGGCGCTCGACCCGGACCTCGTGCGCGCGACACATCGCAGTGCGGAAGGCACGGCCTCGACGTTCGGCGCGCTTGGCGCGGCCGCGGCTCTTGCGCGGCTCGACGAACGCCAGACGCGCTACGCGATCTCTTACGCGGCGCAACAGGTTTCAGGGCTGTGGAGTTGGGTGAAGGACCGCGATCACATTGAAAAGGCGTTCGATTTCGCGGGCATGGGCGCGCGCAATGGCGTGATGGCGGCGACCATGGTGCAGTCGGGCATGACCGGCGTGGCCGACGTGCTCGACGGCACGCACAATCTGTTCATTGCGCTTTCCACGAAGCCGCAGCCCCAGGCGATGATCGACCAGCTCGGCAGCCGCTTCTTCGTGACCGAAACGGCGATCAAGACGTATTCGGTGGGCTATCCGATTCAATCCCCGCTCGATGCTTTGCTCACGCTGCGGCGGCAATATCAGCTCACGCCGGACAACGTGCGTACGGTGGCGGTGAAGGTGCCGCCCGACGCCATCGGCATTGTCGGCGACAGCGCGATGCCCGACGTCAACTGCCAGCACATGGTGGCGCTGGCGCTCGTGAAGGGCGCGGTGTCGTTCGCGGACAGCCACGACGCCGCGCTCATGCGCGACCCGCAGATCCTGGCGCAGCGCGCGAAGGTGAGTGTCGTTGCGGACCCGAAGCTGAGCGACCCGGCCGCGCCGCGCGGCGGCATCGTCGAAGTGACGTTGACGGACGGGCGCACCGTGAGCCACTACACGCGCTTTCCGCCCGGCACGAAAGAGAACCCACTGAGCGTCGCGCAGGTGAACGAGAAGGCGCGCGATCTCATGGAGCCGGTGCTCGGCCAGCAAAAAGCCGCGCAACTGATCGAGCGGATCAACGCGCTGGAGCACGTCGCGAACGTCGCCGATCTGCGGCCGCTGTTCACAGCGTGAAACGCGCGTTACGGCATGCGCGTTCGGGAAGTATCCACGCCTGGCTCGTCCTTGATGGCCAACAGGGCGACAGACTCAGTGCCGGGCCGCCGCGTGGCCTTCCAGATCATCAGCAGATGGTAGTAAAGGCGCGGGCTGAAGCCGAAGCGGTACGCGTAGAGATTGCCGAGCGCGAGCTGCAGCCCGGCGCGCGCTTCGCGATTGCGCGCGAGCAGCGAGACCACGATCGGCACGAGCCGGCGCATGGCGAGCTTGCGGGCCGGTTCGAGTTCGCGCGGCAGCGCGAGGCCGTTGAGAAAGCGCCACGCCGAGATCGACGACGCATTGATGCTCGTGCGTGTTGCCTGGGAAACCGAAACATCGGTGATGCGATAGCACGAGACGTATTCGTTCACGTAGCACACACGTTTTGCGGCGAGACAAAGCTGCGTGCCGAACACGTAATCGCAGCAGGTGCCGTAGCGGTCGTCGTAGCCGATGCGCTTGACGAGTGCCGCATTCGCGAGCCAGCCGTTGTTGGGGAACATCTGCACGATGCCCACGCGGCCCGGCGGGTTTTGCAGGCCCGCCGCGCTGGCCGTACGGTGATACGCGTTATTCATGCGCTCGCTGGCCGCGTGCATGATGCGCCCGTCATGATCGGTTTCGTATTGATCGCCGAACGCGACTTCGAGGTCCGGGTAACGCTCCCACTGCGCAAGCAGCTTCTCGATGCAGTGCACGAGCAGGTAGTCGTCGTCGTGGATCAGGAGGATCTTGTCTCCGCTCGCGCGCTCGAAGAGGCTGGCCACGTTGGGCGCCTGGCCGAGCGCGGGCACGTTGCGACGGTAGGCGATGCGCGGGTCGTTGCCGTAACGCGAGGCGACCAGTTGCGCCGTGCGGTCGTCGCTCGAGTCGTCGCCGATCACGATCTCGATGTTCGCGTGCGTTTGCATGAGGCACGATTCAATGCAGCGAACGAGCAGTTCAGGCCGGTTGTACGTCGGCAGGCAAATGGAGACCTTCGTTGTTGTCGTCATGGGCAGACCCCAGTGCTTGAGGGATGCGGAGACGTTCGCAAAAGCGGGTTCGTAATGCGAACTTCATCCGTTGGACATGACGGTAAATGAAAAAAACTCGAAAGAAATGGGAAATAATTCGGAAGGAATGCGCCTTGCGCACGGCGGCCCGCAGAGCCTTTTGCGGCGGCCATCCGCGCAAGGCGGTGATCTTTTATCTGACAAATCGGAAAGAAAATCCGGGCGGCAAAATAATCCGGATTGATCGGTCGATGCACTGAGTGCCGGAACACTCGCGTCAATCGCGTTAACATTGGCACTCCGCCTGAAACGACCGCTGGCATCCATGGCTTCGATCTCCTACGCCCACAAACCGCTCACGCCGTTTCGCCGTGCGCTCGCCCGCTTTTCCCTCTCCGAACTCGCGAAATACACGAAGCTCACGCTCGGCATGTGGATCGGCTTCGGCGTTCCGTACGCGTGCGGATATCCCGAAGCGGCGGTCGCGCTCTCGGGTTCGGCCATGCTCACGCTCGCGCTCGGCAGTTCCATCTCGGCGGCGCGCGGCTACTTCTACAAGCGCGTGATGTCGAACCTCGTGGCAATGCCGATCGGCACGCTGCTGATCTGGCTGACCGCGCCGGATTTGTGGCTCGGGGTGATCCTGCTGCCGCTCGTGATCTTCACGATCGTGCGCATCCGGCCTTCGGTGTTCCAGATGACGAGCGTTACCGTGCCCATGACGCTCGTGCTGTACACGGGCGAGCACATACCGTTGCTGGAGCAGCGTTTGATCGGCGTAGTGCTCGGCATGCTGCTTGGCTTCATCATCCAGCAGATTGCGTTTCCGCCCGATCACGGCTTCTGGGCGAATACGCTCGTCAACGACGGCAACGCGCAGGCCGAAGCATTGCTCACCGAGGTCGCAACGAAAACGCTGGACCGTGCAAAGCTGAAATCGGCGACGGCCGCACTGCGGGTGTCGAGCAGCAATCTGAAGCAGGCGCACGATCTGCTCAAGTCGGACCTGGAGCAGTCGTGGGTGTCGCCGCATCTGAAGCGCAACCGCGATCGCCTGCCGCTGTTCTCGTGCTACCACGAGCTATTCGATTCGATCGTCGGCTTTCTCGAAACGCTCGACACGTTCAACGCGCAATACGAGGCGCTCGACGCGCAATGGAAGGACGCGTACCGGCGCGGCCTCGCGCGCCTCGTGGACGTCCACCGGCAACTGGCTTCACAGGCCGACCTTCGGGTGGAACGCCCGGGTCTTCTGGTGGAGCCGCTGACGCGCGAGGAACTGCATGCGCTTGTCGAAGCGCTGCCCGCCACGGGCGTGTTCACGAGCGTCTATCTCGGGCACCTGACCGGCTACGGCATCCTGCTCAACCGCTTGAGCGACATGCATACCGAGCACTTGCGCAAGGCGTGAGCGCGGCTATGCCTTAAACATATTGAGCGTCTGCACCGGCATACCGCCCGGCGCAGGCGCGAGCGTCTACCCGTACTTCTCCTGGGGTGGGCGCGCCGCGCTACCACGCGTGGCGCGTTCCTGTCGCAGCCTCCCTTCAGCCTTGGCCGCCGGCCTTGCGTGCCCGATTGTTCGCGATTCGCAAATGACGTATTCGGGCGTTATCCGGTACTGATTACGCCTCGCTTGCGACTATCTTGGCGGCGTCGATGTCGATGGCGTCCTGCAAGCCTGCAGCGTGACACCTCGCGTCGCACACCGTTTTCGAACATGAGCGTGTGGCGCGGCATCCGGCCGGCCCAAGGAGACAGAGATGAAACCGAACACATGGGATACGGCCTACGAATGGAAGGCCGTGACGCTGCTGGCGCTGGGCTTTGGCCTCGTGGGCCTCGACCGCTGGCTGATCGCGCCGCTGTTCCCGTCCATCATGAAAGACCTCAACCTCAATGCGCAGGATGTCGGCAACTGCATCGGCATACTCGGCCTTTCGTGGGGCGTGTTCGCGGCAGTCATGGGCGGCCTGTCCGACAAGGTCGGGCGGCGCAAGGTGCTGATTCCGGCGATCATCGCGTTCTCGCTGCTTTCGGGCTTCTCCGGCATCGCAGGCGGTTTTGCCAGCCTCCTTGCCGTGCGCGCACTGATGGGCGTGGCCGAAGGCTCGTTTTGCCCAACGAGCTTCGCCGCCACGGCCGATGCCTCGCACCCGAAGCGCCGCGGCTTCAATCTCGGGCTCCAGCAAAGCGGCTTCGCGCTGTTCGGGCTTGCGCTTGCGCCGATCATTGCCACGCAGCTGCTGGGCGTGATGAGCTGGCGCTGGGTGTTCGCGCTCGTCTCGGTGCCGGGCCTCATTCTCGGCCTGCTGATGTATCGCATGATCCGGGAACCGCAAGGCGCCTCGTCGCCTGACGCAGGCGCGCACGCGGCAAAGGCCGAACGCGGCCACTGGCGCGACGTGATCCGCAGCCGCAACATTCCCGTGGCGATGGTCGCGCTCTTCTGCGCCATGACGGGCGTGTTCGTGCTCGGCGCCATGCTGCCGCTCTACCTCACGCAGTATCTTTCGCTCGACACGCAGCGCATGGGCATCGTGGCCTCGGCGATCGGCTTTGGCGGTTTCGTCGGACAGTTCGGCTTGCCTGGTCTTTCGGATCTGCTGGGCCGGCGAGTGGCGAGCATTCTCGGCTTCGTGGGCACCGCTGTCATGCTGATCGTGTTCCGTGGTCTCGGTGCACAGCCGCTCGAACTCTTCGCGGTGCTGTTCGCCGCTTCCTTTTTCACGCTGGGCCTCGTTTCGCTGCTCTCGGGACCCGTTGCCACCGAAGCCGCGCCGGCCGGCATGGTGTCGACTTCGATCGGCCTCGTGGTGGGCGCGGGCGAAATCTTCGGCGGCGGCGTGGCGCCTGCGCTTGCGGGATTCGTTGCGGCGCATTTCGGTATCCAGAACATTTTGTGGTTGCCCATTGGCGCTGTTCTGCTCGGTGTCCTGGTGAGCCTGCTGCTCAAGGAAACCGCGCCCGCGAAGCTGCGCCGCAGCGAGCCCGTTGCCGCTGCCGCGCCATTGCCCGCGGCGGGGCAGGCCGAGTAGGGCTGGCGCGCCGTCCCCCTCTCTTGCCATGCCGCTCGCGAAGCAGCGGCATGAACGACGGGAAGCGGGCCCTATACTGGGAGGGCGCGAACCCATAAAGAAGAGAGGAGCATGGATCGATTCCTGAGCATCGAGGCTTTTGTGCGCGTCGCGGAAACGAGCAGTTTTGCGGAAGCGGCCCGGCAACTCGGGGTTACCAGTTCGGTCGTGACGAACCGCATCCAGCAACTGGAGAAGTTCGTCAACGCACCGCTCTTTCATCGCAGCACGCGGCACGTGCGCCTCTCCGAAGTCGGGGAGGCGTTTTATCGTGAATGCGCCGAGGTGGTGGGGCGAGTGAACGAGCTGACCGACCAGATGCGCGAACTGCGCGCCACGCCAACGGGCAGGCTGCGCATCCAGATACTGCCGGGCTTCGCGCTGGGCCATTTCGGCGCGCCGCTTGCCGAGTTCAATCGCCGCTATCCCGGCATTCAGCTCGATGTGATCGTCAATGACCGCGTGGTCGATCCCATCGAAGAAGGCTTCGACGTCGCCTTCCAGATCTTCCCGCCTATTTCCGATTCGCTGATCGAGCGGCGGCTCTTTTCCGTGCGGCGGCTCTTCTGCGCCACGCCCGCTTATGTGGAGGAGCATGGCGCGCCGCAGCATCCCCGCGAATTGCTGCAGCACACCACGGCGCTCTATTCGGGTTATCCCTCGCGCAACCGCTGGACGATGACGCGCGGCGACGAAGTCGTGGAGATGGAATTGCCCGGCATGATCCGCTCGAACTCGGTGCATTTGCTGCGCGACTACGCGCTCACGGGCGGCGGCGTGGTGTGCCTGCCTACGCTCGTGGCGAGCGAGGCGCTCCTGAACGGCTCGCTCGTGCCGATCCTCACCGACTACCACCTCTCGGCGTTGAGCTTCGCCGCCGTGTATCCCTCCACGCAGCGCCAGGCCCTGAAAGTGAAGGCGCTCGTGGAGTTTCTCGCCGAATATCTGGGCCCCGAGCCCGCGTGGGACGTGCCGCTGATCGAGCGCGGCTGGGTGCGCTAGCGCTCGCGGTGGGCCGCTGGATTTGCCTGCCGCGATTATTTGCGAAACGCGAATGCCGTAGTCGCCTGGCCGCCGGTTGTGGCCGCCGTGCAGCGCTCCTAAAGTTGTTTCCAACGACACCTTCCAAAACAGGAGACAGCCATGACCGATTCGTCGTTCCACACCCTCTTCGCCTCGCTCGAGCAGTACCGCAAGGGCGAGATCGAAATCACGAGCGGCGACGCCCGCCACTATGTTTTCTCGAACGTCTTCGAAGTCGCTGCAAACTCGGCGCCCTTTGAAAAGGTCGTAGTCGGCAAGAACCTCGAATACGTGATCGAGGTCCTGCGCACGGAAGGGCAGTCGCGCTGGTTCGCCTGCGCACACGACGAGTTCGTGATTCTGATGGATGGCGAAGTGCGCATCGACTTCATCAAGCTCGATACGCCGCCCAAGGGCGCTACGGGCACGGTCGACGCGGGCGAGCAACCCGCAGGCCGCAAGATGGGCCACGTGGTGCTGCGCCGCGGACACCAGGCGCTGCTGCCGGCGGGTTGCGCGTATCGCTTCAGCGCGCAGAAGGCTGGCGTGGCGCTCGTGCAGACCATGGTCGGTCAACTGTCCGTGCAAAAGTGGGCAGATATCTGCCTGCACTGAAACACGCGCCAACCCATCACTAGAGACGACTGGAGACACAAATGGCCACCCTCGAAACCCTCGACCACTCCGCAGGTTTTGCCGCCGACACCGTACGCGCGAGCGAGCCCGACGCCGTGACCGGCTATCGCCGCTATACGCTTGGCGCGTTCGAATTCACACGCGACGAATACTTCGTGAAAGTCCTGTGGCCCGCGAAAGGGCAGACCCGCACGCACGCCATTCCCGCCGACGCCTTCCTGCGCGCGATGATGCGGGACGTGGCCTGGGGCTTCTTCTACGGCTGGGTGAATTTCGATCACGTGTTCGGCACGCGCAATCACTACGGCAAGGTGGACGTCTACGCCGGTTCGTTCAACGGCATCATGAAGGAAGCCGGCGTGGACTATATCGAGACCTTCGAAACGCCCACCATCATGGCGACCTTCAAGGCGATCCTGCACGACTGGACCAACGAAGGCTTCGACCCGTTCGCCGCGCCCGAGGAAACCGGCACCGCATTCGGCCGCAAGCATGGCGAGAACGACGCCGCAATCGAGCGCACGCGCATTGCCACGCGCCGCATGCCGGGCCTCGAAGGCGACTCGCCGCTGCGCGACGACCTGCCGGTGAACCGCGCCTTCGCCGACGTGCCTCAGGACAACCCCGAAGTGCACGCCGAGCCCGGCTTCGAAGGCGAGTTGCACGCGTTCAACCTCTTCAAGTACCTCTCGCGCTCGGACGTGACGTGGAACCCCTCGGTCACTTCGGTGTGCGGGCAGAGCCTGTTCTGCCCGACCACGGAGGAGTACATCCTGCCGGTTTTCCACGGCAACGACCGCGTGGAATGGTTCCTGCAGCTTTCCGACGAAATCGTCTGGGACATCGGCGACAAGAACACCGGCGCGCCGCGCGCCCGTATCACCATGCGCGCGGGCGACATCTGCGCCATGCCCGCCGATATCCGCCATCAGGGCTATTCGACCAAGCGCTCGATGCTGCTCGTGTGGGAGAACGCGACCGCGGACCTGCCCAAGCGCTACGAGAGCGGCGATCTCAAGCCGTATCCGGTCGACTTCTGATCGAGTCTTGCAGTTATGCAGCATGCCTAAGCATTAATCGAGGATTGACTCATGCAAACGCAATTGTTCATCGACGGCCGTTTCGTTGACGCCGCTGAAGGTGGCACGATCGACGTGCTCAACCCGCACGACGGCTCGTTGATCACGAAGATCGCCGCCGCGACTGCCGCCGATATCGACCTGGCCGTCGCCGCCGCCACGCGCGCTTTCCCTCAGTGGGCCGCGATGCCCGCCGCCGAGCGCGGCCGGCTGCTGCTGCGTCTGGCCGACGCCATCGAAGCGAACGGTGAAGAGCTTGCGCAACTGGAATCGCTCGATACGGGGCACCCGATTCGCGATTCGCGCGCGCTCGACGTTCCGCGCACGGCGGCGTGCTTCCGCTATTTCGGCGGCATGGCCGACAAGCTCCAGGGCTCGGTCATTCCCGTTGAAACAGGCTTTCTCAACTACGTGCAGCGCGCGCCCATTGGCGTGGTGGGGCAAATCGTGCCGTGGAATTTTCCGCTCATGTTCACGAGCTGGAAGATGGGCCCGGCGCTCGCGGCCGGCAACACTGTCGTGCTGAAGCCCTCGGAAATCACGCCGCTTTCCACGCTGCGCATTGTCGAACTGATGGCGGAAGTCGGCTTTCCCGCGGGTGTCGTCAACATTGTGCCGGGCTATGGCCATACGGCCGGGCAGCGGCTCGCGGAGCATGAGGGCGTGGGCAAGATCGCCTTCACCGGGTCGACGGCTACGGGGCGGCGCATTGTGGAGGCCTCGAAGGGGAACCTGAAGCGCGTGCAACTCGAACTCGGCGGCAAGGGCGCCAATATCGTGTTCGACGACGCCAATCTCGACGCCGCCATCAACGGCGCGGCCTGGGCGATCTTCCACAACCAGGGCCAGGCGTGCATCGCCGGTTCGCGTCTGGTGCTGCACGAGCGCATCGCCGACGAATTTCTCGAACGCTTCGTCGCGCTCGCTGCCTCGATTCGTGTCGGCAATCCTTTGGATTCCGAAACAGAAATGGGGCCGCTCACCTCGCTGCAACACCTGGAGCGTGTGAAGGCATTCGTGGACGTGGCGCGCGAGCAGGGCGGGCGCGTGCTCACGGGCGGCACCTCGCCGCAGGACCCCGCGCTCGCCAACGGCTACTACGTGCGCCCCACGGTGATCGAGGCGAAGACGCCGGACGATCGGATCGCACAGGAAGAGGTGTTCGGCCCGTTCGTGACCGTGCTGCGCTTCAAGTCCGACGAAGAGGCGCTCGCCATTGCGAACGGGACCGAGTACGGGCTTGGCAGCGGCCTGTGGACGCGCGACCTGTCGCGCGCGCACAGCATGGCGGGCAAGATTCACGCGGGCATGTGCTGGGTGAACTGCTACAAGCGCGTGAATCCGGGCAGCCCGTTCGGCGGCGTCGGTCAATCGGGCTACGGCCGCGAAATGGGCTTCGAGGCGATGCACGACTACACGGAGGCCCGCTCGGTGTGGGTCAACGTGGACGCGCAGGTGCCCCCGCACTTCAAGCGTTGAGGCACGTATGGATCGCTTCGTTTATCAGGGCTTGCCGTCGCGCGTGGTGTTCGGCTGGGGCAACCTCGCGCGCTTGCCCGAGGAAGTGGACCGGCTCGGCGCGCGCCGCGCGTTGATCCTCTCTACGCCCGAGCAGCGTCCGCTCGCGGAAGAAGTCGCGCGCCTGCTCGGTGAGCGCGCCGCCGGCATCCACGCGCAAGCGGTCATGCACGTGCCGGTGGAAGTCGCGCGGGCCGCACGCGAACAGGCGGCGGCGCTGGACGCGCAGTGCTGCGTGGCCGTGGGCGGCGGCTCGACCATCGGCCTTGGCAAGGCCATCGCGCTCGAATCGTCGCTGCCGATCGTCGCTGTGCCCACCACCTATGCGGGCTCGGAGATGACACCCATCTACGGCCTCACCGAAGGGCGCCTGAAAAAGACCGGGCGCGATCTGCGCGTGCTGCCGCGCACGGTGATCTACGACCCGTCGCTCACGGTCTCGCTGCCCGCCGGCATTTCGGCGGCGTCGGGCGTGAACGCCATGGCGCATGCGGTAGAAGCGCTCTATGCCCAGGACGCGAACCCCGTGATCAGCTTGATGGCCGAAGAATCGATTCGCGCGCTGGGCGAAGCGCTGCCGGTTGTCGTGCGCCACCCGGATGACGCGCCGATGCGCAGCCGCGCGCTCTACGGCGCGTGGCTCGCGGGCAGTTGCCTCGGCGCGGTGGGCATGGCGCTGCATCACAAGCTCTGCCACACGCTCGGCGGCACGTTCAATCTGCCGCACGCGCAAACGCATGCGGTCATGCTGCCGCATACGGCGCACTACAACCACGCGGCTGCGCCACAGGCGCTCGAGCGCGTGGCGCGCGCGCTCGGCGGCGTGCATGCGGACGAAGCCGGGCCGCGGCTCTACGCGTTGAACGAATCGCTTGGCATCGCACTGTCGCTCAAGGAAATCGGCATGCCCGAAGCGGGCCTCGACGAAGCGGCCGATCTCGCTTGCACGAATGCCTATCCCAATCCGCGTCCGCTGGAGCGCGAGGCGATCCGCGCGCTGCTGCAACGGGCGTGGGAAGGCGCGGCGCCACGCTAGCCGCGCCGCGCGCGTGGCGCACAAAACAGAGGAAAGGAGACAACCATGTCGATGCATGGCACCGAGGCCGAACGCGCCTTGACCGAACAGGTCGTGGCCCGGTTCGCGAACACACCCGACGCGCGCCTGCGCACGCTGATGCAAAGCCTCGTGCGGCATTTGCATGCTTACGTGCGCGAAGTCGAGCCGACGGAGGCGGAATGGTTCGCCGCGATCCGCTTTCTAACTGAAACGGGCCAGATGTGCGACGACGTCGTGCGCCAGGAATTCATCCTGCTTTCCGACACGCTTGGCGTTTCGATGCTCGTCGACGCGATCAATCACCGCTATGCCTCGGGCGCGACCGACACGACCGTGTTCGGCCCGTTCTATATCGAAGGCATGCCCGAACGCGCCTATGGCGAGAACATGGCGTTCACCCCGGGCACGCCGGCCCTCGTGCATGGCCGCGTGCTGACGACCGACGGCAAGCCCGTGGCGAACGCGCTGCTCGACGTGTGGCAAACGGCGGACAATGGCATGTACTCGGGGCAGGACACCGCGCAGCCGCACGGCAACCTGCGCGGCCGTTATCGCACCGACGCCGAAGGCCGCTATGCGATCCGCACCATCGTGCCGGTGTGCTACCCCATTCCGACCGACGGTCCGGTGGGCCGCATGCTCAACGCCACCGGGCGGCATCCGTGGCGACCCGCGCATCTGCACTTCATGATTACGGCGCCGGACCACAGCCCGCTCGTGACGCATCTGTTCAACCAGAACGACCCGTATCTGGACTCGGATGCCGTGTTCGGCGTGAAGCCCTCGCTGCTCGTCGACTATCGCGAGCACCCTGCGGGCGACGCGGACGCGCAGCAGTTCGGCTTCGAGGGCGGTTTTAGCGAGGCGCGCTACGACTTCGTGCTGGAGCGCGCATGAGACCGCACACGCGCTACTACGCGGTATTCGCCACCGACAAGCCCGGCATGCGCGAAGTGCGCGAGCGCGAGCGCGCGGGGCATCGCACGTATCTGCGCTCCGCCGCGCAGCGTGGCGTGTTCGTGAGGCTGGGCGGTTCGACGCTCGCGCCGCATTGCAACGCGCTCAACGGCACGCTGCTCGTGATCGAGGCGGAAGGATACGACGACGTGATGCGCTTCGTGCGCGACGATCCCTATACGCTGGCGGGTTTGTTCGAACGTGTCGAGATTCGCCCGTGGGACTGGAATCTTGGCAATCCTGAGCAACGAGTGTGAGTCATGCAGACTGTGAGCCTGTGTTGCCTCGACGATGTGCCCGATGGCGGCGCGCGCGTGATCGACGCCGCGCTGGCAGGGCGGCCGGTCGTCGTCGTGCGGCGTGCCGGCGAAGTGTGGGCGTACGCGAACCGCTGCCCGCACTTCGCGGTGCCGCTCGACTACGAGCCAGGCCGTGTGCCTACGTATCGCGCGCAAGTGATCATGTGCGCGCATCACAGTGCGTTGTTTCGCTTTGAAGACGGGCAGTGCATCGAAGGTCCATGCGCAGGCGCGAAGCTCGATGCGATTCCCGTGTGGCTCGATGCGCACTCCAACGTCGTGACGCAGTGCGCATGAGCCGCCCAGGTACGCGCCGTTAGCGGCGCAGTCACGCCCGTTTGATGAGCCCGAGCTGCGTAAGCGCCGTTACGCCGTCGTCCAGTCCGATCTCTTCCACGATCTTTCCGTTCTTCAGGCGCAACACCGTTGTGCCGGTGAAATGCATCTTGCGGCCGCTCGCCGCCGGCAACGCTCCCGCGAGAAAGTCCCCGAACGCCGGGCCCGAATGCGTGCCGCCGCCTTCCCACTGACCCACCACGAACTCGCCTTCGGCGATGAGGTCGGCTGCGCCCCAGAAGTTCAGATTGGGGAACGCCGTGCGAAAGCCGCTCATGAACGCCTTGATGTCCTCGCGGCCGCGGCGCGGCTCGTGCAGCGAATACTTGAGCAGCATGTCCGGCGCGGCCAGTTCGTCGACGATACCCAGGTTGCAGGTTTCGCCCCAGAAACTCGTGAACCAGCGGCCAACGATCGCCTTGTTGTCCTCTTGCATCGACATGTTCGACTCCTTGCTGATTTCGATTCATGGTGAAGCGGGATTGCTTCGCCTGAAACGCACGATATCGAGCAGCAACCCGAGCAGATACCCGTTTCTTGCCGTGACGTTCGAGCGCGATTCACGTGGCGGCGCGCGCGGAATTAGAGCGCAACATTCGGATCGGAACGCGTGGTGTGTCGGCGTATCGTAGGCCCGTATACGATGTCGGCGAGAATAGCCGTTGCGACATGAGGAAACGAAGCGATGAAAACCGCAGCCATGAGGGCGGACAAGCCGGAATCCGGCACTTACGATTGGGTCGAGATCGAGCGATCGCTCGATGCGCGCGGCTACGCCGTTTTGCCCCGTGTGCTCAGGCCCGTGCAGTGCACGCAACTCGCCGCGCTATACCCGAGCGACGATGGCTTCCGCTCGCGCATCGTCATGGCGCGTCACAATTTCGGGCGCGGGGAATACAAGTACTTCGCGTATCCACTGCCGTCGTTGTTGCAGCGGTTGCGGCAGGCGATCTATCCGCACCTCGCGCCTATTGCCAATCGCTGGAACGAGCAACTGGGGATCGACACACGGTTTCCGGCCGACCTCGACACGTTTCTCGACCAATGCCACCGCGCAGGGCAGACGCGCCCGACGCCGCTCATCCTCGAATATGGCCCTGGCGACTACAACTGTCTGCATCAGGATCTCTACGGCGAGCATGTGTTTCCGCTGCAGATGGCGATGCTTCTCTCGCGGCCCGGCGTTGACTTCGAGGGCGGCGAGTTCGTGATGACGCAGAGCGCATCGAACGGTCAATGTGCGGAAGTGATATCGCTTGAGCAGGGCGACGCGGTGCTGTTCACCGTCAACCAGCGGCCGGCGGCGAGCCGGCGCGGCGGTACGCGCAAGGTCGCCATGCGCCACGGCGTGAGCGTCGTACGCAGTGGGAAGCGTCATACCGTCGGCCTGATTTTTCACGATTCACGTTAGTGCGCGCAGAACGCGAAGGACCGCATCATGCAATTGTTTCTTGGCCATATCGAGTCGCCGCTTGGCGATCTCATGCTGGTGAGCGATGCGCAGCACCGGCTGCACGCGCTCGAATTCTCCGATCACCGCTCGCGCCTGCATCGGGGATTGCGCGAACGCTACGGGAGCGCCGAATTGATCGACGCTGCCGCACCGTCTTCGATAGCCGACGCCATGGCGCGCTATTTCTCCGGCGAATTGAGTGCGCTCGATGCTCTCCCGGTCGTCATGGCGGGTTCGGACCTCGAAGAAAAGGTCTGGGCCGCGTTGCGTCGCATTCCGGCTGGAACGACCACGAGCTACGGCAAGCTCGCGAAAGCGCTGGGATTCGACGACCCGCGCGCGGCAATCGACATCGGTGCGGCGAATGGCGCGAATCCCATCGCTATCGTCGTGCCGTGCCATCGCGTGATTGCCAGCAACGGCGAGTTGAAAGGCTACGCATGGGGCCTACATCGCAAGCGTTGGCTGCTCGAACACGAGAAGGCGATTCCCGCTACGCGCGAAGTTCCGCGAACGGCAACGCTTCCGGGGTTTTGACATGATCGACGCAATGGATTGGCGTGCGATCGCCGCACAACTGGATAGCGAGGGCTATGCAGTACTGCCTCGACTCATTGGCGCGGACGAAGCCCGTGTGCTTGCGCGCGAGGCCAGCGCATCGAACGCCTTGCGCCGCGTGTCGCTCGATTCACTCGATCTCGGTTGTGGCGATCTGCTGTATTTCGACGCCGCTTTGCCGCAGCCTTGGGCGCATTGGCGTGCGGACTTCTATCGTCAACTAGCGCCTCTCGCGAATCGCTGGAACGAGATCCTTGGCATGCCTTATCGATTTCCGATTGAACTGACTGAATTTCTCGAGCACAACCGGCGAGCAGGGCAAACGCAGTCGCAATCGCATTTGAATCAACTACGCACCAACGACTACCTGGCGCTGCACCAGCGCAGCGAAGGAGAGCATGTTTTTCCGCTGCAAGTGGTCGCCTTGCTCGCGGCGCCGGGGAAAGACTTCACGGGCGGCGAACTGGTGTTGACGGAGCAGCGCCCACGCATGCAGTCGCGCCCGACAGTCGTTCCGCTTGGCCTGGGCGACGCGGCGATCATCGCCACGGCCCAGCGGCCATTCAAAGGAAGTAGCGGTTACTACCGTGTGAACCTTCGGCACGCCATCAGCCGGGTGCGCAGCGGCGAGCGCATCGGCTTTGAGTTGTCGTTCCACGACGCGCCGCAAGCGGCAAACGGTCAACACGCCTTCGATCTGGATACCTGACGCATCCCATGCGGTCGCGCTGAGGCGCGCACAGGCACTCCGATCCATCATATGCAGATGCAACTAACCGCCTAGTCCGCCCACCCCGGACCAACGCCGCCCTGCGGCGGCCTCAATCCGCTTCCAGATAGCGCATTTGGCCCAGGGACTTCCCTTAAAAAGACTTTATCGACTATTTGTCGATAAATTGTCGTGATAGATTCCTGGCCTGAATCGGGCGCAACGGGGAAGCGCGCCCGCGCGGCCGGCACCACGAGTCCGGCGCAAAGACATAAGGCGGAGGAGAGATGCTGGTTCTGATAGGGGTGCCGATCGTGGTGATCGGTTTTGCATTGCGCCTGAACGCGCTGCTCGTCGTGACCGCGGCGGGTATCGCAACGGGGCTTGCGGGCGGCCTGCATACGGTCGAGATCGTCAGCGCTTTCGGCAAGGCGTTTGCCGATAACCGCTACATGGGCCTTGTCTGGCTCACGTTGCCCGTGATCGCGCTGCTCGAGCGCAACGGCCTGCGCGAGCAGGCAAAAAACCTCATTTCGCGCGTGCACGCCGCCACCACCGGCCGCGTGCTGATGCTCTACTTCGTGATCCGCCAGATCACGGCCGCACTCGGTCTCACGTCGCTGGGCGGCCACGCGCAGATGGTGCGCCCGCTCATCGCGCCCATGGCCGAAGGCGCCGCCACGCAGCGTTACGGCGACGTACCCGACGCCGTGCGCCAGCAGATCCGCGCCAACGCCTCGGCTGTGGACAACATCGCCGTGTTCTTCGGTGAAGACATCTTCATCGCCATTCAGTCGATCCTGCTCATCAAGGGCTTTCTGGAGCAGAACGGCATCATCGTTCAGCCGCTGCAAGTCTCGGTCTGGGCGATTCCCACCGCGTTCGCGGCGCTCCTCATTCACTGCGTGCGCCTGAAGCTGCTCGATCACAATCTCTCGCGGCGCCTCGGCGCGGCCAACGCGCAGGGCGCAGCAAGCCGCCAGGGAGCCTCATCGTGATCAAGCTCGAATCGCTTTATATCGTCGCGGGTCTGATGTTCGCGTCGTTCGCCCTCTTCAACCTGCTCGACCGCGCAAACCCGCGCCGTGTCGTCAACTTCGTGTTCTGGGGCGTCTATGCCGTGACGTTCCTGTTCGGCGGCGTGCTGCCGCATTTCGTGATGGGCTGCCTCGCCATCGCGCTCGCCTTGATCGCGGGTTCAGGCAAGCTGGGGCGCAGCCCCGCGGGCAACGACAACGCCACAGCCCAGACGCGCCGCGAGCAAGGGGCACAGCGCTTCGGCAGCCGGCTCTTCATTCCGGCGCTGCTGATTCCCGTGATCACGCTCGTCGGCACGCTCACGCTCAAGTACGCGCCCTTCGTCGAGGCGAAGAACGTCACGCTGATCTCGCTCGTAATCGCCACGCTCGTGGCCTTCGGCGCGGCGCTCGTCATGTTGCGCGATTCGCCCGTGCACGCGCTCAAGGGCGCACGGCACACCATGGACGCCGTGGGTTGGGCCGCCATCCTGCCGCAGATGCTCGCGGCGCTCGGCGCGCTGTTCGCGGCGGCGGGCGTGGGCCACGTGGTGTCCGAACTCGTCACGAACTGGATTCCGCAAAACTCGGCGTTCGCGGTCGTGGCCGCCTACACTTTCGGCATGGCCCTCTTCACGATGATCATGGGCAATGCGTTTGCGGCCTTTCCGGTCATGACCGCGGGCATCGGCCTGCCGTTGATCGTGCATCAGTTCCACGGCAACCCCGCGATTCTCGGCGCGATCGGCATGCTCTCGGGCTTCTGCGGCACACTCATGACGCCCATGGCCGCGAACTTCAACATCGTCCCGGCAGCGCTGCTCGAATTGAGCGACAAGAACGGCGTGATCAAGGCGCAATGGCCGACCGCCGTGTTGCTTCTCGTCGTCAACACGCTGCTGATGTACGCCTTCGTTTTCCGGTTCTGACGAGTTCACGATGACCCCACACCTCACCGCCGCCCACGCCTCGAAGTTCGCCTCGCTCGCGCTCGCCCACCTCACGCGCGAGTATCCGAACAAGCTGACGCACTCGCTCGAAGGCCCGCAGGACGTGCAGGGCCCGCGCGCGCTGCACCCGGTGTTTTATGGCAGCTACGACTGGCATTCGTGCGTGCACGGCTACTGGCTCGTGCTGCATCTGCTGGAGCGCTTTCCCGACTTGCCCGAGGCGGCGCAGATCGTCGCCGTGGTCGACGAGCACTTCACGCCGGAGAAAATGGCGGGCGAAATGGCCTACCTCACGCTTGCGCACAACCGCGGCTTCGAGCGGCCTTATGGCTGGGCGTGGCTGCTGGCGCTCGCGGCGCAGGTCGACGCGCTGAAACTGCCGCAGGCCGCGCGCTGGAAGGCGGCGCTGGCGCCGCTCACCGAGTGGTTCGTCGAGCGCTTCGAGGAATTCCTGCCGAAAGCGACGTATCCGCTGCGCGTGGGCACGCACTTCAATACGGCGTTCGCGCTCACGCTCGCGTATGACTTCGCGAAGGCCACGTTGCGCCCGGCGCTGGTGACGCTGATTGAAGACACGGCTACGCGCTGGCACGCGAACGACGCGGGCTGCCAGGCGTGGGAGCCGGGCGGCGACGAATTCCTCTCGCCCGCACTGAGCGTGGCCTTGCTGATGAGCCGCGTACTGCGCGCGCCGCAATTTGAGCCGTGGTTTACGCGCTTCTTGCCCAATCTCGCGGCGCAAGAACCCGCCACGCTCTTTACGCCGGCCACCGTGACCGACCGCAGCGACGGCAAGATCGCCCACCTCGACGGGCTCAACCTGAGCCGTGCGTGGTGCCAGCGCTCGCTCGCACGCGCACTGCCCGCCGGCGACGCTCGCGTTGCTGTGCTCAACGATGCCGCGCAAGTGCATCTGGCCAGCGCGCTTGACCACGTGGCCGGCGACTATATGGGCGAGCACTGGCTCGCCACCTTCGCGACGCTCGCGCTCGAAGCATGACAAACGCGTGAAACCAGTGGGGCGCTCCGCTTTCCAGACTGAAGATTTCCGCGCGCGCGGTCGATATAACGGGCTGAAGCCCCGAGCCGCCGCCGGAATCCGCAGTCCATTGCGCAGGGCATAGACCGGCTCGGGACGTCGAACCCACTCAGGTCTGGAAGGTATGCAAGTAGAGAAATTCATGACGAGCCGTGTCGTCACCATTGGTTTCGACGAGACGCTCGCAACGGTGCGCGAGATCTTCACGGAGGCGAGCTTTCACCATCTGCTCGTGGTCGAAGACGGCAAGCTGCAAGGCGTCGTCTCCGACCGTGACCTGCTGCGCGCAATCAGCCCGTTCATCGACAGCGTGGTCGAATCCGCGCGCGACCTCGGCACGCTCAACAAGCGCGTGCACCAGATCATGAGCCGCAAGCCGCTTACGCTGCGGCCCGAGTCGAGCCTTTCCGAAGCTGTGGCCCTCTTTCTCGCCAACAAGATTTCGTGCATCCCTATCGTCGATGCCGAATTCCGGCCCGTGGGCATCGTGAGCTGGCGCGACGTGCTGCGCTATCTCGTGCCGATGGACGAGGGCGAGGCGGGCGGGGAAGCGGTCAGCGCGTGATGCGCATTGACTCGCGCGCATCCCACATTTCGGTCTGTAATACGAAGTGTTGCTAACGGTCGTACTTCTTTGCGGCGAACCATAAAGTTCGCAACCTCTCCTGCCGTTGTTATGTACTGGACGCTTAAACAGCCCGCACGACCGGGCTGCACTGGGTAAGCGCGCCGGAACATTCGATGAAAACGACTGGGACACGCGTGGCCTCCAGAGCCGCGCGCCCCACGGAGAGAGACCAGGAATGCTTCACAAGCTGTCAATACGCGCCAGCCTGACGCTGATGATCGCCTTCTTCGGCATCGTCCTGATTGGCGGGGCCGCCACAGGACTTCTGTCGATGCGAGCGGGCAACGAGTCGCTGCGCACGATGTACACCGTCGATACGCCGGCCGTCGCGGACCTCGAAGGCAGCGCCGGCCAGCTGCTGCGTCTGCGCCTCGCGCTCGCCACCAACGCCTCGCTTTCCGAACTCGGCGACCACGACGCCGCCGACGCGGTGCTCAAACGCTACGACCAGTACCTGAAGAACTCGAACGAGCGTCTTGACCACTATCTGTCGATTGCGAGCGGCGAAGGCGAGGCGCAGGATCTCATCGCCGACATGCAGGCCAAGCGCAACAGCTTCCTGCACGACGGCGTCGAACCGGCGCTCGCGGCGCTCAAGGCCGGCGACAAGACCGCGTTCCAGGAAATGCAGGGCCACAAGCTGCCGTCGCTCTACGGCAGCTACGAAAAGGCGATGCTCGTGCTCGAGAAGCGCCAGATCGACCTCGGCGCGCAGCGCTACCAGGAAGCGCAGGACCGTTTCAATGCAGTGAGCATCGCCGTGGCCGTGGGCATGGTGCTCTCGTTGCTGCTCGCATGGATTGGCCGCGCCGCGCTCATGCGCGCGATCGTGCATCCCGTCGACGCCGCTATCGCGCAGTTCCAGCGTATCGCCGCGGGCGATCTGAGCGGCACGGTCGAGGCGACGAGCAACAACGAAATGGGCCGCCTGCAGGCTGCATTGCGGCAGATGCAGGATGCGCTCATCAAGACGGTCAGCAGCGTGCGCGAAGGCGCGCTGTCGATCGACAAGGGCGTGAGCGAGATTGCCGCGGGCAACACGGATCTTTCGCAGCGCACCGAGGAGCAGGCCGCCTCGCTCGAACAAACGGCTGCGAGCATCGAGGAACTGACCTCCACCGTCAAGCAGACCGCCGAAAACGCCCGCCAGGCCAGCACGCTCGCCGAGGGCGCTTCCGGTCTCGCCGCGCAGGGCGGTGCGCTCTCGCGCGAGGTGGTCGGCACGATGCAGGACATCGTGGGCGACTCGCGGCGCGTGGGCGAGATCGTCGGCGTGATCGAGGCCATTGCGTTCCAGACCAACATTCTCGCGCTGAACGCGGCCGTGGAAGCGGCGCGCGCGGGCGAAGAAGGGCGCGGCTTCGCGGTGGTGGCGAGCGAAGTGCGCTCGCTCGCGCAGCGCAGCGCCGCGGCGGCCAAGGAGATCAAGGAGCTGATCGAGTCGTCGACGTCGCGCGTGGAAACCGGCGCGGGCCTCGTCGAGCGCTCGGGCTCGACGATGAGCGAGATTGTCGAGGCGATCGCGCGCGTGAGCGCGATCATGAACGAGATCGCATCGGCGGCGGCGGAGCAGAGCACGGGCATCGATCAGGTCAACATCGCCGTTGGCCAGATGGACCTCGTGACCCAGCAGAACGCGGCACTCGTTGAGCAGGCAACGGCCGCGGCTTCGTCGCTCGAAAACGAAGCGCACCGGCTCAATGCCGCGGTTTCGGTGTTCCGCACCGGGCGCACGGGGTAACACGCACGAAGGCGCACGAACGCGCACGCTGCATGGTGTGAATCGCCGGTTATAGTCATGCATTGACGACTGCGGACCTCGGACACCATGCAGCTTCTCGATCACGTTTCGATCGGCGTTCCCGATCTCGATGCAGCGCGCCACTTTTACGACGCGATCATGAACGCGCTGGGCGCGCTCAAGGTCTATGACCGCCCTGGCGCGCTTGGCTACGGCGAGCGGTGCGACGCCGCCGAAACGCAATCGTCCTATCTTTCCGTCTATCTGGACTCCAGTGCCATCGTGCCGAACAAGCGGCACTGGTGCTTCAAGGCCGCTTCGCGCGCTCAGGTCGACGCGTTCCATGCAGCCGGTTGCGCGGCGGGCGGCCGCTCCGATGGCGAGCCGGGCTTGCGGCCGCACTATCACGCCGACTATTACGCCGCCTTTCTTGTCGATCCGGCCGGCAACTGCGTCGAGGCGGTGTGCCATTTGGCACCTGCCTGACGTTTCGTAACGCGCTAGACGCGCAAATCCGCCATCGTCAAAACTTCGCAATCCTTCGCGATCTGGGTTGACCCAGCGCGAGGCGAGGCCGCAATGCGGTTGCCAAGTGCCCTTCCATGCGCCGATCATTGACGAAGCGGCGTAAATGCGACGCGTGGGAGAAGGGGAAATGTCAGGCACTGGAAAATACTGGTTTCGCGCCAAACGCTATGGCTGGGGGTGGGGACTTCCGCTCACCTGGCAGGGTTGGGCGGCGCTAGCCGTCTATGTGTTATCGATCTGTTTGATCGCTGTTTTTTTTGAACCGCACCAACATGCGTTCGCGTTTGCGGGGCTCGTCATACTCGCTTCGCTCGCGCTTTGCGCGGTGTGCTGGCTCAAGGGCGAGCCGCCGCGCTGGCGGTGGGGCAAGCAGCGCTAGCGCGCTGCCCATGTTGTGCTGAAGGGGAACGCGATGGCACAAGCACGGCAAACCGGCAGCGCTGCGCTGCTGGGCACATGGAAGCTGCAATCTTTCACGACGGAAGATCTGGACACCGGAGAAAAGACTGAGTTGTTCGGCTCACAGCCAGGCGGCTATCTCAACTACAGCGCCGACAAGCGGATGTACGCGATTGTGGTCGACAAGCACCGCAACGCACCCGCCGACCTCGTGCCCACCGACGCCGAGCGCATTGCGCTGTTCAACGGCTTGTGCGCCTACGCGGGGACGTGGAGCATCGAGGGCGACCTCGTGAGTCACCATGTCGACACTTCGTGGAATGAATCATGGACGGGGACGATTCAGTTGCGCCGTTTCAGAATCGACGGCAACAACCTGTACCTCACGACGCTGCCCGCCCGCAATCCGGTCACGGGCAAGGAATGCATTTCAGCGCTGGCGTGGGTGAAGGTCGAATAGACGGCACGTTCAACTGTCGTATACGTGAAGATCGCAATCATCGACGTGAGGCATGCGCGAGGTGTTGCGCGTCGCGTTCGCAGCCGCGCGGGGCGGCGCATTTTTTTGCCGCTTTGCACCATGAAAGCTGCACGTTACCTGTCATCGTTTTTACCGATTGAGCGCGCAAAGGCTGGTGATACTGTTGTGGGCGCATTCTTCAAAGCTGCAATGTAGCGGGCAGATGTTCCTCAACGATCCAGGCGAATCGGAGATGCAGGATGTCCAATAACGGCGTGTGGCGAAACCTTCATCGCGTAGCGGCGACGAGTATGGTGGCAGCAGGGCTGGGCCTCGCGGCCGGCGCGCATGCCGCGGGCGAGCCGATCAAGATCGGTGTGATCAGTGAGGAGTCCGCAGTGGCGGGCGCCTCGATCAGCAAGGCGGCGCAACTCGCCGCGGACGAAATCAACGCGAGCGGCGGCGTGGATGGCCGCCCAATTCAGATCATCGCGTATGACGACCACTCGTCGGCCTCCGACGGCGTGCGCGCGTTCCAGCGAGCCGCGACCCAGGACAAGGTGGTCGCCGTGATCGGCAGCTATATCAGCGAAGTGGCGCTCGCCATGGAGCCGTGGTCGGCGCGGCTGAAAATGCCCTTTGTTACGCCGGGCGCCGCGAGCAACGACATTTCGAAGCACGTTCACGACGACTACGACAACTACAAGTACACGTTCCATGGCTGGATGACGTCGGCGTTCATTGCGCAGTCGATCTGCGACTTTTCGCACGATATTCTCGTCGGCCAGTTCAAGATGAAGTCGACGGTCGTGATGAGCGAGGACGCGGCGTGGACCAAGCCGCTCGACGAGCGCTTCATGGAATGCCTGCCCAAGGCCGGTCTCCAGGTGCTCGATCATATCCGCTTCAATCCGGATACTTCGGACTTCACACCAATCTTCAACCAGATCGAGGCCAAGCACCCCGATACCATCACCACGGGCATCAGCCATGTGGGCGTGCAGCCAACCGTGCAATGGCACGACCAGCAGGTGCCGATCCCGATGTCGGGTCAAAGCTCGCAGGCCACGACCACGAGCTTCTGGAAGGACACGAACGGCGCGACCGAAGGGGTGATTACGGCTTCCGCTGCGGCTCCGGGCGTGGCAATTACGCCGAAGACGGTGCCCTTCGCGGATGCGTATCAGAAGAAGTTCGGCGTCTCGCCAGCGTATTGCGGCTTCTCGACGTATGACCTCGTCCACATCATTGCGGATGCGATCAAGCGCAACAAAGGCTCGACCGATCCGGACCAGATGGTCGCCGCGCTAGAGAAAACCGACTATGTAGGCACGATCGGGCGCTGGCAGTTCTACGGCAAGAACGACCCATTCACGCACGCGCTCAAGTACGGCCCGGGCTATATCACCGGCATCAACCTGCAGTGGCAGGACGGCAAGCAGATCGCGATCTGGCCGAAGTCCGTCGCGAACGGCAAGGTCAAGTTCCCGACCTTCATCAAGATCCAGCAGGCCAGCGCGAACTAGCCTCGTAGTGCGTCGCGCAGTGCGGCCCAACGCCCAGGCGTCGGGCCGCGCTGCGCATCCAGCGACCCACCCAAATGAAAGGCCGGTCATGCTGCTCCTGCAGATTCTCATCGACGGCTTTGCCATCAGCTCGCTCTACGCGCTCGGCGCCATCGGCTTTACGCTGATTTTCGGCGTCTCGGGCATATTGAATCTCGCGCACGGCGGCGTGATGCTCGTCGCGGCGCTGATGGGCTGGATGCTCGCGGGCGAAGCCGGCCTCGGCACCTACCTCGGCACGCTGCTCGGCGTGGTCGCCGGACTCATCGCGGCCTACGTCACCTACCTGATGGTGGTGCGGCCCATTCAGCGCTCCGCCGCCATTCCACATGAAGAGAAGGAAATCTTCGTGCTCACCGGCACGCTGCTGTGGGGCATCATGATCCAGCAGGGCATGGCCTGGCTCTTCACCGACAACCCCGTGACGATGCGCCCGCTCATCAGCGGCGTGGCGATGATCGGCAGCGTGCGCGTGCCGTTCAACGAGATCATGATCGCCGTGGTCTGCTGGGCCGTGATCGGCCTGTTGTGGCTGTTCGTGAACCGCACGCGCGCGGGCAAGGCGCTGCTCGCGGCCTCGATGAATCCACGCGGCCTCACGCTGCTCGGCTTCGAACTCTCGCGCATCTATCTGCTCGCGTGGACCATTTACGGCGTGCTGGCGGGCATTGCGGGCGTGTTGCTCGCCTCGTTCCTCGGCGTGAGCACGAACAACGCCGGGCAGCTCACCGCGAGCGCGTTCTCCATCGTCGTGCTGGGCGGTCTCGGCAGCGTTTCCGGGTCGTTGATGGCCGCGTACGTCGTGGGCTACCTGGAGACCGTCACCGCGTACCTCGTTGCGCCGACGCTGCGGCCGCTGCCCGCGCTGCTGCTGCTGGTGCTCGTCGTGTATGTGCGGCCCCAGGGTTTCCTGGGCCGCCGCTAACCGAACGCAGGGAGCATCGACATGTCCGGTCTTCTTCGTTCGCGTGGGGTATGGGTGGCCGTGTTGCTCGCCGTCGCGGCGGCCACGCTGCCGTGGTGGATGTCGGGCTATATCCTCGGCGTGCTCACGGTCGCGTATTACTTCGGCGTGTTTGCAATGTCGTGGGACCTGCTGTTCGGCTTCGCCGGCGAGGTCAATTTCGGCCCCACGTTCCTGATTGGTCTGGGCGCCTATTCCGCGGCGATCATCGACGCTCATTGGGGCCTGCCGATACCCGTTTGCGTGATCGCGGGCGGCCTCGTCGCGCTGGTGGGCGGGCTGCTGCTCGCGGTGCCCGCGCTGCGGCTGCGCGGTCCGTACTTCGGCCTCGTCACGCTCGTGGCGGTGCTGCTGCTGCAGAACGCCATTGTGATCTTCGCGGGCGTGACGGGCGGCGAGATCGGCATGATGGTGCCCGACGTGATGTCCGTCGACGCCAACCACAACTACTGGATCGCGCTGGCGTTTCTGGTGGTGTGCGCGATCCTGCTGTTCGGCCTCTCGCGCTCGGCAATTGGCCTCATCTTGCAGGCGAGCGGCCAGGACGCCACCGGCGCGCAGGCGCTGGGCTTCAACGTCACGCGGCACAAGCTCGTGGCCTTTTGCATCAGTGCCGTGTTTTCGGGTGTGGCCGGCGCGATGCTGGTGTTCTATCAAGGCACGGCTTCCGTGAGTACGGTGGTGGATTTGAGTGTGGGCGTGCAGATCATCATCGCGGCCGTGCTCGGCGGCCGGCGCACGATACTCGGTGCGGTGCTCGGATCGATCTTCCTGATCGTGGCCGGCGAATTTCTGCGCCCGCTCGGCCAGCTCAACACGTTCGTCGTCGCGGCCGTCGCGCTTGCGGCGCTGCTGTTCTTTCCGGACGGCTTGCTCGGCAATTTGTTGCGTGCGAGGGAACGCCAATGAACGACACGCCGCTGCTCTCAGTACGCGGGTTGACCAAGCGCTTCGGCGGTCTCGTCGCCGTGAAGGACATTGGCTTCGACATCCGGCCCGGCGAAATCCTCGGCCTGATCGGACCCAACGGCTCCGGCAAGTCGACCGTGATGAAGCTCATCATGGGCATCGAGCGGCCCAACGCGGGCTCGGTCAAGGTGAACGGCGTGGAGATGGCTGGCTGGGCGCCGCACCGCATCGCGCGTGCGGGCGTGGGCATCGTGTTCCAGCATTCACGGCCGCTGCATCGGCAAACGGTGCTGGAGCATATCAAGCTCGCGCTGCTGCCCGATTCGCTGGTGAAGCTGGCGGCAGAACCGCACGTGCATCAGCGCGCGCAGGAAATTGCCGCGCGCGTGGGCCTTGCCGCCGTCATGCACCGGCATCCCGCCACGTTGCCTTTCGCCGACCTGCGCCGCATGGAAATGGCGAAAGCGATTGCGCGCGACCCGAAGGTCGTGCTCGTCGACGAGCCGTTCGCAGGACTAACGGTCGCGGAGTCCGAGGCCTTCTCCGAGCTGATACGCGGTTTTCGCGCGGAGGGCCGCGCGGTGCTGCTGGTCGATCACAATGTGAAGAGCCTCTCCGCGCTGGCCGACCGCGTGCTCGCCATGTACCTGGGCGAGCACGTCGCCGAAGGCACGGCCGAAGCGGTGATGCAAAACGAAACGGTGCGCCGTGTGTATCTGGGCGGCAAGCTCGAATTGCGCCAGCGTGCGAGCGCGGCGGGCGAGGCGAAGCGCTCCATTCTCGAGGTCTCGGACGTGCGCGTGCTGTACGGCAAGGCATGTGCGCTCGACGGCGTGAGCCTCCACGTTCGCGAAGGCGAGTTCGTCTCGGTGGTCGGCCTCAACGGCGCGGGCAAGACCACGCTGTTCAACGCGCTTTCGGGCCTTCTGCCGTACAAAGGCACGATCTGCTTCGACGGGCGCGACCTGAAGGGCATGAGCGGGGCGGCCGTCTCACGCGCGGGCCTCGTGCAATGCCCGGAAACGCGCGAGCTGTTCGGCGACATGACGGTGCGCGAGAATCTCGAACTCGGTGGCTATCATCTTTCGGACGAAGTGCGCAAAACGCAGCTCACGTGGCTCTTTGACCTCTTTCCCATTCTGAAGTCGCGCCAGGGGCAAACCGCGCGCACGCTTTCGGGCGGCGAGCAGCAAATGCTGGCCATTGCGCGTGCGCTCATGCCGCAGCCCAAGCTGCTGATTCTCGACGAGCCGACGCTCGGGCTTGCGCCCGTGATCCTCGAACAGTTGTCGAAGGCGCTGGATGCGCTGCAGCAGTCCACGCCCATTACCGTGTTGTTAGGCGAGCAGAACGTTCGCTTCGCGCTGCCGCACGCGGACCGCGTTTATGTGCTGGAGCACGCGCGCATCATCTGGGAGGGCAGCGCTTCGCGTTTCGAAGCGGAGATGGGCCGCGGTTTTCTCGAAGCGGTGCCCACGAGCGATCCTCAGGCACTGACCTCGGGCGCTGCGCGTTGAGGACCAACCCGGCGCGCGGGCATCACACCTGGGCTTCGGCCTCGGCTTCGGCCACGGCCTCGGTGCCCTGAGGTTCCTCCACTTTCACGTCGTGCAGCCAGCGCGTGGCCTTGGCGATGGCGCGCGAGAGCCGCGCCACTTCGTTGAGCTGCTCGATCACGTCGTTGGCAAAGCGGAAAATGAACGCCGCGCCCTCGTTGCGCAACTGCAGCGCGGACAGGATGCGTTGCCGCGCCGAGTCGGACAGCGCTTCGATTTCCGGCTTGGCGTTGACGATGCGCGTCACGACGTCCGCCTCCGGGTGCGCGATCATCTGCACGGCCAGCGTGAAATGCTCGATCACGGACCGGCCGAATTGCAGCAATTCGGCGTTGCTCGCCAACACGCTCACGTCTGCGCTTTGCGCGGCACGCCTTTGGCTCAGCGCGAGCATGCTCGTCGTGGCCACTTCGCGGATAGCGTCGAGGCACGTCGCAATGCGCGCTAGGTCGACCAGTTGCCGCCCTTCGTCGTCGCTATGCACGGCGTCGGAGAGCTTGCCGATATAGGTAAGAATGGCGGTGGCTAGCGAGTCCGCCGCCTTGTCCTCGTTTGCCACCGTGGAAAGCGCCTGCGAGGAACTCTCGGCCAGGAGCTTCGCGCTTTGCTCGACCAGAAGCTGCACGAGCTTGCCGAGCGAAGCCAGTTCCAGTTGCACGCGGGCAATGGCGAGCGCCGGCATTTCGACCAGCGTTTCGTCCAGGTAGCGCGGCACGCCTGGGTCCTGCCAGGCTTCGCGTCGCACCGGGGCCAGGCGTTCGGCGAGCTTCGCAATGGGCCCGGTGAACCAGATCAGCACGAAGGTGCTGAATATGCTGAACACCGTATGCGCGTTGGCGGCCTGACGTGGAGTTTCCGCCGCGAGACGCGCAGTGCCGCTCAAGTCGGGCGCGGAAGGCGAGATCATGCGTATGAAGTCGGCGAACTGTGGAATCGCAAAGGCGAAGAACAGCACGCCAAGCACGTTGAAGAGCAGGTGAACGATACCGACCTGCGCCGCTTCCGCCGACTTGCCGATCGAGGCGAGCAGTGCCGTCCCGCAGGTGCCCACGTTGGCACCGAGTATCAGCGCAATGCCCGATTCGAGCGGAATCAGCCCCTGGCTGCCGAGCGCGATGACGATTGCGAGCGTGGCCGCCGAGCTTTGCACGATGGCCGTGAACACCGCGCCGATCACAATGCCGACGAGCGGATTGCGCATGTCCTGCATCGCGTCGATGAACGGCTGGTAGTCGCGCAGGGGCCGCGTGGCGTTGCCCATCATCTCGATGCCGAGGAACAGCAGACCGAGGCCGAGCAGCGCGCCGCCCAGTTCGCGCAGCGTGTCGCGTTTCGCAAAACCGTAGAGCAGGAAGCCGCCGGCGAGCATGAACGGCACGAGTGCGGAGATATTGAACGCGATGATCTGCGCGGTGAGCGTCGAGCCGATGTTGGCGCCCATGATCATCGGAATGGACTGCCGCAGCGTCATGAGCCGCGCGGAAACGAAGCCCACCAGCAGCACCGTGGTGATGGTCGACGAATTGAGCAGCGCCGTGATGCCCGCGCCCGCTAGCACGCCGCGAAAGCGGTTGGCGGTGAGCGAACCCAGCAGCGATTGCAGGCGCGCGCCGGCAAGCGTCTTGAGCGCCCCCGTCATGAGGTCCAGCCCGAAGAGGAACAGGGCGAGGCCGCCGACGAGCAGACCAATCACCTCGACCAGATTCAGATTCGCACCAGGCAGCATGGCTATGGGCCCTCGCTCTCGAGTCGGGACGAAACGATTCTACGCGTCATGGTACTGCCTTGTGGCCGCGGCGCGCGATGGCGGGCTCACGGACCGCTTGAGCGCCGGTATCGAGCGAATGACGAGCTTCTCGAGCTCCACCACGAGGAAGAACAGGATCGCGCC
This sequence comes from Paraburkholderia sp. J7, assembly GCF_905220155.1. Taxonomy (NCBI): domain Bacteria; kingdom Pseudomonadati; phylum Pseudomonadota; class Betaproteobacteria; order Burkholderiales; family Burkholderiaceae; genus Paraburkholderia; species Paraburkholderia sp. J7. The sequence continues at coordinate 157,588 of NZ_CAJMYZ010000002.1, read as the reverse complement.
CGCCACGAGCCAGAGCCAGGCCGCGAGCGGCAGCGACTCGGTCTCGAAGATGGCGTGAAAGGGCAGCGTATAGGTGAAGAGGATCTGCAGCACCACGACCGCGCCAATGCCATACCAGAGGTACGCGTTGCCCATGTGCGCGCGCACCGATAGCGCCGAATTGATCAACGAGCGGCTGTTGAGCAGATAGAAGACCTGTCCCATCGTGATGGCGTTGACGGCGGCCGTGCGCGCCATGAAGTCCGATGCGCCCTGCGACTTCATCCAGAAGAATGCCGCGAGCGTATAGAGTACGAGCGCGGCGCCGACGAAGAGAATGCGCCACACGCCGAATGGTGTGACGATAGGCCGGTCGATCGAACGCGGCGGGCGCTGCATCACGTCGTCCTCGTGCGGCTCGAAGGAAATGACGAGGCCGAGCGCAACGGAGGTGACCATGTTCACCCACAGCACCTGCGGCGCAGTGATCGGCAGCGTGAAGCCAAACAGGATCGCGATGGCAATCACCGCGCCCTGGGCGATATTCGTCGGCAGCATGAAGAGCATGGCCTTTTCGATGTTGTTGTAGACCGTGCGCCCTTCCTTCACCGCCGCGGAGATCGAGGCGAAATTGTCGTCGGCGAGGATCATGCCCGCCGCTTCCTTCGTCACCTCCGTGCCCTTGATGCCCATTGCCACGCCGATATCGGCCTTCTTGAGCGCGGGCGCGTCGTTCACGCCGTCGCCTGTCATGGCGACCACCTGGCGGTTGGCCTGGATCGCCTTCACGAGCCGCAGCTTGTGCTCGGGGCTCGCGCGCGCGAACACGTCCACGTCGCGTACGCATTCCTGCAGCGCGGCGTCGTTCATCGCCTCGATCTCGGTGCCGGCCACGGCCGTCTTGCCGTCGCCGATGCCGAGCATGCCCGCGATCGCCGCCGCCGTGACCTTGTGGTCGCCCGTGATCATCGTCACGCGAATACCGCCGCCGTGGCATTCGCGCACGGCGTCGATCGCTTCCTTGCGCGGCGGGTCCATGAGGCCCACGAGGCCGAGCAGCACGAGCGTCTTCGGCAGGTCCTGCGGGCCGAGGTTGCCAACCTGGAGGCCGGGGTCGGGCAGCCACGCCAACGCCAGTACGCGCTCGCCTTGCGAGGCGAGCCGTTCGCCTTCGCGTGCGAAGCGCTCGCGGTCGAGCGGCGCGGGGCCGGTTGCCGTTTGCTGGCGGTCGCAGTTCTCGATGATCACTTCCGGCGCGCCCTTCACGAGCAGCATCTCGCCTTGCGCCGACCGGTTCAGCGTAGCCATGAACTTGTGCTCGGACTCGAAGGGAATGCCGTCGATGCGGGGCGCGGCGGCGGCTTCCGCGCCGCGGTCCATGCCGAGCTTGCCGGCGAACGGATAGAGCGCGCCCTCGGTCGGGTCGCCTTCCACCTTCCATTTGCCGTCCTCCTCGAAGAGTCCGGCGTCGTTGCACAGGATCGATACGCGGCCCATGAGCGTGAGGACTTCCGGCGGCGCGGCGCCTAGCGCCTTGCCGCCCGCGCGGACTTCGCCTTCGGGCGCATAGCCGTCGCCGGTCACTTCATAGGGCGCGTCCGCCGTCACGACCGACGTCACCATCATTTCCATGAGGGTGAGCGTGCCGGTTTTATCCGAGCAGATGCGCGAGACGGAGCCGAGCGTTTCCACGGCGGGCAGGCGGCGGATGATGGCGTTGCGCTTCGCCATGCGCTGCACGCCGATGGCGAGCGTGATGGTGATGAGCGCTGGCAGGCCCTCGGGGATCACCGACACCGCAATGCCCACCACCGCCTGGAACAACTGGATGAAGGTCATGTGGCCGAGCCAGTGGCCCCACGCGAAGAGCAGCACACTGAGAATGCCGATGGCGATCGTAATGACGTATCCAAACTTCTTGATCTGGCGAAGGAGCGGCGTTTCGAGCGCGCTGACTTCGGCGAGCATCTGGTTGATGCGGCCAAGCTCTGTCTGGCTGCCCGTTGCGACGACGATGCCCGTTGCGCGGCCCGAAAGGACCATCGTGCCGGAAAACGCCATGTTTTCGCGGTCGCCCACGGTGGCTTGCGCCGGCACCGCGCCGGTGTTCTTCTCCGCGGGCACCGACTCGCCTGTGAGCGCCGCCTCTTCCGTGCGCAGGTTTCTCGCTTCGACGAGGCGGATGTCCGCGGGGATCTTGTCGCCCGACTCCAGCAACACGATGTCGCCGGGTACGACCTCGTCGGCGGGGATCAGGCGCACCTCGCCGGCGCGCAGCACGCGCGCTTCGGCGGAAAGCATGTTGCGAATCGAGTCGAGCGCTTTCTCGGCGCGGCCTTCCTGCAGGAAACCGAGCAACGAGTTGAGGATCACCACCGCGAAGATGATCGAGGCGTCGAGCCACAGGCTCAACATCAGCTTGATGAAGCCGGCCGCGAGCAGCACGTAGATGAGCACATTGTTGAACTGGGCCAGGAACCGCACGAGCGGCCCGCTTTTCTTCCCCTGGGGCAGCACGTTGGGCCCATAGGTACCGAGGCGCTTTGTGGCGTCCGCCCCATCGAGCCCTTGCGACGGATTCACGCCCAGCTGACGCTCGATTTCACCGGCAGGCATGGCGTGCCACTGCGTCGCGCCTGCGCTTGCGCCTTTTGCCGCACTCTCGGCAGAACTCATCTTTGCCCCCTGGTTGCACAGAGATTCAACGCAATAGTAAGTTTTTTTCGCAGCAGGCATGCGCAACCTGGTGCGCGCAACATCCGTTGGAGCGAGCTGCGGCGGGATGTATGGCAACATCTCCTTGCCACGACCCGCCCGAGTCATTCCATGCGCATCACGCCACTGCCTCCGCTGCCCTGCCTCGTCGCGTTCGAAGCCGCCGTGCGGCACGCCAGCTTCACGCGCGCGGCCGCCGAACTGCACCTTACGCAAAGCGCGATCAGCCGCCAGATCCAGCAGCTCGAAGAGTTTCTTGGCCGCTCGCTGTTCGTGCGCGAGCACCGTTCGCTGCGGCTCACGATAGCGGGCGAACAATATGCGGCGCAGGTGCAACGGCTTCTCACGCAATGCGCCGAAGCCACCTTCGACGTGATGAAGCACTATGGCGACCTCGAACTGACCATTGCCTGCTCGTCGGGCGTGGCGGTGCTGTGGCTCACGCCGCGCCTGCCTGCATTTCGCAAGGCGTATCCCAACGTCAAGCTGCGCCTGATCGTGCGCGACGGGCTCGCCTCGATGTCGCCCGCGGAGTTCGACGTTGGCGTGTATTACGTGCGCCAGCAGGCGCCCGCGCATTTCACCGCGCGCCGCCTTTTCAACGAAGAAGTGTTTCCCGTGTGCTCGCCGGGCTATCTCGCGGGCCGCTCGCTTGCGCCCGCCGACCTCGCGAACGAAACGCTGCTGCTGCTCGAAGACGGCCAGCGCCAATGGATGTCGTGGCCAGAATGGTTCGACCTGAACGGCGTGACGATGCCGAAAACACCACAGGGCCTCACGATCAACCACTATCCGCAGCTCGTGCAGCTGGCCATACTCGGCCAGGGCGTGGCGCTAGGCTGGCGCTACATGATCGACGCCTGCATTGACGACGGTTTGCTCGTGCGCGTGGGCGAGAGTTCGGCGAGCCACGGCGGCGGCTATTACGTGATCTCGCCCAACGACCGCGCGCAGAACCAGGCGGCGCGTCTGTTCACACGTTGGCTTTTCGAGCAGGCGGAGGCGCAGACGGCGGTGTAAGCAGCGTTCAGGGGCCATGCATGCGCCCAGCGCATGCATGCATGCGTATCTTTCGTTTCAGAAATTAATCGTGCTTTCATTAGCATGGGGAGCATGTTGGGGCTCCGGGCGCGTGGCTGTTGGCGCGCAGCTACGATTAATCTGATCAGGAAGACACCATGCAAGGAACGCTTTCACCTCGCGTCGCGCATGACGCCGTCGCGACAACCGCGCAGCAGCGCCGCCGCGCGATCATCGCGACGGTACTGGGCAACGGCCTCGAGTGGTTCGACTTCACGGTGTACAGCTTCTTCGCTGTCATCATCGCGAAGCTGTTTTTTCCAACCGGCAACGAGCTGACCTCCGTTCTGCTCACGGTGGCGACCTTCGGCGTGGGCTTTTTCATGCGGCCCGTAGGCGGCATCGTGCTCGGTATTTATGCGGACAAAGTGGGCCGCAAAGCCGCGCTCTCGCTCACCATCTTGCTGATGGCGTTCGGCACCGCGCTCATCGGGCTTGCGCCCACCTACGAGCAAGCCGGTATCGCCGCGCCGCTGCTGATCGTGCTTGCGCGCCTGCTGCAGGGTTTCTCCGCAGGCGGCGAGATGGGCGGCGCCACGGCGTTCCTTACCGAGTACGCGCCGCCGGGCAAGCGTGCCTACTATTCGAGCTGGATTCAGTCGAGCATCGGCTTTGCCGTGCTGCTGGGCGCGGCCACGGGCACCTTCGTGACCTCGTCGCTGGATGCGCAGTCGCTGCATAGCTGGGGCTGGCGCCTGCCGTTCCTGATCGGCATTCTCGTGGGGCCCGTGGGTTACTACATCCGCAGCCATATCGACGAAACGCCCGCGTTCAGCGCCGTGGAAGCGCAGGCGAAAGACAATTCGCCGCTCAAGGAAGTGTTCGAGCGCTACCCGCGCGAGACGTTCGCGAGCTTTTCCATGGTCATTCTCTGGACGGTCTGCACCTACGTGCTGCTGTTCTACATGCCGACCTATTCGGTGCGCACGCTGCACTTGCCGCAGTCGACGGGCTTTTCCGCGGGCATGGTAGGCGGCCTGATGATCATGTGCGGCGCGCCCATTGTGGGCAAGCTGGCGGATGCGTGGGGCCGGCGCGTGTTCCTGAGCGGCGCCGCGTTCCTGATTCTCGTGCTCGCATGGCCCATGTTCACGTGGATCAACCACGCGCCCGGCTTCGCTTCGCTCATCGTGTTTCAGGCCGTGTTCGGCGTGCTGATCGCCGCCTACACTGGGCCGATCCTCGCGGCCTTCTCCGAGTTGTTCCCGACCAAGGTGCTCTCGACCGGCCTTTCGGTGGCCTACAACTTCGCGGTCACGATCTTCGGCGGCTTCGCGCCGTTCCTGATCACGTGGCTCATCGCCCGCACGGGCAGCAACATGGCGCCTGCGCTCTATGTGATCGTTGCGGCCGCCATCAGCCTGGTTGGCACCTTCTTCGTGAAGGACACGCGGCGCGCGAACTGAACGACTCTATAAGGAATCCAGACAATGGCCATTACGGTTCTCAAAGGCGGCAACGTACTCGATCTCGAACGCGGTGTGCTGCTCGAACACCATCACGTCGTGATCGAAGACGAGCGCATCGTGGAAGTGACCGATCGCCCCATCGATCTGCCGAATGCAAACGTGGTCAACGTGCGCGGCAAGACCGTCATGCCGGGCTTTATCGACTGTCACGTGCACGTGCTCGCCTCGAACGCGAATCTCGGCGCGAACGCCATGCAGCCCAATATTCTCGCGGCCATCCGCTCGCTGCCGATTCTCGACGCCATGCTCTCGCGCGGCTTCACCAGCGTGCGCGACGCGGGCGGCGCCGACTGGAGCCTGATGCAGGCCGTGGAAACGGGCCTCGTGCCCGGGCCGCGCATCTTCCCCTCGGGCAAGGCGCTCTCGCAAACGGGCGGTCACGGCGATTTCCGCCCGCGAGGCGACCTGCTCGAACCGTGCTCGTGCTGCTTTCGCACGGGCGCGATTGCGCGCGTGGTGGATGGCGTGGATGCCGTGCGCCTCGCCGTGCGCGAGGAGATCCAGAAGGGCGCCACGCAGATCAAGATCATGGCGTCGGGCGGCGTGGCTTCGCCTACGGACCCCATCAACAATACCCAGTACTCCGAAGATGAAATTCGCGCCATCGTGGCGGAGGCGCAAGCGGCGAACACCTATGTGATGGCGCATGCGTACACGGGGCGCGCAATTGCGCGCGCGGTGCGCTGCGGCGTGCGCACGATCGAGCACGGCAATCTCGTGGACGACGCGGCCGCGCAGGTGATGCGCGAGTTCGGTGCTTTCGTGGTGCCGACGCTCGTGACCTACGACGCACTGGCCACACACGGCGCGCAGTTCGGACTGCCGCCGGATTCGGTGGCGAAGGTGGCTTCCGTGCAGCAGAAGGGGCGCGAATCGCTGGAAATCTATGCAAAGGCCGGCGTGCAGATGGGCTTCGGCTCCGACCTGCTCGGCGAGATGCACGCGTTCCAGACCGGCGAATTCCGCATCCGCGCGGAAGTGCTCGGCAATCTGGAGGCGTTGCGTTCGGCTACGAGCGTGGCTGCGGAGATCGTGAACATGAAGGGCGAACTGGGCGTGATCGCGGCGGGCGCCATTGCCGATGTGGTGGTGCTCGACGGGAATCCGCTCGACGACATTGGCGTCGTGGCCGGTGAGGGCGAGCGGATCGAGTATGTGCTGCAGCGGGGGAAGATTGTGAAGGCGCGGATGGAAGGATGAAGCCGCGCCAGCCATGATTCACATTTCCGCGCAAGCGGGTCGATCGGGAGGAGCGTCGGCGCCGTTTTGGGACGGACTCGCGGCCACGGCCGTTTCGATAAGGAAGGATTCGATGGCCGCGGCAAGCGCGAGGGGTGTTTCATTCATCGGATAGTGGCCGGCGTTCCTCAGTATCTCAACCGTGGCCCGGGGATAGCGGAGAAGGTAGGTTTTGGCCATCAATGCGGCGTTGAAGGTGGGATCGTGCTCGCCCACCAGCACCTTCACCGGATGCCTGCCGGTGATCGCGTCGCTGAAGTCGGTATCGGCCCACGCACGGAAGTACGCGGCGAACGCATGCGGGTAGGAATGCGTTGCCGACCAGGCCGCTTTCCAGTCGACCCAGGACGAGGGTAACCGTCCGCCGGTGCTGCGATCGATGATGGTTCTGCGATTGTCGATGGACCCGGCGGCGTCTTCGAGCAGGCGCCGCGTTGCCGCATCGTATGCAATGCCGCCGCATGGAACCGGCGCGACTGCAACCAGTGCCCTGACCCGCTCGGGAGCACGTGTCGCAATCCGTTCGATCGCCATGCCGCCCATTGAATGACCCATGAGGCTGAAGGTGTCAAAACCGAGCGCATCGGCAAGCGCCAGCGCATCGGAGGCGATCTCATCGATCGTGTAGTCTCCGCGCGCTTCCTGCATTTTTCCGTAGCCGCGATAGTCCATGAATACGTAACTGAAGGCGTGGCCAGACAGCCAGGGTTCAATCTGCTCGAACGAATGAGCGTCACCGAACCAGCCGTGCAGAACGAGGACGGGGTGAGGGCCATGTCCCACGCGATGAAACGTATTGGGCATATCGACTCCGAAATGAATGGGATGGGCAGATCGTAAGTCGGATGACCGAGGCCCGCCTTCGAAAACGGGTCAATCACTGTAGAATTCGGGCCATGCGAAATACCTTGGTCGATCCCTTCGAAGACATTCCTCGCAGCGTGGTCGTGACCGCGAACGAATACTCGGCCGGTTCATCATTTCCCGTGCATGCGCATCGACGCGGTCAGTTCGCGTTTGCCTCTCGCGGCACGATCAGCGTGGCGACTCCGGAAGGCCGGTGGCTCGTGCCGCCGCAGCGAGCGTGCTGGGTGCCCGCCGGTGTAGCGCACGAAATGACGATGCGCGGGCCCGTCACCATGCTCAACGCTTTCGTGTCGCTGGAAGAAGCGCGCGATGCGCAACTGCCGGCCCATTGTTGCGTCTACGGCGTTTCGGCCCTTCTCAAACAATTGCTCGAAGAGGCCATCGATTTGCCGGCCATGTACGACGTTGGTGGGCGTGCAGGCAAGCTGATGAGCCTGCTCGTGGCGGAGATAGCGTCAATGCCGCGACTCTCACTCCATGCGCCGTTGCCGAGTGATCCTCGTCTCGTTCGCGCGTGCCGGATGCTGCTTGACGCGCCATCGATCGCCGTCGGGCTGGACATGATGGCCGCCGAAGTCGGAATGAGCCGGCGAACGCTTACGCGGCTTTTTCGTGTAGAGACCGGCGTGAGTTTTGCGGAGTGGCGCCAGCAGGTCTGCCTGCTTTCTGCCATCGAGCGTTTGAGTGGAGGGGAGCCCGTGACTCGGGTTGCATTGGACCTTGGGTACGCGAGTCCTGGCGCGTTCTCATTCGCATTTCGTCGCGTGCTGGGGGAAGCGCCGAGCCAATATCTGGAGACGCGACGAGCGGCGTGAAGGCGCAGCCGCTCGTTTTACGGCGTGCGAGCGCGGCATGCTCCTTCACTGCCCATTTTGCGACCTTCCAGATGACTGGATCGTCGACCGCAACGGCGCATAAATCGCGGTGCGAAATACCTAATCTGCGCCACCCGGGTATACGTTGATCATCTCCAGCCGCCACATGGTCACGAGCGTGGCCGTCGCCCGTTTCGTCAAGCGTCATCCATAGCGTTCAGTGCTGCTGAAGGCGGTCGCGGCGATTGCCATGACTGCAGTTGCTGCACGCCGCCGCCTGGCGTGGCACCCAACTCAGGCCGGCTCGCACGGCACCCGCGCATGCACCATTTAAGTGAATGCGACCCCAATTGTATCAAATCTCGTAATAATTGAAGGGGCAATCCGGCGTCGAAAATGTGGGGCAATCCGTCGATCGCCCGCTCCACAAGACATTGCGCCTACTGTTACGTTTTCGCGACAGTCATTTTTTTTCGTTTCTTGAGTTGCAGGGCGGTACCGTATTCTCCGGCGCGCAACAAAAAAGTACATCAATCCAAAAGAGACTACTGGTTACTGAATTACAGATGAAGAACACCAACATCAAGGCAAGCGTTATCGCGGTTGCCGCTTTCGCAGCATCCTCGGCAGCAATGGCACAGTCGTCGGTCACCCTGTACGGCATGCTCGACGCCGGTATCGGCTACACCTCCAACGTCGGCGGCCACTCGAAGGTCAGCCTCGACGGCGGCGCCTCAGGTTCGAACAAGTGGGGCATGCAGGGTCAGGAAGACCTCGGCGGCGGCTTCAAGGCAGTCTTCAAGCTCGAAAATGGCTTCAACATTGCCACCGGCGGCATTGGCGGCCAGGGCCCCATTGGCTCCTCGCGTTCGCTGTTCAACCGCCAGGCGTTCGTAGGCCTCACTTCGGACCAGTACGGTACCGTGCGTTTGGGTCGCCAGATCGACGCCGTGACGGAAATGGTTCAAGGCCTCACGGGCGACGCCATTTCGGCGTCGACGTTCTCGACCCCGGGCGACGTGGACAACAACGACAACACGACGAACCAGAACAACGCGGTGAAGTACATCTCGCCGGTTTTCCACGGCTTCCAGGCTGAAGGCGCGTACTCGTTCGGCGGCGTTGCCGGTGCTATGGGCTCGGGTCAGTCGTGGTCGGTGGCTGCGGACTACGATCAGGGTGGTCTGACGGTCGCTGGCGGCTACTTCCACGCTGCAAACCAGGGTGAGGCCGGCTGGCAGAACGCAACGGCACAACCGTCCTTCGGTGGTGCGCTGGGCTATCCGAGCTCGGGTTACTACGGCGGCAATGCGTTCAAGAGCGCGGGCATCGCTCAGATCGCCGGTCAATACCAGTTTGGTCCGTACACGGCCGGCCTGCGTTACTCGAACGCGCAGTACGAGGGCAACGACGGCCAGCAGTCGATTCACTTCAACGTGCTGGGCGGCCTTCTGCAGTACCAGGCAACCCCGGCGCTGTCGCTGGCCGCGGGATACACGTACGTCTACGGTTCGCAAGCCACGCCTGCGCAAGCCGCTGAGGGCCGCACCATGGCTTCGATCAACCAGGTCTCGCTGGGTGCGACGTACGCGCTGTCGAAGCTCACGTCGGTCTACGCAATGGGTGCCTACGTCCATGCTCAGGGCGCTCAGGCTTCGGCTGCTGACTTCGGCAACACCGCATCGGGCGGCAACCAGGTTCAAGCCAACATTGGCATGTACCATCGGTTCTAATCGCAGGTTCGGAAGCGCGGGGTAGCAGACACGTTACCCAGTTAAAGAAGCGCTCCGCTTGTGAATCGCACCCCAAAAGTTGGACATTGATCTAACCTTTGGGGTGTTTTTTCACGAGGGTTTGCCAACACCCACCCGCATCGAAACCTCCACATCCCCGCCGAACGGAATCGAGAGATACCCATTCCCGGGTGCACGCACGCGCGCGAGATAGTCGGGGCTGTAAGCGGCATTGTCCGCGACGACGAACGCGCCCTGCGCAAGGCGCGACTCGACGAGGCTCAGCACGTCGCCGTAGAGCGCCTTCGCGCCATCGAGCAGCAGAAGCTCGATCGAATCGGGCAGGTCCACACTCAGCGTCTGCAAGGCATCGCCTTCGCGAATTTCCACGAGATCGAATAGTGCGCCGCTCATGAGATTTTCGCGGGCTCGCGCGATCTTGGACGGCTCGAATTCACACGTAATCAACCGGCCGCCGCCGTTGTCCCGCAGCGCCGCCGCGAGGTGCAGCGTGGAAATGCCAAACGACGTACCGAATTCGACGATGGTCCGTGCACGACCGCCGCGCGCCAGCATATAGAGCAGCACGCCCGTTTCTCGCGAAACGGGAAGGGCAACGTCCTTCAGGCGGCCGTAGAAGTCGAGATAGTCCGTCTTGCTGTGCATCAGTCGTGTGCGCTCCTCGGATGAGAGTGCGGCCACTGCGGAAATGGACGCCGGGGAAATGGCATCGGCTTCGTCGAACAGGCGATCCAGCAACGGCGCGAGTTGAGGCGAGGTCAATGTGTTCATGGAATTCTCCTTTGGCTAATGCAGAAACGGCTCACAACTGCATAGCATGACTAAACATTAAAAAACGGCTTGATCCTGATTGGCAATCACACCCGTCAGTTGTCAAACGTGCCGCGATATTCGGGAGCGGCGTCCGCGCGAGTGTTCATTTCGAACATCACGCCGCCCGGCGCGCGGCAGAAAAAGCGCGACCCGCGGCCATTGTTGAAGATGCCGGTTTCCATGTGGACGCCCTCCGCCGTGAAGCGCTCATACAGGTCGCGCACGGCGTCGAGGCTCGGCAGCTCGAAGCCCACGTGGAAGTTCTCGGGCCACGCCGGCGCGTCGCCGCTTGCGTGGTCGATCACCACGTCGTAGCCGGGGCGCTTGAGGATAAACGACTGGTCCCACGCTCCCGCTATCGTGAATCCCAGATGGCGTTCGAAGAAGGCTGCCGTTGCGGCGGTATCGGAGGAGGGGAAGCTCAGGTGATTGAGCTTCATGGCTTGAATCACGTCATTCATCGTCGGTCTCTCATGGTGTGGCGGCGGCCCTGTGCCGTTACCGCCTGAGGACTTCAGAATATAAGCAAATGCTCACATTCGGCTACTCGCATTGGGTGCGCACGCGCCATACGCGTAAAACCCCTGTGCCATAGCCGATTCAACGATGAAAGACAGCGGCCGCGCCAACGCGTGCTCGCATTCAGCGGCGCACGAGCGCCACGACGTAGACGCACGGGCCCTTGCCCGGATTGAAGAACGCGCAGGCGGCAGGCGGCCCGAGCTGGAGGCAGTCGCCGGCTTCGAGCGTGTGAACCTGCTCGCCTTCCTCGAATACCAGCGTGCCGCTGCGCACCCAGATCTGCTGATGCTGGAACGCAAACGCCGACGCTGGATACGCAACACGAACCCCGCCCGGCAACGCGATTTCCACGAGTTCGAGCATGCCGCCGTTGCGCGGCGAGACGGCCCGGCGCGTATAGCCGGTTTCGGGGTCTTGCCAGAGCTGCTGATCGGCGGCGCGGCTCAAACGCTCGCCGGTTTGCTCGGCGAGCGCGAGGAGCATGGAAAGCTGCAGGCCAAAGGCGCCCGAAAGCCGGCCGAGCACGGTCGCCGTGGGGCTCGCTTCGCCGCGCTCGATCTTGCTGATCATGGCCTTGGAAACGCCCGAGCGCTCGGCCATGTCCGCGAGCGACCAGCCGCGCGATTCGCGCTCGATACGCACGCGCGTGGAAATGGCGGAGGTGGGATCGGTGAGCGGTCGGTTCATACCTGGAAGGTTGGCGTTGGGGCGCGAGCGAGTCGATTATACGGGGCCAGTCGCGGCGCGCTGTTTAGCAGATCGAACGGCATCCGAGTTAACCCGGATCAAATCCCGGTTTCATTAGTATCCGTTCGTCTACTATAGTAGATGGCATCGAGTGCGCCGAAAAGGAGCCGACATGCCGCGTGAAATCCGTCTGAACGCTTTCGACATGAACTGCGTGGGCCACATTCAGCAAGGCTTGTGGACGCATCCGCGCGACCAGTCGAGCCGCTATACGGAGCTGCAGTACTGGACCGACTACGCGAAGAAGCTCGAACGGGGCCTGTTCGACGGCATTTTTTTCGCGGATGTCGTGGGCGTGTACGACGTCTACGGCGGCAACGCAGATGCCGCGCTGCGCGGCGCGGTGCAGGTGCCCGTGAACGACCCTACGCTCGTCATTCCCGCCATGGCCGCGGTCACGCAGCATCTGGGCTTTGGCGTGACGGCCAATCTCACCTATGAGCAGCCGTTTTTGTTCGCGCGGCGCATGTCCACGCTCGACCATCTCACGGGCGGGCGCATTGGCTGGAACATCGTCACGGGCTATCTCGACAGCGCCGCGCGCGCGATCGGCATGGACGGGCAGAACGCCCACGACGACCGTTACGATCTGGCCGACGAATACATGTCGCTCGTGTACAAGCTCTGGGAAGGCAGCTGGGACGACAATGCGGTCATCAACGACCGCGCGGGCGGTATTTACGCCGACCCGGCGCGCGTGCGCATGATTCATCATCGCGGGCCGCAGTACAAGGTGGATGCAATGCACCTGTGCGCACCGTCGCCGCAGCGCACGCCCGTGCTGTACCAGGCGGGATCGTCCACGCGCGGGAGACGCTTTGCTGCGACGCACGCCGAGTGCGTGTTCATCAATGGTCAGAAGATGGACGGCGTGAAGGAGATCGTCGGAGACATTCGGCGCCAGGCGGTGCAACTCGGACGCGCTGCCGACGACGTGAAGGTTTTTCTTGGCGCCACGCTGATCGTTGGACGCACGGATAACGAAGCGCGCGAGAAGTTTGAAGACTACCGGCGCTACGTGAGTTCCGAAGCGGCGCTCGCGCACGCGGCGGCGTCGCTTGGCATCGACTTCGCGCGCTACGATCTCGACGAGCCGATCGAAACAGGCCAGAGCCAGGCGATCGTTTCCAACGTCGAAGCCATGACGCGCAGCGCCGGGCCGCAATGGACGCGCCGCAAGCTGCTCGAGCAGATGGTGCTCGGCAGCCGCCAGGCGCCGTGGGTGGGTTCGGCGCAGCGCATTGCGGATACGCTGATCGAGTGGAGCGAAACGGCCGGCGTGGATGGCTTCAATCTTTCGCGCACGGTGGTGCCGGAGTGCTTCGACGACGTGGTCGAACTGCTGGTGCCGGAACTGCAAACGCGCGGCGCGTACAAGCGCGCGTATCGTGAGGGCACGCTGCGCGAAAAGCTCTCCGGCGGCGCGCGTCTGCCGGCCTCGCACGCGGCGGCACGGTATCGCGGCGCGCACGCCAACGACGCATGAGCATCGGACACTGAATTCCCGCTACGAGGAGACCGCGGCAAGCGGGCAAGAACATGGTAGACAAATCCCTCTTTCGCGACGCCATGGCAGGTCTTGGGGCCGCCGTGAACATCGTCACGACCGATGGCGACGCCGGGCGCGCCGGGTGCACGGCGTCCGCCGTATGCGGCGTGACGGACGAGCCGCCCACGCTGCTCGTCTGCATCAACCGCACGAGCCGCAATAACGCGATCCTGCGCGAGAACGGCCGGCTTTGCGTGAACGTGCTGGCGGCCGACCAGCGCGAGGTGGCCACGCGCTTCGCCACGAAAGACATCGACATGGACGAGCGTTTCGCGCTCGCCGACTGGTATCGGCTCGAAACGGGCGCGCCTGCGCTGCGCGGCGCGGTGAGTTCATTCGATTGCCACATTACGCGCACGACCGAAGTCGGCACGCACACGGTGTTTTTCTGCGAGATCAAGGCGGCGCGCATGGTGGGCGGGCGTGACGGGCTGATCTGGTTTGGCCGCGCGTTTCATCGCGTGCTTGCGCAGGCGCACGCGGCGGCGGTGGTCTGAGCGTGGCGCGCACGCCTTCTCGAGGGGCTGGCGGTTCCCGTTCTCCTGACGAAACGGGGTCGCCTGGGCAAGGCGCGGCGCAACGCGGCAAGGCCGCATCGCTGGCGTTGCTGCTGCTTGCGCAGGTGGCGGCGATGGGCGTGTGGTTTTCGTCGAGCACGGTGGTGGCCCTCATCAAGCAGGCACACGCCATTGCCGCGTTCGATGAGGCGCTGCTCACGAGCGCCGTGCAGTGCGGCTTCGTGGCGGGCACCATCACTTCGGCGCTGCTTTCGCTGCCCGACCGCTACGACCTACGCAGGCTGCTCGCGGGCTCCGCGCTCGTGGCGGCCGTCGCTACCGCTTCGCTCGCGTTTCTGCCGCCGGTTGGCGGCGCAGTCGTCGCGCTGCGCTTCGTCACCGGCATGTGCATGGCGGGCGTGTATCCGGTTGGCATGCGGCTCGCGGCCACCTGGGCTAAGGGCGATCTTGGCCTGCTCGTTGGCCTCCTCGTCGGCGCGCTCACGCTCGGCTCGGCGAGCCCCCATTTGCTGGCCGCGACGGGCGGGCTCGACTGGCGCACGATCTATGGCGTCGCCGCGGCTTGCGCGGCGTGCGCCGCGGTGCTGATCGGCTTTGCGGGCATCGGGCCGAATATCCGGCGCGCCACGCGTATCGACTTCGAGAAGGTCACGCAGGCGTGGCGTAAGCCCGCCTTGCGGCTCGCCAATCTCGGCTATCTCGGCCACATGTGGGAGCTTTACGCGATGTGGGCGTGGCTCGCGCTGTTTCTTCAGCAAACCTTTATCGCACGTGGCATGGCCAACGCCCGCACGCGCGCGGAGTGGATGACCTTCAGCGTGATCGCGATCGGCGCGGCAGGCGCGTGGCTAGGCGGCGTGCTGGCGGATCGCGTGGGGCGCACGGCCGTCACGGTGGGTGCGATGGCGACGAGCGCAACGTGCGCGGCGCTCATGGGCTGGCTGGCCAACGCGCCGCTTGCCGTAATGGGGGCGGTCGCGCTCGTGTGGGGCGTCTCGGTGATCGCCGATTCCGCGCAGTTTTCGGCGAGCGTGGCCGAACTGGCCGATCCGGACTCGGTCGGCACGCTGCTGACCGCGCAAACCTGCGCGGGCTTTTTGCTCACGCTGGTGAGCATTCATCTCGTGCCTTACGCGGTGGCGTGGCTGGGATGGCGCGGCGGCTTCGGCATGCTGGCCGCGGGGCCGGCGCTCGGTTGCGTCGCGATGCTGCACTTGCGCCGTCATCCCGATGCGGTGAGGCTGGCTGGCGGGCGGCGTTGAGGATCGAGTCAGCACGTGTCGTGCGCTGATACGGTCGATCAAAGCGAAAACTCGCGAATCGTTGCGCGCGCATGCATCTCTCAGGACACGCCCGCTGCGACGCCGCGAGAACCGGTGGAATTCAAGTCCGGTTGTGGCTCCACCGCAGCCACAACCCGTGGACCTTTTCACGGAGCCACGGCTACGCTACCTTTGACCGGATATCCCATCTGTCTCGCGCAAGAGGAGCTTGTCACGCATGTCAGCAAGACTGAACGAATTTCAGCAGCCCATTGGCGACCCGGTAACCGGCTGGCAGCCGCGCGAGCGGCCCGCGCGCGTGACGATCGAGGGTCAGTTCTGCCGCATCGAGCCCATCGACCTCGACCGGCATGCCGCCGATCTCTTCGAAGCGTACGGCGCGGCGGCCGACGGGCGCGACTGGACCTATCTGTTCGCCGAGCCATTCACCGACTTCGCGGCGTTTCGCGAATACCTCGCGAAAGCGGCTGCATCGAGCGACCCGTTCCACTACGCCGTGATCGACCGCGCGAGCGGCAAGGCCGTGGGTACGTTCGCGCTCATGCGCATCGAGCCGGTGCATGGCGTGATCGAAGTGGGCAGCGTGACGTTTTCGCCGCGCCTGAAGCAAACGCCGGTTTCGACCGAGGCGCAGTACCTGCTGATGCGCTATGTGTTCGACGACCTGGGTTACCGGCGCTACGAATGGAAATGCGACAGCCTGAACGCGCCTTCGCGCAAGACGGCGCTGCGTCTGGGCTTCCAGTTCGAGGGCATTTTCCGCCAGGCGATCGTGTACAAGGGCCGCAACCGCGACACCGCGTGGTTCGCCGTCATCGACCAGGACTGGCCGCTCGTGAAAGCCGCGTTCGAGAAGTGGCTTTCAAAAGAGAACTTCGACGCGCACGGCCAGCAACGCGCGTCGCTCGCCAGCCTGAGAGAACCGGCGGCGTCCTGAATGTCCGTGGCGATCCTGATCCGCGACGTCGCGCCCGCCGACCGCGACGCGTGGTTCCAGCTTTGGGCCGGCTACAACGCGTTCTACGAAACGCGCGTCGCGCCGCACATCAGCGAGCGAACATGGCAGCGCATGCTCGATGCGAACGCGCCGCTGTTCGCGCGCGTGGCTGAAGTCGAGGGAAAGCTGGCGGGATTCAGCCTCTGCGTGCTGCACGAAGGCACATGGGTGGACGCGCCCATCTGCTATCTGGAAGACCTGTTCGTCGATCCCGGCTGCCGCGGCCAGGGCATAGGCAGGCGGCTCATCGAAGACCTCATCGCACTGGCGCGTTCGCGCGCATGGTCGCGCCTTTACTGGCACACGCGCGAGGACAATCCCGCGCGCAAGCTCTACGACGAATTCGCGCAAGCCGACGATTTCGTGCGTTATCGATTGCAGTTCTGAACCCGGCGCGCAAGTACGCGCAAACGGCGGCCTCGCGCGGAAGCTTGAACGCGCGGGCCGGCGTTCTCACGTCTCGAGTGCGATAGATAGGATTGTAACTAGTATTGTCACGATCGTTTCATCGGTATAGGATGGGTGCGAATAAACCACCACGGTTTGATGTGCATTGCACAAATTCGCCTCCCAGCCTATGTCAGAAGCCTCAACGAACTCGCTCGTCGTGCTGCGCGGCGCGCCCGCCCAGCACGCTGCGCATGGCGCGCGCAACGCCGGCGTGGCGTTCGACGCGGCGTGGCTCGACGCCTTGCGCGTCAACCAGTCCGCCGTCGAGCGGCGCACGGCCACGCTCGGCACGCGCCGCGCGGTCAAGAAGGACGCGCAGGCCGCGTGGCTCCTGAAGGCCATCACCTGCATCGATCTCACCACGCTCAACGGCGACGACACCGAGGGCCGCGTGCGGCGCCTGTGCACGAAGGCGCGCCATCCTGTGCGCGCCGACCTGCTGGCCGCGCTCGGCTTCGCGCCCGAGGCCATCACCACGGGCGCGGTGTGCGTGTACCACCGCTTCGTCGCGGCGGCCGTGGACGCGCTGGCGGGCAGCGGCATACCCGTTGCGGCGGTGTCCACCGGCTTTCCTGCCGGCCTCAATCCGCACGCGCTCAAGCTCAAGGAAATCGAGGCCTCCGTTAAGGACGGGGCCGAGGAAATCGACATCGTCGTGACGCGCGAGTACGTGCTCACCGGCAACTGGCGCGCGCTTTACGACGAAGTGCGCGATTTCCGCGCGGCGTGCGGCGACGCGCACCTGAAGGCGATTCTCGCCACCGGCGACATTCGCGTGCTGTCGAACATTGCCCGCGCTTCGATGGTCTGCATGATGGCGGGCGCGGACTTCATCAAGACGTCTACGGGAAAGGAAGGCACCAATGCCACGCTCGACGTTTCGCTCGTCATGGTGCGCATGATCCGTGAGTACCGCGAACGCACCGGCGCGCTGGTGGGTTTCAAGCCCGCGGGCGGCGTCTCGAACGCCAAAACCGCGCTTGCTTACCAGATCCTCATGAAGGAAGAGCTGGGGCGGCCCTGGCTCGAGTCCGAACTGTTCCGCTTCGGCGCGTCGAGCCTGCTTGCCGACATCGAGCGCCAGCTCGAACACCACGTGAGCGGCCGCTATTCCGCCTTCCACCGCCACCCCGTAGCCTGAGCAGACCATACCGATGAGCGTAGCCGAGTACTTCCGAACGATGGATTACGGTCCCGCCCCCGAGGACGATCAGCCCGTGCGCGCCTGGCTTGCGCAGCACGAGGCCACGTTCGGGCATTTCATTGACGGCGCATGGCGCGAAAGTGGCGACGGTGCGCGCTTCGAAGTGCGCGCGCCGGCCACCGGCGAGGCGCTCGCCGCCGTGGCGCAAGGCGGCGCGGCCGATGTAGCGGCGGCCGTGGCGGCAGCGCGCGCGGCGCAGCCCGAGTGGTACGCCATGGGCGGCGCGGCACGGGCGCGTCATCTTTACGCGCTTTCGCGCATGGTGCAGCGGCACAGCCGCCTCTTTGCCGTGCTCGAAGCGCTCGACAACGGCAAGCCGATTCGCGAGGCGCGCGATATCGACATTCCGCTCGTGGCGCGCCATTTCCTCCATCACGCTGGCTGGGCGCAGCTTCAGGAGAACGAACTGGCCGGCTGGTCGCCGCTTGGCGTGATCGGCCAGATCGTGCCGTGGAACTTCCCGCTGCTGATGCTCGCGTGGAAAGTGGCGCCCGCTATCGCGCTCGGCAACTGCGTGGTGCTCAAGCCCGCCGAATACACGCCGCTCACCGCGCTCCTGTTCGCCGAACTGGCGCATCGCGCGGGGCTGCCCAAGGGCGTGCTCAACGTGGTGACGGGCGACGGCAGCACGGGCGCGGCGCTCGTCGAGCATCCCGGCGTCGACAAGATCGCTTTCACCGGCTCGACTGAAGTGGGCCGCCTCATCCGCACCGCCACGGCCGGCACGGGCAAGTCGCTCACGCTCGAACTGGGCGGCAAGTCGCCGTTCATCGTCTTCGACGACGCCGACCTCGACGGCGCGGTGGAAGGCGTGGTGGACGCCATCTGGTTCAACCAGGGCCAGGTGTGCTGCGCGGGTTCGCGCCTGCTCGTGCAAGAGGGCGTGGAAGCGCGCTTCATCGACAAGCTCAAGCGCCGCATGGCGACGCTGCGCGTGGGGCCTTCGCTCGACAAGGGCATCGACATTGGCGCGATCGTCGATCCGGTGCAGCTCGAACGCATCGAGTCGCTCGTGGAAGCCGGGCGGCGCGAAGGCTGCAATGTGTGGCAGCCGCGCGAAGTCGAGCTGCCGTCGGGCGGCTGTTTCTATCCGCCCACGCTGGTGACGGGCGTGGGGCCGGCTTCGACGCTCGCGCAGGAAGAAATCTTCGGGCCGGTGCTCGCGGCCATGAGCTTTCGCACGCCGGAAGAGGCCGTGGCGCTCGCGAACAACTCGCGCTATGGACTCGCCGCGAGCGTGTGGAGCGAAACGATCGGGCGCGCGCTCGACATCGCGCCGCGCCTGCAATGCGGCGTGGTGTGGATCAACGCAACAAACCTCTTCGACGCGAGCGTGGGCTTTGGCGGCTACCGCGAATCGGGCTTCGGCCGCGAAGGCGGCCGCGAAGGCGTGTTCGAATATCTGAAGCCCGCAGCCTGGAGCACGCTGCCGATGCGCGCGCAACGCAAGGCGCGCTCGCCCGCAGAAGACTTTGCGCATGCAGGCACAGGTCTCGATCGCACTGCGAAGCTTTTCATCGGCGGCAAGCAGGTGCGGCCCGATAGCGGTTATTCGCACGCCGTGTACGCGCCGAACGGCGAGTGGGTGGGCGAGGTTGGCGCGGGCAGCCGCAAGGACGTGCGCGACGCCGTTGCCGCCGCGCGTGGCGCGAGCAAGTGGACGCAGATGAGCACGCATGCTCGCGCCCAGGTGCTCTACTACCTCGCGGAAAATCTGAGCGCGCGCGCCGAAGAATTCGCGCGGCAACTTTCGCGCCGCGCGGGACATGACGCGCACGCGGCCGAGCGCGAAGTGGAAATGGCCATCGACCGGCTGTTCAGCTACGCGGCGTGGGCCGACAAGTTCGATGGCGCGGTGCATACGCCGCCGTTGCGCGGCGTTGCGCTCGCGATGCATGAGGCGCTCGGCGTGGTCGGCATCGCCTGCCCCGACGAAGCGCCGCTGCTTGGCTTCGTTTCGCTGGTCGCACCGGCGCTCGCAATGGGCAACCGCGTGGTGGCGCTGGCTAGCGAGGCATGCCCGTTGGCGGCAACGGATTTTTATCAGGTCGTGGAGACTTCGGATGTGCCCGCGGGTGCGCTCAACATTTTGACTGGCGAGCGTGCGGCGTTGCTGCCGGCGCTGGCGAAGCACGACGACGTGGACGCGCTCTGGTGCTTCGGCACGGCGGCCGATTCGTCCCTTGTGGAGCGCGAATCGGTCGGCAACCTGAAGCGCACCTTCGTCGATCATGGCCGCGAGGTTGACTGGTTCGACCGGACGAGCGCAGGATTGCCGTTCCTGCGCCAGGCCGTGCAGGTGAAGAACATCTGGATACCGTACGGCGACTGAGCGTTTCGAACAAGAGAACGCCACGTATTACGAAGGAGACAAAAAATGCTGAAGAATCTCGACCCGCTTCTGAACGCCGATGTCCTCCAGGCGCTGCGCGCAATGGGTCACGGCGACGAACTCGTCGTTTGCGACGCCAACTTTCCCGCCGACTCGGTTGCGCGCGCAACGGTACTCGGCAAGCTGCTGCGCATCGACGGCGCCGATGCGCCTCGCGCCGTGCGCGCGATCCTCTCCGTGCTGCCGCTCGACACGTTCGTCGAATCCCCGGCCATGCGCATGGAAGTGGTGGGCGAGCCCAACGCGATCCCCACGGTGCAGCACGAAGCGCAGGCCGAAGTCGATGCCGCGGAAGGCCGCTCCGTGCCGTTCGCGCCCATCGAACGTCACGCGTTCTACGCGCGCGCCCGCAAGGCCTATTGCGTGATCGCCACGGGCGAAACGCGTGGCTACGGCTGCTTCGTGTTCACCAAAGGCGTGCTGCTTGCGCCCGACGCGCCGCGCGCGAAGGAGCCGGGCCAATGAGCGGACGCGTCGTCATCCTCGGCATCTATGTGACCGATCTCGCGTTTCGCGCGAGCCGCATGCCGGTGATCGGCGAGACGCTCGCCGGCTCGGCGTTCGCGATGGGGCCTGGCGGCAAGGGCTCGAACCAGGCCGTGGCGGCCGCGCGCGCGGGCGCGCAGGTGGTGTTCTGCACGCGCGTGGGCAACGACGCGTTCGGCGAGATCGCACGGGCGACATGGGCCGCCGAAGGCATTACGGCGCGCACCCAGGCCGTGGACGGACTGGCTACGGGCGCGGCGCACATCTTCGTGGACGACACGACCGGCATGAACGCGATCATCGTCGCGGCGGGCGCGGCGGCCACGATGGAGCCCGGCGACGCCGAGGCGATCGAAGCCGATATTGCGGCCTCCCAGGTATTCGTCACGCAGCTCGAACAGCCGCTCGCGGCGGCGCGGCGCGGCCTCGAACTCGCGCGCCGGCACGGTGTGAAGACCGTGTTCAATCCGGCACCCGCCATGGCGCTACCCGACGACATCTTCCCGCTGTGCGACTACGTTACGCCGAATGAGACCGAGGCGCAGGCCCTCACCGGCATCGAAATCCGCAACGCCGACGACGCGCGCCGCGCCGCCGACGTGCTGCTCGCCAAGGGCGCGGGCGCGGTCATCGTGACGCTGGGCGAAGCCGGTGCGCTGTTGCATACGCGCGATGACTCGGTCTTGCTGCCAGCGTTCAATTGCGGCCCGGTCGTGGAAACGGCGGGCGCGGGCGATGGCTTCACGGGCGGCTTCGCGGCGGCGCTCGCACGCGGTGACGATGCGCTCACGGCCACGCGCTTTGGCTGCGCGCTCGCGGGCATTTCCGTCACGCGCGCGGGCACCGCGCCGTCCATGCCGCGAAAGGAAGAAGTCGACGCCATGCTTGCGCGCACGGCGAGCGCCGACGCGCATTGAGCGCAGCACGTTAAGCATTGCCAGGTGACAACACACCGCAAAGGATGAGGTCCATGAAGTCTGCACTCTTTGCCAAATGGTTCGGCGACCGGCAGTTGAACTTCCTGCTGGCGGTGAACTTGCTGGTCGTGCTGGTCGCGGTCTGGGTATCGCGCGGGCAATTCGTCGGCATCGACAACCTGCAGTCGATGGGCGCGCAACTACCCGAAGTCGCGCTGCTCGCGCTCGGCATCATGCTCTCCATGCTCTCGGGCAACGGCGGCATTGACCTTTCAGGCGTGGGGCTCGCGAATCTTTCGGGCATGATCGCCGCGCTGGTGGTGCCGCGCCTTGTGAGCGGCGACGACTCGCCCGTGCTGTATACGGCGCTCTTTTGCGTGATCGTTTTGTGCATGGGGCTCATTGGCGGCCTGCTCAACGGCGTGCTGATCGCGCGCCTCGGGCTCACGCCCATTCTCTGCACGCTCGGCACGCAACTGCTTTTCACGGGCTTCGCGGTGGCGCTTTCCAACGGCGCCTCGGTGCACGTGGATTATGTCGAACCGCTCGCCGACATCAGCAACGGCACGTTCTTCCAGGTGCCGATCTCATTCCTGCTATTCGTGGCCGTGGTCGTGCTGCTGGGCTGGTTGCTCCGGCGCACGCCGTTCGGGCTGCGCCTGTACCTCATGGGCACGAACCAGCGCGCGGCCTTCTACGCAGGCATTCCGCATGCGCGCATGCTGATCATGACCTACGCAATGTGCGGCGTGCTCGCCTCGCTCGCGGGGCTCGTGAGCGTTTCGCACACGCTCAGCGCGAAATGGGACTACGGCAATTCCTATCTGCTGATCGCCATTCTCATTGCGGTGATGGGCGGCGTGAATCCGGCGGGCGGCTATGGACGCATCATCTGCGTGTTTTTCGCCGCGACGGTGCTGCAATTCCTTTCGAGCCTCTTCAATTTGATGGGCGTTTCGCAGTTTTTCGGCGACTGCGCCTGGGGCTTCCTGCTGTTGCTCTCGCTCGCGTTCGCGGGCGGTGAGCGGGTACGCGCGATTTTCGGTTTCGGGGGCTCCCCGTCTGCGGGCAAAGGGCGGACCTCGGGCTGACCGGCTGAACCGTGCAGCAGGCGGGCCTCGAGCCTCGGAGGTCCGCCGCCATCTATTTCGGGGCGAGAGCTTACGTTGCATGGGACCGCAGTAAGTGCCGACGCACAAACTGCGGATCGACACAAAAGAAACGGAGACATGACATGAAGATCAAGCGACTCAGCGTGGCAATCACAGCATGTGCACTCGCCGCCGGCATGGCGGCCGTGGCGTATGCGGCGGAGAACCCGACCATCGTCACGGTGGTGAAGGTGACCGGCATCAGCTGGTTCAACCGCATGGACGACGGCATCAAGGAGTTCGGCAAGGACAACCCGAAGGTTTCGGTCTACCAGACAGGGCCGGGCCGCGCGGACGCCGCGCAGCAGCTGAAGATCATCGACGACCTGATCGCGAAGAAAGTGAGCGCGATCGCCGTCGTGCCGTACGATCCGCCCACGCTCGAACCGGCGCTCAAGAAGGCGATGGACCGCGGCATCAAGGTGGTCACGCATGAGGCCGACAACGAGAAGAACACCATGGTCGACGTCGAGGCGTTCGACAACTCCGCGTACGGCGCCGCGCTCAACGATCGCCTCGCCTCGTGCATGCACAACGACGGCAAGTGGGCGACGATGGTCGGATCGCTCGGCAGCCGCTCGCAGGTGCAGTGGGCCGACGGCGGCATCGACAACGCGAAGAAGAAGTTCCCGAAGATGCAACTCGTCGAGACGAACCTCGAAACCAACAACGACGGCGAGCATGCCTATGAAGTGGCCAAGGAAGTGCTGCGCAAGCATCCGGACATCAAGGGCTTCCAGGGCTCGTCGTCGCTCGACGTGATCGGCATTGGCCGCGCGGTCGAGGAAGCGGGCCTGCAAGGCAAGATCTGCGTGTATGGCACGGGCCTGCCGACCGAAGCCGGCAAGTACCTCGAAAGCGGCGCGATCAACGGCATTGCGTTCTGGGATCCGAAGCTGGCGGGCATGGCGATGAACAAGATCGCGATGATGCTGATCGACGGCAAGACGGTGGAAAACGGGGCGAATCTCGGCTTGCCGGGCTACGAGAAGGTCACGGTGTCGAAGGGTCCGGGCAAGGGCATCATCGTGCGCGGCCAGGGTTGGGTGAGCGTCGACAAGTCGAACTACAAGCAATACAACTTCTGATCGGGAGAAGGTGGCGCGCGCAACGGCATGGGGCCGAAGCGCGCGCTTCGTCGTAACGTCACGAAGAGACGACATGGCTTCAGAACCGTTATTGCAGGTGCTGGGCGTGCACAAGCGCTTTACGGGCGTGCACGCCTTGCGCGGCGTGACGCTCGCGTTCGAGCGCGGGCAGATCTATCACCTGCTCGGCGAGAACGGGTGTGGGAAGAGCACGCTCATCAAGATCATCTCGGGCGCGCAGCCGCCCGACGAAGGCGAGCTTGTGATCGACGGCGCGCGCCATGCGCGGCTCTCGCCGCTCGAATCGCTTGCGGCGGGCATCGAGACCGTCTATCAGGATCTTTCGCTGCTGCCCAACATGAGCGTGGCGGAGAATGTGGGGCTCACGACCGAACTCGCGGAACATGCGGGGCGCCTTGCTCGCACGTTCGACCGCCGCGAACTCGCCCGCACGGCCGAGCGCGCGCTGAAGGCCGTGGGGCTGCCAGGCGACGCCGACTTTCAGGCGACGCTCATCGAACAACTGCCGCTCGCCACGCGCCAGCTCGTGGCGATCGCGCGCGCCATTGCGAGCGAAGCGAAGTTCGTCATCATGGACGAGCCCACGACCTCGCTCACGCAAAAGGAAGTGACCAACCTGATCGCCGTGCTCGCGCACTTGCGCGCGCAGGGCGTGACCGTGCTGTTCGTGAGCCACAAGCTCGACGAGTGCTACGCGATTGGCGGCGAAGTGATCGTGCTGCGCGATGGCCAGAAAGTGACGCAAGGCCCGATCACGAATTACACCAAGGCGCAGTTGAGCGAACTGATGACGGGCCGCGCACTATCCACCGAACGCTACCGCAACGTCGCGGCCGAAGCCGACGTGCTGCTCGACGTTCGCGGCCTTGGTCGCACGGGCCTCTTTCGCGATGTGTCGTTCACGCTGCATCGCGGCGAGATTCTCGGCGTGACGGGCCTGCTCGATTCGGGCCGCAACGAACTCGCGCGTGCGCTTGCGGGCGTTGCGCCGGCCGACGCGGGCGAGATCGTGCTCGAGGGCCGTGCGATCAAGCTTGCCACGCCCGGCGACGCGCGACGCGCGCGCATTGGTTATGTGCCGGAAGACCGCCTGAACGAAGGCCTTTTCCTCGACAAGCCGATTCGCGACAACGTGATCACGGCGATGATCGCGAGCCTGCGCGACCGCTTCGGCCAGATCGACCGCACGCGTGCGCGCGCATTGGCCGAGAACACCGTGAAGGAGCTGCAGATCGCCACGCCCGATGTGGATAAGGCCGTGCAGTCGCTTTCGGGCGGCAACCAGCAGCGCGTGTTGATTGGCCGCTGGCTCGCCATCGACCCGCACGTGCTGATTCTGCACGGGCCGACCGTGGGCGTGGACGTCGGCTCGAAGGACATCATCTATCGCATCATGCAGCGGCTCTCGCAGCGCGGCATCGGCATTCTGCTCGTGAGCGACGACCTGCCCGAGCTGCTGCAGAACTGCGACCGCGTGCTGATGATGCGTAAAGGCCGCCTCGCCGAAGAGCACCACGCCGATGGCCTGACCGAGGCCGAGCTATATCGCGCGCTGCTCGCCGAAGCTGCCTGAATTTCGCGTAACGTTTTGCCGGACACCGCATGAGCATGAATCAGACAATGAGCACGTCGTCCAACACCGTCGAAGTCGCGCGCCAGCGCGTGCCGCTCAACTGGCGCGCGAAGCTCGCCCGCAATCCCGAGTGGTTCACGGCCACGCTGATCGTCATCACCTGCGTGATCGTGGCCTCCATCAACCCGCGCTTTTTCCAGTGGGCGACGCTGTTCGACCTGCTGCACTCGGCGACGACCACGTCGTTGTTCGCGCTCGGCACGCTCGTCGTGCTGGCTTCGGGCGGCATCGATGTGTCGTTCACGGCCATCGGCGCGCTCACGATGTACGCGATCACGAAAGCCGTGTTCGCGTGGTGGCCCGACGCGCCGTTCGCGCTCATTCTGCTCACGGGCGCGGTGGGCGGCATCGTGCTCGGCGTGATCAACGGCATGCTCGTGCACCGGCTGCAAGCGCCTTCGCTGATCGTGACGATCGGTACGCAGTACCTGTATCGCGGGCTGCTGCTCACCTTCGTGGGCACGACGTTCTTCATGAACATTCCGCACAGCATGGATCATTTCGGCCGCATTCCGCTCATCGCGTACAAGACCGCCGACGGGCTCAACGCGGTGCTGCCCGTTTCCGCGATCGCGCTCGTGGCAGGTGCGATTCTCACGTGGTGGCTGCTCAACCGCACGATGATGGGGCGAGGCGTGTACGCCATGGGCGGCAGCACGGCGATTGTGGAGCGGCTCGGTTTCAACCTGCGCGCGATCCGGCTGTTCGTGTTCGGCTATACGGGGTTTCTCGCCGGCGTGGCGGGCATCTTGCACGTTTCGAACAACCGTCTTGCCAATCCGTTCGACCTCGTGGGCTCGGAACTCGACGTGATCGCGGCGGTGATCCTGGGCGGCGCACGCATTACGGGCGGCAGCGGCACGGTCGTGGGCACGCTGCTCGGCGTGGCGCTCGTTACGCTCATCAACAACGTGCTCATTCTGGTTGGCGTGCCGAGCACCTGGCAGAAGGTGATTGTCGGCGCGTTCATTCTGGTGGCGGGCACGCTGTTCGCGCTGCGCCGACGCGGCTGAGCCAGCAGGCAATCAAAGCGACCGGCTCTTGCGGCCGGTCGGCGCCTATGCGCCGTGCGCGCGCAGCGTTTGGCCTTTTTCGGTGATGATGGAACTGAAGTCGTCCATCTGCGAAAAGCGCCACGCTTTCACGATGCCGTATTTGCTTGTGTCCACAACGAGATGACTTTCCACGGCGCTGGCCATGGCGGCCTGCTTGAGCGCCACTTCGTGGAAGTTCCAGCAGGTCACGCCGCGCGCGGCGTCCACACCCCCCGCCGAAATAAACGCCTTGTTGATGCCCATGCGGCGCAGCGTTTCAAGGCTCTCCTCGCCGGAAAACGAGTCCGACGACGGCACATATACGCCCCCCAGCAAGATCATGCGCACATTGGGCATGCGCCGCAGAATCTCGGCCACGTTGAGCGAATAACACACCGCCGTGATCTGCAACTGCGAAGGGATCAGGCGCGCGAGCGCCGCGAGCGTCGTGCCGCAGTCGATGAACACGGTGTCGTTCTGCGCGATGAGCCGCGCCGCGTGCGCCGACGCTTGCGCCTTGGCCTGCGCGAAGTGGTCTTTTTCGTGCTCGAGCGAGTAGCCGGCGGTATTGGGCACGTCCTGCGCGCTCACGATGTAGCCGCCCAGATACGTGAAGCGCTCGGGATTCGCGGCGATATCGCGCCGCACGGTCATTTCGGAGACACCAAGCACGCTGGCGGCATCGCGCAGATGCATGACGTTGTGTTTGGCGAGCGCGTCGGCAAGGGCGCGCAGCCGGTCGGTTTTGGCCATGGAGTGGGTGCTGCGCGCCGGAATGGGCGGCCTTCCGGCGAGCGTTAGATTTGTTTCGTCCGCGTGATCGAATTATAACAAGCACGGCGCGCGAAGGCCACGCGCTTTGGTGCGCGCGGTTGCCGTGCTGCCTTCGGCGAGCATGCGTTTTTCGCATGCTTCGCTCGACAATTAATCGTTTGTCGCGTCCCGATGCCGCACGGATACTGCCCTCTCTCAAGAAGCGGCGGCAACGCCAAACCGGCAGCAATCCATGCGATCAGACCTCAATTTCATCAATGGGCAGTTCGTCGGCGCCGAAGGGCCGCGCATCGCTGTCCATAACCCCGCAACCGGCGACGCGATCGGTCAGGTGAGCGCGGCGAGCGCCGCCGATGCCATTCGTGCGGTCGAGGCGGCGAAGGCCGCCCAGCGTGGCTGGCGCAAGTTGCCCGCCGCCGAACGGGGCGTGATCCTGAACCGTTTTGCGGACGCGATCGTCGCGCGCGCGCCGAAGATCGGCGCGGCGCTGGCCGCCGAATCGGGCAAGAGCGTCGCCGACGCAACCGCCGAAGCGCAATATGCCGCCGAAATCCTGCGCTACCACGCGCAATGGGCGCGCCGCATTGAAGGCGAGGTGATTCCTAGCGACAGCGCGAACGAAAACCTCATTCTCATGCGCGAGCCGATCGGCGTGGCCGCCTGCCTGATTCCGTTCAACTTCCCCGTGTACACGCTGCTGCGCAAGGTCGCGCCGGCGCTCATCACGGGCAACGCGGTGGTCGTGCGGCCGAGCAACAACACGCCGTCTTCGGCGTTCGAAGTGGCGCGCGCAGCGCAGGAAGCGGAATTGCCGCCGGGCATCTTCAACGTGCTGGCCATGGACCACGACACGGCGGCA
The DNA here is from genome assembly GCF_905220155.1 of Paraburkholderia sp. J7. Classification (NCBI taxonomy): domain Bacteria; kingdom Pseudomonadati; phylum Pseudomonadota; class Betaproteobacteria; order Burkholderiales; family Burkholderiaceae; genus Paraburkholderia; species Paraburkholderia sp. J7. The sequence continues at coordinate 129,232 of NZ_CAJMYZ010000002.1, read as the reverse complement.
GTGCTCTGCACGCACGCGGACGTCGGCATGATCACGCTCACGGGCAGCGTGAGCGCGGGCCGCAAGGTGCTCGATTACTGCAAGGAAAACATCGCCAAGCCGTCGCTGGAGCTGGGTGGCAAGACGCCCGCGATCATCGAAGACGACGCCGATCTCGAAGCAGCCGCAACGGCCATCGTGCGCTCGAAAACCACGCATTGCGGCCAACTTTGCACGGCGATCGAGCGTGTGTACGTGCACGCCAGCGTGCATGACCGCTTCGTTGCGCTGTTGCGCGAGAAGATGAGCGCCGTGCGCTTCGGCGACCGCGCCGAAGACGCAACGCGTATGGGTCCGCTCGTGAGCGCCAGCGCTCGCTCGGCGATCCATGGGATGGTCGAACGCGCGGTGGCGGAAGGCGCGAAGCTCGAAACGGGCGGTTACGTGCCTGAAGGCAAGGGGCATTTCTACCCGCCCACGCTGCTCACGCATTGCCGCCAGGACATGGAGATCGTGCAGGAAGAGATCTTCGGTCCGGTGCTGCCGGTGCTGTCGTACGAGACGCTCGACGACGCGCTGCGCATGGCCAACGATCACCAGTTCGGCCTTTCGTCGGTGCTCTTTACGGAGCGCTACCGCTCGACCATGCGTGTGGCGAACGAGATCGAAGCCGGTGAACTGTACGTGAACCGCACGCCTGCCGATCCCTACCAGGGTTATCACGCTGGCTGGAAGCGCTCGGGTCTCGGCGGCGACGACGGCAAGCACGGCATGCTCGAATTCACGCAAACACGCCTCGTCGTGATGCCGTTCTGATCATTCGACATACTGATTAAGTGTTGCACCAACGGCGCCCCTCGCAACGGGCGCCACAGATGAAGAAAAAAGCGCCTCGCGCCGGCAACCGCCCGCGCGCATGCGTCAGCCTTGCATGGGACCAGAGTAGGTGCTGAGGCACTAACTCCGGTCGACAGGAGACAATCTTGCAGAAGTCCATCGGAAAGCCCAATTCGGCGGCTGGTTTGCCGCGCGCCGAAACCTCATCGCACGCGATCGCCGCATCAGGGTCCACGCAGCGCTACGTGCAATTGCTGCTGCTCGTGCTTGCCGCGGGCGGCATCTACCCGCTGCTGTATCTGCGTCAGGTCTATCAGACCACGATGCTCGACGTTTTCCATATCGATAACGCACAACTCGGCTATCTGTACTCGGTGCTCGGCATCGTGTTCTTCGTGTGCTATCTGCCGAGTGGTTGGCTCGCCGACCGCGTCGCGCCGCGTCTCTTGATCTGCTTCTCTCTCATCGGCACCGGAGCGCTGGGCCTTTGGTACTCCACGGCGCCCTCGTTCAATGTCCTGCTCGTGATCTTTTGCTGCTGGGGCATCACCACCGGCCTCACGTTCTGGGCCTCGGTGCTCAAGCGCGTGCGCATGATCGCAGCGGCGAATGAACAAGGCCGGTTCTTCGGACTGCTCGACGGTGGACGCGGGCTCGTCGAGGCGCTGCTCGCCACCGCCGCGCTCGCGCTCTTCGCCGCCGCGACCGGTTCGGGCCGCGGTGAAGCAACGGGCCTGCGCCACGTGATCTATCTGTATTCGTTCACGTGTATCGGCCTTGGCGCGTTGATGAGCTTCTTCAAGGACCCCGCGCCCGCCCAGGCCGAAAGCAAGTCGGCCGAAGCGAATGCCAAGGGTTCGCTTTGGCGCGATCTCGCGACGCTCGCCTCGATTCCGCAGCTCTGGCTCATGGCGGCTGTGGTGTTCTGCGGCTATCAGATCTTCTGGGCCACTTACAGTTTCTCCGCATATCTCCAGCAAGGCGAGATGCATATGAGCGTCGTGGCTGCCGGCATGGTCACCACCGCGAAACTCTGGATGCGTCCCATCGGCGGCATTGGCGGCGGTTTTCTCGGCGACCGTCTCTCGAACCTGCGCGTGCTGATCTGGGCGCTGTTCCTCGCCGTCGCGGGGCTGATCGGCCTGATCCTGTTGCCCGCGCTGCGCAACATGGCGCTGCTCGGCGCGGTCGTGCTGTTCATCGGCCTCATGACGTATGCGATTCGCGGCCTCTACTGGACGCTGCTCGACTACTGCGCCATTCCCATGCGCATAACGGGCCTCGCCATCGGCCTCGTTTCGCTGATCGGCTATTCGTCGGACATCTTCCTGCCGCTCGTGAACGGCTATATCACCGAGCACTACGCGGGCATGCTCGGCTACCAGATCTATTTCGCCTATGTGGCCGCCATCGGCACGCTCGGCGGCATCGCTGCGCTCGTGCTCAAGCGCATGACCCAATCCAAACCTGCCTGAAACAGCCTGAACCATGAAAGTCGTTGCAATTGAAACGCACATCGTTGCGGTGCCCCCTCCGCATCTCGGCGGCATGTACTGGATCTTCGTCACGTTGAAAACGGATTGCGGCATCGAGGGCGTGGGCGAAATCTACTCCGCCACGTTCCACCCCGACGTGATGGTGCACGCGATCGAAGATGTCTTCTCGCGTTATCTGCTCGACCACGACCCGCATCGTGTCGAGCGCCTGTTCCGCGAGGCCTATTCGAGCGGTTTCACGCAACGCCCGGACCTCACGATGATGGGCATCGTGAGCGGCCTCGAAATGGCGTGCTGGGACATCATCGGCAAGGCGGCGGACCAGCCCGTGCACGCACTGCTCGGCGGCATGGTGAACGAGCGTCTTCGTTCGTACACCTACCTGTACCCGAAGAACGCGAAAGGCGAATACGATTACGACGACCCGGACCTCGCTGCGCAATGCGCGGCCGAGAACGTGAAGCGTGGCTTCACCGCGGTCAAGTTCGACCCGGCGGGTCCGTACACGGCCTACTCGGGGCACCAGCTCTCGCTCGAAGTGCTCGACCGCTGCGAAACGTTCTGCCGCAAGGTGCGTGAAGCGGTTGGCAGCAAGGCCGACCTGCTGTTCGGCACGCATGGCCAGATGGTGCCGTCTTCGGCAATCCGGCTGGCGAAGCGGCTCGAAAAGTACGACCCGCTGTGGTTCGAAGAGCCGGTGCCGCCGGGGCAGGAAGAGGCCATTGCCAACGTTGCGAAGCATACGTCGATTCCCATCGCCACGGGCGAGCGCCTCACCACGAAATACGAATTCCACAAGCTCTTGCAGGCGGGCGGTGCATCGATCCTGCAACTGAACGTGGCGCGCGTGGGCGGCCTGCTCGAAGCGAAGAAGATCGCCACGCTCGCTGAGGTGCATTACGCGCAGATCGCGCCGCATCTGTACAACGGGCCCATCGGCGCGGCGGCGAGCATTCAGCTGGCGGCCTGCACGCCGAACTTCCTGATTCAGGAAAGCATTGGCACGTGGGACGGTTTTCACGCGCAAGTGCTCAAGCAGCCCATTCAGTGGGAAGACGGCTACATCATTCCGTCGAAGGCGCCGGGCCTTGGCGTCGAACTCAACATGGACGTCGTGCGCGCGCACTCGCCCTATACGGGCAAGCGTCTGCATCTGCAGATGGCAAGCCAGCCCGCCGACGTGCGCGACACCTCGCCCGCACGCGGCTGATCTGCCGGAGCAAACAGATGAACTACGACTACATCATCGTCGGCGCCGGTTCGGCGGGCTGCATTCTCGCGGAGCGGCTCTCCGCTTCCGGCCGGCATTCGGTGCTGCTGCTCGAAGCGGGCGGACCTGACGATTCGTTCTGGTTCAAGATCCCGATCGGCTTCGCCAAGCTGTACTACAACAAGCAGTACAACTGGATGTATTACAGCGAGCCGGAGCCGGAGCTTGCCAACCGGCAGATCTATGCGCCGCGCGGCAAGGTGCAGGGCGGCTCGGGCGCGATCAACGCGATGATCTACGTGCGCGGCGCTGCGCGCGACTACGACGACTGGGCCGCTGCGGGCAATGCGGGCTGGTCGTACCAGGAAGTGTTGCCGTACTTCCGCAAGCTCGAGTCGCATCCGCTCGGCGACACGCCGTGGCACGGCGCGAACGGCCCGGTGCGCATCACGCCGATGAAGGACGGTGCGCATCCGGTCTGCCGCACGTTTGTCGAAGGCTGCACGCAACTGGGCTACGAGCGCAACGACGACTTCAACGGCGCACGGCTCGATGGCGTGGGTATCTACGATGTGAATACCCGCGACGGCAAGCGCGATTCGAGCAGCGTGGCCTACCTGCATCGCGCGGGGCACCGCTCGAACCTGAAGATCGAGCATCATGCGCGCGCCACGCGCGTGCTGTTCGACGAAAGCAATCAACGCGCCGTAGGCGTGGAGATTGTTCAGCAGGGCGTAAAGCGCACGTTCCACGCGAACCGCGAAGTGATCGTTGCCGCCGGCGCAGTCGATTCGCCGAAGCTGCTGCAGCTTTCGGGCGTGGGCCCGCGCGCGCTGCTCGCGAAGCATGGCATCGACGTGGTGCACGAGTTGCCTGCAGTGGGGCAGAACCTGCAGGATCACCTGTGCGTGAGCTTCTACTATCGCTCGCGCGTGAAGACGCTCAATGACTCGTTCAGCAGCTGGATGGGCAAGCTCAAGTTCGGCCTGCAGTATGTGTTCCAGCGCAAGGGACCGTTCTCGATGAGCGTGAACCAGTCGGGCGGCTTCTTCCGCACCAGCGAAGCTGAGGCGCACCCGAACATGCAGCTGTATTTCAATCCGCTGTCGTATCGGATTCCTAAGTCAAATCGCGCACAGCTCACGCCGGAGCCGTACTCGGGCTTTCTCGTCTGCTTCAATCCGTGCCGTCCCACGAGCCGCGGCTCGGTGGAGATCGCTTCGGCGAACGTGGAAGACGCGCCGAAGATTCGCGGCAACTACCTCTCGACGCAGAAGGACCGCGACGAGGCGATTGCGGGCAGCCGCCTCGTGCGCAAGCTGATGACGGCGCGCGCCTTGCAGGACATTACCGTTGCCGAGGTGACGCCCGCTGGCGAAGTGACCGACGACGCGAGCATGCTCAAGTTCTTCCGCGAGCAAAGCGGCTCGATCTATCACCTGTGCGGCACCTGCGCGATGGGGCCGGACCCGCGTACGGCGGTCGTGGACGCGCGCCTGCGTGTGCATGGCATCGAAGGCTTGCGCGTGGTCGATGCATCAATCTTTCCAAATATCACATCGGGCAACACCAACGCGCCCACGATGATGGTCGCGGAAAAGGGCGCGGATCTGATTCTGGAAGACGCCGGGCAGGCGATTGCCGCGAAGGCCGTCGCGCAGGGCCGTCAGCGCATGGCGGCGATTTCGTCCTGAAGCCACTGCCGGAAAAGCTTGAGCGGCTTCGAAGCCTTCTGTTCGGGCCGCACGACGAACCAGTATGACTGGCGGCCGTCCACGTGAATGTCGCGCACGGGCGCGAGCAGGCCCTGGGCCAGCTCGTGCTCGATCATGTGGCGGTCAGCCATCGTCACGCCGAGCCCTTCGATGGCCGCGCGAATTGCGTGATCGAGCAGGTCGAATTCGTAGCCGCCCGAGGTGTCCACGTCCTCGATGCGCGCGGCGTCGAGCCAGTGCCGCCACGTGAGATAGCGCTGGTTGTCGCCCGCGAGCACGTGCAGCAAGGTGTGCTGCGTGAGGTCGAGCGGCCCGTGCGCGAGCAGTGCGGGCGAGCACACGGCAATGTGTGACTCGTGCATCAGCAGCGAGCTGTCGAGGCCTTCCCATTCGCCATCGCCAAAGCGGATCGCGCAGTCTAGCGCCGTGGAATCGGCCAGGCTGTCCTGCAGATGCGTGGTGAGGCTCAGTTCCAGTTCGGGATGGCGCGCGCGCAGCCGCGTGAGGCGCGGCACGAGCCAGCGGCTCGCGAAGGTGGGCGGCGCGTTCACGCGCAGGCGGTTCAGGTCGCTCTTCTGCTGGATCGTGCGCACCGTCAATTCGATGCGGTCGAACGACTGCTGGAGCGTGCGCAACAGTGCGCGCCCGGCGTCGGTCAGTTCGAGCCGGTGGTGATGGCGCTCGAGCAGCGCCTCGCCAAGCTGTTCCTCCAACTGGCGCACCTGGCGGCTCACCGCGCTCTGCGTCACGTTCAGCTGCTCGGCGGCGCGGGTGAAGCTGCCGCTCGTGCCTGCCGCCTCGAACGCCTTCAGGGCGTTCAGCGCCGGCATCTTTCGCTTCAAGGTCGTCTCCTCGCTCCAGGCGCCATCTCGAAATGACGCCTCATGCAAACGACGCAGTATACCGGCCCGCGCCGCCAATCAGGCGCCCCGCGCACGTGAGAGTGCGGCCAGCGCAAGCGTGATGACGAGCGCGAACACATAGAGTCCGCCCGCCCCCAAAAGACGCATGAACAACGAAGCGACGGTAGGACCGGCCGCGCCGCCGAGCGAGAAGACGAGCAGCAGTGTCGCGCTCGTCTGCACGCGCCGCGACTGATCGACCCGGTCGTTCACGTCGGAGACGATTACGCCGTACAGCGTGAAGGTGAGCGCGACATAGAGAAAGAGCAGCGTATCGACGAAAGCGGGCGCGCGCAGGACGGCGAGCGCCGCGGCCGCGCACGCGGAGACGAGCGAGATCAGGCCGAGCGTGGCGCGTCGCCCGAGGCGGTCGGAGAGCCGCCCCACGGGCCACTGCGAAAGCAGTGCGCCGATCAGCACGACACCCATGGCGCGCGAAATACTGCCAGGCGGATAGCCGATGCGCGCGAGGTACACCGGCGTGAGCGCATAGAACGCGCTGGAAAGCAGCCCCGCGCCAATGCAGGCCGGCACGCTGCGCGGTGCGACGCGGTGCAACTCGCGCAGGCCGTCGAGCAGCAGCGTGGGGCGCTTGGGCGTGGCGAGCGCGGAGTCCGGCGGCCTGGCTGCGGCCGCGGGCAGGGTGCCTTCGGCCGATTGCCACTCGCCGATCAACGCCACCGGAATGAGCGCGGCCACGAACAAGCCATTCACCAGCGCGTGCTCGAAAATGCCGCCGGGCGCGCCGAGCCCGAGCAGGAACTGCCCGGCGCTCACACCGAGATACGTGAGCACGAGATACAGCGCGAACGCGCGCCCGCGCCGCTCGTTCGGCACGGCGCCGTTCACGCCGCTTTCGATCGACGTGAACACGCCGACCATGCTGAAGCCGGTAATGAGCCGCAGCACGGCCCAAACGTCAGGGGAATCGAAGGAGAGATAGCCGAGCGCCGCTAGCGCGGCGAGCGCGCCGAAGCCGATGAAGGCGCGCTGCGGTCCGATGCGCCCGACGATGGGCCCAAGCCCCAGCGCGCCGACGATGAAGCCGACGTAGTAGCACGATTGCACGAGGCCGACGGCGAGCGCGGTTTGCTCGCCGTGCAGCATGCGCAGCGAGATCAGCGTCGTGAGAAGGCTGTTCCCGCAAACGAGGATCGTATAGCCGCCCAGCAGGCCGATGAGCGCCCGCATCTACGGCTTAGTGCGTGGTCCCGGCGCGGCGCTCGACGAAGCGCCGCACGTAGTCGTCGGCGGGGCGATGCAGGATGTCGTCGGGGGTGCCGCACTGGATGAGGCGCCCGTCGCGCAGAATGGCGATCTGGTTGCCAATGCGCAGCGCTTCGTCGAGATCGTGCGTGATGAACACGATCGTTTTCTTGAGCGTGGCCTGGAGTTCGAGCAGCTGGTCCTGCATTTCGGTGCGGATGAGCGGATCGAGCGCCGAGAACGCTTCGTCCATGAGCAGCACGTCGGTGTTCGCGGCGAGTGCGCGGGCGAGGCCCACGCGCTGGCGCATGCCGCCCGAAAGCTCGTCGGGATAGTGGTCCGCATACCCCGCGAGGCCCACCTTGCCGAGCCATTCGCGCGCGCTCGCCTGCGCCGCCGCCTTCTTTTCGCCGCGCGTGGCGAGCGCATAAGCGGCATTGTTGAGCACCGTTTGATGAGGCAGGAGTCCGAAGCTCTGGAACACCATGCTCACGCCGTAACGTCGCAAATCGCGCAGGCCGTTGTCGGAGAGTTTGAGCACGTCCTTGCCGTCGATCAGGATCTCGCCCACGGTCGGCTCGATGAGCCGGTTGAAGTGGCGCACCAGCGTGGACTTGCCCGAGCCCGAAAGACCCATGATCACGAAGATCTGGCCCGAACCGATCGACAGGCTCACGTCGTTCAGGCCCACGTTGCAGCGCGTCTTTTCGAGGACCTCGGCCTTGCCCACGCCGCCGCGCAGCAGGTCGAGCGCACGCTGGCTCGCGTCGCGCGTGCCGAAGATCTTGTAGACGTTCTTGACTTCGATGCCGCTCATGATCGTTACCTCATTCCATGCTCATTGCGTATGCGGGATGCGCCGGCCGGATCGCTTCCATTGTGCCGGCGCTGGTGCCTTCGCGTTCGTTATTTGGCCGGCTGGCTTGCCAGGTCGCTGGCCTTGGCTGCTTGCGCGCTGTCGCTTTCCTGCTCGCGAACGCGGCGAAACGGAATGCGTGAGGGCTGCTTCGACTTGCGCGCGAGGCCGCGGGTGCGCCGGCCTTGGCCATAGCCCTGGCTGATGCGGTCGATCACGATCGCGAGAATCACGATAGCGACGCCCGCCTGCGTGCCCTTGCCCACATCGAGCGTTTGAATGCCCGCGAGCACGTCTTCGCCCAGACCGCGCGAGCCGATCATCGAGGCGATCACGACCATGGAAAGCGCCATCATCGTGGTCTGGTTGATACCGGCCATGATGCTGGGCCGCGCGAGCGGCAACTGCACGCCAAACAGCAATTGCATGCGCGTGGTGCCGAACGCGCGCGCGGCCTCGACGATTTCCGCATCCACGTGGCGAATGCCGAGATCGGTCAAGCGAATGAGCGGCGGCAGCGCGTAGACGACCGTGGCGAGAATGGCGGGCACCTTGCCGAGGCCGAACAGCATGAGCACCGGGATGAGGTACACGAAGCTCGGCAGCGTTTGCATGATGTCGAGCACGGGCAGCAGCACGCGGCGCAACCCGCTGCTCGAAGCGGCGAGAATGCCGAGCGGCACGCCGAGGATGACCGAGATGAGCGTGGCGACCACCATCAGCGCGAAAGTCTGCATGAGCTTGTCCCACAGCCCGAAGCAGCCGATCAGCCAGAGCAGGACGACGAACAGCAGCGCCACGCCGATGCGCCGCGACGCATGCCAGCCGAGCAGGCCCACGGCCGCGAGCACGACAATGGGCGGCGTGGCGCGCAACAGGCCTTCGAGCGGCACGAGCAGGTCGCGCAGCATGAGCACGCTGAAGTTGTGGAACGCGTCGCCGTAGCGTTGCACGAACGCGGCGACCTGGTCGTTGACCCAGTCGGCGATCGAGAGGTGAAGAAAGGGAGATCCCATAGTGAGCCTCATTCTGCGTGTGTCATGTGATGCGTACCGTCTTGCGGCCGGTTTCGTGGCTTATGTGGCTTACGTGCGCAGGCCAGCCTGCACGCGCGCCGCGACTTCCGGCGTGACCCATTGCTTCCAGATTTCCGGATGCTGCTCGAAGAACGTGCGCGCGACCGTGGAAGCGTCGAGCTTCTTGTCGTGCATTTGCTGGACCAGTTGCTCGTCGAGCGCGAGCGGCAAGCTGACCTTGCCGAAGAACGCCACCGCGTCGGGCTGCGCATCGTAGAAGGGCGTGGAGACCGCGACCTTCAGATGCGACACCTTGAACGCGGAAGCGCACGGCGTGCCCTTCGGGTCGGCGATGGTGTTCCAGCAGGTGTCGGAATACGGCGCACTCTCCAGTTGCACGAAGCGGTACTTCGCCATCAGGCCGGCGGGCTGCCAGTAGTAGAAGAGAATGGGCTTGCCGCGCTCGTAGGCGGAGGCGATGGCCGCGTCGAGTGCGCCGCCGGTGCCGGGGCGGAAGTTCGTGTAGTCGTCGCCGAGCTTGTAGGCGGTGAGCAGGCGATTGTTGAAGCGCTCGCAGTCCCAGCCCGCCGGGCAGTTATAGAAGCGGCCCTTGCCGGGTTCTTCGTCGTCGGTGAAGAGGGATTTGTACTGCGGCAGTTGCGCGACGGAGCGCAGTTGCGGCGCCATGGGCTTGATGCCGCGCTTCGGGTCGCCATTGATCACGTAGTCGGGGACGTACCAGCCTTCCTTGTCGCCGCCGGGAATCAGTTCGCCCACGAGCTTCACGCTGCCGTCCTGCAAACCGCGCGCGACGATGGGGCTGCGGCCCGTCCAGTGCTCGGCCCACACCTGCAGGTCGTTTTTCGTGAGAGCCGTTTCGGTGGCGGCCGTGGCGCCGGGCACGACTTCGGTCTTGCAGCCGTAACCCTTCTCCAGCACCGTGCGCACCATTTCGGTCATCAGTGCGCCGCTTTCCCAGGTGATTTGCGCGAGCTTCACGGTTTTGCCTGCCTCGCACCAGCCGGGGGCGGCAAAGCTGCTCGTGGCCGCGCTGGTCAGCGCGAGGGCGGCGGCAATACGTACGCCTGCCAGCGTGATACGTCTCATGTCGTCTCCAGTTTTATAGGCACGATGGGCCGTGCTTTTCGAATCGATCCGACCAGAGTCTAGCCGTGGCATTTCGGGTTGCGAAAGCCACGAATAGTCATCGATGCATTACCTGATCTCATGCCACTTTCAGCGCGCGAATGACTCAGGTACGAGCGATGACTGCGCGTCATGCCCCCATGAGATTTCATAGCTTTTGAGCGCTTGCGGCGTGTGCTGGAATGCGTCTGGCCAATTCGAACTCACGACACAGGAGACGGAGTCAAACATGAAAGACCTGCAAGTCTATATCGGCGAAGGTTTCGCTGGACCAGGCGTAAACGCTGCTCACATCAACATCATGATCGGCCCGCGCAACGGCCCCGTGGGGCAGGCGTTTACGAACAGCTTGTCGTCGCCTTCGCAAGGCCACGTGCCGTTCATGGTGGTCGCGCAACCCAACGTGCCGGTCAAGCCCGCCACGCTCTACGTGAACAAGGCCGACATTCGCGGCGACCTGCACGGCAACGCCACGTGGGGCGCGTCGCAGGCGGCGATTGCGAAGGCCGTCACGGAAGCGATGCTCGACGGCACGCTGCCGCCGCAAGCGGAAAACGAATGGTGCATCGTCACGGCGAACTGGGTGAACTGGTCATGCGACGACCTCGACGCCGTGTACGAGAACAATTACGTGGCCTGCAAAACGGCCATCCGCGCCGCGATGAACGGCCTGCCCAAGCTCGACGACATTGCGAAGATCAAGGATCAGATCAGCAATCCGTTCTACACGCCGAAGGCCAAGGCGGCTTGAGCCGCGCAAATCGTTACAGGTGACTACGATGCAATACGTGCAACTTGGCCGCTCCGGCCTGAAGGTGTCGCGCCTGTGCCTCGGCACGATGAACATGGGCACGCCCGAGTGGAAGCCGTGGATTTACAACGAAGAGCAGAGCGAACCGATCGTGCGCCGTGCGCTCGAAGCGGGCGTGAACTTCATCGACCTCGCGGACTTTTATTCGACGGGCGTGGGCGAGGAAGTGGTGGGGCGCATCGTAAAGCGTCTCGCGAAGCGCGACGAACTCGTGCTCACGACCAAGGTCGGCTATCCGATCGGCAATGGCGCGAACAACCAGGGACATTCGCGCAAGCACATCATGGAAGGCATAGACGGCTCTCTGCGCCGGCTGCAAACCGACTACGTCGACATCTATATGCTGCATTACTTCGACGTGAACACGCCTGTCGAAGAAACCATGGATGCGCTCAACGACATCGTGCGTGCGGGCAAGGCGCGTTATATCGGCGTTTCGACGATGTTCACGTGGCAGTTCGCCAAGATTCTGCAGGCATGCGAGCGCTATAACTTCGCACGACCAATCAATATGCAGTTGCAGCTGAATTGCGCGTATCGCGAAGAAGAGCGCGAGATGATTCCGTTCTGCCAGGACCAGGGCGTGGGCGTTTCGGTGTTCAGCCCGCTCGCACGCGGCCTGCTTTCCGGCGACGCGAAGTCGGTGCGCAACCAGACCGACTTCTTCACCGTGCAGATGTACGACGATGAAGCCTCGCGCAATATCGCGCGTTCGGTGGCGGAAGTCGCTTCGGCGCGCGGCGTGTCGAGCGCGCAGATCGCGCAGGCGTGGGTGCTGGGGCGCGCGGGCATTTCGTCGATGCTCGTGGGCGCGGACACCGTCGCGCAGTTCGAAAGCGCGCTCGCCGCGCTCGACACGCAACTGAGCGCCGACGAGCTTTACGAACTCGAGCGCAACTACACGCCGTGCGACGTGATCAATGACTACGTGAGCGCGCGCATTCCGCGCGTGCCGCGCGCGGCGCGACGCCTGGAGATCGCAGCATGATCCAAGGCCTCAAGGAAACGCGCCTGTGGCGCACGTCGAGCTTCATCGACGGCGAGTGGGTCGCAAGCGAAGCGACCTATCCGGTCGTCGACCCGGCAACGGGCGCACCGCTCGCGCAAGTGGCCCGCGCCGGTGCGCGCGAAGCGCTGCAGGCCGTGGCGGCGGCTTCGCACGCGTTCCCCGCATGGCGCGACGCCACGGCGGCGGAGCGCAGCGCGAAGGTGCGCCGCTGGGGCGAGCTGATGCAGGTGCATCGCGAAGACCTCGCGCGCATCATGACGGCCGAACAGGGCAAGCCCTATGCGGAAGCGCTGGGTGAAGTGGCCTACGCGGCGAGCTTTCTCACGTGGTTCGCGGAGGAAGCGCGCCGCGCCTACGGCGACGTGATTCCCGCGCCGAAGAAGGGCGCGCGCATCGTCGTGACGAAGGAAGCCGTGGGTGTGGTCGGTGCGATCACGCCGTGGAATTTCCCGCTCGCGATGGTCACGCGCAAGGCCGGCCCCGCGCTCGCGGCGGGTTGCACGATGGTGCTCAAGCCTTCGGAAGAGACGCCGCTTTCGGCGTTCGCGCTCGCCGAACTGGCGCTCGAGGCGGGCATTCCACGCGGCGTGTTCAACGTCGTGTCAGGCGATGCACCGGCCATTGGCGACACGCTCATGGCCTCGAAGGCCGTGCGCAAGATCTCGTTCACGGGCTCGACGCGCGTGGGCAAGCTGCTCATGCGCGCCGCCGCCGATACGGTGAAGAAAGTCTCGCTCGAACTGGGCGGCAATGCGCCTTTCATCGTATTCGACGACGCCGATCTCGACGCCGCCGTGGAAGGCGCGATGGCCTCGAAATTCCGCAACACGGGGCAGACCTGCGTATGCGTGAACCGCTTCTACGTGCAGGCGGGCGTACACGACGCGTTTGTCGAGAAACTCGTGAAGGCGGTGCGCGCGCTGCGTGTGGCGGGCGGCATGGAGCCCGGCGCCACGCAAGGGCCGCTCATCAACGGCGCCGCGCTGCGCAAGGTCGAGGCGCACGTGAGCGACGCGCTCGAGAAGGGTGGCGCCATTGTGTGCGGCGGTCGCGCGCATGCGCTGGGCGGCACGTTTTACGAGCCCACGGTCATCACGGGCGCGCACGGTGGCATGATGCTCGCGCATGAGGAGACGTTCGGGCCCGTGGCGGCGGTGTTCCGCTTCGAGACCGAAGAGGAAGCGATCCAGGCGGCGAACGATACGGAGTTTGGGCTTTCCGCGTACTTCTATGCGCGCGATATTGGGCGCGTGTGGCGCGTGGCGGGCGCGCTGGAAAGCGGCATGGTGGGCATCAACGAAGGCATTCTCTCGACGGAAGTCGCGCCGTTTGGCGGCGTGAAGGAGTCGGGGCTCGGGCGCGAAGGCTCGAAGTACGGGCTCGATGAGTACCTTGAAACGAAGTACCTGATGATGGGCGGGCTTGGCTGATTTTCTGCGCCGTTGCCACGTCTGGCAGGTTTGGGTGGAGGCCGCCGCGCGATTGCGCGGCGGTTTTCTTTTGCGGGCTTGTGGGGAAGGGTTTTGTCCGATTCTTCGCTATCGGTCACTCCAATATCGGGGCAGAGACAAGCCGCTTCCCAGAGCCGGCCAGCGCGTCATGGAGCGCGATTGCAGCCTCCCTTTTGGATCGCAACCGCGAACGGGTCGCCGGGCGGTATTTTGTGCTGCTATCCTGTCCGGTATTCCAACGATGCCGTGCCCTCGCGACGCCAGGCTGAGCAAGACGCTTCAATCGCGAGCCGGTCACGGTCTGACCTTCTTCTGAATCGCATGGAGTATCGCGATGCTGCGACCGTTCACTCAGCTTTGTCAGCCTGCAAACAAGGCGCTGCTCGTGGCTGCCGACGAAGGGCACGCGACGCTCACCGGCAGCGGCACCTACGCCATGCCATGGCACTGGCACGACTGCCTGATGTTCATCCTGCCTGGCCACGGCGCCGTCGAACTTTGTCACGAAGACCGGCGCGCGGGCACCTGGCTCTCGCAGGATCGCTTTGCGGTGGTCCCTTCGGAGCGGGCGCATCAAACGCGTGCCGGATGCGCATCGCACACGCACGTCGCTGTCTATGTAACGGGCGAGGCGCTGCATAAGCTCGATACCGGCGTCGGCTCGCTCAGCGAATTCCGCCGACGTACCCGCACACCGATTCTCGTACACAGGACACCCGCAATTCGCGCGCTGCAGGAGCTTTCGCAGCGCAACGACATGGCGGACTACGGCAGCGCGGCAACCCGCCAGGCGTTGTCGTCGGCGCTGTTGATGCAGTGCATCGGCGAGGTCATCGCCGGCAAGACGGAAATGGGGACATCACCGCGCGAGCATGGCATGGCGGTGGTCGCCGACATCGAAGCCTTCGTGGCCGACCACGCCGACCAGGAAATTCCGCTCGACCTGCTGGAAGCGCGTTTCGGCGTTTCCCGGCGTCACATCACGCGTCTGTTCCGCGAACGCACGGGACTCTCGATCGGCGAATTCCAGCAGCGCAAGCGCTACGACCATGCCTGCCGCCTGCTTGCCGAAACCGATCTACCGATCGGCGAGGTGGCGTTTCGCGTCGGCTTCGAAAGCGGCGCGGCGCTCGCGCGCGCGATGCGGCGCGTTGGCGGCCATTCGCCTTCCGGTCTGCGCGCGAAGATGGCCCGTTCGGTCAAAACGTAGGGCCCGTTCGAACGCGCGCCGCGGCGCGATCCTCCGTATTCTGACCGGACAGCAACACATCCCCCGGTCAGCGGGGCTCACGCCGTCATGTCTTTGCGCCATCAAGTCGAACTCGTCAGCGTGTTTGCAGCCGGTCCCGGCGGCGGCAACCCGGCTCCCATCGTCATCAACGCCGCCGGCATGTCCGACACGGAAATGCAGGCCGTCGCGCGGCGCTACGGTCTCGAAAGCGGTTTCGTCCTGCCCGCGGCGCCCGGCTCCGACTGCGATTACGAATTCCGCTTCTGGGTCCCGAACCACGAGATGTCGATGTGCGGCCACGCCACCGTCGGCGCAGTGTGGCTACTCCATCAAAACGGGCACCTTCACCGTGACCGGCTGACCCTTCAGACGCGCAGCGGCCAGGTCGCGGTCCGCATCACCGGACACACGGATCAGGGTGCTGCCGTCGAAATATCGCAACCTGTGGGCCGCGTTGAACCGCTGCCGCAGCCGCAACTCAGCGAGGACGCAATCCTCGATGCGCTCGGCATCAGCCGCGCACAGATCGCGCCCTTGCCGATCCAGAACGCGTGTACCAGCCGGGTCAAGACGCTGATTCCGCTCAGCAGCCCCGCCATTCTCGACGCCCTTCAGCCGCGCTTCGACAAAATCGAAGCCGTGTGCGAGCGCATCGGCTCAACCGGCCTCTACCCCTACGCGACCGCCGATGCCGCCCGGCAGATCTTCGACGCCCGCCAGTTTCCGCGTGCTTCAGGCTACCCGGAAGATGCGGCGACTGGAATCGCGGCTTCCGCGCTGTCCTTCGGCCTGCTCGCCAACGGCATGGTGGAGCCGTCTACGCGAACCATCACGATCCGCCAGGGACGTGCAATGAAGCGCCCCTCGCAAATCTCCGTGCGATTCAGCGTCGAGTCCGGCCGCGTGGACGGCTGCTGGCTCGGCGGGCCGGTCTGCTTTGAAACGCATACCGGGGCGCCATCATGACGATTTCCATTGCGGACCGGCTCGCGCAACTCGGTATGACCTTGCCTTCAACGCCGTCGCCGCGAGGCGCCTACGCGAGCGTAGTGATCCATCGCGACATCGCTTATGTCAGTGGCCAGGTCAGCCGCGCCGGCGAACAGGTGATCGCCGGGCCCGTCGATCACGCCACGCCACCTGACGTCATCCGGCATGCGGCACGCACTTGTGTGCTGCGCGCGTTGAGCGCGCTCGCTGCAGCACTGCCGGCCACGACGAGGGTTGAACGCATGCTCTTCTTGCGAGGCTTCGTCAACGCCGTGCCCGACTTCGTGAACCACAGCCAGGTGATGGATGAGGCTTCGCGCTTGCTGCACGAAATCTTCGGCGACAGGGGCGTGCACGCGCGCTCGGCGATTGGCGTCGCCGGTCTGCCTGGCGGCGGCCTGCTCGAAATCGAACTCACCGTCTCACTCACGCATGGGCCCGATCCCCACGCAGCGTAGCGCAATGCCACAACAAGACGCTGGATAGCCGCGAAAGCGGTATCTCCGGCACGATCACTCAACGTGGAGGAAACCATGAATCGCCGTCAATTGCTGCAACTGGGCCTCGCAGTCGGGCCCGCCATCGTATTGTCCCGCTCCGTGCTTGCGGCCGATGCTGAACTGGTGGTCGGCTCCAACGTGGGCGCTCCGCCGTTCGCGTTCAAGCAGGGCGACACGTATTCCGGCTTCGATGTCGAGGTCTGGAGCGAAGTCGCGAAGGGATTGAACCGGAAGTGGCGCCTGCAACCCATGGAGTTCGGCGCGTTGATCCCGGCGCTTCAGACCCACAATCTCGACGTGATCGTCTCGCAACTGTTCATCAAGCCGGAGCGGCAGCAGGTTATCGACTTTTCTACGCCGTACTACAAAAGCGGGCTGATCGCGGTAACACGCGTTGACAACACCAGCATCCGTACGCCGGCCGATCTTGCCGGCAAACGGATCGGCACCGAAACAGGCACGGTCGCGGTCAATTACATCAAGGACCACATCAAGGACGCTGCGCTCGAGCAGATGCCCAGCATCAATAACGCCCTGCTCGCGCTGGAAGCCGGCCGTACTGACGTCGTCGTCTACGACAAGCCGCAACTGCTTTACTACGCCAACACCGCCGGCAAGAACAAGGTCAGGGTGATCCTGCCCGCGCTGGAAGGACTCGACGTCGGCATGGGCTTTCAGAAAGGCAGCCCGCTCGTCGCAGCGGCCAACGCTCAACTCGCGGCGATGAGAGCCGACGGCCGGCTCGAGGCGATCAACCGGAAATGGTTCGGCGAGGCTTTGTCATGAGCTTTGACTGGGCGGCGCTCATCGCCGCATTGCCGGATCTGCTGCAGGGCCTTCGGCTGACCTTGCTGATCGCGCTGTCCGGGCTGGCCGGCGGCCTCGCGCTCGGCGTCGTCGCGGGCGTGGCGCTGACTTACGGCAGCCGGGTCGCGGCGTTCCCGGCCAGGCTGTATGTCGCCTTGATTCGCGGCACGCCAATCGTGGTTCAGGTGATGTTCGTTTATTTCGCATTGCCGATCATGATGAACATACGCATCAGCGCGACCAGCGCCGCGATCATCACGCTAGTCATCAATTCCGGCGCCTATAACGCGGAGATTATCCGCGGCGCGCTCGACGGCGTGCCGGGCGGACTGCGCGAGGCCGGCATGGCGATGGGTCTGCCGTTTCACAGGACGCTGGCCCATGTGATTGCACCCATTGCGTTCAGACGCGCGCTGCCGGCGATGGGCAACCAGTTCGTCAATCTGGTCAAGGACACCTCGATCTTTCTCGTTATCGGTGTGGGCGAACTGACGCGTAGAGGGCAGGAAATCATGGCCGAGAATTTTCGCGCGGTCGAAATCTGGACTGCGGTCGCGATCATCTACCTGCTCGTCATCAGTCTGCTCGCGCTGGGTCTGCTAATGCTCGAACGGAGAGTGCGCCTGCCATGAGCATGATCGAATTTCAGCAAGCCTCGAAGCGGTTCGGCCAGCATGTCGTGCTGCATCCGCTGGACCTCACGATCGAACGAGGGGAAGTCGCCGTCATAGTCGGCCCGTCCGGCTCCGGCAAGTCGACGTTGCTGCGCTGTATCAACGGGCTCGAAACCATCAGTTCCGGCGATCTGCGCGTCGACAACATCAGCGTGCTGGGCTCGGCCCGCGACGTCAGACGAATCAGGCTCGAAGCCGGCATGGTATTTCAGCAGTTCAATCTGTTTCCGAATCTGACTGCGATGCAGAATGTCATGTTTGGACCGCTTCGCGCGCGTCACCAGACAAAAGCCGAAGCACGCGACATTGCAAGCGCGCTTCTGCACAAGGTCGGACTTTCCGAGCGTATGCATCACTATCCGTCGCAACTGTCCGGTGGGCAGCAGCAACGTGTGGCAATCGCGCGTGCGCTGGCCGTACAGCCAAAGCTGATGCTCTTCGACGAACCGACGTCGGCACTCGACCCGGAATTGCGCCAGGAGGTTCTCAAGGTCATGCAAACGCTCGCTTGCGAAGGCATGACGATGGTGGTCGTGACTCACGAAATGGGCTTTGCGCAGCGTGTGGGTTCACGCCTGCTCTTTATGGAAGCAGGCCGTGTCGTGCACGACGGCAAGCCTGTCGAGATGCTGTCCGCGCCGCCCGGAGAGCGCTTTTGCGAGTTCCTTCAGCATGTTCATTGACGTCCGCGCAATTCGCGCTGTATGCCCGAGGAGTCTGCAGTCACGATGAACCCGTCACAATTTGAAAATAACTACGGCTTTCGCCGCGATAGTGTGCGGCACGACAACTGGCGCGAAGCACCATGGAATGTCTGGGCCTTTCGCCATGTGCACGAAATCATCCCGACAGCGCGTATTCCTGCCACGCAGGGGCTCGTTGAAGAACCCGCGGCCGGAGCCGACGCACTGACCGAGCACCCCTTCGTGGTCCATGGCGCACGTCGCACGGTCGGACAGATCCTGAGACAGACCTCCACCGACGCCATTGCCGTGATGCGAGCCGGGCGGTTCGTCGCCGACTATCATGCGCCGCACTTCACGCTGCAAAGCCGCCATATCCTGTTCTCGGCCAGCAAGTCGGTCGCGGGCCTTCTCGCGGGCATGCTGGTCGGCGACGGCCTTCTGGACCCTGAAGCGCCTGTGGCGCAGTACGTTCCCGAACTCGCTCGCTCGGCTTTCGGCGATGCCCGCGTCCAGCATGTCCTCGATATGCGGACCAGTCTCGCGTTCAACGAGGACTATCTCGATCCGGATGGTGTCTATGCACGCTACCGGCGGGCCGGCCTGCTGGACCCGCGCCGCGAAGGCGAACCACCGGAGACGGTGATCGAGCTGCTTGCATCGCTGGCCAAAGGCGCGGGCGAGCATGG
Source organism: Paraburkholderia sp. J7 (assembly GCF_905220155.1). Lineage (NCBI taxonomy): Bacteria > Pseudomonadati > Pseudomonadota > Betaproteobacteria > Burkholderiales > Burkholderiaceae > Paraburkholderia > Paraburkholderia sp. J7. The sequence continues at coordinate 110,024 of NZ_CAJMYZ010000002.1, read as the reverse complement.
CGGCCCGTTCCATTACTGCTCGCCTAACTCGGACGTACTCGGCCTCGTGATCGAGCGTGCCTCGGGCCAGCGCTATGCCGACTTCGCGGCCGCCCGTCTGTGGCAACCGCTGGAATTGCGGCACGACGGATGTATCACGGTGGATATTGCTGGCACCGCGCGCTCGGGCGGAGGCTTGTGCATGACCGTGCGCGATCTGGCCAGGATCGGCGAACTGGTGCGTCTGGGCGGCATCGTCAACGGACGCAGGCTGATACCGGAAAGCTGGATGACCGATACGCTCACGGGCGGGAGTGCGCAGGCGTGGCGGCAGGGCAACTTCTCAAGCTGGCTGCCGAACGGCAAGTACCGCAACAAGTGGTATCAGGTGGGCAATAACAGCGGCGCGTGCTTTGCGATTGGTATTCATGGCCAGTGGCTCTATGTCGATCCGCTGCGTGAGACGGTGATCGCCAAATTTTCGTCGCAACCCCAGCCAACCAACGACGAAGTCAAACTGCTGAATCTCGCATTGTTCGAAGCGATTGCAGCGATGGCGTGAGGCGAGGTGTTGTCCGGCACGAGTCTAGCGTATCAGTCAGCCGGAGTGAAACTCAGCGTGCCTGCCAGGCGCGCTGGCTCGCCCGTGTCGTTCGGATGATTGACGCCATCCATCACCGGCACTTCAGCGAAATCAAATGGGCTCATGCCGTCGAGGCAAGCTACGTTCACGCCGTACAGGTTCGGGTTGGACCGCCGTTGAAGATGGGTGGCGATGCCGCAGCGGGAACAGAAGAAGTGCTGCGCCGCTTCCGTGTTGAAGCGGTAGCTAGCTAGCACCTCCTCGCCCTGCAGGAACTCGATTCCGCCCATTTCAGCCGCAACGATGACCGCGCCACGCATGCGGCAGTAAGAGCAGTTGCAGCGACGAATCGAGTTGAAGCCGTTGCTGAGTGTCGCCATGAAACGCACCGCGCCGCAATGGCATTGGCCGGCGTATTTGTTCGTATCGCTAATCATTGGGTTGTATTCCCTCTGCAGATAAAGCGCGCCAGGCAGACCCTGTCAAAGCCCGAGACAAACCGCACCGGCCGCGACGACCACGCAGGCGAGCCAGCGCGCTGCGCTCACCGTTTCTCGCAAAAACAGTCGCCCGATCAGCACCGCGAACACCACGCTGGTCTCGCGCAACGCCGACACCGCGCCCATCGCGCCTGACTGCAGCGCCCAGATCACGATGCCATAGGCTGCGATGGACACGAGGCCACCGGCCAGCGACGAGGCGATCGACAATGGCTCGTCACGCACCGGCGTCCACAACGGCGCGAACCCGCGCGCAGCGACGAACAGCACCGGCATCGCCCAGTAGAACAGGAACATCCATGCGGTGTAGCTGAGCGGCTGGCCGTCGGACAGGCGCACGCCCATGCCGTCGATCACGGTATAGAGCGCGATCGTCGCGCCGGTCGTCAACGCGGCCAGCGCACCCGCACGCGGCACGCGACGCCCCTGCAGCGCGATCGCGATGATGCCTCCCGAAATCATCAAGATCCCGAGTACGTGCAAGAGGCCGATCGCTTCGTGTGCAAAGAGCGCCGCGCCGAGCGTGACGAGCAGCGGCGACGAGCCTCGCGCAATCGGATACGCCAACGCCAGATCGCTGCGCCGATACGACCGCACGAGGCTCACGTTGTAGAAGATATGCACGAGCCCCGACGCGGCAATGTACGGCCAGGCGGCGCTAGCCGGCCAGGGCGTGGACAGGACGACGAGCGTGGCGACCGCCGCGATGGCGATGCTCATCCACGTCATGGAAAAAAAACGGTCGCGGTTGCCGTGGAGCATCGCGTTCCAGCTTGCGTGGAGCAGCGCTGCGAAGAGCACGATACCGCCGATATAGCTGAGCATGAGCGCGCGGGCCGGGTTTCATGAGTGGTTATCATCGGCAGGATATCTATCTTGTGATGGACCGGCAAACCAGATAAATTGCTCGTTCACGTTAAATAAACTATTGCGAATGAAACCGGTGTTGCCCCCGCTCAATGCCCTGCGGGCCTTCGAGGCCGCGGGCCGGCTCGGCAGCTTTAAGGAAGCCGCCGCAGAGTTGCACGTGACGCCAGGGGCGGTGAGCCAGCAGGTGCGCCTGCTGGAGGAGTGGCTTGGCGCGTCGCTGTTTGAACGGCACAACCGGCGTGTGGCGCTCACTGCGGCGGCAAAGGCATATCTGGAGGAAATCGGCCCCTTGTTCGAACGGCTCGCGCAGGCAACCGCGCGATACGGCGTGCCGCGAACGGTCTCCCGCACGCTGTCCGTGAACGCGCCCGCGACATTTACATTGCGCTGGCTGGTGCCGAGGCTGGCAACGTTCCGCGCCGGGCACCCCGACGTGCACGTCAAGGTGGAAACGTCGAACGAGCCGTTAGAGAGTCTGAACGATGACTACGACGTCATCATCCGCGGCGGTCCCGACACGTTCTACGGCTATTCAATGCGGCCTTTCTTGTGTGAGGAGCGGCTTCCGGTGTGTAGTCCTGCGCTTTTGCAGCGCGTGCCGCTGCGCACGCCTCGCGACTTGCGAGACCACACGTTGCTGCATACCTCGAGTCTTCCGCGGCTTTGGCCCGACTGGCTGGCGAGCGCGCAGATTGCCGAACTGAGGCCGGCGGCCGCTTTGACGTTCGACCATTTTTTTCTGACTTTGCAGGCAGCGATCGACGGAATCGGCATCGCCATGGGACCAACCGCGCTGGTGGCCGACGATCTCGCGGCTGGCCGGCTCGTCGCGCCGTTCGCGGGCCCGCGCCTGCCGTCGCGCAGCTATTGCACTTATGTTGCGCATGAGAAGTCCGGCGATGAATGGGTCGCGCTGTTCCGTGCGTGGCTCGAGCGGGAAGGGATGGGTGCATGAACGCAGCGCGGCGCCGCGCGATGCAAGAGAAAGCCTGCTGTCGTGCCGATGCGCCGCGAGAACCGGCGTCGCAATTATGCGACGCCTGGCAGACTTTTTCCGCGCACGCGCTGCTGGATATGCGCTCAATTTCTCACCCATCCGGAAAACAGCGCGTCGAAGCCATTTCATGGTTGACGGACCCGATTGGAGTTGGGGGCAATGTGACCATAAGTTCATGGCTACAAACGGTGTGCCTACTCCATGATGGGATCGATATCAAGCTGGTGATGGAGCCGCATTTTCCCGCCCTGCGCCGCACATTACATTCCTATAATCTGGCGCGTGCTCGCGTTTGACGCGCGAATGCTGAGTAGTGGATGGGGTAGTGCACCGGCTCGTTCGTGGGCCCACAACAAGACTGTGACAACAGGAGAAACTGCATGAAGGCTCTTCAAGTATTCAAGCTGGCCGCGGCGACGGCTCTCGTGGCTGCGTCCCTGCACGCCTATGCGCAGGACGACGCAGCGAGCGGCGCGGCCGCCGCTGCCCAGCAGGCCAGCCCGTCGCACGCGCAAACGAAGCAGGAGAAGGCCGCTAACCGGGCGCTCAGCCGCAAGGTTCGCACGGCGCTCGCCAAGGACAAGAAGATCGACGTTGCCCGTATCACCGTGCGCGCACGTGACGGCGCCGTGGTGCTGCAGGGCTCGGTGCCCGAGTCGGCGCAGATCGACCACGCCACCGAAGTCGCCAAGGGCGTGCAAGGCGTAACGTCGGTCAAGAACGCGCTGACGATCCGCCCGAACGAGTCCTGATCGTTCCTCGCCATCGCCATGCGCCCGTCCGGGCGCATGCGCCGATACCCGGAGACGAGTCTCCGGGTTCCTGCTGAAGGTTTCATATCGCGAAGCGCGGCAGACGCGCTCTTCTCGCGCCCGGTGGGTTCTCTCGCGCTTTGGCTGTGCTTTGCCGGCCCGCCGCGGACCGCATGCCAATGCGGAAACGACAGACGACCTCGATGCGTATGCAACGATTTTTCGAAATGCCGTTGCGAAAACAACGTCTCGCAAAAATCGGCATTTATCGCTGAACCGGATTTCAATCAGCGTGCCAAAGGGCTGCTTGTCAATGCCTGCCTGACTGGCCAAAACGCGAATCATTGCGGATGTACGGACCCTTGCGCGCATTGAGGCCCGTCTAATATCCGTTCCGAGTCGATTTACAGGAAATCCCCTTAATACGGCAATCGTGCGCCCAGAGGATTGGCGACCCGAATCCATTACCTCTAATGCCAAAAAGCGAAATAAATCGTTGCGTGCAATGCGCTTAATAATCTGCCATCGCTTTCCTAAACTTGTTATCAACTGGTAGTGGTTTGTTTGACGCATACCGCTGCGAACAGTTAAGCGATTTTGATCGCCGCGAGCCGCGCATGGAACGACCGCGAAGGAGATAGACGAGTGGATCGTTTGTGCCGGAATTCCAGTCCAATCATAGGAGGAGCGAGTCATGAGCAAAACAATCAGCACATTCATCGCGGGCGTTGCCGCACTCACGCTGTCGGCCGGTGCGTATGCACAGGCCAACAATACGCTGGCTACCCCGAGCGTTGTATCGCCCGCCGCGGCTAATGCCAATGCCAATGCAACGAGCGGCTACGGCGCGCCGGGCGCCGCCAACTCGGACAGCGGCATGAGCACTTCGCCGAATAGCGCGAACAATGGCGCGGCGCCGATCCCCGGCGGCCCTAACAACAATACGCTGGCGACCCCGACCACAGCGTCGCCGGCCGCCAAATAACAGGAGCCTCTCGCCGTAAGCAAGGCCGCGGCCCCCACGGGCGGCGGCCTTTTCTTTTTCTCCTTGCCCGGCACACGCAGCGCGGCCTCAAGTCTGTCCCCAAGCTGCCGTAATAGCAGGCTTCGGAATATTCTCGATGCATCGTGACACATCCCGGGACTCAGCCCTCACTGGATCTTGCAGCGCTTATCGAAACCGTTCAGCGCAACGAACGCGCGTCGAAGTCATTCCAGGACGTGGAACTGCGCCTGATCGGCGCGCACGACTGGTGCGCCTTTCTCGAAGGGATATTCGTCTATCTGCCCGAGGTGTTCCGGCTCGCTTCGTCCGGCATCTGGCTCGATGCCCGCACGCCGCTCCTGCGCGACCTGCTCGAAACCGACTGCGGGCGTGCCGACCTCGAAGCGAACCTGCGCTCCGGGGTTCAGGGCGGCCTCGCGCTGTCGCGCCTGTGCGCGGGCAACCAGCCGTGGCTGGGCCGCGTGAGCGAAATGAGCGATCTCGAGCCTGCGGTGAGCGAGACCTTCTTCGGCGCGCGAGCGGCGCAGCCAGCACAGACAGCGAGCGGCAGCGCGATCGTGTTGCCGCTTCTGAACCGCACCCAGGTGCTCGGCTACTTGTGCCTTGCAAGCGATGACCCCGCGCGCTTCGACGCCAGCATGGGCACCGACCTGCTCATGCGCTTCAGCAGCGTGGCGGCGGCGAGTCTGGACAACGTCGCCCACCGCGAGCATCTGCGCAAGACGGGCGTGACCGACCCGCTCACGGGTCTCTCGAACCGCCGCTATTTCGACGAGCGCCTGCATCACGAGATTCGCCGCGCGAGTTCGCACGCCGCGCCCATGTCGTGCCTGTTCATCGACATCGATCACTTCAAGCAGATCAACGACACGCACGGCCACGCAACCGGCGATCTCGCGCTGGGCGCCATCGGCACGTGCCTGAAGCAGCAGGTGCGCGTGGGGGATACGGTATCGCGCTACGGCGGCGAAGAGTTCGTCGCGCTGCTGATGTGCGAGTTGCCCGACGCGCTGGCGGTTGCGGAGCGTATCCGGCATGCGGTCGAGGCGCTCGAAGTGCTCGACGACGAGGGCGAGCGCATTGCGCTCAGCGTGTCGATCGGCGTGGCGGCGTATCGGATGAACGCGCTCGCCGCGAGCCCCGAGGTGCTGGCGCGCTCGCTGCTGGAGCAGGCCGATCAGGCCATGTACCGGGCCAAGCACCAGGGGCGCAACCGCGTTTCCCTGCTGGAAGCGTGAAGGAAGCGTGAAGGAAGCGTGAGGCAAGCGCGAGTCGCGCACACGTTCACAAACATGTCATCAAGGCAGCGGCGCCGTGGGCATGATCCAAGGCCGCGCTGAAACGTAAGTTTTCAAAATCCGGCACTATTTGCGGTAGCAGTGGTTTCAAGGCCCGTTGAGCGGTACATCGACCAGGCAAACCGAAATCATGTCTACCGACCTTTTGATGACCGTTGCCTGTCTGGCCAGCGCGATCGCGATGTTCCTGATCGGCCGGCCCCGCTCGGACGCGGTGGGGCTCATCATGATCGTCGCGCTGTCGCTCTCGGGCATCGTGACCGTCAACGAGGCGCTGGCCGGTTTCTCCGATCCGAACATCGTTCTCATCGCGGCCCTTTTCGTGCTCGGCGACGGGCTTGCACGCACGGGCGTCGCCCAGCGCGTGGGCGACTACCTGATCGCGCGCGGCGGCTCCAACGAGCGCCGCCTCGTCGTGCTGATCATGGTCGTGGTGGGCGTCATGGGCTCGGTCATGAGTTCGACGGCCGTCGTGGCGATCTTCATTCCCATCGTCATTCGCATTGCGCGGCAGTCGCGCGTGTCGCGCGCACGCATGCTCATGCCGGTCAGCATGGCCGCGCTCACGAGCGGCATGCTCACGCTCGTCGCCACGACGCCGAATCTCGTCATCAACAGCGCGCTTGTCTATCACGGCTACCCGGGCTTCAGTTTTTTCGGCATCACGCCGCTGGGCCTGCCGATTCTCGCCGCGAGCATTGGCTGGATGCTGTTCGCAAGGCGCTTTCTGAACGGCACCGGTGGCGCCGAGGCGAGCACGCGGCCGTCGCTGAATGACTGGGTCGCGCGCTATTCGCTCGAAGGGCGCGCATTTCGCCTGGAGGTGGGTGCGGAGTCCCCGCTCGTCGGGCAAACGCTCGGGCACACCGGGCTCGACGACGACCCCGTGGCGCACGTCGTCGCGATCGAGCGGCGCGCGCGCATGGGCGCAACGGTGCTGCCCGCGACCGCGGACAGCAGCATCGCGCCCGGCGACGTGCTGCTGCTCGACGTGGAGTCCGCGAGCTTCGACGTCAAGGCGTTTTGCGGGCGCTATGCGCTCGCGGTGCGCCACATGTCTGGCGCGTACTTCACGGACCAGACCCACGACGTGGGCATGGCCGAGGTCATCGTGCCGCCGGACTCCTCGCTCGTGGGCAACGTCGCGCGCAGTTCCGCCGCGCTGCGCCGCCACGGCGTGACGGTCGTCGGCCTGCGCCGCGCCGACGCCGCGCTCGAGCAGGATCTGCAGGCCACACGGCTGAAAGTGGGCGACACGCTGCTGGTGGTGGGGCCGTGGATCGATATCTTCTCGATGCAGTCGGTCGAGCGCGATATCGTGTGTCTTGCCATGCCGGTCGAAAGCGACGCCTACGTGCCCGTGCCGCACAAGGCGCTGCACGCGCTCGCCATCATGGCGCTCGTCATCGCGATGATGCTCACGCCGCGCGTGCCGAACGTGCTCGCGGGCCTGATCGGCTGCCTGCTGATGGGCGCGTTCGGCTGCGTGAGTCTCGACAGCGCGTATCGCGCGATTCACTGGCGCAGCCTCGTGCTGATCGTGGGCATGCTGCCGTTTTCCATCGCGCTGCAACGCACGGGCGGCATCGACATTGCCGCCGACGCCGTGTTGCGCGTGGCCGGCAACTGGGGGGCGCATGGTCTGCTGGGCGCCGTATTTCTGCTCACGCTCGTGATCGGCACCGTGATTTCCGGCACGGCGACCGCGGTGCTGATGGCGCCCGTGGTGCTCGCGATGGCGGCGCACCTGCATGCGTCGCCGTATCCGTTTGCGATGACGACGGCCGTTGCCGCGTCCGCGGCCTATATGTCGCCGATATCGACCCCTGTGAATGCGCTCGTCAGCACGGCGGGCGGCTATCGGTTCCGGGATTTTTTCAAGGTGGGCTCGCCGGCCGCCCTCGGGGCGCTCGTGATCACCGTATTGCTGGTACCGCTCATCTGGCCGGTTTACCCGCGCTAGCGCGAAGAACGGCCGGCCACCCGTTCGCGAGGCATTGACCGGACATGGCGAACTTCTTGACGAGAACGTGGGCTTTTCGCTGGATCAAGCGGCTTCTCCTGTTCGTGCTGATCGCGTTCGTGTGCATTGCCGGCGTGCGCCTGTACGACGCGCAGCGCAAGGCGCCGTTGAGCCTGTGGCACACGTATGTCCCGGAAGACATGCACGCACACGAAATCGATCACGCGACGTGGGAGGAATACATCGCGAACGAGAACCGCGTGTTCGACTCGGTCAGGAAGAACGTGACCGACAAACTACCGGCGGACGAACGCGTTCCCGCTAACCGCTATTTCTCGGGCAGCCCGATTTATCCGGGCCACTTTCGCACCGACTGGAACCGCTCGTTCACGCTCATGCCTCAGGGCGCGCCGCGCGGCGTGGCCGTGATGCTGCACGGGCTGACCGATTCGCCATACAGCCTGCGGCACATCGCGCAGCGTTATCAGCAAGATGGCTTCGCCGTGGTGGGGGTGCGCTTGCCGGGGCACGGCACCGTGCCAGCGGGTCTGACCGAGGTGACGGAGGAAGACTGGGAGGCGGCCACGCGTCTGGCCGTGCGCGAAGCGCGGCGGCTAGTGCCGGCGCCTGCGCCGCTGCATATCGTGGGGTATTCGAACGGCGGCGCACTCGCGCTGCAATACTCGCTCGAGGTGCTGGACGACCCGAGCCTGCCGAAAGCGGATCGCCTGATCCTGCTTTCGCCGATGATCGGCGTTACGGCCTTCGCGCGCTTTGCGGGGCTTGCGGCCTTGCCCGCGATCCTGCCTGCATTTGCAAAAGCCGCGTGGCTCGACATCGTGCCGGAATTCAATCCGTTCAAGTACAACTCGTTTCCGGTGAACGGCGCGCGCCAGTCATGGCGGGTCACGCGCAAGATCCAGCAGGAAGTGGCGGACGCGGCGCGCAACGGCAAACTCGCGTCGCTGCCTCCCACGCTCGCATTCCAGTCCGTGCTCGACTCCACGGTCAGCACGAGCGCGATTATCAGTTCGTTGTACTCGCAACTGCCTGCCAATGGCAGCGAGCTTGTGCTGTTCGACATCAATCGCACGGCGCAATGGAGCCCGCTGCTGCGCGCTTCGATGCGCGACGCGCTGCGCCGTCTCTTGCCCGTGCCGCCGCTGCGCTACCGGCTGACCGTGCTGACCAACGCCTCCGCCACCTCGCCGCAAGTGGTCGAAGCGAGCACGGCGCCGAACGAAACAACGGCGAAAGTCGAATCCACGGGGCTCGACTATCCGCCTGACGTCTATTCGCTTTCACACGTGGCCCTGCCGTTTCCGGTGACCGACTCGCTGTACGGCCGCACCCCCGACCCCGACGACGACGTGGGCATCCACCTGGGCGCCCAATCCGTACGCGGCGAAACCGGGGCGCTGATGGTGGGGGCGGGGTTCCTCACGCGGCTCTCGTGGAACCCCTTCTACGGGTACATCGTCGAGCGCATCGACGCTCTGGCGAGTCATGGGCCGTGAGCGCGCAAATAACGCGCGCCCGGCCCGCCCTCGCTTAGGCGCGCGGTGCGAGTTCGACCTTCGCGGTCATCTGCTCGCCGTCGCGCGCAACGACGATCGACACGTTGCTCCGAGCCCGCGCGATCATGCTTTGCAGCTGCTCGACATTCTCCACTTCGATGCCGTTGACCGCAACGATCACGTCGCCGGCGCTGATGCCAGCCGCCTTGGCCGCACCGCCCGATTTCACGACGAGCACGCCGCCGTCCACGCCGACTTGCTGCGCTTCGTCGCTGGTGAGCGAGCGCACGGCTACGCCAAGGCGCGGACGCGCATTGTGAGCCAGCGTGCCGCCGTTGCCGTTGCCGCCGCCTTGCACGATCTGATCCTTGATGTGCATGGCTTCGTCGATGGGAATGGCGAACGAGAGGCCCTGGAAGCCGCCCGTGCGCGAATAGATCATTGAATTGATGCCGATGACTTCGCCGTTCAGGTTGAAGAGCGGGCCGCCTGAATTGCCCGGATTGACGGGCACGTCGGTCTGGATGAGGTGCGTCGGGCTGTCTTCCGAGAGCTGGCGCGACTTCGCGCTGATGATGCCCGAGGTCACGGTGTTGTCGAGACCATAAGGCGAGCCGATTGCAACGACCCAGTCGCCGACCTTGCTGTTCGCCGGATTGCCGATCTTCACCGTGGGGAAACCCGTACCGGCGATTTTCAGCACGGCCACGTCGCCCGCCTTGTCGGTGCCGATCACGCGTGCGGGGAACTTGCGGCCGTCGGTGAGCTTGACCGTCACGTCGTCCGCGCCTTCGACGACGTGATTGTTCGTCAGGATGTAGCCATCCTGGCTCACGATGAAGCCCGATCCCAGGGCGCCCGAATGGCCGTCTTCGGAGTCGGGGTTTTCCTTGACGACTTCGACATGGACCACAGCCGGACCGTACTGCGCGACGATCGCCGAGAAGTTCGGCGCCGTGCCCTTGACGTCGTCCGTTTTGGGCACAGGCGTCGACAACGACGTTTTCATGATGCCGCGTTCGTCCGCGCTGGCGTGCTCATGGCTAACAACCCAGGCGCCGGCAAGCGCCACCGCTACACCGGCGATCAGGCCCCGGCGCCGATATTTGATGGTACTCATTGCTATGGTCTTCGAAGAGGTTGGTGAAGGTGGGGCGTAAGGTACTTTTTGCTGCTTAAACGTGACTTAAAGGAAAGAAGGATCTTTTGACCGATCGACGAGTCGATGTGCGCGCAACGAAATTGGGGCGCGCTTGTTTCGACGTGGTTCGGAATCCTCGCCAGCTAGCGCGCAAGTCTTCTGCAAAGCAGCTAGTCTTTCGAAGTCGTGCCCGATCACGCCCCGAAGACGTTTTTTTTTGGGGCCGGATAAAACACAGCGGGACGTTGATGGCTTGCAAACGTCTCATCAACGCAACGTGGTTCGTCATCCAAAGCATCTCCATGAAACAGGATCTCGTCACGTTCACCTGCGTGGTCGTCATCGCCGTCATCACGGGATGGGTGCTGTATATCGGGCGGCCGGTGCTGGTGCCCATTGCATTCGCGATCATCACGTCGTACGTGATCTACGGGCTCGCCGACATCCTGCGGCGCGTGCCCCACGTGGGCAAGCGCATTCGCGCGGGCGTGCGTTACTGGAGCGCCGCCGCGCTCATTCTCGCGGCCGCGTGGCTCGCAACCGAACTGCTGCTTTCCGACACGGACCGCATGGTCGCCGTGGCGCCCAAGTACGAAGCCACGCTGCTCGCGTTGCTCGCCAAGATCACCGCGCTGTTTCATCTGGAAACCGAGGCTTCGTGGGCGGCATTCCGGCGCGAACTGCTCGCGACCGTCAACGTGCAGTCGCTGCTCACCTCGCTCCTTGGCTCGCTCTCTTCGCTCATGGCCACGACGCTCGTCGTCTTGCTATACACGGCGTTCTTCATGATCGAGATGGGGCGCTTTCGTCGCAAGCTCTCTGCGGTCATGCGCGGCAAGGCCGACATGGAGCCCGTGATCGACGCCATCAACGCGAAGATCGGCACGTATCTGGCGTTGAAAGCGCTGCTCGGCGTGGTGCTCGGCATTCTCAGCTGGATCTGCATGCATCTGGTCGGGCTCGAGTTCGCGCCGCTCCTGGCCATTCTCATCGTGTTGCTCAACTTCGTGCCGTATGCGGGCTCGCTCATCTCCGTGGTGCTTCCCGCCTTGCTCGCCGCGCTTCAATTCGGTCAGTGGAACGAAGCGATCACACTGCTCATTGCGCTTTCGGCGATCAACTTCGTGATGGGCAACGTGCTCGACCCGTGGTTGATGGCGGGCTCGTTGAACCTGAGCCCCGCGGTCATTCTCATGAGCCTCGCCGCATGGACGGCGATCTGGGGCATTCCGGGCGCCTTTCTCGCCGTGCCGGGGACCGTGGCGCTCACGATCATCTTCTCCGCGTTCAGCTCCACACGGCCGCTGGCGTTGCTGTTAACGAAGGACGATGTTGTTAGGCATGCAGAATAAATGCGTGGCTTACTTTCACAGGTGATCTATGGCTTCCAGAATCAACCGCCGCGGCAACGCAATCGGCCCGGTTTCCTCGTGCCTGTGCGACAAGGCGCTCGCAGCGTTCGCGAATCGCCGCATCAGCGCCGATCTTTCCAGGCGCGGTTTTTTGGTCGGCATGGGTGCATCGTTGTTGAGCGCGGTCTTGCCTGAGTTCAGCAGCGCGCAGCAGCCCGGCGCCGCGGCCCCCGCGCAGCCCACGACATTCACGAACTTCCGCTTGTTCGACGGCAAGTCGGCCGCGCTGCAGGACGGCATGTATCTCGTGGTCGACGGCAACCGCATCTCGCAGTTGCGCCGGGGCTCGCCCGGCGCGCAGAACGCGTCGGGCGGCCGTGTGATCGATTGCGGCGGCAAGGTGATGATGCCGGGCCTCATCGACATGCACTGGCATTCGTTGCTCGCCTCGCTCCCGATCGCGGCCATCATGCAATCCGACCTGAGCTTCGTGTACCTGGCCGCGGGCGCGGAGGCACAGCGCACGCTGTTGCGCGGATTCACGACCATTCGCGATGTGGGGGGGCCCGCGTTCGCTCTGAAGCAGGCTATCGACGCGGGCATGCTGAGCGGCCCGCGTATTTACCCCTGCGGCGCGATGATCACCACGACGGGCGGGCACGGCGACTTTCGTCTGCTGACCGATGTGCCGCGCACCACCGGCCAGATCAGCGAGATTGAGCGAACCGGCGCCGCCGCGATCGCCGATTCGTCCGACGAAGTGCGCCTGCGTGTGCGCGAGCAGTTCATGATGGGGGCGACGCAGATCAAAATCGTGGGTTGCGGCGGGGTTTCCACGCCGCGCAGCCCGCTCGACATGCTCACATTCACCGAGGCGCAACTGAAAGCGGCGGTGGAAACCGCAGCCGACTGGGGCACCTACGTGCTCGTGCATGCGTACACGCCGGAAGCGGTGAAGCGCAGTGTTGCGGCCGGCGCGCAATGCGTCGAGCACGGACACCTCATCGACGACCGGACCGCCGAAGTCATCGCGAAGAACGGCACATGGTTGAGCACGCAACCGTTTACGAGCGAAGAGGATGTGGCGCCGATGGCGCCGTCGAGCCGCGAGAAGTTTCTGGAGGTGACCGCCGGGACCGACAACATGTACAAGCTCGCGCGCAAGCACGGGCTCAAGGTCGCGTTCGGCACGGACCTGATCTTCTCCCAGGCGCTGGCGACGCGCCAGGGCACGATGCTCGGGCACATGACGCGCTGGTATTCGAACGCCGAGGCATTGCGCATGGCCACGGCCACGAATGGGCAATTGCTCGCGCTGGCGGGCGAGCGCAATCCGTATCCTCACAAGCTTGGTGTGCTGGAAGAGGGCGCGTATGCGGACCTGCTGCTCGTGGCCGGTGACCCGCTCCAGGATATGGCGCTGCTGGCCAACCCCGATCAGAACCTGAATCTGATCATGAAGGATGGCCGCATTTTCAAGGATGCGTTGAAGGCGTGACGCTGTGAGGCGCGCCGCTTTCGCGAGGCAGCGCGCTCGAGCCGGTGGGCGTCATCTGGCGCAAGGAAGTTGAAAGTCCGCTTGCCGTGGCGCTATTCGTCGGTTGTTTGCGCGAGGCGTTGCGAAAACGCCTGCGTTTCGCGTATGAGCCACACGTTTTCTGTATCAAGATGTCACGCCGTAGGTCCCCATCGACCGGGCAGATTTGCCCGCGTGGCGCAGCCATCATGGCATGGCCCTCCAGCCCTCTGCGGGGGTCGAAATCCCGCCTGTCCAAATCCGCCATCTGGCCGATTAAGCCGGTTGAACTTCGCCGCGAAGTAGCTCATATTCAAAACGACTATTTGTTACAACCCTCCCACGCTCCGCGAAATACAGTAGGGACTACAGCGAATACTTCGAATCCGTGCCGCCTGGATGCCTCCGCCGTGACGTGACGCGCACCAGCCGCCGGTAGCAAACCCGAACCTATCCTGTCAAAGCTTCCATGCCTGCAATGTTCAACGAACCTGGCCGAGCCACGTCTGGTCCGTGGGGATGTCCATACTGCGGGACCCGCTTTAATGCGCCACTGATGATTTGCCCTCAGTGCGGCGCGAAGCAGCTTTCCTCTGGCCCGCGCATGTCGCCGGCTAGCGAATCCGCCGCGCCCGAATGGCACGATGGTTTCGCACGCCATGCGCGCACGGAGTGGAACGCTCCGGCGTTCAGTTTCGGCGGCGCGGCGCGCGACAGCGATTACGAACCGCGCGATGAAGCGCCCGCCGCGCCACGCTCGTGGCTGCCTTTCTATACCATCGGCAGCGTGGTTTCGATCGCGTTCCTGCTGACCGCATACATCGTTTCGCATCGAGCCGAGCGGGAGCCGGCGCCGGGCGCCCAGGTCGTCGAAGGAGCGATCCTCGGGCCGAAGACCCCATCGGCTGTGCCGGACACGAAGCCGCACCCGGTGCTGCATTCGGTGCGCAGCGCGCCGCCGGTAGCCGTCGCTCAGTTGCCGCCTCCTGCAGTGAGCGCGCCGCCGCCCATGACCGCTCAGGTGCCACTGCCGCATCAAGCGCCGCAAGCGCCGCAAGCGCAGCCGCGTACCGCTGCAGTGCATACGGTGACGGTGCCGCCGGGCACTGCTGCACGAAAGAGCAGCGCTGATGAACGCGCACTCGCCGCCGCGAAGATCAAGGCGGAAAAGGCCAACGAAGCGAAGGCCAACGCCGCGAAGGCCAGCTACGCGCGCGCCGACGTCGCGCGAAATCTGGCAAGCGCGCGTGCGAGCCTCGACAAGAACAACCTGGGGCCTGCGCGCAGTGCGATCAATGCCGCACTCGCGGAACAACCGGGCAACGGCAACGCGCTGCAAATGCAGGCCGAATTGACTTCGCGTGAAGATCAGCGCGATTCGTTGCTTGGCTACGCACGGCTGTGCGCACGCGACGGGCGGTGGCTGTGCGCCTGGCACAACGCGGGGCATGCATTGACCGTCGATTCGTCGAGCGGCGAAGCGCGGGCAATCCTCTCGCGTTCAATCGCGGCACAGGGCGCGGGCAACATGGCGCAGGGCGCGGGCGCCGCGCCCACGATGAGGCAGGTGGATTCGGGGCCGCCAGGCCCGCCAATCGATCCCAATTGACGCAATCCGCAGCGCAGGCTTGGGCGTGTGACGCCAGTCATGCGCCCGGGCTAGCTGCGCATCGCGCATTGCCTGGCCGGTTGCTCGCTGTGGCGCTCAACCAGCCAGTTGCTGAAGTTGCGAACGCGTAGTGTGTCCTGCACTTCGGGGCGCACGTCGAGCCAGTATCCCGAAGGTCCCACCACTTCCACCTCGCTCAGCTGGACGAGCGTGCCGTTCGCCAGTTCGGGCGCGATCATGTGCCGGTCGGCGACGGCAATGCCAAGCCCGGCCACCGCCGCGTGTATGACCTGATCGAGCGTGCTGAACTCCAGTTCCCCACGCGGTGCGATCGGCACGTCGAGCGCCGCGGCCTCGAGCCACGCTTCCCAGACCAGCAGGCGCCGGTCGATATCGAGGATATAGAGCCACGGATGCTGCGCGAGGATCTCGCGCAGCACATTTTGATCGGCGGGGGCCTCGGAGAACTCGCGCGCCGAGCCGACGAGTACATGACGCTCGCGCATGAGCAGCGTGCTTTGCCCGCCCGGCAGCGGCTCCATGCCGAAGCGGATCTGGCAGTCCTCGTTGCGCTCCGTGCCGTGCAGCGGGCCGTATTCGTTCGTGATGGAGATGCGCAGATCGGGGTGGCGCACCTGGAAGTCGCGCAGGCGTGGCGTGAGCCAGCGCGTGGCGAGCGTCGGTGCAGCGTTCAGACTGAGCAGGCTGTTCGACGGATCGGCGCGAATCGTGTCGAGCGTGTGAGCGATGCTGTCGAATGCGGCCTGGAGCGTAGGCAGCAAACGCTTGCCCGCGGCCGTGATTTCGAGCCGGTGATGATGCCGCATGAAGAGCGGCGTGCCGAGATAATCTTCGAGCAGGCGAATCTGGCGGCTGATCGCCCCCTGGGTCACGTGCAGGTTTTGCGCTGCCCGGGTGAAGCTGAGCGTGCGGCTCGCCTCCTCGAATGAACGCAGTGCCGATAAAGAGGGAAGGCGGCGCATGCAAACCTCGCGATGCAGGCGCGCCGGCGCGGTTTGATTCGCACCGGCGCATTGGCATTGATAAGGACTACGTCAAGAATGTTAGAACGCGTGCGTGATACCCACGCGGGCGACGGCCTGGTTGTCGGTGCCCGAGGGGTTGAAGCCCGTGATCTGCGCGTTTTCCGCGGAGCCCGCCGCATGCTGGTACACGCCCATCGCATAGAGCGACGTGCGCTTGGAGAGCGCATACTGGCCGATCAGGTTGAACTGGTGATACTTCGGCGAGTTGTCGGTGGCGTGGTCCTGGCCCACCGTGTAGGTGTAGCCCGCGCCCACCGTGAAGGCGGGCGTCACGGCGTAGGTGCCGGCCACTTCGAAGTTCTGGAAGTGCAGGTCGCCGCTGCCGGTGGCCGAGGAGAAGTCCACGTTCGAGTAGTTCGTCATCAGCTTGAGGCTGCCGATCACATACGACGCGCCGGCGGAGAGAATGCCCTGATAGCGCGCGTTGGCGAGCGCGTTGCCGAACACCGAATTCACGAAGCTGCCGCCGCTGCCATAACCGGCTACCGCCGTGATCGGGTTATTCACGCGCAGGTAGCCCACGCCCGCACTGAACGAGCCGAGCGTGTAGGCTGCCGCCGCGCTATACGAGGCGTTGTTCGAGAACTGGCCCGCCTGGCCGCCAAACGAGTAGTGGCCTTCGAACTGGAAGCCGGCGAGCACGGGGCTCACGTATTTCACGGCGTTGTTGACAGGGAAGCCGTTGTCCAGGTTGTCCATGTCGTTCGGGTGGGCGAAATACCAGCCGCCGTAGTTGCCGTTGAGCGAATACGGTTCGATCAGGTCGACGGTGGCGTCCCATTGCTTGCCGAAGGTGATCTGGCCATATTGATCCGACTTGAAGCCGACATAGGCATTACGCGAAAACGCGAGACCGCCGCCGAGTCCGCCCGTCGCGGCATTGAAGCCGCTTTCGAGCCGGAAGATCGCGGCGTAGCCGCCGCCCAGGTCTTCGGTGCCGCGCAGACCCCAGCGGCTGCCTGCGGGCACGCCGCTTTGCATCTGTACGAGCTTGCTGCCCGTGCCCGGCACGAGCTGGCCGTTCGCCCCGTTCGCCACATTGCTGGCATAGTCCACGCCGAGGTCGATGAGGCCGTACAGCGTCACACTGCTTTGCGCGTGCGCGCCTGCTGCGGCGAGCGCCAGCGGCAGCGCCGCGAGAATCTTCTTCTTCAATTAAGTCTCCTTATCATGGAGCCGCGTTACGCGGCCCGGCATTCTGGTTGGTATCAGGCTGGTATCGCGCGGGTATTGGGTTGGTATTACGCGCCAAGCGACTTCTGCACCTTCGCCGCGACATCCGCAGGCACCCAGGTCTTCCACATTTCAGGGTGCTGCTTGAGGAACTTGAGCGCTTCGTCCTGCGCATCGACCTTGTGCTCGGTCATGTCGAGGATCGTCGTGTTCAGGAAGTCGATAGGGAAGCTCACCTTCGAGAAGAAGGTCATCACGTCGGGCTCCGCCTGATAGAACGGTGTCGAAACGCCGATCTTCAACTGCGAGACCAGATACGACGAGGCACATTGCTGCGCGCTGTTGGCGTCGCGCAGCGTCTTCCAGCAGGCTTCGTTGAACGGCGGCATCTTGAGCTGAACGAACTTGTACTTCGCCATCAGCGCGGCCGGCTCCCAGTAGTAGGTGAGAATCGGCTTGCCGCGCGCGTAGGCCGAGGAGATGGCCGCATCGAGCGCCGCGCCCGTGCCGGGGCGGAAGTTCGTGTAGGTGTCGTCGAGCTTGAGCAGCTTGAGCAAGCGCGTATTCACGCGTTCGCAGTCCCAGCCCGAGGGGCAGTTGAGAAAGCGGCCGCGATCGGGTTCCTCGTCGTCGACGAAAAGGCCCTTGTATTTGGGCAGATCGCTCACGGACTGAAGGTCGGGCGCGCTGGCCTTGATGCTGCGCTTCGCGTCGCCGTGCACCACGTAGTCGGGCACGTACCAGCCTTCCTTCGTGCCGCCCGGCAGCGTGTCGCCCACGAGCTTGACCGAGCCCGCCTTGACCGCGCCCGCGATGATCTCCGAACGTCCCGTCCATTGCTCGGCCCAGATCTGCAGGTCGTTGCGCGAAAGCGCCGTTTCGGTGGCCGCGGTGCTGCCGGGCACGCTGTCGGTCTGGCAGCTATAGCCGTTCTTGAGGATGTAGCGCAGCACTTCGCTCGTGAAGTTGCCGCTTTCCCACGTGATGCCCGCGAAGCGCACGGGTTTGCCGCTGCTGCACCAGGTGCCGGCGGCGTGCGCCGGCAAGGCGGCGATGGCGAGCGGCGCCGCAAGGCAGGCCGCGCGCAGGAGGGACGTCAAGCGTTTCATTGCATGTCTCCGTTTTATTGAAATGTTTCGGAATGCTTCATATAGAGGATGGCATCGCCTTCATGCCATGCCCGTTGTGCTTCAGTCGTACCGGCTGTCGTGTGCGCGTGTGGCGGCGAGCATGGCTTCGTCGAGTTCGATGCCAAGGCCCGGCGCATCGCTTAGCTCGATCCAGCCGTTCGCGTCGATGTCGATCACGTGCTTGATCGGGAAGTCGCGCCGCGCAGGCGTCCATTCGGGCGGGTCGTACGGAAACTCGACGAACGGCGCGTTGCCTGCGCCCGCCACGATATGCAGGTTCGCTGCGAGGCCGATGCCGTTGCCCCACGTGTGCGGCGTGAACACCTTGCCGTGCGCTTCGATCTGCGCCGCGAGCCGCCGCGCGCCTTCCATGCCGAGCGTGCAGACGACATCGGGCTGATAGACGTCCAGACAGTCGTGTGCGAGGAGCGCCGCGAATTCGTGCGCGTCGCGCGTCATCTCGCCACCCGCGATGCGTATGCCGAGTCCTTCCGTTTGCTTGCGCAATTGCGCGTGGCCCGCGTAGTCGCCGCGATGCAGCGGTTCTTCCACCCAGTACACGCGATGCTTTTCGATCTGCCGGATCACGGCGAGTGCTTCGTCGGCGCGCCACGGCGCCTGGGTGTCCCAGGGCATGCGCCAGCCCTGGTTGCAATCCACCATGAGTTCGATCGCGTCGCCAGCGGCTTCGCGCACGGCGGCGAGCGCGGCAATATCGTCGGCGAGCGTGGCGCGGCCAAAGCGCACCTTGAGCGCCGGGAAGCCGCGCGCCACGGCATGCTCGGCCCACTGCGCCATGCCTTCGAGCGTGCGATGCACGCCCGAGGACGCATACGCCCGCACCCGCTTCGAACGGCCGCCGGCCATCTGCCAGCAAGGCTCGCCGCGAATCTTGCCGGCGAGGTCCCAGAGCGCGACGTCGAGCGGCCAAAGGCGGCCCGCGTGGAAGCTGAGGTTGTCGAGCACCGCCGCGTGGCGCGCCAGATCGAGCGGATCTGTGCCGATGAAGAGATCGCGGTAGTCGTCGAAGCCATACATGGCGTCGCCGGAACCGATGCCCACGCGGCCTTCGTCGTCCTCCACGCGCACGATCGTCGCCGGGAAGGCGCGCCGCGGGCGGCTGTCCCACGAGGCGGGGAACGGCGGGTCGAGCGACAGCCGGTGCTGGCTCACGGTGATGCGGGCGATGCGGTTCGTCATGGCGCGTGGGGCGCCGCCCGGTGGCGCGCAACATTGCGTAACTTACGTATGAAGATACGCATGTGGTGCGCCGTGGGGCGGGCATTGTCTCCTTGGCCTTGTCAGGCGTTACGGCATCCTAGAGGGTCAATTCCACGCACTCAATGAAGTCAATTGAAGTAAATGACAGCCTTCATTTCGGCGAATTGGGCGCGATAATGGCGCAGCCGCCGCGCCGTGCCGCGGCGTGCTTTTCTCCTTCGGGAAAACCATGAACGGCTGGACGCCCACGCTCTCGCGCAGCAGCGAACCCAAGTACCGCGCAATCGCTCACGCCTACGCGCAGGCCATTCATGGCGGCCAGATGCTGCCCGGAGAAAAGCTGCCTGCGCACCGGCTGCTCGCGAAGAAGCTCAATGTCACGACCGGCACGGTGAGTCGCGCGTATGCGGAGCTGGAGCGCGGCGGGATGGTGGTGGCGCGCGTGGGCGACGGCACCTACGTGGCCGAGCCCGACGCCGACGGCGTGCGTATGCAGGACCGTACGCGCCCCGCACCCGAATCCACCGAGCGGGCTGCAGCGACCACGCCGGGTGCACCGGGCGCTTATGCACCGGGGCGCTTGATCGATCTCGGCCAGAACGTGCCGATGCCGACCGACGAAGCCTTCCTGCTGACGCAGACCTTGCGCGAACTGGCTGCCGACGAGCGGCTGGCGGGCGAGCTGCTGCTGTATCAGCCCGAAGGCGGCCGCCGCTCGCACCGCGAGGCGGGGGCGCGCTGGCTTGCGCGCATGGGCTGCACGGTGGCCGCCGAGCGCGTGCTGGTCACGCAGGGCGCGCAGCACGGACTTGCCTGTGTGTTGCGCGCAGTGCTGCGACCAGGCGACACGATTTTCGCCGAGGCCTTGAGCTATCCCGGCATCGTCGCGCTCGCGCGGCAGTTGCGGCTCAATCTCGTCGGCATCGAAATCGACGAGGAGGGCATCGTGCCCGCGGCGCTCGAGCGCGCGTGCGGCCTGCTCGCGCCGCGCGCGCTCTTTTGCGTGCCGACGCTGCACAACCCGACCACGGCCACGCTTTCCGAAGCGCGTCGCGCGATGATCGCCGAGATCGCCGTGCGCCATCATCTCGTCGTGATCGAGGATCTCGTGCCAGCCGCCTTGCTCGACGCCCCGCCCACGCCGCTCGCGGCGCGCCTGCCCGAGCATGGCATCGTGATCAGCAGTCTTTCGAAGGCGGTCGCGCCGGGCCTGCGCATTGGCTATGTGCAGGCGCCGCAGGACTGGGTCGGCAAGATTCTCGCGGTGATACGCAGCGATTGCTGGATGACGTCGCCGCTCGCCGCGGAGATTGCGGCGCGCTGGATCGTGGATGGCGAGATCGATCGCCTCGTCGCGCAGCAGCGCGCGCAGGTGGACGTGCGCCACGCGATCGCCGCCGAGGTGCTGGCGGACTGGACGTATCGCACCGACCCCGCAAGCCCGCATCTCTGGCTGCCGCTCGCCGAGCCGTGGCGTGCCGCCGAATTCTCGGCGGCGCTGCGTCAGGCCGGCGTGCTCGCGAAAACGGCGGACAGCTTCGTGATCGGGCGCGGCTCCGCACCGCACGCGGTGCGCTTGAGCCTCGGCGGCGCGCGCAGCCACGAGGCGCTGCGCGAGGGGCTGGAGTTGCTGGCGCGCACGCTGCGCAACGGGCCGGAAGGGTTGTATTCGGCGTGACGTCGCGCAGCGTAACGTTACGCGCGCTTACTCCGCGATAAACGAGACCGTGCGCTTGCGCCGCTCATCGACCGAAAGCGAGAACACATCGGGCCGCGCATAGTGGCCCACCACATCGAAATCGTAGCGGGCGCGCGTGAGTTCTTCGGTGTCGATCTCCGCGACGATAAGGCCGGTTTCGCCGCGCAACGGCCCGGCCAGCACATCGCCAAGCGGCCCGACAATCAAGCTGCCGCCATTGATGAGCGGCCGGTTCTCGTCCCAGCCCGGCACCTCGACGCCGAGCGCCGCGGGCGAGGGCTGCACCTGGCATGCGCTGATCACGAAGCAGCGCCCTTCGTGCGCGATATGGCGCATGGAGCACTGCCAGATGTCGCGCTCGTCCACGGTGGGTGCGCACCAGATCTGCACGCCTTTCGCGTACATCGCCGTGCGCAACAGCGGCATGTGGTTTTCCCAGCAGATCGCAGCGCCCGCTACGCCGGATTCCGTACGAACGGCCGGCAGCGTTGAGCCGTCGCCTTGCCCCCAGACGAGCCGTTCGGTGCCGGTGGGCATGAGCTTGCGGTGCTTCGCCACGAGCCCCTCACCCGGATTGAAGAACAGCGCGGTGCAATAGAGCGTGCTGCCGTCGCGCTCGATCACGCCGAGCACGAGCGACGCGCCGCAACGCGTGGAAAGCTCGGCGAGCGCTTCGGTTTCCGCGCCTGGCACGTCGATCGCATTCTCGTAATAGCGCGCGAATGCCTCGCGGCCTTCGGGCAGGCGGTAGCCGAGGCGCGTGCCGAATATTTCGCCCTTCGGGTAACCGCCGAGCAATGCCTCGGGCATGACCACGAGCTTCGCGCCCGAGGCGCGGATCTGCGCTTCGAACGAGAGAATCTGTTCCAGCGTTTGCGCTTTGCCGGCGGCGGATGAACCGATCTGCAGCGCGGCGACTTTCGACTTGGCCATGATGGCGTGCTCCCAGGGGTTTGGATAGCTCACATCTTTCCACGGCGATAAAATCGCGAGAACGTATATCGATACTATGTGATATGAACCAGTTTGATATCGCAGGCGTGGACCTGAATCTGCTGAAGATCTTCGAGGCGCTGTTCGAGGAGGGCGGGGCAAGCCGCGCCGCGATACGCCTCGACATGACACAGTCCGCCGTGAGCGCCGCGCTCAGGCGCTTGCGCACACTCTATGCGGACACGCTCTTCGTGCGTACCGGGCGTGGACTCGCGCCGACCTCGCGCGCGCAGGAACTCAAGCCCGTGATTAGCGAGGCGCTCGACCATTGCCGCCATAGCCTTGCGATTGCCTCGCCCGACGCGACCACGTTTCATGGGCGCGCGGTGTCGATCGGGCTTTCCGACGACTTCGAGGTGGCCATTGGCCGGCGCATCATCGAAACGCTGGAAGCGAGCGCGCCGGGCCTGCGCATCATCTTTCGTCAGACGCACAGCCAGATCGTCGCCGACGCGCTCGCGAACCAGGACATGGATCTCGCCGTCGCGGCGGGCGGCTTCGCTTCGCGCGGGCTGAGCCACCGGGTGCTCGGCGAGGGCAGCTATGCGTGCCTCGTGGACCACGCTCCCCGCACGCCACGGCGCCTGACGCTTGCCGACTACGTGTCGAGAGGGCACATCCTGGTGTCGTCGGGCGGCGTGGTCGGGATCGTTGACGAAGGGCTCGCCGCGCGCGGCCTGAAGCGCAACGTCGTGGCCTCTACGACGCATTTCGCCGCGTTGCCTTTCCTGCTCAAGGGCACGCGCAGCGTCGCCACGATTCCGCGCCACGCGGCCGAAGCGATCGCGCGCGTGACGGGCCTGAAACTGCTTGCTTGCCCAATCGATCTGCCGCGCTATCCGGTGGAACTCGGGTGGCGCAACAGCTCGCTGCGCGACGCTGCCATCGTCAAGGTTCAGGCCGCCATCATCGCGTGCTTTCCGGCTAAACACTGATCGACACCCAGGCGGCATTCGCGTTGAATGATCGGGCACGAGATTTGCCTCCAGCCAGTCTCTTAACGGAACGACGATAACAACGGACTCGACAAGGAGATTCTCCGCATGCGCGCAGTGCCTTTGCCAGATGGTTATACGATCGAGTCACATATGCAGGAACCGCGCGACTTGCGCCGAGTGCCCATTCATCCCGACTACTGGTATCCGCTTGCCTGGTCGCGCGAACTCAAGCCTGGCAAGACGCTGGGTACGCATTTCGCCGGCGAGCCCATTGTGCTCTTTCGCACCGCGTCAGGCGCGGTGTACGCGCTCGAAGACCGCTGCGCGCATCGCCAGGTGCCGCTACATGCGGGCGTGGTGGACGGCGAGTCGCTTCGTTGCGGCTACCACGGCTGGACCTATGATTGTTCGGGCCAATGCGTGGACGTGCCCTACCTTGGCCGGGAGCGCTTGCCCAACGGCGTGCGCGCCTACCCGTGCCGCGAGGCGCACGGCATGATCTTCGTCTTTCCCGGCAACGCCACGCTTGCCGAAGCGCAACCGCTGCCCGTGCTGGATTCGGTCACGGACAAGGCCTACAAGACGCGCCGCTTCGGCCAGGAAGTGAAGTGCCACTACTCGTTCATGCACGAGAATCTGATGGACATGAACCACCAGTTTCTCCACCGCCGCCAGATGGGCCAGATGCGGGCGCGCTCGCTCGGCCGGCGGCGCGGCGAGAAGTCCATCGAAGTGGATTACACGTTCGCGCGCATGGCGGGCAAGCAGCCCGCGGGCGAGGCGCTCGTGTTCGGCGCGAGCAAGAACCGCGCGGACCCGAGCGATCAGAGCGTGATGACCGTTCGCACGGAATATCCGTATCAAACGCTGAAGATCCGGTCGGGCGACGAGTCGCTCCTCATGGACCTGTGGATCGTGTATGTGCCGCTCGACGCGCAGCAGCGCACGAACCGGACCTTCGGACTCCTTTCGGTGAAGCGTCCTGCCGTGCCGTTCCTGCTCGACGCGGCGTGGCCGCTGCTGGTCTGGTTCACGGAGCGCATCTTCAAGGAAGACCGCACGATCGTGGAACTCGAACAGGCGGCGCACGACAACCAGGGCGCCGACTGGAATCACGAAGTCTTTCCCGTCATCAACGAATTGCGCGACCTGCTGCGCGAATGCGGCGAGCGCACCGTGATTCCCATTCGCGAGTTGAGCGAAGTGTGAGGCGCTCGCGTCAGGCGGTTTTGCTGGCGCGCGGCTTCGCGGGCGCTTTTTTCTTCGCCTTGCCCTGGTTGAATTCGATTGCCGCGCGAATGAGCGCCTTCAGCGCGCGCTTGTCGACCTTGTCGCCTTCGAGATAGTCGATGGCGCGCCGCGCGTTGCCCTCGAGCCCGGCGTTGAAGAGCTTGTTCGGGTCGGGCAGGCTCGCGCCGTACAGGAACGTGAGCTTGACCTTGCCTTTGTGCGCGTTGCCCACGGCGATCATGCCGTCCCGATACCACACGGGGCTGCCCATGTATTTCCATTCCTCGACGATCGCCGGGTCGGCTTCGAGAATGGCCTCGCGCATGGCGGTGAAGGTGTCGCGGCGCCAGTCGGTGAGGTCCGCGATTAGCTGGTCAATACGTTCCGATGGGGTCATTCGCGCTCCGTGCCTTGCGTGGCTTCCCGTCGCCGGGCGATCAGGACCGTAATGTAGCACTCGGCAACCTCAGCTGACGTGCGCGCGGCCGGTGCTGGCTGGGATTTGCGCTTCGGGCTCCATGAGGGAGATCGTGAAGAAGCTGCCCATGACAGCGGAAAGAATGATGAAGATCGATGCGGCATCGACAAGGAAGCCGAAATACCGGAACACGAGGAAGCAAACCGAAAGCGTCAACACGTTAAGCGTAACGCCAATGATGGCCGAAGCCTTCGGCACGGTGCGCATGAAGACGGCGAGCCGCGAATCGTTGCGCGGCACATACCAGATGAAGAACAGCCCGACCACGAGGATGAAAGCGCTCTCGCACCAGATCAGCCAGGCCGGGCGCTGCAGGAAACGGCCCTCGAAGATCGTCTCGATCACTTGCGCCTGAATCTCGATGCCGGGCACCAGCTCGCCTAGCGCCGTCGTGCGCATGTCCGTCAAGCCCGTGCCGGTGAGGCCGACGAGAATCAGCTTGTTGCGGATGCGGTTTGCGTCGATCTTGCCTTGCAGCACGTCGCGTGCGGAAACGTAGCGCTGCTGCGTGTGCGCAATCGAGGCGAAATGCAGCCAGATATCGCCATCGGGTTGCGTGGGCACCCGCACATCCGCCACGCCCACGGCGCGCACGCCGGATGGGCCCGCAAACACCTCGATGGCGGGCGAGCCGGTGGCCACGCGCAGCATTTCAACGGGCAGGCTCGGCACGAGCTTGTCGCCAAGACCCAGCACGAGCGGAATGCGCCGCACCGTGCCCTGTTCCTGCGCGACGTTGAGCATGGCCTGGCCGTGGGCCGCGCCTTGCAGTTCGGGCAGGCTTGCGAGCACGTAATTGAAGCGGTGAACGCTCGCGAGCGCGTCCGGGCCGTGCACGAGCACGGGGGCGCTCAGCATGTCGGTGCGCGTGGTGGAGGTCGCGTAATCGAACGCGGCCGCACCGAGAATGGAAGGCGACGCGCGCAACGCGGTCTCTAGAATGCGCTCGTGGCTGGGCAGCGCGCGCAGTTGCGTGGCGAGTGCGACCTCGGAAGCGGGCAGGTTGTCGGCCACGATGCCCGGCGAGGTTTGGTCGGGTTCGGGCATGTAGATATCAAGGCCGATCGCCAGCGGTTTGCCCGCCTCGATCGCATCGACGAGGCCGGCGAGGCGGTTGCGCGGCCAGGGCCATTGGCCGAAGGCTTCGAGCGTCTTGTCGTCGATCTCGACGATGGTCACCGGCTGCGCGGCGGGTACGCGCGGAAAGCGGCGCTGATAGTGGTCGAAAAGAAGCTGGCGCGCCGAACCGAAGGTATCGGGCAATACATTGTCGAGTGTGTCGAGGAAGGCGGGGCGTACCACGTCGCCGGGCCATTCGCTGCACAGGTTGATGAACAAAAGCGTCACGAGCACCGCGAGCGCCCAAGGGCGCCCTTTGCGCGCCCGCATCATGCGTCTCAAGAATGCGATGCATGCGTTGCGGTAGCGTTTCATGGGGATGGGGGCTGACGATGAGCGCCGCGCATCGATACGGATTACTGAACGGTGATGACCGCGCGCCGGTTTGCCTGGTTGGGCACGCCGTCTGCAGTGTGGACGAGTGGCTCGCGTTTGCCCCGGCCGGCAATTTCGATCTGCTGCGCGGGTATGCCGGACTTGACCAGAAACGACGCTACGCTTTGCGCCCTGCGCATGGAGAGCTGGTCGTTGAACGCCTGCGAGCCCGCCATGTCGGTATGGCCGACCACCGTGAGGTGAGGGGCCGGCCACGTTGCCAGCACCTTCTTCAACTCGGCAACCGTGGCCGCCGACTCGGGTGCGAGTTGCGTGGCGGAGTCGAAAACGAAGTTGATCGTGAACGTGCGGGGCCGTGGCGGCTGGGCGGCCAGCAGATCGCCGTACTGCGCCTCCACGGCGGCCTTGTTATCGGCGGTTTCCGCGATGGCGCCGCCTTTCGAAACATCGGCGCGTGTGTAGGCCTTGTCGATGACTTGCGTCTTGCTGCCGCTATGCACGATCACGTTGCCGACGCTGCCGTCCGGATTCGGCAGCAGCGTGATCTTGTCGGGCGTGCTGCATGCAAAGAGGCACAAGCACAGCGTAAGGGCCATGTATCGCGCAAGCCAGTGCCCGGCGTTCATTGTCTTCAATGACCGTTCTCCCCGCTTCCCCCTACCTCGATGATGAATTCGGTGCCCCGCACGCCGAGCGTGGTGGTGGGCGTGCTGTAGCGCACGGCTTCCGGATTGGCCTTCGCGAGCTTGCCGTCGACCACGGCGAGCGAGCCGCGCTTGATGCTCACGTCGAGCGCCCCGTCGTAGGTGGTGGTGTTGAATGCGAACTTGTTGAGATCGAGAACGGAATTGGCGCCCTCGGTCAGCAGTGTGTTGTCGCGCAGCGTGATCCCAACGGCGGATGCGGGGCCGGTCGTGACACGGTCGCTCGCGAACACCTCGCTGCCGACCGCCACGCTGACCGGTTGGCTTGCGCGCTCGATTTGCACCGAGCCTTTGATCGTCTTGACTATGCCAATTGCATCGGCTGCGTGCGCGTCGAATGCTGGCGGGCACCCGCAGGCGAGAAGCAAGGCATATTGGATGGCTTGGCTGCGCACTGGCGATACCGTTTGGAGAAACGAACGTGAGGGCTAGCGCCGGGCCTCTCGGGCACCTGGCGAGCATAGCGATCGAGCGCGGCCCGTTCCGTGCGCTAGCGTACATAGTGCAATCGCGCTGAAGGTGCGCCAGAATCGGCAAATCGGGTCCGGCTCGCGCCGGACGAACAGCGCGCCCCGGCACTCACATCCATGCCGACACCGACCCACGCGAGACCGCACGGACTGGACCGACCGCATGCCGCAGCGCAGACATGGGCGCTCGCGGTGGCGCAACTCGTTTCGTGGGGGACGATCTACTACGCGTTCCCGCTTTTCGTCGTGCCCATGGAAGGCGCGATGGGCTGGAGCCGCACGGCGACGAACGCCGCGCTCTCAACAGGTTTGCTGGTCTCGGGGTTCGCGGCCTACCCGGTCGGCACGTTGATCGACCGCGGCTATGGCCGGCGCGTCATGGCGGGCGGCACGCTGCTCGCATCGTCGATGCTCGTGCTGTGGGCGCAGGCGCGCAGTCTGCCGGCGCTCTTTGCCGTGTGGTGCGGCTTGGGCGTAGCCATTGCGGCGACGCTCTACGACCCGGTGTTTGCGGTCGTGACGCGCGACTTCCCGCGCAGCTATGCAAGGAGAATCACGCTCATCACGC
Organism: Paraburkholderia sp. J7; assembly: GCF_905220155.1. Taxonomy (NCBI): domain Bacteria; kingdom Pseudomonadati; phylum Pseudomonadota; class Betaproteobacteria; order Burkholderiales; family Burkholderiaceae; genus Paraburkholderia; species Paraburkholderia sp. J7. The sequence continues at coordinate 81,836 of NZ_CAJMYZ010000002.1, read as the reverse complement.
TTGTGGCGGGTTTCGCGAGCACGGTGTTCATTCCGCTCACGCAAGGCTTGATCGTCTCGTTCGGCTGGCGGGGCGCGCTGCTCGCGCTTGCGCTCGTTAATCTGCTCGTCTGCTTGCCGGTGCACGCATTCGTGATTCATCGCGGCGAGCCGGATGCGGACACCGCGACGCAGGAACGCGCCCGCGAAGTGAGCCGCGCCTCGGCGCGCAACGCCTTGCGCTCGCCCGTATTCTGGGCGCTGGCCGTTTGCTTCACGGCGTATTACTCCACCTTCGTCGCGCTCACCTTTCATCTGATCCCGTTGATGCACGAGCGTGACGTTGCGGGCGCAACGACCATTGTCACCATGGCGGCGATCGGGCCGGCACAGGTGCTGGCGCGGGTCCTGTGGTTCGCCGTCGGCAGGCGCGCGCCACCGGGGCGTGTCGCCGTTGTGGTGACGACTGCGTTCCCGTGCTCCGTCGTGATCCTGATGGGTGCGGGGAAGTCGGCTGCGTGGTTGATGCTGTTCGCCATCGTCTACGGCGGCGCCAACGGCATGATGACGATCCTGCGCGGGATGCTCGTGCAGACGCTGCTGGGAACCGAAGGCTACGGCGCGGTGAGCGGCCTGCTCTCGATGCCTGCGAACATCGCCAAAGGCATTGCGCCTATCGCGGGCGCAGCGATCTGGGCGATACGCGGCAGCTACGTACCGGTGGAGTGGGCCGTGCTGATCGTCTCGTTGATATCGATGGCGGCTTGTGTGGTTGCGGTGCGCATGGCCACGCCCCGCGTCGCCGATACAGAATCTGCCGCAGCGGGTCGGCGGAGATAGCGCGCGCCGCCGCTAATGCCAACCCTGTTATCGGCTTATCGCGCTCGCGCGGAGCATGGCAGCATGCGCCTGTATTGCCACAAGCTCCGCGCGGCCCCTTCAGTGATCGTGCCTCACCTGCGCCATGACCGGCTGGCTTGCTTTGCGGCTCAGCATCAACGTGACCACCGCGGAAAGCGCGAGCGTCGCGCCAACGACATACAAGCCCGCGGCATAACCCCCCGTCTGAGTTTTCAGCCAGCCAATCACGGCGGGCCCCACGAAGCCGCCGAGATTGCCGATCGAATTGATCATGGCGATCCCCGCCGCTGCTCCAGCGCCAGAGAGAAACATGCTGGGCATGGCCCAGAGCGGCGCCTTCGCGGCGCTGATGCCGATATTGACCACCACGAGCGCCAGCACGATCATCAGCGCGGTGCTGGCTTGCCCCGCGAAGATGAAGCCCACGCAAGCGAGCACGCAAGGGACGACGACGTGCCAGGTGCGCTCCGCCGTGCGGTCGGAGTGCCGCGCCCACAGAATCATCGCGACGACCGCCACGATGCTCGGAATGGCATTGAGCAGTCCGGTCTCGAGCGAACTGAAACCATATTGCCGGATGATGAGCGGCGCCCACAGCCCCAGCGTGTAAAGGCCCGCCGAGGTGCCGAAGTAGATCAGCGCGAGCGCCAGCACGCGCGGGTCGCGCAGGGCGCTCAGCGCGCCTGCCGTGTGGCCGGTGTGGTTCTCTCTCTCGCGCGCTTCCTCGACGAGCTTCGCCATGAGCCAGTCGCGTTCTTGCGGCTTCAGCCAGCGCGCTTTGGCAGGCGCATCGGTGAGAACCTTCAGGACCACGAAACCCAGCAGCACGGCGGGAATTGCTTCGATCACATAGAGCAGTTGCCAGTTGGCGAGCCCGAACGTGCGCGGCAATTGCATGAGCGCGCCTGAAATGGGCGAGCCGAGCGCAGTCGAGATCGGCGCGGCTGCCATGAACCATGCCGCGGCTGCCGCGCGTTGCTTGCCCGGAAACCAGAGGCTGAGATAGAGAATGATGCCGGGGAAGAAGCCCGCTTCCGCCACGCCCAGCAAAAAGCGCAGTACATAGAAGCTTGTGGGCCCGGTCACGAATGCGGAGGCCGCCGAGACGATGCCCCATGTGACCATGACGCGCGCGATCCAGATGCGCGCGCCCACGCGGTGCAAGATCAGGTTCGAAGGCACTTCGAACAGAAAGTAGCCGATGAAGAAGAGCCCGCCGCCGAGACCGAAGGCCGTAGGCGAAAGGCCAATCGCCTTATTCATCGTCATTGCCGCGAAGCCCACGTTGACCCGGTCGAGAAAGCTCACGAAGTAGAGCAGCATGACGAACGGGATGATGCGCCACATGAGTTTGCGCGTGACAATTGCTTCGGTATCCGAATTCATGTGTCTCCTCCTTGGAGGGTTGACGGAGGCGTGCGGGTATTTTTTGTGTTACGCCCCCGTGTCTGCTTGATTTGACGGCGCGGTAGCGCTCAGGCCTGCATTCAGGCAGCGACGGCTGCCTTCTCGACGAGTTCGCACACCGCGGCCGTGACCTGCGCGGTGGTCGCCTTGCCGCCAAGATCGCCCGTGTGCAGCGCGGGGTTGGCCGTCACGGTCTCGATGGCCTGCATCACATGAGCGGCGGCTTCGGTTTCGCCGAGGTGTTCGAGCAGCATCACGACCGACCAGAACGTGCCGATCGGATTGGCGAGCCCCTTGCCCATGATGTCGAAGGCGGAGCCGTGGATTGGCTCGAACATCGACGGGTAGCGGCGCTCGGGATCGATGTTGCCCGTAGGCGCAATGCCCAGGCTGCCCGCGAGCGCGGCGGCGAGGTCGCTGAGAATGTCGGCATGCAGGTTGGTCGCGACGATCGTGTCGAGCGAGGCGGGACGGTTGACCATGCGCGCCGTGGCGGCGTCCACCAGCTCCTTGTCCCACTTCACGTCCGGGAATTCCTTCGAGACTTGCTGCGCAATCTCGTCCCACATGACCATGGCGTGGCGCTGCGCGTTGCTCTTGGTGATGACCGTGAGCAGCTTGCGAGGGCGCGACTGCGCGAGCCGGAACGCAAAGCGCAGGATGCGTTCGACGCCGGCGCGCGTGAGGATCGAGACATCGGTTGCGGCTTCGAGCGGATGGCCCTGGTGCACGCGGCCGCCCACGCCCGAGTATTCGCCTTCGGAGTTTTCGCGCACGATCACCCAGTTGAGGTCCTCGGGCTTGCAGCGCTTCAAAGGCGCGTCGATGCCGGGCAGGATGCGCGTGGGGCGCACGTTGGCATACTGGTCGAAGCCCTGGCAGATCTTCAGGCGCAGGCCCCACAGTGTGATGTGATCGGGTACGTCGGGGTCGCCCGCGGAGCCGAACAGAATGGCGTCCTTGTTGCGAATGGCGTCGAGGCCATCGGCGGGCATCATCACGCCGTGCTGGCGGTAATAGTCGGCGCCCCAGTCGAAGTTCTCGAACTCGAACGCGAAGCGCTGCGTGGTTTTCGCAAGCGCTTCCAGCACCTCCTTGCCTGCGGGCACGACTTCCTTGCCAATGCCGTCGCCGGGAATGGTTGCGATGCGATAGGTCTTCATGTCTCGTTCCTTTGGAATGTGGCCAGTGTGGGTGCACTTTACCCAACTCCTGGTTCAAAAACCGGTGCTAGACTCAAAGCATCATTAACCTGAATTCACAAGTGGTGACCGTGACCGACACCGTTCTGCCCGCCGATCTCGGCTTTTTCTCCACGCTCGCTTCCTCGGGCAGCCTGAGCGCCGCCGCACGAGAATTGGGCCTCACGCCCGCTGCCGTGAGCAAGCGGCTCGCGCAAATGGAAGAGCGCGCCGGCGTGCCGCTCGTGAACCGCACGACGCGCCGCATGATGCTCACGCCCGAAGGCGAGGTGTACCTGGAGCATGCGCGGCGCATTCTCGACGAGATCGACGAACTGGGTGAACTGCTGGGTGGCTCGAAGAAGCACCCCAAGGGCTTGCTGCGCGTGAACGCCACGCTCGGCTTTGGGCGCAGCCACATCGGGCCGGCGCTTTCGCGTTTCGTCGCGCAGTATCCGCAGGTTTCCGTGCAGCTTCAGCTTTCGGTCATGCCGCCGCCGCTCACGGAGGATTCGTACGATGTCTGCATCCGCTTTGGCGAGCCGCCGGATACGCGCGTGATCGCCCGGCGTCTCGCGGCGAACCGGCGTTTGCTCTGCGCTTCGCCCGCCTATCTCGCGAACCGGGGCACGCCCGCCACGCCGCACGACCTCGCGAAGCACAACTGCATCAGCATTCGCCAGGGCGACGAAGCGTATGGCGTGTGGCGGCTTTCGAACGAGCGCGGCAATACGCGCAAATCGGAAGCCATCCGGATCAATGGCAACCTCACGACCAACGACGGCGAGATTGCGGTGAAGTGGGCGCTGGACGGGCACGGCATTCTGATGCGCGCGGAATGGGATATCAACGAATATCTCGCGGACGGGCGGCTCGTGGTCGTGCTGCCCGAATATGAAACGCCGGGCGCGGACATCTACGCCGTGTATGCGCAGCGGCATCAGCTTTCTACGCGGATTCGGGCGTTTGTCGACTTTCTCGCCATCGAACTCAGCAAGTCGCAGCGATATCCAGTAGCCCGAAATACTTGATCTCGCCTTATCTCGCCACTGAGGCGATCACGGCGGCAAGACGATGCGCAGCCGCTTTCATTTGAGCGGTGCTAAAGCCGCCAAAGCCGAGGATCAGCCCCGGGCGCGCCGTGCCCGCTGCGAACATGGGCGACGCCGCGCGCACCGCGACGCCCGCATCGGCGGCGAGCCGGACTACGCGGTGATCGTCGAGTCCCGCTGCAAGCCAGAGCACGAGATGCATGCCCTGATCGCCGGGCTCGATCCACGCCAGATTCCGGGGCAATAGCGCTTCGAGGGTCTCGATCAGGCTGAGCCGCTGCTCCGCATAGACGTTGCGAACCTTGCGCACGTGCCGCTCCAGGTGCCCCTCGGTCATGAAGGCGGCCAGAACGTGTTGATCGGCAGTGGGCGGATGGCGGTCTACGAGCACGCGCGCGCCGCAGAACGCATCGACGAGATTGGGCGGCACGACGACATAGCCCAGCCGCAGTGATGGAAAGAGGATCTTGCTGAAGGTGCCGAGATACACCACGCGATCCGGCGCGAGCCCCTGCAGTGCCGGAAACGGATAGCCCTCGTAGCGCAACTCGCTGTCGTAGTCGTCCTCGACGATCCACGCACGGGTCGAGCGCGCCCACGCGAGCAACGCCGCGCGCCGCGCCATGCTCAGCGGCATGCCGAGCGGATATTGATGCGAGGGCGTGACGAATGCCACGCGCGCTTTCGGCGCCATGCGTATGCCCGCCTCGACGTCGAGACCTTCGGCATCCACGGGCACGCGGACCATGGCGTCGCGGTAGGGCAGGCTCTCGAGTATGGCGGTGACGCCACGGTAGGCCGGGTTCTCGACCCATGCCTGGTCACGCGGCCCGAGCAGCACCTGGCTGGCGAGAAAGAGGCCCTGCTGGGTGCCGTTCGTGACGATGACCTGATCCGCATCGCAGCGCACCGAGCGGGACTTGCGCACATAGTCGGCGATGGCTTCGCGCAGCGCCCGCGCGCCAAGCGGATCGGCATAACCGGTTGGCGAGGCCGGACCGCGCGCGCGCAAGCGGTTGCCGAGCCGGCGCCAGATATCGCCTGGCGCGGTAAGGCCCGTTGGCACCGAAATGGCAAACGGCACCGGAGGAAGCGGCTTGAACTCACGTCCGATTCTGGCGAACGCTTCGGCGCGTTCCGGCAGCCCGGCTTCTTCCGCATGGCGCGAAGCTGCGCGGGGCTCGCGCGCGGGCGGCGGCTCGGCCAGCGCGAGCGCCACGCGCGTGCCGGCTCCCGCTTTCGATTCCAGGAAGCCTTCGGCGATCAATTGCTCGTACGCCTCGACCACCGTGCCGCGCGCGATCTGGAGCGAAGCGGCGAGCGAGCGCGTGGAAGGCAACGCGTCGGCGGGCCTCAAGTCCCCTTTGCGCACCGCTTCGCGCAGCGCCTCGGCCACCTGGCGGCTGAGATTGCCCGCCTCACGGTCCAGCGTGCCGAACGATGGCATTTCCGCGGCCTGCGCTGTTCTCGGCATGATTCTGGTTCACTGGAATTTAAATAAACTGGATCTATAGAATAAACCACTTTTGGGGCAGACTTGGCTGTGTGGCAGCGTCGGCCACGCTACCATTCACCTTACAAGCAGGGACACCCGCATGTACGTACCAGCCCATTTCGCCGAAAACCGCAAGGACGCCCTGCACGATTGCATTGCCCAACATCCGTTCGGCACGTTGGTCACGCACGGAGCAAGCGGGCTCGACGCCAATCACATTCCCTTCGAACTCGCGGCGGGCGAAGGCGAGCTGGGCATCTTGCGCGCGCACGTCGCGCGGGCCAATCCGGTTTGGCAGGACGTGGCCAACGGCGACGAAGTGCTCGTGATCTTCCGCGCGGGCGACGCGTATATCTCGCCGAACTGGTATCCGAGCAAGCACGAAGCACACAAGCAGGTGCCGACCTGGAATTACGTGGTCGTTCACGCGCATGGGCGCATCAGGATTCTCGACGACGAGCGCTACGTGCGCGGCGTGGTTGGCCGCTTGACGCGCACGCACGAAGCCACGCAGCCCAAGCCCTGGAAGATGGCCGACGCGCCCAAGGACTATACGGACACGCTCGTGAAGCTGATCGTTGGCGTGGAGATCGAGATCACGCGTCTCGTCGGCAAGAGCAAGCTCAGCCAGAACAAGGAAGAGCGCGATATTCGCGGCGCGGGCGAAGCGCTCATATCGAGCGGCGAGTCGCCCATTGGCGACGCCATGCTCGCCGCTGCCGACGAAAAGGCGCGATAACGACTACCGGGCACACAACAGAGGGCCGCGCCATGCAACGGGTGCGGTTCGCTGCAGGCGCAACATTTCCGAGGCACCGCCATACCGGTCCCGAGTTCATCTACGCGCTCGAAGGCGAGGCGGTGCAAAACGGCTGGCGGCCGCCCGCGCGCTGCACGGTTGTCGCCGCGCGGGCCGATGAGCAAACGCGGGTAAACCACATTCCAGGCGCTTGAAGAAAATCTTCACAGGCCTATTCAACTAGTATTTAATAAACCGGCGCGGCAGTGAGCGACGGGTCACGCGCGTCGCCGTGACCTGACCCTGACGGTACGAGGCCGGAACGATGAATCCCCACGAATACGAAATCCACGATGCGCGCTTTCGCATGCTGCTGCAGCCCAACGCGCAGTTCGAGAAGCTCGCGGGCGGCTGCATGTGGGCGGAAGGGCCGGTGTGGTTTCCCGCCGGCGACTTTCTTGTCTGGAGCGACATCCCCAACAACCGCATGATGCGCTGGGTGCCCGGCATCGGCACCGGCGTGTTTCGCGCGAACTCGAATTTCAGCAACGGCAATACGCTCGACCGGGAATGCCGGCTCGTGACGTGCGAGCACGGTACGCGCCGTGTCACGCGCACGGAGCACGACGGGCGCATCACCGTGATCGCCGATCGCTTTGAAGGCCACCGGCTGAATTCGCCCAACGACGTGATCGTGCAGTCGGACGGCTCGATCTGGTTCACGGACCCCGACTACGGCATTCTCGGCGACTACGAGGGCTTTCGCGCGCCGAGCGAGATCGGCGGCTGCCACGTGTATCGCGTGACGCCCGACACGGGCGTGGTGCAGCGCATGGCCGACGACTTCACGAAGCCCAACGGCCTCGCATTCTCGCCGGATGAATCGCGGCTTTATGTGGCCGACTCGGGCGCGTCGCATATCGAGAACGGCCCGCATCACATCCGCGTATTCGACGTGGACGCGCAAGGCAGGTTGCACAACGGCCGGGTGTTCGCGGAAGTCGCGCCCGGCGTGCCCGACGGCATGCGCGTGGACGAGCACGGCAATGTCTGGACGAGCGCGGGGGACGGCATCCACTGCTATGCGCCCGATGCCACGCTGCTCGGCAAGATCCTCGTGCCGGAAACGGTCGCGAATCTCGTGTTCGGCGGCCCGAACCGCAATCGTCTTTTCATCGCGGCCAACACCTCGCTGTACTCGCTTTACGTAGGCGTGCGCGGCGCTTCCCAGGGAGACCGGCTATGACACTTCTCGACCCCGCTCAGCTTTCGGCCGCGCTCATTCTTCTCGACCGGCGCGACGACGTTGCCATCGCGCGCGGGCAGTTGATGCCAGGCTCGGTACTCTATGGCGACCACACGGTCGCGGGCATGATTCCGCCGGGCCACAAGGTCGCGCTGCGCGATATCGAGCAAGGCGAACCGGTGCGCCGCTATGGGCAGATCATCGGCTTCGCGAGCCGGCCGATCCGCCGTGGCGAACACGTGCATACCCAGAATCTCTCGATGGGCGATTTCGAGCGCGACTACGCATTCGGCGTGGACGCGCACGACACGCCCGCCGCTGCGCAGCCTGCGACGTTCCTCGGCATCCGGCGCGCGGATGGCCGCGTCGCCACGCGCAATTACATAGGCATCCTGACGTCGGTGAACTGTTCGGCCACGGTTGCGCGCGCGATAGCCGACCACTTCCGCCGCGATATCCACCCCGAAGCGCTCGAAGCGTTCCCTAACGTGGATGGCGTGGTGGCGCTCACGCACGGCGAAGGGTGTGCGCTCGCGGCGGAGGGCGAGCCCATTACGGTGCTGCGCCGTACGCTCGCGGGCTATGCGCGTCACGCGAACTTCTATGCAGTGCTGATCGTTGGTCTTGGCTGCGAGACGAACCAGATCGACGGTCTCGTGGAAGCCGAGCAACTGGAGCGCGGCGCGCGCCTCTCGACCATGACGATCCAGCAAACGGGCGGCACTGCGCGCACGGTTGCAGCGGGTATCGACCAGGTGCGCGCGCTGCTGCCCGATGCGAATCGCGTGAAGCGCGAGCCGGTGGAGGCGCGTCATCTGATGGTTGGCCTGCAGTGCGGCGGCTCGGACGGCTACTCCGGCATTTCCGCGAATCCGGCGCTCGGCGCAGCCGTAGACAGACTGGTCATGCACGGCGGCACGGCCATTCTCTCCGAAACGCCCGAGATCTACGGCGCCGAACATTTGCTCACACGGCGTGCGGCGTCGCGCGAAGTGGGCGAAAAGCTCGTGGCGCGCATCCGCTGGTGGGAAGCCTATTGCGCGCGCATGGAAGCGAACATGAACAACAATCCTTCTGCCGGCAACAAGGCGGGCGGCCTCACGACGATTCTCGAAAAGTCCCTCGGCGCGGTGGCGAAAGGCGGCACGACACGGCTCGTCGAAGCCTACGAGTATGCGCAGCCCGTGCATGCGCGGGGGCTCGTGTTCATGGACACGCCCGGCTACGACCCTGTGTCCGCCACGGGCCAGGTGGCGGGCGGCGCCAATCTGATCTGCTTCACGACGGGCCGAGGCTCCGCTTACGGCTGCGCGCCTTCGCCCTCGCTCAAGCTCGGCACGAACAGCGCGCTGTGGCGGCGCCAGGAAGAGGACATCGACCTGAACTGCGGCCGCATTCTGGACGGCGAGCAAAGCGTGGACGAGGCGGGCGCCGCGATCTTCGAGCTGATGCTCGCGACGGCCTCCGGGCAGCGCACGAAGAGCGAGCTGCATGGCTATGGCCAGAATGAATTCGTGCCCTGGCATCTGGGGGCGGTCATGTAGCGCGGGAGCGATTCGGACAGGCGCCGCAACTCGATGGGGTCACGACGCCGCATTCAGAAGGAGTGCTTTTCATGAAGGAAAAGTCGCGCTGGCTGGTCATTTTCTTCTGTTTCCTGGCGATTGCAGTGAACTACATCGACCGCGCCAATCTCGCGGTCGCAGCACCCCACATCATGAAGGACCTCGGTATTGGTCCTGCCGCCATGGGGCTGCTGCTAAGCGGCTTCTTCTGGACTTACGCGGTAATGCAGCTGCCCTACGGCTGGTTCGTCGACCGGGCCGGCGCGCGCATCGCGTTGCCGTTCGCCGTGGGCTGGTGGTCGGTGTTTACCGCGGCCACCGCGGTCGCGGGCGGCTTCGCTGCCATGTTCGGCTGCCGGCTCATGCTCGGCGCGGGTGAGGCCGGCGCGTACCCGTCGTGCGCGAAGCTCGTTAGCCAGTGGTTTTCGCGCGAAGAACGCGCGCTCGCCACGAGCATTTTCGATAGCGGCTCGCGCGTGGGCTCCGCGCTGTCGCTGCCGCTCGTTGCCGCGATCATGGCCGCGTGGGGCTGGAAGGCTTCATTTGTGATTACCGGCGCGCTCGGTTTCGTGTGGATCGTGGGCTGGCTCGTGATGTATCGGGAGCCTGAGGCGCGCGCCGCACTCGATCAGCCGCGCGCCCCCGTGCCGGCCGCCGCCTCGATCCGCTGGAGCGGGTTGTTCCGCTATCGCACCGTGTGGGGCATGATGCTGGGCTTCTTCTGCCTGAACTTCGTCATCTACTTCTTCATTACGTGGTTTCCGAGCTATCTCGTGCAAGCGCGCGGCTTCTCGCTCAAGTCGCTTGGCACGCTCGGCACCTTGCCCGCCATTGCCTCGATCCCCGGCGGCTGGCTGGGCGGCTGGCTTTCCGACACGCTGGTCAAGCGCGGCTGGAGCCTGACGGCCGCGCGCAAGACCTGCATCGTCGGCGGCATGCTGCTTTCGTCCGTGATCACGCTCACCGGCGTTGTTCAGGATGTCTATCTAATGCTCGCGCTCTTCGCGATTGCTTATGGGAGCCTCGCGGCCGCCGCAGCCAGCATCTGGTCGCTGCCTGCCGACATCGCGCCCACGCCGCGGCACGTCGCCTCGCTGGCGGGCATCCAGAACTTCGCGTCGAATCTCGCGGGCATCGCGCTTACGACGTTTACAGGCGTGATGTTGCAGCTCACGCGCGGCTCTTTCACGATTCCGCTCGTTGTCGCCGGTGGGTTTTGCGTGCTCGGCGCAGTGAGCTATCTTGTGATTGTCGGGCGTGTCGAGCCGCTGCAGGCACCCGAGGCCAAGGGTGTCGACGAGTCGGCCTACGCGCCGCGCGCCTGAGCGCCGCCTCTTGTTCCGCTGCCATACACAGGGTCACGTACATGTCGAATTCCACTGCTGCGAAAGGTTCAGAAGTCGTTGTCGATGCTCGCGCGCTGCATGCTTTCGTCGTCGCCATCTGGCGCGCGGCCGGCAGCGAGGCGCGCGAGGCGACGCTCGTTGCCGACCATCTCGTCGAAGCGAATCTCGCGGGGCACGACTCGCACGGCGTGGGCATGATCCCGCGCTATATGCTGGCGTGCCGCGAAGGCGAACTGAAACTCAACGCGCACGCGCAAGTCGCGCGCGACGCGGGCGCGGTGCTCACAATCGAAGCAGGGCGCGGCTTCGGGCAAGTCACGGCGTTCGAAGCGATGGAGCACGGCATCGAGCGTGCGAAGTCGCTCGGCGTGTGCGCGCTCGGTCTGCGCAATGCCCATCACATCGGACGTATCGGGCACTGGGCGGAGCAATGCGCGCGCTCCGGGCTCGTGTCGTTCCACTTCGTCAACGTCGCGGGCGATCCGCTTGTCGCGCCGTTCGGCGGCATCGACCGGCGCTTCGGCACCAATCCGTTTTGTGCGGCGTTTCCGCTCGAGGGCCGCTCGCCGCTGGTGCTCGACTTCGCCACGAGCGCGATTGCCGCGGGCAAAGTGCGCGTGGCCTACAACAAGGGCGTGGATGTGCCAGCCGACGCGTTGATCGACAGCGACGGCCGCCCCACGCGCGACCCCGGCGCGCTCTTTAGCGATACCCAGCATGGCGCGCTGCGCGCGTTCGGCGGCGCGGTGGCGGGGCACAAGGGTTCGGGGCTTGCCGCGATGTGCGAGATTCTGGCCGGTGCGCTCTCGGGCGGCTTCACGACGCGCGAGCAAACCATCGTCTCCACGCACGCGATCGTCAATTGCATGATGTCGGTGATCGTCGATCCGGCGGCGTTCGACGCGCCCTCGCGCGAGGACGAAGCGCTCGCATTCGTCGAATGGCTAAAGGCCACGCGGCGCGCGGCGGGTGTCGATGAGATCCTGCTGCCCGGCGAGCGCGAGGACGCGACACGGCGTGCGCGCGAGGCGCACGGCATTCCCGTGGATGCGACGAGCTGGGCGCAGATCGTCGATGCCGCGCGCATGGCGGGCGTGACGGATGCGGAAATCGCGGCGTGCGAGCAACCCGGCTAACTGCGACGCGCCAACTACCTGCCGCTCACTCGTCGCACTTCACCTCGCTCTTGGGCGCGACGATGATCACGGGGTAGGTGCCGCGGTCGAGTTCCACGCGCACGACGACAGCGGTGGTAGCCGGGTCGCTATCGTCGTACACGCTCACCTTCTCGTTCTTCAATAACGTGACGCCCGTGCAGCCGGACGCGTGGCTGTCGTCGTCGGCGATCTTGCATTGGATCTCGTTTTCCTTGAGGTAGCGAATGCGGTCGCGGTCGGGCGTGGCCAGATAGTCGCGCACGCTTTGCGCCGAGCCTGCAACGCCCGTGACATAGCCGATCGCGCAATCGCGCTTCGAATTCGAAGCGCCCGACGACGTTTGGGCAAGGGCGGGAACGGCGGCCAGAGCGATGGCAGCGAGGGCGCACGAGAGGGTGAGGCACTTCATGGGTGTTCTATTGCCGCAAAAGTGGAATGCGCGATTTTAACGCTTGCGCGCAATTCGCTATCGGGCCAAACGCACCGCATGGCGGTGGTCCGCCCGATTCAAGCGGCCAGCGCTGCATCGACCGCGGCCTGGTATTGCTGGAAGCCAGCCTGCAACAGCACGCTTCGCACGCGTCCAAGCTCGCACCGCGCGGCTTCGTCAGCGCGCTCATGCAGGGCGCTCGCGAGCGCGCGTCCACGCGCCGCGAACAGGTCAGCCCAGGGCAACGGTTCACGTCGCGTGTAGTTCTCCAGCGCGCTCACATAGCGCAGCACGCCGTCCGGATCGCGGGCCGCGAGCATCGCTTCGATCGCGTCGCGATAGAACCAGAGGTGGTTGTGGCCAACCGCGCCGCGGCGTAGTAGGTCCTCACCTTCTGCGAGGAGCCGCAGCCGTTCGTCATGCTCGTCGACTGCGCCGGCGAGCGCGCTCAGGGCCTTCGGTGCGCTGAACTGCGTGCCCACCTCGCGCGAGATCGCAATCGCCTCACGCAGCGCTTCGAGCGCTTCGCTGCGGCGCCCATCGGCGAGCCAGACGCGCCCCTGCATTTCCACGTTCTGCGCCTCGAACCGGCGCGCGCCCAATTGCCGGATCACGCGCCGCTCCAGGTCCAGATGGACCTGCATGGCCTGCATATCGCCTAGCTCGTAACTGGAGAATACGCCGAGCGTTTCGCCCAGCAATTGCGCGCGCGGCTGCCCGACCAGCTCGGCGGCGCCCACGGCGGCGACAGCGTCTTCGCGCGCCTGCCGCGGGTCGTTCAGATATATGCGGCTGAAGCCCTGCATCGACCGGTTGGCGACTTCAATGCGGCCGCATCCGTGCTCGCGGCTCAGCGCCACGCAATCGCTGAAATGGCGGAACGCCGTGCGCATGCGCCCTTGCGCGTACGCGGCATCGGCGAGGCCGCCCAGCGCGCGGGCCTCTGCCTCCGGCAGGCCGAGGCGACGCGCATAAACAAGTCCGCGTTCGTGCTCGGTGCTGCAGGCATCGATCTTTCCGAGCGGAAAGTAGATGTTGCCGCGCAAATAGTGAAGGCTCGCGAGTTCGGCCACCCGGTCGTCGCGTTCCGCGATCCGCTGCGCGGCGTCGAGCAGGTCTAGCGCTTCGTCGAGCCCTTCGCTCACGCGCAAGCCTTCCGCGAGCCCGAGCTGGCAGCGGCACAGACTGGCGTCGTCCGGGGCGGCCGCGAGCGCTGCGCGCCAGGTCGCGATCGATCCCGCAATGTCGCCCAGGTCGCGCTGCAGCTCGCCCTTGCAACAGGCCAGGGCGTGGCGGTCCGCCTCTGTCTGCGCGATCTCGAGGCCGCGCTCGGCGAGGCGCAGTGCGGCTTCGAGCAGGTGCGCCGCGCGCTGTGCGAGCGCGGCGGCGAGGTAGGCCTGCGGCGCGCGTTCGTCCTCGGCGCGGTCGAGATGCTGGGCGTGCAGCGTGGGGTCGCCGTGTGCAAACCAGTCGGCCGCGCAGCGGTGCAGCTCGCGCCTGCGCGCGCGCAGCAGCGTCGAATAGGCGCTTTCCTGGATCAGTGCATGGGCGAACAGGAACTCCTCGCCCTCCGGCAACACGAGCGCATTGGCGAGCAGACCGTCGCAGACATAGCCGGGGTCGTCGATGAGCCGCCGCAACAAGGCGAGGTCGAAGCGCTGGCCGATCACGGCGGCCGCCTGGAAGGCGAGGCGGTCGTGCCGCGCGAGCCGGTCCATGCGCGCGAGCACGAGGCTGCGGATCGAGGCGGGCACGGCACTGTCGCTGCCTTCCTCGACGTTGCGCAACAGCTGCTCGAGGAACAGCGGGTTGCCGCCCGCGCGCTCGATGCACGCGAGCGCCACGCGCTGCGTCGCGTCGATGAAGTTGCCCGCGAGGCTCAGCGCCTCATCCTTGCGCAGCGGCCCGAGATCGATCGTCGCGAACGGCGTGTCGCGGCAGCGCGCGCGCCACGTCGCATCGATCGGATCGCCTTCCACGCGCGAAGTCGTCACGAGCAGGCCCGGACCGTTCGCGATGCCCGAGGCGAAGGCCGAGAGATAGTCGAGCACTTCGGGGTCGGCCCAATGCAGGTCTTCTACGACGATTAGCGTTGCCGCGCGCCGGCAGGCGTCGTCGGTCAGTCTCGCCGCGAGCGCCTGCTTGCCGCGCTTGCGCGCGCCGTGGTCCATTGCGTCGTAAAGGGCGCGCCACTCGTGCGCGAGCGGCAGGTCGAGGAGGTCGTGGACAAATGCGCGCTGTTCGGCCTTGACGACGCCTTCAGCGGCGAGACGATCGGCGGCGGCCTGGCGCGCGTCGCCCGAAGCGCCGGCCGGCAGGCCGAGCAGGCTGGCGACGATCGTGTGCACGGGGTCCTGCCCTTTGCCCACGCCGAAATCGAGCACGAGGCCCCGGTGGATCTCGAAGCCCTGCGACTGCGCGTAGCGGCGCATCTCGTCGACAAGACGCGTCTTGCCGATGCCCGCTTCGCCGCGCACATGGACGATGTGGCCGGCCCGCCTCGCCATGCACGCGTGGACGATACCGTGAAACTGCTCGAGCTCGGCCTGACGTCCGACGAAAAGGCTCTGCCCCGCCTTGGCCGACTCGCTCGCCGGGTCGTTCGAAATCGCGCGCAGCCGCCATGCGCGCAGCGGCGTGTCGATGCCTTTGAAGCGCTGCTCGCCGAGCGCGTCGCACACGGCGGTGTCGCCGAGCGCGCGCGCCACGTCATCGGAAAGCCAGGTCTCCCCGGGCGCCGCCGCCACCTGCAGCCGCGCGGCCAGGTTCACCGGATTGCCGGTCACGGTGTAGTCCCGCGCGTCGACGCAGCCGAGCGCGCCCGCGACGACTTCGCCGCTCGCGATGCCGATATGTGCCTGCAGCGTGCGCGCCGCCTGCGCGCTTAGGTGGGTCAGCGCCTCATGGATGTCGAGCGCCGCACGCGCCGCGCGCAGCGTGTCCGTCTCGTGCGCGCGGGGCGCGCCGAACAGCGCCATGACCGCGTCGCCGATGTGCCTGTCGGTCGTGCCGCCGTAGGCGAGCACGATACCGTCGACGAGCGCCGTGAAGCGGCCGATCAGCGCGCGCAGTTCCTCCGGATCGAGCGTGCGCGAGAGCGCGGTGAAGCCGCAGAGATCGGCAAAGAGGATCGTGACCTGCCGGCGCTCGTCCGTGGGGATGTCCCCAGCGTCGGGTGCGGTGGGTGTGTTCGGCGTCTGCGCCTGCGGCCCGGACGCCGGCGCCAAACCCTGCGCGGCGGCAGCGAGGATGCGTTTGCGATGGCCGAGCGACTGCACCCCGAGCTCCCTCAGGTCCGCGTCGGTCAGCTGCGCGAGCAGCGACAGATCGATATCGTTTGCCGCGAACGCGGGTGCGTACTGCTCAAGTCCGAGGGCGCGCAGCCATTGCTCAGTATCCATGTTCGCCGTCTGGATCCCATGCCGCTCGCCCGATGCGAACCGCCGCGAGCCTGTGGGCACTCGTGCCGATGAATATTCAGTGTAGGCGCGCGCCACGCGCCGCGTATGGCCTGCTTCCGGCGTTTGACAGGCTTTCGATTGCGGACGGATACTGGATCGCACCCCATCGCTCCCCAATCGCGCCTCGCGCATTCCACTGAGCATTCACGTGAAGCCGGGCAAGACCGCTACCGTCGCCGCCGCCCCGCCGCGCTCGCGTATGGCGGCGCTGCCCGGCGATCTGGCGGCCGGCGCGGTATCGGCGCTCGTCATGCTGTGCTACGCAATGAGCCTCGGCACGATGATCTTCAGCGCCGATCTTGCCCGCTACGCGATGCTCGGCGTGCCCACCGCGCTCGTCAGCTGTGTCGTCACGGCGCTCGTGATTGCCTTGACAAGCTCGATGCGTCTGAACATTGGCGGCCCCGACAGCAATGCGGCTGCGTTTCTCGCGGGGGTGGCGGCAGGCGTGGCGAGCAGCGTGCGCGCGGACGGCGGCTCCCCGCAGACACTCCTCCTCACCGTGCTGATCGCCATCGCGCTGTGTTCGCTCGTGACCGGCGTCGTGCTTTACGCGATCGGCTCCTCGAAGCGCAGCCGCTCGCTGCAGTTCCTGCCTTACCCGGTCCTCGGCGGTTTTCTCGCGGGCACGGGTTATCTGCTGCTCGCCGGTGCATTTCGCGTCATGACGGGCGAGTCGCTGCAATGGCACACGCTCGCGCTATTGACCCATCTTCACTGGCTCGCCTGGCTGCCCGCGCTCATCGTAGGCGTGCTGGCCACTGTCCTCATGCGCAGCTGGAAACACGTTGCGGCGCTGCCGCTCACGCTCGCCTTCGGGATCGTCCTTTTCTACGTTCTGCTACATGCTGCGGGCCTGTCGATCGATCAAGCGCGCGACATGGGGTTGCTGCTGCCGCGCGTGGCGCTGCGCCTCACGGGCATACCGGAGCTGCACTTGCGGGCGCAGCTCGCGCAGGGTGGCGTCGACTGGACGGCGATCGCCTCTCACCTCCCCGAAAGCCTCGTGGTCACGTCGGTTTCGGCCGTCACGATCCTGATGAATTCGACGGCGATCGGCGCGGCAACGGGCGAGGAAGTCGATCTGAACCGCGAAATGAAGGCTGCGGGCCTCGCCAATCTCGCGAGCGGACTGTTGGGCGGCATGGTGGGTTATCAATCGTTCAATCGCTCGATGCTCAATGCGCGCGTTGGCGCGACGAGCCGGATGGCGGGCGTGTTCGCATCGCTCGCGTGTCTCGTCGTGCTGGCGTCGTCGCCCGGTTTTGTCGCGCTCTTTCCCGTGCCGGTGCTCGTCGGCCTCCAGCTGTTCATGGGGCTGCGCCTCATCGTGCAGTGGGTTGTCGGCGCATGGACGAAGCTCACCTGGTACGAGTACCTGCTCGTGCCGGTCATTCTCGGCACGATCGCGGCCTGGGGCGTGATTGTCGGCGTAGGCGCGGGCCTGATCGCCGCGTGCATCATGTTCACGCTGCTCTACGGCCGCGTGAGTTGCATACGCATGGCGTTCGACCTTCGCACCCGCAGATCGAATGTCGAGCGCAACATCGAGGAGACCGA
Source organism: Paraburkholderia sp. J7 (assembly GCF_905220155.1). NCBI lineage: Bacteria > Pseudomonadati > Pseudomonadota > Betaproteobacteria > Burkholderiales > Burkholderiaceae > Paraburkholderia > Paraburkholderia sp. J7. The sequence goes on along the minus strand of NZ_CAJMYZ010000002.1, from coordinate 64,358 downwards.
AGCATTGCGCGCACTCGGCGCGCAGGTGTGCGGAATGTGCCTGCAAGGGTTTCTCTTTTTCGGCACGGCCAATTCGATCCTCCAGCGCATACGGGAGCGGCTAGCCGCGCGCGACGCGGTGCCGGTTCATTTCGTCGTGCTCGATTTCGCGTCGACACAAGGCATTGACGCGTCGGTTTCGATCAGCTTCGTCAAGCTGCGGCAGCTCTGCGCGGCCATGAACGCGGACTTGATCCTGACCGCGCTGCCGCCGCGCTCGCGCGATCTGCTGACCAAAACCGGCACGCTCAATCTGCGCATTCGTGAATTCGACACGCTCGATGCGGGCCTGGAATGGGTGGAAGACCAGTTGCTCGCGACAAGCGCGTTCGCGCCGAAGCGCGGGGACGACCTGAACGCGTTGCTCGCGCTGCATTTCACGGCCAGCGCGCTGAGCACGCTCTCCACCCGGCTCGAAGTGCACGATCTGCAAGCGGGCCAGGCGCTGTTTCTTCGTGGAGATCCCGGCGACGCGCTGTACATCATCGAGCGCGGGCGCGTCGCCGTTTCGCTGCCGCTCGGCAACGGGCGCTCGGTGCGCCTGCGCGCTTGCCTGCCGGGCACGGTCATCGGGGAAATGGCCGTGTATACGCAGCGGCCGCGCAGCGCGGATGTGTTCGCTGAGGTGCCGACGCGGGTGCGCAGGCTGTCGCTGGCTGCGCTCGTTGCGCTCGAGCGGGACGACCCCGCAGCCGCCCAGCAGTTTCATCGCTTTCTGGTGAAGGTCATTGCGTCGCGCCTCGCCCTCGCCACGGAGGCGCTGCGCGCAGCCTACTGAGCGGTGGGAGCTTGCCAGTCGCGTACGCCTTCAGTCACCTCTTCATGCAGGTGATCGTCGAGCGATTTCCGGGACGTTTCCGGCAAGGACATGCCGCCAACCAGCGCCAGCAGCGAGACGGCGATCAGGTAGAAAGCGGGCGAGATGTTGTTGCCCGTCGTCTCGATCAGCCAGGTGGCAACGAGCGGCGCCGTTCCGCCAAAGATCGTATAGGCGAGGTTGTACGTGATGGCTGAAGCGGTGTAACGCGTTCGGGTCGGAAAGACTTCGGAAAGCAGGGCCGCCGTGACCACGCCTGACAAGACCGCGCCGACCGCAAGCATGGCCGCGCCAAGCAGTGCGGAGCGAAAGTCGCCTGACCCACCGAGCACGAAGGAAGGGTAGACCGCGGCGATCAGGATGGCGCATACCGTGAAAACGGTTTTGCGTCTTCCCACGGCGTCCGAGTAGAGGCCGGCAAGCGGGCAGAGTGCCGCGGCGAAGACCAGTGCGATTACCGTGATCAACAACGCGCTGGCCCGGCTCAGATGACCGACAACCTGCAGATACGTGGCGAAGTAGGTCGTAAAGGTATAGAACGAGAGCGCGGTGACGGAGACAAAGGCCCCAAGGCGCACAATCGCGCTTGCCTGGGTCTTGAGCGTTTCACGCAGCGGGGCGTGGGCCAGGTCGTGATCGTGTTCGACTGCGGCAAACGACGGCGTTTCGCCAAGGCGCGTGCGCAGATACAGGCCGACGAGGCCGATAGGCGCCGCCGCGATGAACGGGACTCGCCAGCCCCAGCTGCTCATTGCCTCTGCCGACAGCATGGCGTCCAGTCCGGATGCCACCACGGCGGCGCTCGCGAACGACAGGAACGTGGAGACGGGAAGAAAGCTTCCGTAGCGCGCGCGCTGGTGCTTCGGCGCATGTTCCATCAGATACGCGCAGGCGCCGGCGTACTCGCCGCCGGCGGAAAAGCCTTGCACGCATCGCACGATCGCGAGCAGCAACGGTGCGAGCATGCCGACCGATGCGTAGGTCGGCAGCAAGCCGATAACCGTAGTTGCACCTGCCATGATCAGGATGGTCAGTGCGAGCGTTTTCTTGCGGCCTACCCTGTCGCCCACCACGCCGAAGAAAATGCCGCCGAGCGGTCTGAATGCAAAAGCGACGGCGAAAACCGCGAAGGTTTTCATCAACGCGATCGCGGGGTCGCCGTTCGGAAAGAATTGGCGAGTCAGCAGGGTTGCCAGAAATCCGTAAACGGCAAAGTCGAACCATTCGACGAAATTGCCTACCGCGGCGGCGATGATCACCTTGCGAAGCGTTTTTGGGTCCACGTCTGGCTGATACGCTTTCATGCTCTGGCCGTCCCTTATGCGTTGAATAAGGTGTGCGTATCACCATGAATGGCAGAGCCACTTGAGGCGAGCGGTTTAACGCTGAAGTCGCACGGTATTGGTTTGCACAGTAAATGCGACCATAAATGGCGCTCCTAGAACAAAGGCGACATGGTGACGCGCTGGAAGCGACATCCGGTTTTGCTGTCGCGCGATGACCAGACAATGCCGTTTTTTGAATGGTTTTATTCAGCGAGAGCCGGTCGCTCCGGTCGAATCGCCATTGCCTTTTCGATTGAATGCGCCTGCACGACGTGCCAACCGGAATGCGCGTTCGTGATACAAGGTCACAACGCAAAGCGGCCACCCAACCAGAAATACGCAATGGACCGAATCGACGCCATGAAGGTTTTCGTCGCCACGCTCGACGAGGGAAGTCTCGCGGGCGCGGGCCGCCGCCTGGGCCGCTCGCCCGCGGCGGTGAGCCGGGCCATTGCGTTCCTGGAGGAGCACACCGGCACGCCGCTCTTGTACCGCACCACGCGCACGATTCGGCTGAGCGAGGCGGGCGAGCGCTATGCGCTCGCATGCCGGCGCATTCTGGCCGACCTCGAGGAGGCGGACTTGCTCGCCGCCGACGAGCGCTCCGCGCCGCGCGGGCTGCTCGGCGTCACGGCGGCGGTGGCGGTGGGCGAAGAGGTGCTGCGCCCGATGATCGACGAGTTCATCGACCGCCACCCCGAGGTGTCGATCCGCCTGCACTTGCTCGACAGGCCCGCAAGCCTGATCGACGAGGGCATCGACGTGGCGTTGCGCATTGCGCATTTGCAGGACTCCACGCTCGTCGCCATTCCGGTGGGCGAGGTGCGGCGCGTGGTGGTCGCTTCGCCCGGCTATCTCGCCACGCATGCGGCCATCGAGGCGCCCGCCGATCTCGCGAGCCACCCGATCATTTCGATGACGCATTTCGGGCTCGACTCGTGGAGCTTCCCGGCCGCGCGCCAGACGGCGCTGCCCCAGGTCGTGCAGTTCTCGCCGCGCTTCATCGTGAACACGATACGCGCGGCGCGGGCTTCGGCCGTGGCGGGGCATGGGCTCACGCGGCTCTTTTCGTACCACGTGGCCGAGGAGGTCGAGGCGGGCAGGCTCGAGATCGTGCTGCGCGACAGCGAGCATGCGCCGCTGCCCGCGAATCTCGTCACGCCGCACGGGCGCCTTTCGGTGCCCAAGGTGCGCAGTTTCGTCGATTTCGCCGCGCCCCGGCTGCGCGAGTACTTCGCGCAGGCCCGGCGCATTACCGACGCCGATTGAGCGATATTCGACGCGGCCGCCATACGCGCATTCGTTCGCGGCGCGGAAGAATGACTTCCGTATCGCGACGATTCTCCCGCCATTCGATCTAACCTAGACTGACTCCCATCTTCAGCGGGTGCTTCATTGCCTCGTTTGCCGGGAGTCGTCATGCATCAAGCCGTTTCGAATCCTTCCACGCCTGCCGCCTACAACGTGTGGCGCGGCACGCTCGCCGGGGCCAGCGCTAGCCTCATCGGCATTGGCCTTGCACGTTTCGCCTACACGCCGCTGTTGCCCGCCATCATCGGCGCACACTGGTTCCCCGCCTCGACCGCCGCCTACCTCGGCGCAGCGAACCTGGGCGGCTATCTGGCCGGTGCGCTGCTCGCGGGCGCAATGGCTCGCGCCGCGAGGCCCGCCGCCGTGCTGCGCGCGATGATGCTGCTCGCGACGCTCGCCTTCGTCGCCTGCGCGGTGCCCGTTTCGTTTCTCTGGTTCTTCGTCTGGCGCTTCGCCTCGGGCTTGTCGGGCGGTGCGCTCATGGTGCTCGCCGCGCCCACGATCCTTGCGCATGTCCCGGCGGCGCGGCGCGGCTTTGCGAGCGGCGTCATCTTCACGGGCATCGGGCTCGGCATTGCGGCCTCGGGCACGATCGTGCCGATCCTGCTGCGCCAGGGCCTGAGCGCCACGTGGCTCGGGCTCGCCGTCGTCTCGGCGCTGCTCACGGCAGTGGCGTGGAACGGCTGGCCCGAGCACGGCGCGAGCGCGCCCGCTCATACGCCTTCACGCTTCGAACACGCCAAGGCCTACCCCCGCGCGAAGCTGCGCGCGCTCTACGTCGAATACGGGCTGAACGCCGTGGGGCTCGTGCCGCACATGATCTTCCTCGTCGATTACGTGGCGCGCGGTCTCGGTCGCGGCGTCGATGCTGGCGCCGAATTCTGGGTGCTGTACGGCATCGGCGCGATCGTCGGCCCGCTCGCGGCGGGACATCTCGCCGACCGCTCGGGCTTCGCGCCGGCATTGCGCGCGGCGTATCTGCTGCAGGCCGTCGCGGTCGCCATTCCGGCGTTCGGCATGTTCGGCGCGCAGGGGCTCATGGTCTCAGCCGTGCTGGTGGGCGCATTTACACCCGCCATCGTGCCGCTGGTGCTCGGCCGCGTGAACGAGCTGCTCGCGCATCATCCGTCCGCCGTGAAAAGCGCGTGGAGCCGCGCCACGACGAGCTTTGCCGTGATGCAGGCGGTCGCCGCCTACGGGCTGTCGTTCGTGTTCTCGTCGAGCGGCGGCAACTACCTCGTGTTGTTTGCCATCGGCGCTGTGGCGCTCGTGCTCGCGCTCTTTGTCGATCTCTGCTCCGCGTTGCGCGCCAAGTGAGGGCCAGGTGAATACCACCGTATCTTCCCCGGCCGCTGCGCAGCGGCAGGGCACGCCTGCGCGACGGGGCTATGTGGAGCGCAATGCGCAGTACTGGCAGCGCAATCTCGTGGTGTGCGTAGTCGGCTCGTTCACGACGCTCGTGAGCCTGAGCATGCTGCTGCCGTTCCTGCCGCTCTACGTGCGGCAGCTCGGCGTGAGCTCGCAGTCCGCCGTGATCCAGTGGTCGGGCGTGGCATTCGGCGCGACCTTCCTCGGCACGGCGCTTACGGCGCCGATCTGGGGGCGTCTCGCCGACCGCTATGGCCGCAAGCCCATGCTCGTGCGCGCGGCGATCGGCATGGCCGTGGTGATGTCGTTGATCGGCGTGGCGCACAATGTGTACGAGCTCGTCGCGCTGCGTCTGATCGCCGGTCTCGTGGGGGGCTATGCGTCGGCTTCCACCGTGATGGTCGGCACCCAGGCGCCGCGCGAGCGCGCGGGCTGGGCCCTCGGCATCCTTTCCACGGGCGCGCTGGCGGGCAATCTCGTCGGGCCGCTGGTGGGCGGCGTGCTGCCTGGCTGGATCGGCATTCGCGGCACCTTTTTCGCAGGCGGCGCGATGATCGCCGTGGCGGCGCTCCTGACCATCTTCGTGGTGAAGGAAGAGTTTCATCCAGAAAGCGACGCGAAGCCACACGCGCGCCATGCCGCAGCGGGTTCAGGCAGTAGCGCGCGCCGCCCCGACTACGCGGTCGTAGCCGCGCTGCTCGTGACCGCGATGATGGTGCTGCTCGCCAACATGTCGATCGAACCCGTCATCACGGTTTTTATCGGCAGTCTGGGCGTGGGCGCGGCGCATCTCGCGCGCGTGGCGGGCGTGGTCATGGCATGCTCGGCGCTTGGCAGCATGCTCACGGCGGCGCGCCTTGGCGCGCTCGCCGACCGCTTCGGCAGCTGGCGCGTGATCGTCGCGTGCCTCGTGCTCACCGGGCTCGCCATGGTGCCGCAAGCGTTCGTCACGCACTGGTGGCAGCTCGCGGGCCTGCGTGTGGTGATGGGCATGACGCTCGCGGGGCTCCTGCCTTCCATCGGCAAGCTCGCGCGGCAATCGGTAGACGAAAGCAAAACGGGCCGCATGCTCGGCTATCTGCAATCGGCGCAATTCAGCGGCCAGGTGGTGGGCCCGGTGATCGGCGGCGTGATCGGCGTTCACTTCGGCCTGCACGCCGTGTTCTTCGCGACCGGCGCGCTGCTGGTCGCATGCGGTGGACTCGCGCACTGGGCGCAGCGCCGCGCCCACGCTTGAAAGTGGAACGCATCCGGAGGTAACGCAACATGAGCAGCACTCAAGTGGACGAACGCGCGTTGTTGCGCTCGCTCGGCATTCAAAAACCGATCGTTCAGGCGCCCATGGCGGGCACCACCACGCCCGCGCTGGCCGCCGCCGTGTCGAACGCGGGCGCGCTCGGCTCGCTGGGCGTGGCCGCGATGAGCGCGGAGAACGCGCGCAACGCCATTCGCCAGACGCGCGAACTGACGGCCAAGCCGTTCAACGTCAACGTGTTCTGCCATCGCCCGGCCACGCCCGATGCGGCGGTTGAACGCGCGTGGCTGGACTGGCTCGCACCGGTGTTCGAGCAATACGGCGCCACGCCGCCGCAATCGCTTTCGGAGATCTACACGAGCTTCGTCGTGGATCAGGCCATGCAGCGCATGCTGCTCGAAGAAAAACCCGCGGTGGTGAGCTTCCATTTCGGCCGGCCGCCCGATGCGGTGATCGCCGAACTCAAACACGCGGGCATCCGTTTGTTTGCGAGCGCAACGAGTCTCGACGAAGCGGCCGCGGCCGTGGAGGCGGGCGTCGATGCCATCGTCGCGCAGGGCGTGGAGGCGGGCGGCCATCGCGGTGTGTTCGATCAGAACGCCCGCGACGACGGCCTTGGCACGTTCGCGCTCACGCGCCTGCTCGTGAGCGAGTTCGACGTACCCGTGATCGCGGCGGGCGGCATCATGGACGGCGCGGGCATTGCCGCCGCGCTGGCGCTCGGCGCGCAGGCGGCGCAACTGGGCACCGCGTTCGTGGCCTGCCCGGAGAGCGCGGCCGACGAGGGTTATCGCGCGGCCTTGCTTGGTGACGCGGCGCGGCATACTACCTTCACCTCGGCGATTTCGGGGCGCCTTGCGCGCAGCATCGTCAACCGGTTCACCGCGCTTGGCGAGGACCCGAAGGCGCCGCGCATTCCGTCCTACCCGATCGCCTACGACGCGGGCAAGTCCCTGATCGCGGCTGCGAAGGCCAAGGGCGAATCCGGCTACGGCGCGCAATGGGCGGGCCAGGCCGCGCCGCTCGCGCGCGCGTTGCCGGCGGCGGAACTCGTGGCGCAACTGGAGCTCGAGACGCGCGAAAGCATCGCGCGCTTGCAGTCCGTGTGGGGTTGAGCCGGGTCTGACTGCCGCCAGCGTTTCGCCGCCCGCCGCAAAAGACGCGCTCAGGCAGGCACGATTTGCGCGATCACCACGAGTTCGACGGGCAAGTTGAGCGGCAGTTGCGAATGCGAGAACGCCGAGCGCGCATGTCCGGCCTTCTCGCCGAGCGTGGCGGCGAAGAGATCCGATGCGGCGTCGAGCACAGCAGGCTGATCGAGGAAGCCTTCGGCGCTGCTCACGTGGCCTTCCATACGCACGATGTGATGCAGACGCTCGAAGCCGCCCAGGTGGCGCTTGATTTGCGCGAGCACGTTCAAGGCGGTGAGCTGCGCCGCCTCGCGGCCTTGTTCGAGCGTCAACTCCGCGCCCACGCGTCCGGTCCAGCGCAGCTTGCCGTCGGCGAGCGGCCCCTGGCCGGAGATGAAGAGCAGATTGCCCGCCTCGGAAGCGGCCGTGTAGTTGCCGAGCGGCTGCGGCGCGGCGGGCAGGGCGAGACCGAGATCGGCAAGTTTCTGTTCGACGGACACGATGTTCTCCTTGAGTGGTGGTGAGCATTCGCCTCATGTTGGCGCCTTCAGAATAGAGCGAAAACAGCGGGCGCGAATCGGAGCAGGCAGGAGAAAACGGGCATGCAACGCAAATTCGACGATCTGCTGCTGGGCAGCATCGAGCTGTTCTGCCAGGCAGCGGAACTGGGCAGCTTCACGCTGGCGGCCAATGCGGCGAGCGTCACGCCCGCTGCGGTGAGCCGGTCCGTCGCGCGGCTCGAAGAGCGGCTTGGCGTGCGCCTGTTCGTGCGCACGACGCGCCAGATCCGCCTGACCGATGCGGGGCGACGCTACTTCGAGCAGTGCCGCCAGGCGCTGTCGCAACTCGTCGACGCCGAGCGCGAGGTCACGGGCGAGCAGACCACGCCGGCCGGCGTGCTGCGCATCAGCATGCCCACGCCCTACGGGCACTATCGCGTGCTGCCGCTTTTGCCGGCGTTTCGCGAACGTTATCCGCAGGTGCAGGTCGACACGCACCTGAGCAACCGCAACATCGACTTCGCCGACGAAGGCTTCGACCTGGCGATTCGCGGGCGTGCGCCTGCCGATTCCAACCTGGTGGCGCGCAAGCTGGAAGACGCGGAGATGGTTGTGGTGGCCACGCCCGCTTATCTGAAGCGTGCGGGTACACCGAAGACCGTGGCCGATCTGCAGAAGCACGAATGCATACAGTTCGAACTGCCAAGTAGCGGGCGCCATGTTGTCTGGACGTTCGACGGCAATGCCAATGAAGATGGCGATGTGGCGACGAGCGGAAGTTACGGAACCTCCGGCGACGCGCTCGCCGGCGTGACGCTCGCGCGTGCGGGGGCGGGGCTCTTTCAGACGTATCGCTTCGTGGTGGCGGACGACCTGCGCGAGGGCCGGCTCGTTGAGGTGCTGCGCGAGGAGGGCGGGCGTACCCGGCCTTTCATTCTGCTGTATCCGCACGCGCGTTATTTGACGTCGCGCGTGCGGGCCTTTGTGGATTTTCTGGTGGAGCAACTGGCGGCGCCTGCGCCGCGTGCGAAGCGCGCGACATGAGGGCGCAGGCGACGGCCTGAATTCATTGCTTGCCAGGGAATAGCCCCGCCGCTGCTTCGTTTATGCAAGACGCGGGGCGCGCGAAGCATGGTGGGTTCACCGGCCGCGCGAGTCGTCATGGCATTGGCGGCCCGTCCCCGCGAGAAGGAGGTGTCAGATGAAAGCTTCTCGCTCGTTGTCTGCATGTCGTTCATACATCGGCAGGAACCGCACGGCGTTTGTGCCGCGACTGCGTCACCTGGCGTTGGGCGCGGGGCTCCTCGCCCTTTCACTCGGCGCGGTTAGCGTAGACGCCCAGCAAGCGATCCTGCCGCCGGCGTTTGCGACTTCATCGACTGTGCCGACCAATGGCGACGTCAATCCGTACGGCATTGCATTCGTACCGGCCGGCGTGCCGTCGTGGAGTCCGCTCAAACCCGGCGACGTGGTGGTGTCCAACTTCAATGCGCAATCGAATCTGCAAGGCACCGGCACGACGATCGTGAAGATCGTTCCCAATAGCCAGCCCGTGACATTCTTCGCGGGACACAACCTCGGTCTCACAACGGCGCTCGCCGTGCTGAGAAGCGGCTTCGTGCTGGTGGGCAACGTGCCGACCGCCGACGGCAAGAACGTCATCGCGCCGGGCTCGCTGCTCGTCATCAATCCGCAGGGCCGGCTCGTCAAGGAACTGAAAGATGCGCGCCTGCTCGACGGCCCATGGGACCTCACCGTGATCGACGGCGGGCCATTCGTGAAGGTTTTCGTCTCGGACGTGCTGAACGGCACCGTCGCGAGAATCGACCTGCTGATCGGCGAGAACGGCGTGACCGAGTTGCCGACCTCGACGATCGTCGCCTCGGGCTACCAGCATCGGACCGATCCGGCGGCGCTGGTTGTCGGCCCCACGGGCCTCGCCTACGACGGCCTGCGTGACGTGCTCTATGTCGCCTCGACCGGCGACAACGCGGTGTTCGCCATTTACGGCGCGGCGTTCGCGAGCCATAGCGGCGGCATGGGGCGGATGATCTATCAGGACAACACCCATCTGCATGGACCGCTTGCCCTTGCACTCGCACCCAACGGGCATCTCGTCACGGCCAACGGCGACGCCGTGAACGCCGACCCGCAACAGCCCAGCGAAATCGTCGAGTTCACGGTGGACGGGCAATTCGTCGCTCAGATGTCGGTCGATCCTGCGGCGGGTTCTGCGTTCGGGCTGGCATTTGGCATGGACAGCCAGCATCACTCGCAGTTTGCCGCCGTAGACGACGCCACCAACACGACGACAGTCTGGACGCTGCGCACCGGCAACTGATCAACAAGCGCGCAACGTGATGACCCATGCCCCGCTCCGAAGCGCTGGAGCGGGGCGGGTGGTGGGAATTGCTTAGTGTGCCGAAATAATGTCAGGGCTTCACGACGTGCCACATGTCTTTGAAGCCGTCGCCGGTCATCTGTCCAGCGTGCGTGTCTTTCGAGTAGCGATAGAGGGGGTGGCCCTTGTAGGTCCATTGATGCTTCCCGTCTGCGGAAGCGATCAACCCCCAGTCGCCGCTGGCCTTGTCGTAAGGGTCGGCGAGCGCGGCTGGCCACATGGTTGCGCATGCGCCGGCGCACGCGCTTTTGCCCTGCTCGGTGTCCTTGTCGAACGTATAGAGCGTCATGCCGTCGTCGTCGACGACCATGCCGTTGGCCACTTTCGGTGGTTCCGCGAACACCGCAATGGGTAGAAAGCAAACCACGGCGCACAACAAGATTCTGGTCATGATTTCAGTCCTTGTAAAAACCCGCTGGGATACGTGATAAACGGCTGACGGCTGGCTTTCTTCCATTTTCGGTTCGTCGTTGGAAAGCGCTCCGCGGCGCGTGACATCCATTTCCGCGAGGGCAGGTGAAACGCCCGCCGCGCGCCCTACGTTCGGTGCCGAACACACCGCGAACAAACGGCGCATAAACGCGGGTCTATCGCGCACGTCGAGCCACCGGGCCGAAGGCGGATGCGGCATACTGCAAAGCGCACAATGCGTATGCCTACACAGAGAGCCGCGATGATCTTTCGCCAGCTTTTCGACCCGGTATCGTCTACCTATACCTACCTGCTCGGCGACCCCGAAAGCGGCGAGGCGCTGCTGATCGACCCTGTCTACGAGCAGGTGCCGCGCGACCTCGCGCTGCTGCAGGAACTGGGCCTGCGTCTGCAGGCGACGCTCGACACCCATGTGCACGCCGACCATGTGACCGGCGCGTGGCGCTTGCGCGAGCGCAGCGGCAGCCAGATCGCGCTCGCCGAAACGGTGGGCGCCGAGGGCGTGAACCGCCCGCTGCGGCATGGTGACCGCATCCCTTTCGGCAAGCGGTATCTGGAGGTGCGCGCCACGCCCGGCCACACCAGCGGCTGCCTGACCTACGTGCTCGACGACGCAAGCATGGCCTTCACCGGCGACAGCCTGTTGATTCGCGGCTGCGGCCGCACCGATTTTCAGGGCGGGAGCGCGGAGCAGCTGTTCGCTTCCGTGCGCGAGCAGATTCTCACGCTGCCCGGCGACTGCCTGCTTTACCCGGCGCACGACTATCGCGGCATCACGGTCACGAGCGTGGCCGAAGAGCGGCGCTTCAATCCGCGCCTGGGCGGCGACGTCGATCTCGGCGACTTCGCGGGCTACATGCACAACCTGAATTTGCCGCACCCCAAGCAGATGGCCGTCGCGGTGCCCGCCAACCTGCGCTGCGGCAAGCCCGAGGGCGAGGCGCCGATCCAGGAAACGCCCGACTGGGCCCCCCTCACGCTGCGTTTTAGCGGCGTGTGGGAAATCGAGCCCATGGCGTTGCTGGAGCATGTGGCGGCCATGCAGATCGTCGATGTGCGCGAGCCGCCCGAGTTCATTGACCAGCTCGGCCATCTGCCCGATGCGAAGCTCGTGCCGCTCTCGCAACTGATGGCCCGCATCGACGAGCTCGATCGCGACCGGCCGGTCGTGGCCGTGTGCCGCTCCGGCGTGCGCTCCGCGCAGGCAAGCGTATTGCTCACGAAGGCGGGCTTCGGCAAGGTGGCCAATCTCGCTGGCGGCATGTTGCGCTGGAAGGCCGAGGGACTGCCCGTCGCGCCGTGCAGTCCGTGATGACGCCCAGGAGGAGACGAACATGACAGCCCACGACTTCGCCGAGTTTTCCTGGGACGAACAGGAAGACGTCAAGGCTGTGCTCGCCAGCCGGGGGCTCGAGCTGCGCGACTTCCGGATCTCGGACAACGAGAAAAGCCCTGCAGGGGGCGAGCGCGCGGCGATCCGGCAGGTATCCGTCACTCGGATCGCCAATGGCAAGACGGCCACCTACGACACCGACCACTTCGCCCCGTGGATCACGGATTTCGACGAAGCGCTGCAGGCCGGCGAATTCGACGACTGAACCAGGCTGAGCGGGCGCCGGCGAGACCGGGGGCGCGCTGCGTGCTTCGCGCAGGGCTCGCGTACACTCGTGCCCTTGGGTAAGGAACCGGGAACGAGGAGCGAGGCAGGCCATGACGAACGCGACGGTGACTGAGGGCCGGAACGATCACTGGCTCGTCGCGCGGCGCGACGCGCAAACGGGTATCGAGAGTTTGCGCGCGCATTTCAGCGGCCACGCCTACGACCCCCACGATCACGACGACATGCTGATCGGCTATACGGAGCAGGGGGTGCAGCGTTTTCAATGCCACCGGTCGCTGCATACGAGCGTGCCGGGCCGCGCGATCCTGATCGAGCCGGGTGCGCTGCACGACGGCCACGCGCCCGAACCGGGCGGCTTCACCTACGCGATGTTGTATCTGCCGCAGCCGTGGGTCGAGCGTGCGGCGCGCAGGCTGAACATTGCGGGCCTCGGCGCCGTGGAGGCCGCTTTCGGCCAGACGCTCGTTGACGACCCGCGCCTGACCGACGCAATCCGCCGCGCCTTTCTCGCGCTATACGGCGAGGAAGGCCGGCTCGCGCGCGACGAGGCGCTCGACCGCTTGCTGGAGCACCTGGGCGGCCATCTGGTCGATACGACCGTAACGGCGAGTCCGGCGCCGCCCGCACTTGCCCGCGTGCGTGACCTGCTGCACGAGCACATGGCCGCGAACATCGGGCTCGACGAACTCGTCGATAGCGCGGGCATCGACCGGTTTCGTTTGACGCGCCTGTTCCAGCGCGAGTTCGGGACGTCGCCCCATGCGTACCTGGTGCGTTTGCGTCTGCGCGCCGCGCGCAGGCTGCTGGCGGCGGGGCGCACGCCGGCCCAGGTTGCCGCGGAGGTCGGCTTCGCGGACCAGAGCCATTTGGGACGCTGGTTTCGCCGCGCGTACCGGATGACGCCGGCCACCTACCGGCGCATGTGCGAGGAGAGGCTCGACTAGACGAATCCCGCGATTGGCGTTTCGCATGGGCGCGCCTCGCGGGAAACCGTTTGCGCTACCGGCCCAAGCCGGCCTGGGCTCGTTGCAGCCACTCGCTATTGTGTTCACGGGCGTGGCGCGGCCAGTGCCTGGCGTCGTGCACGATATCGGCGTAAAGCTCGCGTGCACGCTGGCGGTCGGCGTCGCCGGGCTGTTTTGCCAGCCAGTCGGCGAAGAGGCAACGCGGGGCGGCGTCGCTCGCGCAAGCAAGCGCGGCTTCGAACGCGGCGCGCGTGCCCGCTGCGCCATTGGCGGCGAGCGCCCGTGCATACAGCAAAGCGGGGTCCGGCTGCTGGCGGGCCACAGGCTGCACGGCGAACAGCTTTTCGAGCGTCTCTTGCGTGGCAGCGGCATTGCCGTTTGCAAACTGCGCGCGCGCGAGGCCTTCGAGCAGGGCGGGATCGGAGGCGAACGGCCCGGTTGCCGCCGCCTCGTAATGCTCCAGCGCTTCAACGGCATTGCCCGCGTCGAGCAGCGCCGCGCCCAGCCGCATACGGTGCGCGACGGTCGGCGCGCGGTCGAAGTCCGTGCGCGCCTCACGCACCGCGCGGTTGGGATCGACCAGTTGCGAGATGGCCCGGCCCGTCGCCCTCGCCCCGCGCGACTGGCGCAGGCTCGGCAAATAAATCACGAAGAAGTAGACGAGGCTGCCAAGGCCGGGGAAAAGAAACAGGATCAGCAGCCAGTACATGTTCTGCTGGTTGCGGATGGCATGCACTGCAAAGAGCAGGGCGATGATGACGTAGAGGCTGATTCCGAATATGCGCATTGGCGAAAGGGTCCGTTGTGGTGCGTTGCCGGTGCGTGGTTCTGCTTCAGGCATGGCGAGTCGTCGCAGGTCGTCGAATCGACCTCAAGCTCGCGGATCAGGGGCGACGTTTGTGCAGTTTGCGCTGCAGCGACTCCATCCTTTCAATGATACCCGCGGGCAGCTTGCGTTCCCTCGCAAGTGCAACAGTATCGCGGCCTTGCTGATCGCTTGCTTCGATCAGCCCGGGCGCGGCTGCGATGGCTTGGTCATGGTCGCGCCACATTGGGGCGATGGCCGGATTGTCGTGAATTCTAGCCTTCCCGTTCGACGAGCGTGTTTTTGGACTGTTCTCGCCCGGAGCCCTTGCATCCGGCTCAGTGAGCTGCACACGTTGCGCATGCATCGATTGGCGCAAGACCCTGCAGGCCGCAGCGGTGGCAATTTGCACACACGGACCGACCACAGGCAGAATACGCAATTCAAGCGGACGCAAAGACGCTATGCGCGGTGGGTTGGCGCTATGCGCCGATGCACGCGCATCAATCTAAAAATGAGCTTACGGGGTAGTAAAGATGATGGGACGGTTTCTGGTGGTGGTATCGATGGTTGGCCTACTAGCCGCCTTGGCGGGCTGCAATACGATTGCCGGTTTCGGGCAGGACATTACGGACTCTGCACGAGCCGTTCAGCGCGCTATTTGACCGGCGCTTCGGGTGGCGTGTAGCCGCTCGATCGAAGGTAACGGCTGGAGCGGGCTCCTGCTGAATGAACACGGAACGTCGATGCGTTCCGTGTTGTGAATCAATAAGTAATCCTGTGGAAATCAGTTACAGCGTTGCTGCCGCTGGCATTCGACTCCGGTCCAGTAGCAGATTCCATCGCCGCGACGCATTGAATGGGCGAGCGATTCACGCTGAATAAAAGCCATTTTTATTCAGAAAAATAAAAAGTATAAATAGCGCCGCCGCTCATGGAAATCCCGTATAAATCGGCGCGACCCGCGAAAGCTTCGGGAAGGGTTTGAATCACTAAAATCCCCGAAACGATCGAGGCGGCCAGCATTGCGCCGCCGGCCCATTCTGATGGAGACACTCAATGCAACCCAGTTCTGGCGCGCTGCGTCAAGTCGCACTCGCTGGCGGCCTGCTGTTTGCCATGGCGCTTCACGGCGCTCATGCCGCCGACGATGCCGGCGACAAGATCACCATCATGGTGGGCGGTATTACGAAGCTCATTTACCTGCCCGCGCGCCTCACCGAGCAACTGGGATATTTCAGGGACGAAGGGCTGAATGTCGAGTTGCTCTCGCAACCCGCGGGTGTGGATGCCGAGAACGAACTGCTCGCGGGCGCAGTGCAGGGTGTTGTGGGCTTCTACGATCACACCATCGACTTGCAGACCAAAGGTAAGGACGTCAAGGCAATCGTCGTGTTCGGTCAGGTGCCCGGCGAAGTGGAGATGGTGTCGTCGAAGGCGGCCGGCACCATCAAGTCCATGGGCGACGTCAAAGGCAAAACGCTGGGCGTGACGGGCCTGGGCTCTTCGACCAGCTTTCTCACGCAGTATCTCGCGAGCCAGCATGGCATCGCCTCCAGCGCATACACCATGCTGCCGGTGGGCGCGGACGCGAGTTTCATTGCCGCCATCAAGCAAGGGCGCATCGACGCGGGCATGACGACCGAGCCGACCGTTTCGGCGCTGCAGAAAGCCGGCGACGCGAAGGTGCTCGTGGACATGCGCTCGGTGGAAGGCACGCGCGCCGCGCTCGGCGGCACCTATCCCGCCGCGAGCCTTTACGTGCAGAACGCGTGGGCCGAGTCGCACAAGGCGCAGGCGGCGAAGCTCGCGCACGCGTTCGTGCGCACCATGCAGTTCATTCACACGCATAGCGCCGAGGAAATCGCCGCGCAAATGCCGGCCGATTATCAAAAGGACAAGGCGCTGTATGTCAGCGCACTCAAGGCCTCGCTGCCGATGTACACCGCAGACGGCAAGATGCCGGCCGACGGTCCGGCGACCGTGCTGAAGGTGCTTTCGAGTTTCAATCCTTCGGTCAAGGGCAAGCACGTGGATCTGTCCGGCACGTATACGAACGAATTCGTCAGCGCGAAATGAAGCACGCCGAGCGCCGTCCTGCGCGCGCCATCTCGCGGCTCGTACCTTTGAGAGCGTGACATGGTGCATAGTCTGCGTGCGCGATTGCTGTTGTGGCTGCTGGTGCCGCTCGCCGTATTTGTCGTCGTGACGAGCGGCGTGTCGTATGACGCCGCACGGCAGACTGCGGATCTCGTGCAGGACCATTCGCTGCTGAATTCGGCGCGCACGATCATCGAAGACGTCGACTGGGACAACGGTTCCCTCCGCGCGTCGATTCCGCCTGCGGCGCTGGAGCTATTCGAATCGCCGTGGCAGGACCACGTTTTCTACAAGGTGCTGGCCGGCAACGGCCGCCTGCTGGGCGGCGCGCCGGACTTGCCGCTGCCGCGCGCGGATACCGCCAACGCGCCTGTGTTCTACGACACCGCGTACGCAGGTATGCCGATTCGCGCCGTGGCCTACGAGCGCATGCTCTACGACTCGGGCCGCGCCGAACGCGTCGTGGTGATCGTTGGCAAGACGATCGCGTCGCGCGAAGCGATGATCAGCGCCTTGTGGAGGCCGCAGCTTGCACGCCAGTGGCTCATGCTCGCGCTCGTCGCGCTGCTCGTGCCGCTCGGGCTCACGCTCGAACTGCGGCCGCTCATGAAGCTCAAGGACGACGTGGCCGACCGCGAGCCCGTGCAACTGGAGCCGATCCGCCCGGACCATCTGCCTTCGGAGCTGAGGCCAATCGTCGAAGCGATCAACCAGTGCATCGCGCGCCTCAAGGTGCACGCCGCCATGCAGCGCCAGTTCATTGCCGACGCGGCGCACCAGTTGCGCACCCCGCTCACGCTGCTCACCACGCAAACGCAATTCGCGAGCCAATGCGACGCGCGCGACCCTGCGCTATACGACGCGCTCAAAGGCGTGCGCCGCACCAGCCAGAAAATGGCGGAGTTGACGAATCAACTACTTCTGCTCGCGCAGGCAGAGTCGATGGCGCAGTCGTCGCGCAGCCAGACACGTGTCGATTTCACCGAGGTCGTGTCTTCGGTGCTCGAAGAGATGGTTCAGGCCGCCGAGCGGCGCGGCATCGATCTCGGCGCGGAACTCGCCGACGACGTGCACGTGGCGGGCAATACGGGCCTGCTTGCCTCGCTCGTGTCGAACCTGATCGACAACGCCATACGCTACACGCAGCCCGGCGGCCGCGTGACCGCCATCTGCCGCAGCGAAGGCAGCGAGGTCATGCTGCAGGTGGTGGACAACGGCCCAGGCATCCCCGCCGAGGCCCGCGCGCATGTGTTCGAGCGCTTCTATCGCGTCGCGGCGGATACCGAAGGCACAGGCCTCGGTCTTGCCATCGTGCACCAGGTCGCGCGCTCGCACGGCGGCTCGGTGAGCGTGGCCGCAGGGGCCGCGCGCGTGGGTCTTGTTGCGACGGTGCGCTTGCCTGTGTGGCCCGGATGAGAAGAAGTGAGGAAGGACCATGAAGCTGCTGCTCGTAGAAGACAATGCCGAACTCGCGCACTGGATCGTCAACCTGTTGCGCGCCGAGAATTTCACGGTGGACTGCGTGGTCGACGGAGAGGCCGCGGATTCCGTGCTGCTCACGCAGAGCTACGATCTCGTGCTTCTCGACATGCGCCTGCCGCGCCTGAGCGGCAAGGACGTGCTCAACCGCTTGCGGCGCAGGCGCAATAACGTGCCCGTGCTCATGCTGACTGCGCATGGCTCGATCGACGACAAGGTGGCGTGTTTCGGCGCCGGCGCCGACGATTACGTGGTCAAGCCGTTCGACAGCCGCGAACTGGTGGCGCGCATCAAGGCGCTGATACGGCGGCAGACGGGCGAGAAGTCGGGCTGGCTCACCTGCGGCGACCTGCAGTACGTTTGCGACACGCGCGAATTCCGTCACAAGGACGCGCCGCTCACGCTACGCAGGCGCGAGCACTCCATACTCGAGGCACTCATGCTGCGCCAGGGCAAGGCCGTGCCCAAGCATGCGCTGCTCGAGCGCATCTGCAGCCTGAGCGACGACCCGAGTGTGGACGCGATCGACATCTACATTCACAGGCTGCGCAAACATCTTGCGGAATCGAGCGTGCAAATCACCACGCTGCGCGGCCTTGGCTACATCCTTCGCGCGAAGGACCCCATGCCGGCGTGAACAGGTCCGCTTCTTTACCGGTATTAGTGATTTTACTTAGCATTACCAAGCGGTCGTGAAAGAATCGCGAAGGATTCACCTCTCTACTATTCGTCTCACCCGCTGATTCACACGGCTCGCCGCAACCGGTGAGTGATGCCAGCGGGTCCATGAAAACTTCCACACAGCACCCTGGAGACGATCTTGAAGAGAAGGCACCTTGCATTCACCGTGACGGTTGGCGCACTGGCGGCGAGCGGCGCACACGCGCAGTCGAGCGTTCAACTGTATGGTCTCATCGACCTGAGCGTTCCCACGTATCAGTCGCATGCCGACGCCAACGGCAATCACGTGATCGGCATGGGCATTGCCGGTGAACCGTGGTTCAGCGGCAGCCGCTGGGGCTTGAAGGGCGCTGAAGACATCGGCGGCGGCACGAAGGTGATCTTCCGGCTCGAAAGCGAATACCGTGTGAGCGACGGCCAGATGGAAGACCCGGGTCAGATCTTCGACCGCGACGCGTGGGTGGGCCTGGAGGACGACCGCTTCGGCAAGATCACGGCGGGCTTCCAGAACACCATCGCGCGCGACGCCGCGGCCATTTACGGCGACCCGTACGGCAACGCGAAGCTCACGACGGAAGAGGGCGGCTGGACCAACGCGAACAACTTCAAGCAGATGATTTTCTACGCTGCGAGCGCAACGGGCACCCGTTATAACAATGGCGTCGCATGGAAGAAGGTGTTCGACAACGGGATCTACGCGGCAGCGGGCTACGCGTTCGGCAATTCAACGAGCTTTGGCAATAACGCAAACTATCAGTTCGCGCTCGGCTACAACGCCCCGACCTGGACGGCCTCGACCTTCTACAACCATGTGAACAACAACGGCAACACGAACCAGGCGTTCTCGGTGGGCGGCAACTACACGATCGGCATCGTGCGCGCCAATGCGGGCTATTTCCGCTACTGGGGCAATCAGGGTGCGCTCGGCCAGCGTCAGGACAATGCGTGGACGGTGTCGTTCAAGCTCGTGCCGAAGGGCGCGTTCGACTACGAACTGGGCTATCAGCAAATGCGCACGCACAACGCTGCGTACAACGTCGATGGCGATATTCCGAACGCCAACGTAGGCGCATTCGATCCTGCGAGCGGGCTGCACAACGGCTTCAAGGAAACGCTCTACGGCTCGGTCTTCTATCACCTCTCGAAGCGCACCGAAGTGTACCTGGCGGGCGACTACATGAAGCTGCACGGCGGCTACACGGTTGGCACGACCTTCGGGGCGACCAATCAGGTCGAAGTGACGACGGGCGTGCGTACGCGCTTCTAATCCGGTCTGAATGCGCGCAGGGCTCGATTCGTCAGGCGAATCGAGCCCTTTGTTCTTATTGCGGCATCAACCCGCGTTCACGCAGGCCACGCTCGGCGCCGTATAGGCAGAGGGATAAGGCGACTCCGGTCCGCTTACGAGCCGCAAGCGCTGCGTGGCGAGGACATCGGCCTCCACTTGCTCGCGGCGCGTGAGCACCGCGGTTTCGCCTGCAGGCTGTGATTCGTTCACGCTGCAAAGCAGGTTTCTTCCGCTCGATAACTGCACCGGCGTCTGGTAAGCGGAACCCGGTGGCGCGGCCAGCGCGCCGGTACTCCACAGCACCGCGGCGCAAACAGCGGCGCATCCTGGCAAGACGATCTTCATGGCTCGCTCCTCAAGTTGCGGTGATTCATCTTCGGCCAACGTTCGGTGCTGTACCAGAACAAATTCTGAAAATGATTCTTGCGATCGGCTCAAGGGTCGGGCCGTTGTTATTGGCGACGGATGCAAGCGGTCGGCAGGCAGGCCGAGATTTCAGCCTGCGGCTCGGGCCGATTCTGAAATTTCGGAGCGATGGGGTGAAGGGATCGGAGGCGCTTCTAGAAAATTATCAACAAATCAACAAGTTATGGTTGGTGTGGCAGGGTGAAACGCGCTGGCACGGCTACTGCTATATAGACGCCCGGCGGCCTATTTCTCGATAGTCCGAACCCGTTATTAAACAAGCACCGGAGACGCGACGCAGTCCGGTCGCGAAAACGAAGGAGACATCCCGTGCAGAACAGCGCATCCGCATCCACCGCCTCGCAAGTGAGCCAGTCGGTCCCCGAATCATCCTCCACGACTCCCACCCGCTTCTGGCCCGAAGGCTGGTGGAAGCTGATGGAAATCCGCATCGGCATCATTCCGCTGCCGATCTACGTGATCCTGTTTGCGCTAATCGCGGGCTTCGCGGTGACCGGCAAGGTGCCCGGCGAGATCTCGATGGCCATCGCCGTGCTCGCGTTCTGCGGCTTCACGTGCGCCGAACTCGGCAAGCGCCTGCCGCTTCTGCGCAATATCGGCGCGGCGGCGATTCTCGCGACCTTCGTGCCTTCGGCGCTCGTGTACTACCACGTGCTGCCCCAGCCCGTGCAGCACCTCACGGTCGAGTTCACGAAGCAGACCAACTTCCTGTATCTCTTCATCGCCTCGATCATCGTCGGCAGCATTCTGAGCATGGACCGGCGCGTGCTGATTCAAGGCTTCCTGAAGATCTTCATTCCGCTCGCGGCCGGCACGGTTGCGGCGACTATCGTGGGCACGGCCGTGGGTGCTGCGCTCGGCCTTGGCGTCAAACACACGCTGCTCTATATCGTCGTGCCGATCATGGCGGGCGGCGTGGGCGAAGGCGCGATTCCGCTTTCGGTGGGCTACTCGGAAATCATGCATGTGGCGCAAGGCGATCTGTTCGCACAGGTGCTGCCGCCCGTGATGCTCGGCAGCCTCATCGCCATCATCCTCTCGGGCATGCTCGACATGCTGGGCCGGCGCATGCCGCATCTCACCGGCAACGGCCGCCTGCAAGTCGGCGCAACCGATGAACTGGCGTCGTCGTCGAACGACGAAATTCGCGGGCATGTGGACGTGAGCCACATCGCCGCGGCCGGTATCACGGCGATCACGCTGTACCTCATCGGCCTGATGGCGAACAAGCTGTTCGGTTTGCCCGCGCCGGTGGCCATGCTGTTCCTCGCCGTGCTCGTAAAGCTCGCGCGCGCGGTTTCGCCGCCGCTGCAGGAAGGCGCGTTCGTGGTCTACAAGTTCTTCTCGACGGCGGTTACGTACCCGCTGCTGTTCGCCATCGGCGTGGCAATGACGCCGTGGGACAAGCTCATGGCCGCGTTCACGCTCGTCAACGTCGTGACGATTGCCGCGACCGTGGTCACGCTCATGGGCACGGGCTTCGTGGTGGGCCGCCTGATGAAGATGTACCCTATCGACACCGCAATCGTGAACGCGTGCCACAGCGGCCAGGGCGGCACCGGCGACGTGGCGATCCTCACCGCCGCGAACCGCATGCAGCTCATGCCGTTCGCGCAGATCGCCACGCGCATTGGCGGCGCCATCGTCGTGACCGTGACGCTCATCCTGCTCGCGCATTTCGGCGCATGACGCGCCGCCGTGCGCCCTGCGTGCGAGCCTCGCACGCGCCTTCGCGATAGCGTCGCTGGTCCAATCGGCGCGCGGTGTTCGCTGAACCCGCCGTCTGGCGGCAGCCAATCGACGAGGGTGAACGTGCAGATGCGTTACAAGGGCATTCCATGGTGGGGATGGGCGGCGGCGGCCGTGCTGTATGTCGGCGCGGCCGCCGCCGCGGTGGAGTTCGCATGGAACCGCGCGATCGACGCGCTCGCCGACGTGGGCGAGCATCGCCTCGACCTCTACGCCGCGAGCCTGAAAAGCGAGCTGGGACGCTTCGAGATGGTCCCCGCGCTCGTGGCGCGCCAGGATAGCGTGCGCGCGTTGCTCAAGTCATCGCCCGATGAAGCGCGCGGCATGTTGCCCGCAGTCAATGCCTACCTCGAAGCGGTCAACAACGATGTCGGCAGCGGCGCCGTAGACGTGATCGACGCGCACGGCACGGTGATCGCCGCGAGCAACTGGAACCAGCCGGTCAGCTTTGTCGGCACCAACGTGTCGTATCGCCCGTACTTCAAGGACGCGCTCGCGCAGGGCCGCGGCCGCTTCTTCGGCATTGGCACGAACACCGGCGTGCCGGGGCTGTACTTCGCGAATGCGATTCACGATGGCAATGTTGGCAATGCGGCAATTGGAGCTGCGGCCGTGAAGGTCAGCGTCGACGCGCTCGAATCCGCATGGCGCACGCCTGGCGAAGCGGCCATCGTCGTCGACAGCAACGGCGTGATCGTGATCTCGACCCAACCCGAATGGAAATTCACCGCCATGCGGGCGATCACCGAGCCGCAGCAGCGCGATATTCAGGCGTCGCGGCAATACGCGGGCCGCATCGTCGAGGCGCTGCAATACCGGCGCGTTGGCGACTGGAACGACAACGCGTGGATCGGCCTCTTCCCCGACCTGCGCCGCGCGGGCCGTACTGGACGCTTTCTGGTGATGTCGAGTCCCGCGCCACAAGGTCAGGACACGATCATGGTGCTGCTCGACACGGCGGGCGCGCGGCGCCAGCAGCGGCTTGCGTTCGCGTTCGTGACGGGCTTGTTTGCGATTGCCGCGCTCTATGCGCTGTATGCGGTGCAGCGCCGCCGCGTGATCGTGGAAAAGCTCAAGGCGCAAGAAGCGTTGCGGCGCGCGAACGACCAGCTGGAAACGACCGTCGCGCAGCGCACCGCCGCGCTCACGCAGGCCAATGCGCAGATGCAGCGTGAGATCGCCGAGCGCGAACGCACCGAGCAGCGCCTGCGCGCCACACAGCAGGAAGTCGTGCATGCCGGCAAGCTCGCCGTGATCGGCCAGATGGCGGCCGGGCTCACGCATGAGCTGAATCAGCCGCTCGTCGCGATCCGCACGCTCTGCGACAATGCGCGCACTTTCTTCGAACGCAATCAACCCGCGCAGGCGATTGCCAATCTCGAGCGCGTCGGGCGTCTCGTGGACAGCATGGCGGTGCTCACGAGCGAGCTGAAGGCGTTCGCGCGCAAGCCGGACGTGGAGCGCGTGGCGGTGTCGCTTGGCGAAGCCGTTGCGCATGCAAGGCTTATCTACGAGTCGCGCATTCGCGACGAAGCGGTGCAACTCGACGTGCGGATCGCGCCGGGCACCACGGTGTACGCAGAGTCCAGCCAATTGCAGCAAGTGATCGTGAACTTGCTCGGCAACGCGCTCGACGCGGTGCGCGACGCGAGCAAGCGTGTGATCGCGATGGAGGCGAGCGAGCCCGACGCGCAAGGCCGCGTGCGCTTTACGATCGACGATAGCGGCCCCGGCATCGCGCCGGAAGTGCGGGCGCACCTGTTCGAGCCGTTCGTGACGACCAAGCCGCGCGGGCAAGGTCTCGGGCTGGGGCTCGCGATCACGTCGCGCATTGTCGAAGGCTTTGGCGCGAAAATCACGGCCACGAATGGCGACGAAGGCGGGGCCCGCTTCACGATCGAATTCGCGGCCGCCGAGCCGCAAAGGACAGAACATGGCAGATGACAGGGCAAATGAGATTCGCGTGCTGGTCGTCGAGGATGACGAGAACGTGCGCATCGGCGTCGAGCAGGCGGTGGCGCTGGCGGGATTCCCGGTGAGCGCATATGCGTCGGCGGCCGATGCCTATGCCGACATCGCCCCGGGCGCCCCGATCGTGATCGTCTCGGACGTGCGCATGCCCGGCATCGACGGGTTGCAGCTGCTCGACCATGTGATGGCGATCGACCCGCAAATTCCGGTGTTGCTGATCAGCGGGCACGCGGACATTTCGACGGCGGTCAGCGCCATGCGCGTGGGCGCCTACGACTTCATCGAAAAGCCGTTCTCGTCCGACGTGATCGCGGGCCGCGTGGCCCGCGCGGTCGAGAAACGCCGGCTCACGCTCGAAGTCGAGGGCCTGCGCGCGTCATTGCACAACTGGCAGGGGATCGAGGCGCTCGTGCTCGGCAAGTCGCCGGCCATGGCGGAGGTCCGCAAGAAAATTCTGCGCCTCGCCGATACGTCCGTGTCGGTGCTGATCACGGGCGAGACGGGCACCGGCAAGGAACTGATCGCGCGCAGCCTCCACGACTTCAGCGCGCGGCGCGACGCGCATTTCGTGGCGCTGAACTGCGGCGGCCTGCCCGAGCAGGTGTTCGAGAGCGAACTGTTCGGGCACGAGGCGGGCGCGTTCACGGGCGCGATCAAGAAGCGCGTGGGCAAGATCGAATGGGCGAACGGCGGCACGCTCTTTCTCGACGAAATCGAAACGATGTCGATGCCGCTGCAGATCAAGATGCTGCGCGTGCTGCAGGAGCGCGTCGTCGAGCGCCTCGGCGCGAACGAGCTGATTCCGGTGGATTGCCGCATTGTCGCCGCGTCGAAGGCGGACCTCGCCGAAGTCTCCGCCGAGGGCAACTTCCGCGCGGACCTGCTGTACCGGCTGAACGTTGCGCAGATCGAATTGCCGCCGCTGCGCGAGCGGCGCGAAGACGTCCCGCTGCTGTTCGAACATTTCGTGCTCGCGGCCGCGCGCCGCTTCGGCACGCCGGCGCCGGTCGTGACCGCCGCGCAGGTGTCCGAGCTCATGACGCACGCATGGCCCGGCAACGTGCGCGAGCTGCAGAATGTCGCCGACCGCTTCGTGCTCGGACTAACCGGCGACAGCCTGCTTTCCGCGGGCGCGGCGACGGCGAAAGGGGAGACGCTTGCGGACCAGATTGCGTACTTCGAACGCATGCTGATCGAGAACACCCTGCGGCGCCATCACGGCAACGTCGCCCAGGCGAGCGACGAGCTTGGCATGCCGAAGAAAACGCTTTATCACAAGCTGCGTCAGCTGAAGATCGCGGCTCGCGACTCGCAGGGCGAGGAGAAGGACGAAAAAGACGCCTGAGCGGTCTAGTTGGTGCGGTAGGTGGTCGTCGACGATTGCAGCTTCGTGAGCGCGCCGTTCTTGAGCCGGAACCAGCCCTCCGAGCCTTGCATCACGACTTCGTCGGGTTGCCAGAACACGCGCTTGATCGTCATGCGCGCGCTCACGTGCTGCACGAGCGGCGGATTGCGGCGAAAGTCGTACAGCACGGGGCCAAAGTCGGTCTGCACGAGCATGCGCGTAATCGTGCTGTTGTCGTGGCCCATTTCGTCGAAATGCGTGAGCGTTTTCGCGTCGAAGCGGTCGAAGATGTCCTTGCCGAGGACCGCCACGAAGTCGCGGTCGTCGCGCACGAATTGCACCGTGCCTGCGGGGGTGGCGAACGAGCCGGCCGCGTTGCTCTGTGCATGAGCGCAGGTGGCGAACGAGGCGGCGGTGAGCGCGGCGAGTAACAGTCGTTTCATGTTTCTTTCCAGTAAGTTCGCGGTATTTTCGTTGATTTCGGTCGCTGCGTCGAATCCTGCGATCGCGTTGGATGGGGCCGCTGGTCGCATCCGCCATTCCGGCTTTCTTCGCCACGCGATGAAATCAATCAGGAAAGCTTACGAATTAGAGAGCGCCGCAAGCAGCTGATTCTTCACGATCGCCGTTGCCCGCGGCTGGCGGCCGAACTCGTACCAGGCCACGTGCCTGCGCCATGTGGTGCCGGGAATCGGCTTGACGAACAGTTGCGGGTCGTCGGCCCACGCCGCGTGCCGCAGGCTCGGCACGATCGACACCCCCACGTTCTGCCGGACCAGATCGGCAATCGCGGCAATCGAATTCATTTCCAGCACCGGATTGACCTCCACGCGCAAACGGCGCAGCAGGCTCGCCACGTGTCTGCCTGTGAGCGATGCCCCTTCGAAGCCGATGAACGGCAAGCGCTTGAGCAGCGAGGCCGCCGACGCGTCGGCGGGACCGACTGCCGGATTGGCCAGCAGCACGAGCGGCTCCTCGTAGAGCGACTCCCACGATTCCGGCAGCGTGGTGCTGCGCGGTTCGCTGATGAGCACCGCGGCGTCGATCTCGCCCGCGCGCACCTGGCGCTCCAGTTCCGGGCTGCTGCCATGGGTGAGGCGCACGTTCAGCGCGGGGTACGGCACCTTGAGCTTGATGACGTTGGCGGCGAGAAAGCCCATGGACGACACGGTCGAGCCGATCGTGACCGTGCCTTCGATGCTGTGCGTGTCGGCCACGCCGCGCAGCAGCGAGTCGTAGGCCGCCACCACCGTGCGCGCCTGCTCGATGATCGAGCGGCCCGCGTCGTTGAGCTGGATGCTGCGGCCGCTGCGGTCGAACAACTGGCGTTGGCACACGCGTTCCAGCGTGCGCATTTGCGCGCCGACCGCCGCGTGGGTCAGCGCCATGCGATCGGCGGCGGCCGCCATGGTGCCGTGCTTCTCGATCGCCAGAAAGGTCCGGAGCATCCGGATTTCGCTCATCTTTCGCCTCCTCGGGCCGCTTTTGGCATGTCATGCCGTGCCCCGCATGATCGCACGAAGCACAAAAAAATCTTTCCTTTCAGTAAACAAAATAACGCTTTTTATTTTATTTCTCTCGCCCGAGAATCGTTTCATCAAGTTCATTCGTTTCTTGCGTGGGAGTGATTCGATGCCGCAAATCCAGCCGTTTCCGTTCGTCAGCGTCTCCGGCAAGCCCTATGAGCGCGGGGTGCAATATGGCCGCGCCGTGGCCGGCCGCGTTCGTTTGAGCGCGTCGCGCTACGGCCAGACGCTGCGCAATATCGGCTATAGCGAAGCGTCGCAAACGGCGCTGATCCGCTCGCTCGAACAGGCGATCGGCGAGTTCCAGCCGGCGTATCTGGACGAAATGCGCGGCATTGCGGTGGGCGCGGACGTGCCGTTCGAAGACATCGTCATGATCAATGCCCGCACCGAGGTGCTGGCCAAGGCGCGCGCCGACAAGACGACACCGGCGGATGCCGAAGACGAGGACGGTTGTACGGGCGTGCTCGTGCTGCCTTCGCGTTGCGCGAACGGGCGGCTGATCCACGCGCAGAACTGGGACTGGAAAGCCGACTGCGTCGATACCGGCATCGTCCTGCGCGTGCGCAACGACGAGGGCCCCGACTATCTGACCTTCGTCGAAGCGGGCGGCCTCGCGCGCAGCGGCCTGAATGCGGCGGGCGTGTCGATCACGGCGAACTACCTCGAATCGGATCGCGATTTCACGCAGATGGGCGTGCCGCTTTCGCTCCTGCGTCGCCGCGTGCTCGAAGAGCCGGTCTTCGCCAACGCGATGCGCACGATCGCCACGACGCCCAAGTCGTGCTCGAACAACATCATGCTGGGCATGGCCGAGGGCTTCGGCATCGATTTCGAATGCGCGCCGGATGAGGCGTTTCCGATCTGGCCAAACGACGATCAACTGATCGTGCATGCGAACCACTGGATGAGTCCGGTCGCCCGCACGAAGCTGCGCGACACCGGCTGCGAAAACTCGCCCGACAGCTACTACCGCGACTGGCGCGTGCGTCAGTTGCTCAACGCCGCGCCGAAGGTGGACCGCAACGCGGTGAAAGCCGCGCTGTTCGACGCGTTCGGCACGCCGCATTCGGTTTGCCGTCCGCCGCGCCCGGGCACGCGCCACACGCTGAGTGCAACGGTCGCGATGATCGTCATGGAACCGGCCAGCGGCGAGATGGACGTTGCACCAATGCCTGCGCTGAACCGCGTTTTCACTCGCTACAGCCTCCAGCACGAGCCGATTGCCGAAGCGGCTTGAAGCTTGATAAACGCCATACGCGAAACGAATTGGGAGGAGAGACCGATGTCCGAAGTTGCAGAAAGGCCGCTTACGGTGGACAAAGCGAAAGCCGAAGCGCTCTATGACCTGGGCTCGACCACGGTGTACGCGAGCCGGCACGATGCGCGGTTCCCCTACACGCTTTACGTGCCGCCCGAAGTGATTGCGCCTGGCAACGACGTCGAGCTGGTTGTCGTGATGCACGGCACCGGCCGGCAATTCATTCAGTACCGCGATGCATTTGCGGGCTTCGGCCGCTGGAACCGCTGCATCGTGCTCTGTCCGCTCTTTCCGGTGGGCGTGCGCGGCGACGGCGATCGCAGCGGCTTCAAGCGCCTCGTGGAAGGCGACATCCACTACGATAACGTTCTGCTCGACATGGTGAGCGAAGTCGGCGAACGTTACGGCAAGCACTTTGAGAAGTTCGCCTTGTTCGGCTACTCGGGCGGCGGCCAGTTCGTCAACCGTTTCGCGTATGTTCACCCCGAACGCTTGTGGGCGGCCACCATCGGCGCGCCGGGCAACGTCACGCTGCTGGACGCGTCGAAGGACTGGTGGCTGGGCGTGGGCGGCTTCGAGCGGCACTTCGGCAAGCCTTTCGATCTCGCCGCGCTGCGCCGGGTGCCGGTGCAGATGGTGGTGGGCCGCGCGGACCTCGAAACGTGGGAAATCACCGTGCGCGGCGACAGCCCGATGTACCTGCCGGGCATCAACGATGCGGGCAGAACGCGCCCGGAGCGCCTTAGAGCGCTCAAGGCATCGTTCGAGGCGGCCGGTATCGACGTACGCTTCGACGAACTCGAGAACATCGCCCACAGCGGCCTGCAGGTGGTCGAGGTGGTCCAGGACTTCTTCGCGCAAAGCCTGCGCGCGATGCGCACGGGAGCCTAAGCCGATGGAAACGGTCAGCGAAGCCAGAAAGATCCGCAAAGTCATCATCACGACTGTGGCGGGCGGCACGTTCGAATGGTTCGACTTCGCGGTATATGCCTATTTTTCGAGCTTGATCGCGCGGACGTTTTTCGCCGGCGTGAATCGCGGCGAGTCCTTGCTGCTGACGTTCGCAACGTTCGCGGTCGGCTTTCTCGTGCGGCCGATAGGCGGCGTGGTGATGGGCATGTACGCGGACCGCGCGGGGCGCGTGAAGGCGCTCTCGTGGATCATGGTGGCGATGTCCGTGGCCTCGCTGCTGCTGGCGCTGACGCCGGGCTATGCCACGCTCGGGCTCGCAGCGCCCATTCTGGTGGTGATCGGCCGCCTCGTGCAGGGCTTTGCGGTGGGCGCGCAGTTCGCGCTTTCGTCGGTCACGATCTACGAGGTGGCGCCGCCGGGCAAGAAGATGTTCTACGGCAGCTTCAACATGGTCTCGCTCGGCGTGGCGGCCATGCTGTCCTCAGGCTGCAGCTACCTGTTGACGAGTCATCTTTCGCACGACGCGCTCGCTGCGTGGGGATGGCGCGTGCCGTTCCTGGTCGGCGCGCTCGTCGGGCCCATCGGCTTCTATCTGCGGCATCATATTGGCGAGTCGGACGACTTTCAGCGCATGCAGGCGCGCCCCGCCGCGCAGGCACCCACGCTCGTGCGGGCGCGCCAGTTCGTGCGCGAAAACGGCGATGCGCTCGTGTGCGCGATGGGCGTGATGATCGCGGGCACCTCGCTCAATTACGTGTGGAATGCCTATTTGCCGAACTATGCGCAGTTCCAGCTGCATCTTTCGCTGGGCTCGACGCTGCGCGGCGTGTTCGTGACGAGCCTCGTGATGTCGATCCTTTCACCCGTGTTCGGCATGCTCGCCGACCGCATTGGCGCCTATCGTCTGTTCTGCTTATTTATTGCGGGGTGGATGGTGTGTGTCTTTCCGCTCTTCTGGTACCTGCTCGCCCAGCCGAGCGAGAACAGGCTGATGTTCGTGCAGGTCGTCGGCATGCTGTTCCTGACGCTGCAAGGCGCCGCCCACCCCGGCATGCTCGTGAAGATCTTTACGGTGCAAGGCCGCTCCACGGGCGTGGCGATCGCATACAACACGGCGGTGATGCTGTTCGGCGGGCTGGCGCCTTTTTATATCTCGGTCGTGGCGCGATTCACGGACGCCAGATTCATTCCGCCGGGCTATCTGTTCGGCACGAGTCTGCTGGCCATCGTGCTCGTGCTGCTCACGCGCACGGGGCGGCGCGTGTTGCAGGACGACCGCGCTCAGCGCAGCTATGAGGCGCAGACGTCGTCAGCCTGATTGCTTCGCGCGTAGCGTGTGGCGCTAAGCGAGCAGGTCCTCGTAGAACGCGCCGAACGCACGCGTGGGATGTGCGATCTGTATTTCGAGGATCCACAAGCCGGCGGCCGGCACCGTTTCGAAGTCGCCGAGGTCGCCGGCCCGGTAAATGGCGTGCGGAAAGTCGCTCACGCGATGGCCCTTGATATCGACGTTCAGGCGCCAGCCATAGGCGCTCGCGCGTTCCGCGGCGAATTCGTAGAGCGCCTTGCCGCTGCAGCCCGTGCTGCGCCAGTGGATGGCCACCTCGTCGTAGATGATCTTGACGTCGCGCGCGCAGCGCCGCATTTCCAGGTCGCCGCCGGTGACGAAGGTTGCGCCCGCGTCGCCTTCATGCTGGTTCCACACGACGCCAAGGTCGATGAAGAAGATGTCGTCCGCGCCCAGAACGGGGTCGCCTTCGGAGCGCTCCTTGAAGATGCGCAGCGTGTTCTCGCCAAAGCGGATCAGCACGGGATGCCAGATGCGGTCCATGCCCAGCGCTTCGAGGATGGCCTTGCTTTGCGCCGTGGCTTCCGATTCGCGCATGCCGGGCCGGATGGCCGCCGCAATCTGCTCGATTGCCTTCCAGGTCATCACGCGTGCGTGCTCCATGGCGTCGGCCGAGAATTTTTCTCCCACCGCTTCCTTGCTGCCAGTGTTCACCTGATGTCGCTCCAGTTGTCTTGCCGCCCATTGAGGAGGGGACCGGGGCGGTAGCGCTATATTCTCGCGTATATTTCGATTCGTTGCCAACCGCAACGATGTGCGGTTCACGGGGAGCAAGCCTGTCGACGGTAAACGGACGAAGCGCCCGGCCCGCGGAACCGTGTCCGCGGGCCGGGCGCTTCGGGGTGCCGCTTTTCGCGCGGTCAGGTGGCCGCGCAGTTCGCTCAGTTCGCCACGTAGCCCGTCGGAAGCGTCGCATTGGCGCTCGCCACCGAGGCATTCTGCGAAACCACGTACACCGGTGATTCAGTCAGATTCAGCGAGAGCTGGCCATTGGTGTAGCCCATCGTTGTCGGATTGCCCATCTCGTCGAGCACGGTGACCGTGCCGCTCGTGCCGGGCGCATCCACTGCGAGGGTATAGGCCACGCTATAGGTCGAGCTGTAGCCGCTGCTCGCGCTCCACACGCTGTTGTTGTGCGTCCAGAGCGCGGTGATGACCGCGCCGTTGTTCAGCTGCTGGAACGCATAGGCGTAGACACCCGAAGGCGTGCCGTTCACCGGGCCGAGCGTGTTGGTGCCGTCGAGAATGCGCGTCATCGCCGCGACAGCCATCGCCGCCGGCTTGGGGCTGATGTTCTGCGCGCCGTACTGGCCCTGGGCGTCGGCGAGATCGAAGAACGTGCCATAGCCCACGAGGCCCGGGAAGTCCGCGCCATAGAAGATCCAGGTTTGATCGGCGCCTTCGCCCAGAATGATCACGTGGCTGCGCGCCACCAGTGCGCCTTGTGCGTACAGGATGTTGGCGCTCGGATAGTTGGCGCCGTACGACGAGCCGTTGTCATAGCTGATGCCCAGCTCCGTGCTGAACAGCTTCATGCCCGGCTTGTAGTCGGCGGCCATTTCGCTGCGCAGCGCGCGCATTTGCCCGATCAGCGAGCCGGATGCGTTGGCGGGATCGGTCGCGAGACGTTCCGGCGGGTACGAAGGCGAGGTGCCGTTGATGTCGTAGTAGCCGTGCGTCGTCACGCCGTCGATGTACTGCGCGTAGCCGAGTGGCGCGAGCGTCTTGAGCTGGCTGGCGGTGCCGGAGGGCGCCGTATCGGTCGGACCCATCACGACAGCATGCGGGTCAGTCGAATGGATGCCCTGATAAACGGTCTGATACAGCTGCACGAACTGCGCGTTCGTGCCTTGCCATTGCGCGTCCGGTTCCCAGGTGAGCTGGTAATAGTTGGCCGACTGGTTCGGAAAATAAGTCGTCCGAATGAGGTTCGACTCCGTGCCGATCCGGGCCATGTAGTTCTGGTAGTACGAGAGATCGGAAGGCGCAAGCGCTTCGTCCTCGAACGCGCCCGTGGGGCTCGCCCACGCGGGAATGCCGTCCAGACGCACGAGCCGCATCACCTGGCCCGTGGTGTAGAACGGATCGAGGTTATTGGCGTTCGGGTTGAAGGTGTTGGGGCCGTTCGGCTCCATGTTGTACAGCTCGCGATGGTCGTACGTCCACGAGATGCCGAGCGAGGAGAGCACGGAGGTGTTGTCGTCCTCGCCTTGCATGCCGAAGCGATGCAGGTCCTGACGCGCATACGTGACCGTCGGCACGATGTTGGCCAGATTGGGCAGCACACCGAAGGTCGCGGTGCCCGCGGGCCGGGTGCCGAGCGAGGGCAGCTGACCGCCGGCGTTGGCGAGCGTGGCCGACACGGCGAAGTAGCCCGCGAGCGTGGACGAGCAGGAGAGCGTGGTCGTCAGGGGGCCTGCCGTCACGGGCAGGCGGCCACTCGCGGCCACGTTGCCGAACTGGTCGGCGATCGACCAGATCAGCGTGTCGGCGGCGGGCGCGTTGGTCGTCAAGGCAACAGGGAACGCTGTGGCCGAGGCGAAGATGCGGCCGCTTTGCGTGGTCGGCGTATCGGCTGAAACGAGCGCGCTGCCGGAACTCGCGCTCGAAGTCGAGGCGGAGCCGCAGGTCATCGTCCCGGGCTTGAGCGCGGTCGTGCCCGCATTCGCTGCGGCCGCGTTGCTGCCGCCATTGGCGCCACTCGAGTTTTGCGACGTGGCCGAGGCATTGGTTGCATCGCCGGAGCTTCCGGAACCGCCGCCGCCGCACGCCGCGAGGAATAGCGACGAGGACAGCAAGAGATAAAAGAGTTTCATCGTGCTCGAAAAAGACAAAGCGACGCCCAGCCGGCGACGGCGCGCGCTGCGCGCTCAGAGGCTGGCTAAGGTCTGAAGAATGAGTTTTGGCAGACGCCGCACAACGGCTCGATGAGCCCTGCGCCCGCTACGTGCGCCGCGCGGCTCGCGCTACAGCGCGAACGTGCGTATCTGTCCTTTGCTTTCGCGGGGGTAAATATTGCGCCCTCGCTACGGCTGCCCGTCGGGAATTTCGGCCCTGCGCTGGATCCCTGGAGGAGGGGAGACGTGCGCAATATTTTCGGACGAAGAAGTATTAAGTCACTGCTTGAAGTCAGACGCGCGGCGGATGTTACCGATAATTCCCCCTGACATGTGAAAATCAGACGTAACAAAATGTCACACGAATTCACATCAGTTTCAATTACCGAAACTTAGTGAATTTCCGCCAATAGCAAGGTATGAATTACCTCAAAAGAAGACGGTAATGCTTGCTGCATCGATCGCGTGTTTCACCCGCTATTTCCGGCTATATCGGCAACTATGGGGCGATCTGAAGAGCGCAGATGTCATTCATTCTTTTGTCTATATCTCCCTTTTAAATGCCTTTCTGATTTAAATCGGGTCGGAATTTAATTGACTCTGCTGATATGATTGCGGGCATGCGAATCGATCCCTATAGCCTCGAGCTGTTCATCTCGGTCGTGGAGGAAGGTTCCATTGCGCGGGCGGCCAGCCGCAATCACATTGCGCCTTCGGCACTCAGCCGCCGCATGGCGGATCTGGAAGCGGCAATGGGGCTGCCTCTGCTCATCCGTTCTCCTGCGGGCGTCGAATTGACCGAGGCGGGCCGTCACGCGTTTTCTCGCGCGGCGGCGCTGCTCGACCAGTTGCAGTCGCTCGCGCGCGAAGTCCAGTCGCTCAGCGGCGAGGTGGCGGGCGTCGTGCGCCTGTTCGCGAACGCGTCCGCGATCGTCGGCTTTCTGCCGGAGCGGCTCAAGGTCTTTCAGGCGCGCTATCCGCTCGTGCAAATCGCCCTGACCGAACAGATCAGCGACGAGGTCGTGCGGGCCTGCATGGAAGATCGCGCCGACGTGGGGATCTCCGCGAACGGCAGGATTCCCGGTGCGCTCGATTCGTGGCACTTCGCCAATGACCCGCTCATGGTCGTGCTTCCGCCCGAACACGAACTGGCCGCCATGCAGGCGCTCACGTTCCACGACGTACTGCGTTTTCCGCTCGTGGCGCTGCAGGCGGGCGGCTCGCTCGACCAGATGCTCAAGGAGCGCGCCGCCGCTGCGCGCGTGCCGCTCAAGATTCCGGTGACGGTCAACAGCTTCGACGCGCAGTGCCGCATGGTCGAGGCCGGGCTTGGCATCGGCATCGTCCCGACCAGCGCGGCGTCTGCCTTCGCGGGCTCGCAGGGGTTCGTGCGCCGGCCGCTCGATGAGCCGTGGGCGACGAGCCGCAGCCTGCGCTTGCACGCGTTGCGCAAGTCGCCGCGCCTGAGGGCCGTGCAGGCCTTGATCGATACGCTCGTCCAGCGCGAGGGTTAACGAGGACATCGCGAACGGCGATGCCCCCTTTGCCGATCGAGCACTTCATTGCGCCGCTTGCTGCCGTCTAGATTTCCTCTCAAGGAGAAAATGGATGGCAACACCGAAATTGACTGGCCGCGTGCTGTTTCTTTGCAACGACCCGGAACGGGTCGAGCGGCAATTGCATGCAGACATGCGAGGCGCCGATCTGGACGGCGTCACGCCCGACGCGTTGAGAGACGACGTTTCGACCGACGAGATCACGCCCATGAGCGTGCTCACGCGCTTCGACGACCGTCTTGGCCGCGTGCCCTACGTCGGCTTTCAGGCCGGCGGGCGCAATCCAATTGGTATGGATTCCGTACGAAACGGCGGCTTCAGCGTGACCGTGGCAGGGAGTCGCTATGGCAAGGGCTCATCGCGCGAGCACAGCCCGCTGGCGGAATACCGTGCGGGCATCCGGCTCGTCATCGCGCGCAGCTTCGAGCGCATCTATCGTCAGAACGCGGACAACATCGGCTTGTTCACGTCGACGGATTTCGGCCTGATCGAGCGCATCCGGCGCGGCGAGCCGATCGACATCGAGGAGCTGGTCGCCTCCCGCGACGGCCTTGCGGCGTCGATTCTGCGCAGCGGCGGGCTGTTGAAATACGGCGCGCAATACATGCGGCAGATCGAGACTGTTCCGCGGTCCGTCAATCACGCGCCGCGTACGTTCGCGCAGAAAATCCTCGAGCGGCATGTGTTACGCACGGAGCACACGGGCGAATCGCTCGCGCCGGGCGCGGGCGTTTTCGTTCGCGCAGACTGGCGCTTCATCCACGAGTACTACACGGGGATGGCCACGCACATGCTGCATGCCACGTTCGGCAAGCCGCTTTCACTGCATGAGCCCGAAACCCTGCTCGCGTTCGAAGATCACCTTTCCTATTCGCACAAGAGCGAGCTGCATGTGCGTAACGGCCTGCTGCCTGACGTACGCGAGCTTTCGGCTGCACACCGTCAATTCGCGCACGACTATGGGGTGCGCAATCACGGCTATTTGAGCGAACTCGAAAGCGGCATACAAGAAGGCTCAGAAGGCATTTCCCACGCGATGATGGCCGAGCGTTACGCGCTGCCGGGGCAGGTCGTGGCAGGGACCGATTCGCATACGCCGCACAGCGGCGCGCTCGGGTGTCTCGCGTTTGGCGTGGGCACGACCGACATGGCGAATGCGTTCGTGACGGGCGCGGTCCGCATGACCGTGCCGCAGTCCTTGCGCGTGAATTTCCACGGCCCGATTCCCGCCGGCGTGACGGCAAAAGACCTTGTGCTGCACCTGCTCGCGCAACCAGGAATCCGCGCCGGCGCGGGCGTAGGAAAAGTGTTCGAGTTCGCGGGTTCCGCGATCGCGCAGTTGAGCACCGACGAGCGCACGACCCTCACGAACATGACAGCGGAGCTGGGCGGCTTCACGGGCATCGTCGCGCCCGATGAAGAAACCGTGCGCTTTCTGCGGGAGCGTCGCGGCATCGAGTTCGCCATCGAGCCGTGGATGTGCAGTGACCCCGGCGCGCCCTACGCCGAAGTGATCGACATCGACTGCACGCGCCTCTCGCCCATGCTCGCCGCGCCGGGCGACCCCGGCAACGGCATTGCGCTGCATGACCTCGAAGCGCGGCCGCGCGTCGACATCGCCTACGGCGGCTCGTGTACGGCGGGCAAGCGCGAAGACTTCGACCGCTACCACGAAGTGCTGGCGTGGGCGGCGGCGCGCGGCATACGCGTGCCCGCCGATGTGAAGCTCTATCTGCAATTCGGCACGTCCGACGTGCGCGACTATTGCGTGCAGCGCGGCTACATCGAGGCTTTCGAACAGGCGGGCGCGGTTCTCCTGCAACCCTCATGCGGCGCGTGCGCGAATTGCGGACCTGGCGCCTCTGTCGACGCGGGCCAGGTTACGATCAGCGCGATCAACCGTAATTTTCCGGGACGCTCGGGTCCTGGCCGCGTCTGGCTCGCGAGCCCGCCGACGGTCGTGGCGAGCGCGCTTGCGGGGGAGATCGCTTCGTTTGACGAGCTGAAAGCGCGGTATCCGTGAGCGCAGCGTCAAGAACAATTCATTCGAATGACTACATTGGAGACAAAACATGGCCATTCTGGAGGGCACGGCGAGCTTGCGCGCCGCTGACCATGGAACCCCCGGCGATGCGAACGCGCTGGCCGACGGCAGCATGCAGTACGGCTCGATATCGGCCCGTCTCGACAGGCTTCCAGCCACGCGCGCGGTATGGAAGCTGATCCTGTTGCTGAGCCTCGGGTTCTTCTTCGAACTGTACGATCTGCTCTTCACAGGCTACGTTGCGCCGGGTCTCGTCAAAAGCGGCATTCTCACTTCGACCACACCGGGCCTTTTCGGCACCTCGGGCGTGGCGAGCTTTATCGCCGCGCTGTTTTGCGGGCTCTTTATTGGCACGGCCGCGTGTGGCTTTCTCGCGGACCGCTTTGGCCGGCGCGCCATCTTCACGTGGTCGCTGCTGTGGTATGTCGCGGCGAACACGGTCATGGCCTTCCAGGATACGGCGAGCGGCTTGAACTTCTGGCGCTTCGTTTCGGGCGTGGGCATAGGCGTCGAACTGGTGACCATCGGCACGTACCTGTCCGAGCTTGCGCCGAAACATTTGCGCGGCAGAGCGTTTGCGGTGTGCCAGGCGATCGGCTTTTCGGCCGTGCCTGTCGTGGCGTTTCTTTCGTGGCTGCTCGTGCCGCGTGCGCTGCTGGGACTCGACGGATGGCGCTGGGTCGTGCTGCTTGGCGGCATTAGCGCGCTCTTTGTCTGGTACTTCCGGCGCAATTTGCCCGAGAGTCCGCGCTGGCTCGCGGGCAAAGGCCGCACCGAAGAAGCCGCTGCGGTGCTGGCGGATCTCGAAGAGAAGGTGGCGCGGCAATACGGAGCGCCGCTCCCTGCCCCAGGACCCGCCGACCCGGTGCCGCGAAAGGCGGGATTCGCGGACATGTGGAAGCCGCCGTACGGCAAGCGCACTGTCATGCTCATCGTCTTCCATGTTTTCCAGACGGTGGGCTTTTATGGCTTCGCAAACTGGGTGCCCACGCTGCTCGTGAAGCAAGGCATCACGGTCACGTCGAGCCTCATGTACACCACGGTGATCGGGCTCGCTGCACCGCTGGGTCCGCTGCTCGGCTACTGGATTGCCGACCGTTTCGAGCGCAAGCATGTGATCGTCGGCATGGCGGCGATCAATATCGTGAGCGGCTTGTTGTTCAGCCAGGCGTCGGCGGCGGTGGCGATCGTCACGCTTGGCGTGCTGTTGACGCTCGCCGGCAACATAATCTCGTTCACCTATCACACGTATCAGCAGGAGCTTTACCCCACGGCCATCCGCGCGCGCGCCGTGGGCTTCGTGTATTCGTGGAGCCGGCTTTCGGCCGTGTTCAGTTCCTTCGTTATCGCGTTCACGCTCAAGGAGTTCGGCGTGACTGGCGTGTTCGTTTTCATCGCGGGCGCGATGGCGCTCGTGATGGTCGCCATCGGCCTGATGGGGCCGCGCACGCTGGGCAAGTCGCTGGAGAGCATTTCGCACTGAGCGCCCTCACCCCGCCGCCTGCTCCCGTGCGTATTGCGCAGGCGGCACGCCCACATGCCGCGTGAACGCCACGCTGAATGTGCTGGCCGAACTGTAGCCAACACGCAGCGCAACTTCTGCCACGCCCTGCGCTTCGCGGCGCAGCAGGTTTCTCGCGATCGCCATGCGCCAGCCGAGCAGATACTCCATCGGCGCGACACCCACGGCTCGCCGGAAGCGCTCGAAAAACGCCGAGCGCGACAGCGCCGCTTCCTTAGCGAGCTGAGCGACGGTCCAGGGCACGGTGGGGCTTTCGTGCATGCGCCGCAGCGCAGGCGCAAGGCGCGCGTCGCCGAGACCACGCAGCAGGCCCGGCGTAGCCGACGCGTCCCCCGTCGAGCGCAGCGCTTCGATCAGCAGCACCTCCAGCAGGCGCGCGAGGACGACCTCGCGCGCGGGCCGCTGCGCACGCGACTCGTCGCGCACGAGTTGTACGAGTGTGGCGAGGCGCTTTTCGCCGCGAACATGAATGCGCTGCGGCAGCAGCGAGACGAGCAAGGCCGCATCGGGCGAGCCGAACACGCAGTAACCCACGAGCATCTGCACATTGGGCGGGCCGCTCAGGTCGCCAAGCCGGTATTCGCCGCTGAGCTGCGCGACGGGGGTGGTGTCGGTGGTCTGCGTCGTCGCCGGGTCGAGGCTCGACATCGCGAAGCCGTGGGCCTCCGGAATCAGGACGAAATCGTCGGGTTCGAGCGTGAGCGGCGCCTGGCCATCCACCTCGAGGCGGCATGAACCTTCGAGAATCGCGCAGTAAAAGGGCTGCCCGGCATCCGTGCGCCGGATACGC
Source organism: Paraburkholderia sp. J7 (assembly GCF_905220155.1). Lineage (NCBI taxonomy): Bacteria > Pseudomonadati > Pseudomonadota > Betaproteobacteria > Burkholderiales > Burkholderiaceae > Paraburkholderia > Paraburkholderia sp. J7. The sequence goes on along the minus strand of NZ_CAJMYZ010000002.1, from coordinate 25,554 downwards.
CAGGCGCCGGCGCCGCTCACCCTTTTCGAGATCGAGGCGCCCGGCTGGAGCAGCGCGACCACTTCCGCAAGCGGGTCGATCATGACCGGACTCCTGCAAATGAAACGTGGACGTTTGATTGTAGCAAGTCCGGCGACGGAGGCTTATCGTCTCGGTACTGCCAACCCACCTGCAGGAGCGTTGATGAAAACCGTCTTGATCACTGGATGCTCGTCCGGTTTCGGCCTCGAAATCGCCCGCTACTTTCTCGACCGCGACTGGAACGTCGTCGCGACGATGCGCACGCCGCGCGAGGACGTGCTGCCGCGGTCGCCGCGCCTGCGCGTGCTCGCGCTCGATGTCACGCAGGCGCAGAGCATACGCGAGGCCGTGGAGGCGGCCGGGCCGATCGACGTGCTCGTCAACAACGCGGGCATCGGCGTGCTGGGCGCGCTCGAAGGCATGTCGATGGAGACCGCGCGCGACGTGTTCGAGACGAATACGCTCGGCACCATCGCGCTCACGCAGGCGGTTCTGCCGCAGTTTCGGCAGCGTAAGGGCGGTGTCGTCGTGAACGTCACGTCGAGCGTGACGCTGCGCGCGTTGCCGCTGCTCGCCGTGTATTCAGCGAGCAAGGCGGCGGTCAACGCGTTCACGGAGTCGCTGGCGCACGAACTCGCGCCGTTCAATGTGCGCGCGTGCGTTGTGCTGCCGGGCCGCGCGCCCGACACGCGCTTCGGCGAGAACGCGCAGCAACGCATGGAGGGCAGCATTCCCGAGCCTTATGTCGAGCTGGGACAGCGCGTGTTCGAACAGTGGGCGCAGTCCACCGCGATCACGCGCTCGCAGGACGTGGCCGAGGCGGTCTGGCGCGCGGCGACCGATGCGGCGGCTCCGGCTCGCATCGTCGCGGGTGCGGATGCGCTGGCGTTGGCCGGGGCGCAGTGATCCCGGCGAAGCGCCAAGGCTAAGCCGGTGCGAGCGCCAGATGCAGTGGCGCCTGCGGCCTTAGCGTCACGTTGAGCGCGGGACGCGGGGCCGCCATGCCGTCCGGCACCGCGAGCGTGTAGCGCTGCAACAGCATCGCCGCGATCACCGTCATCTCGGTCATCGCCAGATGCTGCCCCAGGCACACACGCGGACCCATGCCGAACGGCGACCACGCGCCGCGCTGGGCGGGCGCGGCTTCGCGGGCGAAGCGCTCGGGCTTGAATGCGGACGGGTCGGCGAACCAGCGCGCGTCGTGCTGCATCAACTGCACGGGCAGCATGAACAGCGTGCGCGCCGGAAACCGCCACGCACCGAGTTCCACCTCGCGCAGCGCGCGACGGCTGATTAGCACCGGCGCGGCCGGGTAGAGGCGCAGCGTTTCCTCGAGGGTTTGCGTCACCCACGGCAGCGCGGTGCGGACATCGGCGCCCGGCGCGCGGCCTTGCAGCACCTCGCTCACCTCCGCACGCGCGGCCGCTTGCGCCGATGGGTTCGAGGCCATGCACCATGCCCACCACGTGAGCGTGGCCGCAGTCGTCTCGTGACCCGCGAGAAAGGTGGTCATGCATTCGTCGCGCACCGCCTGGAGCGGCCATGTAGCCGCGTCTTCGCGATGAAGATGCAAGAGACGCGAGAGCAGGTCGTCGGGCCACGCGCTAGCGGAGAGCGCAAGGCGTGCTTGCAGATGCTGCTCGATGAGACCCTTCAGCACGCATATGGCCCGCCGCTTCGCGCGTTTCCAGGGCATCCAGTCGGGTGCGCTGGCGGGCCAATAGAATTCGGCATTGGCGGCTTCGCTCGCCACCCGCACGGCGTCTTCGGCCTCGCGAGCCTGCGCGCCGATTTGCGCGGAGAACATCATCCGCAAGATCACGTCCATGGTCAGCGAGGTCAGCGCGTTTTCCACCGGCCAGCGCGCGTACTGCTGCGGCCACTGCGCGAGCGCGGCCGCCGTTGCCGCCGCCACGCCCGGTACGAAGGCCTGCACGGTCTTCGGCGCGAAGCCGGGTTGCATCGCATGACGTTTGACGCGCCATGCATCGCCTTCGGATGTCAGCACGCTGTGGCCGTGTAGCTGCGCGAATATGCTCGTGCCGCGTTCCCAGCGGACCAGCGCGTCGTGATGCGTGACCAGCAGGTCGCGCGCAAGCTGTGGGTCGGCCACCATGACCGCGTGCTCGGGGAAGGTGCGCACATGCACGACATCGCCGTAGCTGCGCTGCCACTCGCCGAGCGTGCCGAGCAGGTCGCGGGACATGCGGCGCAACAGGCCCCAGCCGGTCAGGCCAGCTGGCGGGCCGGGCGGCCATGCGCCGGTGGGCGGGGGCGAAGGCGGCGTCCCGTCGCGTTTCGCGTGGAACGGACATTGAGCGGTCGATGGCGTTTTCATGCCACGCATTGCACACCAACGGCCGCCGCGCGTCTTGAACGCAAACGACATCGACGCTCTTGCAGCGCTCGCCTATACTGCGCGGTCATGTCCACCGCTACGCCTTCCAGCTCGATTGCTTGCCCCGACCGTTGGGCACGCGGCCCGCGCGTCTTGCGCGGCGCCGAGCGTCCTCACGCGCGGCTCTATCCGCCGCCTGCGGCGTTGGCGGATGCCATTGTGGCCGTGGCCTGCCGCGACACGCGCGGCTTCGACCTGAGCGACGCGCAACGCCTCTCGCATTTCCCGGCCTCGCCGCTCGTGTGCCTCTCGTGGTATCGGGACCTGGATGCCGGGCTCGTGGAATCGACCGCGAACGGGCCGCTGTGGCGGCCCTTCGGCACGGCGATCACGCTCTCGGGCAGCCAGTCGCAGCCCACCACGAGTTGGGCGCCCACCGCGGGCTTCGGCGGCATGGTGTGCTTCAACGCCGACGCAGCGAAGGCCTTGTTCGATCTCGATCTGGCTGCGGTCCACGACCGCTTTCTGTGCGCGCGCGAAACGCTGGGCCGCGAGTGGCTCGCGCTCCTCGACGCGTTGCTTTGCACTGCCGATGATGCGCAGATGCTCGCGGCGCTCGAAACACATCTCGCGCCACGCTGGCAAGCTGTTCGCGGCCAGCGCTCCTCCGTTGCCACGCTGCGCCAGGCGGGCCGCCGCTGGGTGGGGCGTCTTGCCTGGCAGGCGCGCGAATGGGGGCGCACGCATAGCGTGCGGCAGGTGGAGCGGCGCATCAAGGCTTACAGCGGGCGTTCGCTGCGCGAGTGGCACTCGCTCGTGAAGGCCGAGGGCGCGTATTTCGCGGCAACGGAGCGCCTCGCCAACGGTCAGTCCTTCGACTGGGCAGCGTTCGCCCACGACGAAGGCTTCGCGGATCAGGCGCACCTGAGCCGCACGACCCGCCGCATGACCGGCTTCTCGCCCACCGACTTCGCGCAGCGCTATGTCGAGGACGAGTCGTTCTGGATGTACCGGTTGTGGGTATGAGCGGGCCGCGCGCGCGAACCTAGCGGTCCACCCGCTGCTGCATCTGCGCCGGATACCGGTCGCCCACCACCTGGATCGCCTTGAGCGCCGCTTCGATGGCGGCGAGATCGCCTGCGCTCAACTCGAGACTGGCCGCGCCCATGTTCTCGTCGAGCCGCGAAAGCTTCGTGGTGCCAGGAATCGGCACGATCCACGGCTTCTGCGCGAGCAGCCAGGCCAGCGCGATCTGCGCGCGCGTGGCGCCTTTGCCCTCGGCAATGCGGCCCAGCACGTCGACGAGACCGGCATTGGCCTTGCGATTCTCCTCCGAAAAGCGCGGCACAATCGTGCGGAAGTCGCTTTGATCGAATGACGTGCGCTCATCGATCGCGCCGGTCAGAAAGCCCTTGCCGAGCGGGCTGAACGGCACGAAGCCAATGCCCAGCTCCTCCAGGACCGGCATCACCTTGTGCTCCGGCTCGCGCCACCAGAGCGAATATTCGCTTTGCAGCGCGGCTACGGGCTGCACGGCGTGGGCGCGGCGAATGGACTGCTCGCCCGCTTCGGAAAGGCCGAAGTGCTTCACCTTGCCTTCGCGGATCAGATCCTTGACCGTGCCCGCCACGTCTTCCATGGGCACGTTCGGATCGACGCGGTGCTGGTAGAAGAGGTCGATGCGGTCGGTCTTCAGGCGTTTGAGCGACGCTTCGGCCACCGCGCGGATGCGCTCGGGCCGGCTGTCCATGGGCTTTTTCGAGTCGCCGTCCTGAAAGCCGAACTTCGTCGCGATCACCACCTGGTCGCGAATCGGCGCAAGCGCTTCGCCCACGAGCGCTTCGTTGACGAAGGGGCCGTAGACTTCGGCCGTGTCGAAGAACGTGACGCCGCGCTCGAACGCCGTGCGGATCAGGCGGATCGCGTCCGCCTTTTCGGTGGCGGGCCCATAGCCGAAGCTGAGCCCCATGCAGCCGAGGCCCAACGCGGAGACTTCGAGGCCGTTCTTGCCGAGTGTGCGCTTTTGCATGTCTTGCTCCTTGAAAGCGATTGGACGGACGGCCCCCGTGTTCACGCGCGAGCCGCCTTCTACCCGATCGAGTGTAGGTTGCTGCATGCCGCTCAACAATCCCGCTAGACTTGCATGGGGTACTGAGGAAAATTCACAAATGGTGCGCACCGGCTTATCCGAACTGACGGCTTTCGTGACGATCGCCGAGCAACGCAGCTTCAGCGGCGCGGCGCGTGTGCTGGGCGTCTCGCCGTCCGCGCTCAGCCACACCGTGCGCAACCTGGAGGCGAAACTCGGCGTGCGTCTCCTGAACCGCACCACGCGCTCTGTGGCGCTGACCGAGGCGGGGGAGCAGTTGCTCAACCGCGTGCGGCCCGCCATGGCCGATCTCGAAGACGCCGTGAACGACGTCACGTCCGCGAGCAACCGGCCTTCGGGGTCGATCCGCATCAGCGCTTCGGAATCGGGGGCGCGCCCGCTCATTCGACATGTGTTGCCGGCGTTCCTCGCCCGCTATCCGGACATACGCGTGGAGTTCGTGGTCGACTCGCGGCTCGTGGACATCGTGGCCGGCGGATTCGACGCCGGCGTGCGCGTGCTCGAAGACGTGCCGCGCGACATGATCGCCATTCGCTTCACGCAGGACATGCGTTTTGGCGCGGTGGCCTCGCCTGAGTATCTGGCGCAGCATGCGCCGCCGCGCGCGCCGCACGACCTGGAGCAGCACCGCTGCATCCGCTTTCGTTTCGAGAGCGGCGCGCTGTTCCGCTGGGATTTCGCGCACCGCGGCAAGAGCGCCAGCATCGACGTGGACGGGCCGCTCACGCTCGGCAATCTGAACCTGATGGTCGAGGCCGCGCTCGCCGGGGTCGGCGTGGCCTGGGTGCCGGAATCGCTCGTGGCCGAGCATGTGGCCGCCGGCCGGCTCGTCCACTTGCTGCCCGAGTGGGGGCCGGTGTTTTCGGGGCTCTGCCTTTACTATCCGGCCAATCGGCATCCGCCCGCGGCGCTGCGCCTCTTTGCGCAGGCCGTGCGCGAATGGGCCGACCCGGCCGATGCCGCGCCGCAGCGCAAGCCGCAAACGCGCTGAAATGAACCGGCCTGCAATGTATTGTGTCCTGCCCCGGCGCCGATACAGTGAGATACAAAGCCGCGCGCGGCATGCGGTATAAACCCATCATTCCCTGCATACGGAGTCCGAACATGCAAGCCGCTGGTTTTGCGGGCGGGGCGGCAATGAGCGCGCTGCACTGGCCGCGCACGCTGTTCGCGCGCCTCGCCCTGATCCTTTGCGTCGGCCTCGCGCTCGCGCAGTTGCTGTCGTTCAAGCTCACGATGACCGAGCGTAACGACGCCACCGCGAACATGATGACCAATTACATCTCGCGTGAAGTCGCCATCTCCGTGGCGCTGCTCGACCATCTGCCCGCGGCCGAACGCGCGGCGTGGCTGCCGCAGCTCGCGCGGCGCACCTATAGCTTCATTCTCGGCCCCGGGACGCCTGGCGAGGCGCCCGACGCGAGCCGCTCGAAGATCGTGGCGTCGGCCATTGCAGCGGGCATCGCCGACAAGTACGCGCTCACGACCAATTCGGTGCCCGGCGACGGCGAACGTCTGCAGATCCATCTGCGGCTTTCCGACGGCTCGCCGCTCACCATCGATTACCGCCCGGGCGCCGCGCTGCCCTTGTCGGGCTGGCTGCCGGCCGTGCTCGTCGCCCAGCTCGTCGTGCTGGCGGCATGCTGCTGGTTCGCGGTGCGCACGGCCACGCGGCCGCTGCACGAACTCGCCCGCGTGGCCGATGCACTGGGTCCGGACCTGAAGGCGGAGCGCCTGGAGGAAGAAGGGCCATCCGAAGTGGCGCGCGCGGCGCGCGCGTTCAACGCCATGCAGGAGCGCATCTCGGCGCACGTGGCCGAGCGCATGCAGATACTCGCGGCCATCTCCCACGATCTGCAGACGCCGATCACGCGCATGCGCCTGCGTGTGGACCAGATGGACGACAACACGCAAGCGGACAAGCTCGCGCAGGACCTGCACGAAATGGAGCAACTCGTGAAGGAGGGCGTGGCCTACGCGCGTACGCTGCACGGCACCGGTGAAGCGCCCGCCCGCGTCGATCTCGACGCGCTGCTAGACAGCCTCGTGTGCGACTACGTGGATGCGGGCTCGCCCGTGACCTTCGAGCGGCGTTTGAACGTGGCGATCGTCACGCGCGTGCAGGCGCTGCGCCGCATCGTCGGCAATCTCGTGGATAACGCGTTGAAGTACGGCAGCACGGCGGCCATTGAAGTGAGCGCGTCGCCGCGCGACAAGACTGTCACGATCTCGGTGCTCGACAGCGGCCCCGGTATTCCCGAAGAAGCGCTCGAAAAGGTGTTCGAGCCGTTCTACCGGCTCGAAACCTCGCGCAACCGGGGCACGGGCGGCACGGGTCTCGGCCTTGCGATCTCGCGCCAGCTTGCCGTGGCGATGGGCGCGCAGCTTACGCTGCGCAACCGGCCCGAAGGCGGGCTGGAAGGACGGCTCGTGCTCGGCGGCGCGGATGCGTGAAAGGCGGCGCGCCACGAGCGCGCGCCCATGTCGCTCACGCAAGCGGAATGAACACGTTGAACTGGCCTTCCTCGGGGTGGCGCGAGCGATGGCCCTTGCCCACGGTGTCTTCGCACAGCACGACCGTGCCCGGCTCGCAGTGGCGCGTGTCGCCGTCGCTCGTTTCGAACTCGACCCAGCCGGAAATCCAGATCACGAACTGACGAACCGGCGTGGTGTGCCAGTCCGCCTCCTTGAGACCGGCCGGCACCCAGCCAAAACGCACCGCCTTCGCCTGCTCCCATGTCGAAAGATAAATGGGCGGGATGTTGGGAAAGAGCTCCAGCGGCGTGAGCGGGATATCGATGTCCTCGAAATGGGACTCACCCTGGGCGTCGGCGTAGATTCGCAGACATTTCATGGAGACCTCCTGGAGCCGTTCTATGAGTTTCGCTCGCTACAGCAAACGCGCATAAACAATGCCGGTTTGTTGCTCGACCGGCAGCGGTCATTGCCGGTCGTTTCAGGTCATGTCGGGTCGATGGGCGGCGCGCCGGATACGCGCTAGCGCACATTGTGGTCCCGAATCGGGTGGCGCGGTTGCGGGTTGTACGCGCCGTGTCGCGCGTTGTGCACTGCGATGTGCGCTGCTTGTTGCACTGCGCTTTGAACTAATTTGCGAGCGCATTGCAATGTGTTGTGTCTGGCGGCGCGGTGGATACGGTGTGATACCGCGCCTCGCGCGCGCTGCGTTATCAATCAGCCAACGAAATCAATCGAGCGGAGGGCAATATGGGCACGTCGACCGGTACGACTCGCTGGACGGGGTCCTGTCATTGCGGTGCAGTAAAGTTCGAAGTCCACACGGCCATCGAGCCGGCGGGGCGCTGCAACTGCAGCCTGTGCCGCCGCAAGGGCGCGCTGATGAGCCCGATGTTCGAGGCTCGCGAACTGACGATTCTCGCGGGCGAAGACGCGCTCACGCTGTACCAGTTCAATACGCGCGTGGCGAAGCACTATTTCTGCAAGCACTGCGGCATTTATCCGTTTCACCAGACGCGAAGGGACCCGGCGCGCTGGCGCGTCAATCTCGGCTGCCTGGAAGGCGTGGACGTCTACGCGCTCGAAGCGTCGGTTGCCGACGGTGCGAGCCTTTCGGTCATGGAGGACGCATGAAACGCCTGTTCGCGATCCTGTTCTTCGCAGCGAGCGGCCTGGCTGCGGAGATTGCCCATCCGGTGTACTGTTCGTGCATCGCGGAAACCCGTTCACGCCTCGCGCGCAAGGAGAAAAAGAACCCATGACGGAAAAGATCGATCACGTCCTGATCGTCGATGACGATCGCGGCATACGTGAACTGGTCGGGGCGTACCTCGAAAAGAACGGCATGCGCGTGTCGCTGGCCGCGAACGGGCGCGAGATGCGCACGGTGCTCGAGAGCGGCGCGCCCGACCTGATCGTGCTCGACCTCATGATGCCCGGCGACGACGGCCTCGTGCTGTGCCGCGAGCTGCGCGCGGGCAAGTTCCGCGCCGTGCCCGTGGTGATGCTCACCGCGCGCAATGAGGAGACGGATCGCATTGTCGGCCTCGAAATGGGCGCCGACGACTATCTGCCCAAGCCCTTTGCCGTGCGCGAACTGTTCGCGCGCATCCGCTCGGTGCTGCGCCGCACACGCATGCTGCCGCCGGGTATGGAAGTGAGCGAATCGGCGCAACTGCTCGCGTTCGGCGACTGGCGGCTCGATACCACGGCGCGCCATCTGCTCGACGCCGAAGGCACGATCGTCGCGCTTAGCGGCGCGGAATACCGGCTGCTGCGCGTGTTCCTCGACCACCCGCAGCGCGTGCTCACGCGCGACCAGCTGCTGAGCCTCACGCAAGGCCGCCAGGCCGATGCGTTCGACCGCTCGATCGACCTGCTCGTGAGCCGGCTGCGCCAGCGCCTGCGCGACGAGGCGCGTGAGCCGCGTTACATCAAGACGCTGCGCAGCGAGGGGTATGTGTTTTCCTCGGCGGTGACCACGGTCGAGGCGCCGGAGTAAGGACGGTGAGCGTCAGGGTTGAGCGAAGAAACGCAGCAGCGCTTCGGCAACCGCTGCGGGCTGTTCCTCCGGCAAGAAGTGGCCGCAGTGGGCGATCGTCGCGCCTTGCACCTCATCGGCGTAATCGCGCAGCGGACTCGCCATATCCGCAATCGAGCCCTGATCGGCGCTCAGCGCGAGAACGGGCATCCGCAATTTGCCTCGCTTGCTCAACTCGCGGTTCTGGCGCGCCGAAATATGGGCCGCGCGGTAGTAGGCCAGTCCCGCGCGCAATCCGCCTTCTTTTGTGAACACGCGCAAATATTCGTCGATATCGGCCTCCGTGAAGGTGTGCGGATTGGCCGTCTTGCGGCGCAGAAACCAGTCCAGGTACGCGCGCTCCTTGCCCGCTATCAGCAACTCCGGCAGATCGGCAACTGCATGGAAGGCGAAGTGCCAGGTGCGCCACGCGCGCTCGGGCGCAACGGGCAGCGCATCCGGCAGTGTGACCCCGGGGATGCCGGCGTCGAGCAATGCGAGCTTCGACACTTCGTCGCCGAATAGGGCCGAGTAAGGATAAGCGACCCATGCGCCGACGTCGTGGGCGGCGAGATGGTAGCGGCGCGCTTCCAGCTTGCCGAGCAACGAATGCAGGGCAGTGGCGAGCGATTGTGTGTCGTAGCCGTCTTGCGGCCGGTCCGAGTCGCCCTGACCGGGCAGGTCGGGGACGATCACGCAGTAATTTTGCGCGAGGAGCGGCATGACCTTGCGCCACGCGAACCAGCTTTCTGGGTAGCCGGCCAGCAGCACCACGGTCTCGCCTTCCTCTTTTCCGCCGATGACGTAGTGCAGGCGCGTGCCTTCAACGGTTTCGAAGCGATGCGCGAAGCCGGGGAGGATGGGGTCGGGCAGCGAGGCCGAACCGTGGTCGATCATGCGGGAGGGCGTGCTCATGACGTGAAGCTCCTGTGGTTGCAGAAAAACGCAGACATAAATTGGAAATAATCATTTCCAAATTGGCCAAAAAAATTTCAACGCAGCAAACGCATGGCTTCTTCAGCCGCGGCTAGCATCTCGCGCTGTGTGCGACCGGATTTGCCGATCAAACGAAAGCCGTGGAGCAGGGCGAGCAAGGTGCGCGCCATGGCCGGGACATGAATTTCCGGTGCAACGGAGCCGTCTTTCTGGCCTTGCTGGAGGAGTTCGCGCAGCATCTCTTCGGTGCGCCGCATGGCGGCTTCGATGCGCGTGGCGATTTCGTCGTCGAAGGTGGCGAGCGCCGTGGCGCTTGAAACGACGAGACACCCGCGCCGGCCCTCGCTGCCATGGGACGATTCGGCGTAGAAAACGAAGAGGACGCGGATCTTTTCGCTTGCTTTGGACTGCTTGTCGAGGCGATGGCGCAACTCGACGTGGCGCGTGGTGACGTAGTGGTCGAACGCGGCGAGGAAAACGCCGCGCTTGTCGCCGAAGGCTTTGTAGAGGCTGCCTGCGGTCAAGCCCGTTGCTTCGCTGAGATCGCCGACTGAAGTGGCGTGGTAGCCGCGCTCGCGAAACACGCGCACGGCGCCGTTCACGACGGTGTCCATGTCGAATTCGCGCGGGCGGCCTGGGCTGCGGGCCACGGAGTGGGATGAGTGCTCGGATGCCATGAGGGTGATTATAGGAAATGTTCATTTCCTAATCAACTGCCTCATTCAAGACACCCTCACTCCACACTCTCCCCCCGCCCCTTGTGCTGTGCCGCGAGCTTTTCCTGATGCGTCGGCGGCACCGGATCATAGTGGCTCAGCTGAATGCTGTAATTCCCATGCCCGCCCGCGAGCGAATTCAGCCGCGATTGATAGTCGTTAAGTTCGGCCAGCGGCACCTTCCCCGCAATGACCATGGCTTGCCCGCCCATCGTGCGCGTGCCGTGCACCTGCCCGCGCCGCGAGGAAAGATCGCCGATGATGTCTCCCATCGCGGCCTCGGGCGTCATGACCTCGATATCGACAATCGGTTCGAGCACGATAGGCTGCGCCTTCAAGACCGCATCGATAAACGCCTTGCGCCCCGCGGTAACGAACGCGACTTCCTTCGAATCGACCGGATGATGCTTGCCGTCATACACGATCACGCGCACGTCCTGCATGGGAAAACCGGCGAGCGGCCCGCTGTCGATCACCTGCAAGATGCCTTTTTCCACCGCTGGCATGAATTGCGAAGGAATCGCGCCGCCTTTCACCGCATCCACGAATTCGAAGCCCGCACCGCGCGGCAAGGGCTCGACACGCAACATCACTTCGCCGAACTGGCCCGCGCCGCCGGTCTGCTTCTTGTGGCGGCAATGTCCCTCGGCTTTGCCGCCTATCGTCTCGCGCCATGCGATCGTAGGCGGACGTGTCACGACGTCGAGTTTGTACTGATCGGTTAGCCGCTCCAGCATGTAGCGCAAATGCAGTTCGCCGAGCCCACGTACAACGGTCTCGTTGGTGCCCTCGGGGTGATCGATCTGCAGGCAAGGATCTTCCGCCGCGAGCTTTTGCAGCACTTCCCACACGCGCTGCTCGTTGCCAGGCCTCGCCGGTTCGATAGCGAGACCGTAGATCGGATTCGGAAACGCGGGTGGCGTGAGGTGGATGTTGCCGTCTTCGGGGGCGTCGTGCAGTACGGCGTCGAAGCCGATATCGTCGGCCTTCGCCACGGCGCAGATATTGCCGGGCCCCGCGCGTTGGACCTCCGTGTGCTCCTTGCCCTGCAGCATGAGCAAATGCGCCACCTTGAACGGCTGCCGCGCGTTGCCGATATACAGCTGGCTGTCGCGCGTTACCGTGCCCTGATGAATGCGAAATACGGCCACCTTGCCGATATACGGGTCCATTACGATCTTGAACACATGCGCGAGCACGTGTTTATCGGCGTCCGGTTCGGCGCGCACGGGCTCCTTGCCTTCCTTGCCGTCCACCTCTCGATAAAACAGCGGCGGATTGCCTTCGGTGACATTGGGCAAGAGCTTCACGAACACGTCGAGCAGCTGCGCGATGCCCGCGCCCGTCGCCGTAGAGGTGAAGCACACCGGCACGAGATGCCCTTCGCGCAACGCGCGTTCGAACGGCGCGTGCAGCTGCTCGGGGCTGATGGCTTCGCCCTGTTCGAGGTACAGCTCCATCAGCTCGGGATCGAGTTCGATCACCTGGTCGATGAGCGCATTGTGCGCGGCTTCCACCGAATAGAAATCGGCCTCGCCCGCGGGGTTGAAAAAACAGTCCACCACTTCACGACCGCCTTGTGCAGGCAGATTGATCGGCAAACACGTCTTGCCGAAGGTCTCCTGTATCTGCGCAAGCAGTCCAGGTAAATCGACCTTCTCCGCGTCGATGCCGTTCACGATGATCATCCGGCACAGCTTGCGTTGCTGCGCGTACGCCATCATGCGCGTCGTCGTCATTTCGATGCCGGTACGCGCGTTGACGACGATGGCCGCCGTTTCCACCGCGGGCAGCGCGCTCATCGACATGCCGGCGAAGTCGGGGTAGCCGGGCGTGTCGAGTAGGTAGATGCGCGTGTCTTCGTGTTCGAAGTGGGCGATGGCGGAGTTGAGGGAGTGGTGATATTTGCGTTCGAGGGGATCGAAATCGCAGAGGGCGGTGCCGCGATTCACGCTGCCTGGCGCGTGCAGCGCGCCGCCCTGGTGCAGGAGCGCTTCGGCAAGCGAGGTCTTGCCGCAGCCGGCATGGCCGACCAGAGCGATCGTGCGGATGGCTTCGGGACTGTAATCCATGGCCGCCGTCGTCCGTTAGTGGATGTTCGGCAATTATTGGCGATATTTCCGCGCTCTGCCAATCCCAAGCGCAAAAGAAGCGTGCACGAACGCGCGCAGCGCGCCGGCCGGCTATTTTCGCTGCGCTGCAATATTCAGGTGAACTGGAGAAGGCGCTGGATGCCTGAGCTGAGGGGACGGATCACTCAAGGTCCGCGCGGCGGCCCGGCTCGGTCGATCAGCGCGTTGAGCAACTCGATCGGCAGCGGGAAGACGATGGTGGAGTTCTTGTCGGCGGCGATCGTGGTAAGCGTCTGCAGATACCGCAGTTGCATGGCCTGCGGCTGCTGCGCGAGACATTGCGCGGCTTGCAGCAATTTTTCGGACGCCTGCAGTTCGCCTTCCGCGTGAATGACCTTTGCGCGGCGCTCGCGTTCAGCTTCGGCCTGGCGCGCGATCGCGCGGATCATCGTTTCGTTGAGGTCGACGTGCTTGATCTCGACGTTCGACACCTTGATGCCCCACGCGTCCGTTTGCGCATCGAGCACTTTCTGGATGTCCGCGTTCAGTTGCTCGCGCTCGGCGAGCAGGGCGTCGAGTTCGTGTTTGCCGAGCACGGCGCGCAGCGTGGTTTGCGCGAGCTGGCTCGTCGCCTCGACGTAGCGCGCGACCTGAATCACGGCCTTTTCCGGGTCCACCACGCGAAAATAGACCACGGCGTTCACCTTCACCGAAACATTGTCGCGCGTGATGACGTCTTGCGAAGGCACGTCGAACACTACGGTGCGCAGGTCGATACGCACGGCCACCTGCACGACGGGAATGATGAGCACGAGGCCCGGCCCCTTGACCTTCCAGAAGCGTCCGAGCATGAACACGACGCCGCGTTCGTACTCCTTGAAGATGCGGATGGACGATAACGCGATCAGCACCACGAGCGCGATCAGTAGACCTGTGAAGCCGAACGTGAAGCCGATCATGAACGTTCTCCCTCGTTTTGTGCCTTGTCGTGTGCGTTGTCGTGCGCGCCGTGCAGCGGGGTGACGGTGAGCGTGAGACCGCTGCGCGAGCTCACGCGCACGCGGCTGCCGGCGGCGAGCGGCGTGGCGCAGGCCACGCGCCAGCGCTCGCCGTGCACGCGCGCCCAGCCCGTGGACAATGCCGCGTGGCCGGGCCGCGATTCGGGATGCAAACCCTCGTCGATCACTTCGCCAACGGCGCCCACCATGGCCTCCGCGCCGGTCACGACGGGGCGCCGCCGCGCGCGCAGGGCCACGCTGGACACGGTGGCGACGAACGCCGCGCCGCCGAGTGCCAGGCCCGCAACGAGCGGCAAGGGGATGCCGTAGCCGGGCGCGCTGGTGTCCATCAGCATGAGCGCGCCGATGGCGAACGCCACGATGCCGCCAAAGCCCAGCACGCCAAATGTCGGCAAAAAAGCCTCCGCGATGAGGCACGCAAGCCCGAGCATCACGAGCCCGAGGCCTGCGTAGTTCACGGGCAGCAGTTGCATGGCGAACAGACCCACGAGCAGGCAGATTGCCCCGGCCACGCCGGGCAGCACGAAGCCAGGGTTGGCGAACTCGAAGAAGAGCCCATACACGCCGATGGTCAGCAGAATCAGCGCGACATTCGGGTCGGCGATGATCGCAAGGAAGCGGTTGCGCCAGTCCGGCGCGACGGCTTCCAGCGGTGCGTGCGCGGTGGCGAGGCGCAGCGTCCCCGCCGTGGTCGTGACGGTGCGGCCGTCGAGCTGGCGCGCGAGATCGGCGGGGTCCTGCGCGATCAGGTCGATCACGTGCTGGTCGCGCGCTTCTTCGTCGGAGAGGCTCACGGCCTCGCGCACCGCGCGCTCGCCCCACGCCGCGTTGCGTCCGCGCAGTTGCGCGAGGCCGCGAATGTAGGCGGCGGAATCGTGCATGACCTTGCGGGCTTCCGTCGAGGCGTTGTCGTCGGCGCGCGGGGTCGAGGCGCCGGAGGCGGCTTCCGGAAAGCCTGCCGGGCCACCCATGGGCCCACCCGCTGGGCCACCGCCGCCGCCCACGCCAAGCTGCACCGGTGAAGCCGCGCCGAGATTGGTGCCCGGCGCCATGGCCGCGAAATGGCTTGCGTAGACGATATAGGTGCCCGCGCTCGCGGCGCGTGCGCCGCCGGGCGCGACGAATGCCGCGACCGGCACCGGGGAGGCCAGGATTGCCTTGATGATCTGCCGCATCGAGGTGTCGAGGCCGCCGGGCGTATCCAGTTCGAGGATCGCAAGCGGCGCGCGCTCGCTCGCGGCGCGCTCCAGCGAACGGACGATGAAATCGGCGCTGGCCGGCCCGATCGCACCGTTCACGGTCATCACCACGACGGGCGGACTGGCTGCAGCGAAGGCCGCCGGCAAAGCGATCCCAGCCGCCAGAGCGGCCCACGCGAGCAGCAAGGCGACGAACACAACGGCGCGAGCAAGCCGCGCCGTGAGCGGATGGTGCGGGTGAGCAGGCGGCGCGTCGTGCACCGCGACATGCGAGGGGCGATGATCGCGCATCGGGCGTCCGGAGCATGGCGCACGCTGGCGCAGGTTCCGGTTCACAGATGGGGCAAGAGCCGATACCTCAAGATTAGGCGCTTTCCGCGCAAAGCGCGAACCGGCCCGAATGGCCGGAATGCATGGTCGGCATGAACGGCCGCAACACGCGCCGAACGTTGCGCCGCACACTTATTCCACCGCTCCGAAAGCAATGGAGGAATCGAGATTTGGCGCACCGGGCTTCGTGGCTAACATTGCACTCCCTTACAAGCAGCGCACGAGAACAATGAGAAAAGCTCACCGGTCGACGCAAGTTCCCCGTATCCGCATCGCATGCGCCATGGTCGCCAGCGTCGTCGCGCTGGCCTCGTGCGGCGGCACGAACAGCAGCGGCTCGCCGGTGGCGAGCGCCGCCGTCACGCACAAGCAGCCCAACATCCTCTACATCATGGCGGACGATCTGGGCTACTCGGACATTCATGCGTTCGGCGGCGAGATCAACACGCCCAACCTCGACGCGCTCGTGCAGTCGGGCCGCATTCTCACGAACCATCACGCGGGCACGGTGTGCGCGATCACGCGCTCCATGCTGATTTCGGGCACCGACCATCACCTCGTGGGCGAGGGCACCATGGGCGTGCCTACCGACGAGCGGCGCGGCCTGCCCGGCTATGAAGGCTATCTCAACGACCGCGCCCTTTCGGTTGCGCAACTGCTCAAGGACGCCGGGTATCACACTTATATGGCGGGCAAGTGGCATCTCGGCTCCGGTATCGTTGGGAGTGCTACGGGTAGCGGGCAAACCCCCGACCAATGGGGCTTCGAGCACAGCTACGCGCTGCTGGGCGGCGCCGCGACCAATCACTTCGCGCACGAACTCGCAGGCTCGAAGAACTACACCGAAGACGGCCAGTACGTGCAGCCCGGTCAACCGGGCCAGCCCGGCGGCGCGGGCGGCAGTCCGGCCGTGTTCTATTCCACGAACTTCTACACGCAGAAGCTCATCGCGTACATCGACTCGAACAAGGGCGACGGCAAGCCGTTCTTCGCCTACGCGGCCTATACGTCGCCGCATTGGCCGCTCCAGGTGCCGGACCCGTGGCTGCACAAATACGCGGGCGTGTACGACGCAGGCTACGACGCAATCCGCAACGCGCGCATTGCGCGGCAAAAAGCGCTCGGCCTGATTCCCGCCGACTTCACGCCGTTCGAAGGCTTGCCCGAAACGTTCACGCGCTCGCCCGCCACGGCCAACAACGGCACGGCTAACGCGAAGTACATCAGCGCCGTGCATCCGGCGTCGGATGGGTACGTCGATTACGGCCAGGGCAACGTCGACAAGGCGTGGGCCAGCCTTTCCGCGGACGAGCGCAAGGCGCAGGCGCGCTACATGGAGATCTACGCGGGCATGGTCGAGAATCTCGACTACAACATCGGACTCCTGATCCAGCATTTGAAGGACATCGGCGAATACGACAATACGTTCATCATGTTCCAGTCCGACAACGGCGCGGAAGGCTGGCCGATCGACTCGGGCGCCGACCCCACCGCCACCGATACGGCGAACGCCCAGGAGCCCGTGTATTCGTCGCTCGGGACCGACAACGGTTTGCAGAATGCGAAGCGCCTGCAGTATGGGCTGCGCTGGGCCGAAGTGAGCGCCACGCCGCTGCGGCTCACGAAGGGGTATTCGGCGGAGGGCGGCGTGTCGGTGCCGGCCATCGTTCATTTGCCGGGGCAGGCTACGCAGTTGCCGTCGCTCAGCATTTTCACGCACGTTACCGACGACACGGCCACCTTCCTCGACGTGGCCGGCGTGACGCCGCCGAGCCAGCCCGCGCCCGCGCTCATCAATGCGCTCACGGGCGTGGACCAGAACAAGGGCAAGGTGGTCTACAACAACCGCTATGTGTATCCGGTAACCGGAAAGTCATTGCTCACGCAACTGAATGGCAAGACGACTGCGGAAGCCCACACGGAAGCGTTCGGCGACGAAGCCTATGGCCGTGCGTATCTGCGCAGCGCGGATGGCCGCTGGAAGGCCTTGTGGACGGAGCCGCCGCTCGGACCCACGGACGGCCACTGGCAGCTCTATGACCTCACGAAGGACCGCGGCGAAACCACGGATGTTTCGACGCAGAATCCCTCGGTGATCCAGAGCCTCGTGAACCAGTGGAACACGTATATGAGCAACGTGGGCGGTGTCGAACCGTTGCGTCCGCAAGGTTATTACTAAGGGCGCGGCCATGCGGTATCGACTGACACTCGCGACGCTGGCCGTGACGGTGTTCGCTGTGGCGTTCGCGGCATCTAGCGCCTCGACACTCACGTCGTCCGGCGACGGCTTCGATTCGCTCAACCGCGGCCGCCCGCTCGCGCCGCTCGGCAACGAGCGTCAGTGCGAGCGCTATTCGGGTCTGCCTGACAACTGGGGCGGCGATCGCAAGGCGGGCATGGTGCATCTTCGAGGCGGTTCGTTCGTGCTCGGCAGCACGGCGGGCTACCCGGACGAGCGTCCCGCGCCCGGCGGCGGCAAGACGCGCGTGGCGGGCTTCTGGATCGACCAGACCGACGTGACGGTGGCGCAGTTCGCCGCGTTCGTCGAAGCCACGCACTACGTGAGCGAAGCGGAGCAGCAGGGCGGCGCGGCAGTGTTTCGCGTGCCCACGGCCGAGCAGATGAACGCGCGCGATCTCGCCTGGTGGTCGTGGGTGCCGGGCGCGTCGTGGCGGCATCCGCAAGGGCCGGGCAGCGACGTGGAGGGCCGGGGCAACCTGCCCGTCACGCTCGTGACGCTGCGCGACGCGCTCGCATACGCGCACTGGCTGGGCCGCGATTTGCCGACGGAAGCCGAGTGGGAATACGCCGGCAAGGCGGGCCGCGACGGCGCGGACCTCGACACCGCGCCCACCGACGCCAACGGCAAGCCCACGGCGAACTACTGGCAAGGCGTATTTCCGGTGCTCAACACCGCCGAGGACGGCCATGCCGGCCTCGCTCCCGTGGGCTGCTACGCGGCCAATGCGTTTCGCCTCTACGACATGATCGGCAATGCCTGGGAATGGACGCGCGATGCGTACACGGGCCCGCACCAGTCGCACACGAATGGCGACACGGCAGCGGTCGCGCCGGCGGGGCGGCGTCACGACACGCTCATGGTCATCAAGGGCGGCTCGTTCCTGTGCGCGCGCGACTATTGCGTGCGCTATCGGGCGTCGTCGCGGGAACAGCAGGAGGCCGATCTCGCGGCTTCGCATATTGGCTTTCGCACGATTTTGAGGGACGCGTCATGAGCGCAAGACGCTGGCCGCTGGCCGCGTGGGTGCTTGGCGCGGCGCTGAGCGGCATGGCCCACGCGGCGCCTGATCCCGTTCGCGTGGGTGTGACGCGCGGCACGCACGCCGAGATCATGGGCGAGGTCCAACGCACGGCAGCGGCGCGCGGCCTGGCGCTCGACGTCGTCGTGTTCGACGACGCCGCGAAGATCGACGGCGCGCTGGCGGCGGGCCGTATCGACGCGGCGAGCTTCGAGGACGAAGCGGACCTGGCCGCCGCGCGCCGCGTGCATCGCTACGCGATCGCGGCCATTGCGCCCACGGTCGCGCTGCCGATGGCGCTGTATTCGCGCAAACTGCCGAACCTCAGCCAACTGCGCCCCGGCTCGACAATCGCGATTCCCGACGACGCGCGCGGCATGGGCCGCGCGCTGATCCTGCTGCAGAACTACACATTGGTGACGCTGCGCGAAAGCGCCGGGTTGCACGCCACGACGGCGGATATCACGGGCAACCGGCTAAAACTCAAGATCGTCCGCGTGCCGCACGCACGCCTTGCGCATGCGCTCGACACGGCGGCCTTCGTGGCGATGGAAGACGACGACGCGGCGCGCGCCGGGCTGCAGCCGGCGCGCGACAGCATCGGCATTGAAGACGCGCGCTCGCCTTACACCGACGTGCTCGCCGTGCGCGACGCGGACCGGACGCAGCCCTGGGCGCGCGAACTGGTGGACGCGTACCACTCGAATGAGGTCGCGCATTTCATCCTCACGCGTTACCAGGACTCGGTGCGGCGGCCATGGTAGGTCACGATACGGTGCACGGCATGGAGCACTACGCGCTCGCGTGCACGGCGTGCGGGAAGTGCTGCAACAGCCCGCCGTCGATGTCGCTGGCGGAACTGCTGCGGCATGGGGAGCGCTTTGTCGGGTGCCTTGCGATCGGGCGTCAGCCGGTGCGCCGCGCGGGCGAGCACCGGCTTGCCGCCGCCGACGCCGTGGCGATCGACGAACTCTCGCAGACGCTTTTTCACCGCAGCGCGGCATTCGGCAGCGACTGGATCGCGCTGACGCTGCAGGGCTACGACTATCCGTCGCTTGGCCGCTGCCCAGCGCTGGCCGGCGACGGGCGCTGCACGCTGCACGAAAACGGCAAGCCCGCAATGTGCGCAGCGGTGCCGCTCGATCCGTTATTGCCGGATCGTCTGCAAACGCGGGTGCTGGAAGGAAGGCGCGAAAGTGCGCAATGGCTCGGTGCGGATTGCATCCGCACGACGGCGACGGCGGGCGCCGCGCCGCTGGTGCTCAAGGGGAAGGTGGCGGATGCCGAGGCGCTCGCGCGCTTTCGCGGCGCGCTCGTATTCGAGCGCGGCGTTTGGCGCGACGCTGTGTTCGCCTCGCTCCACGAGGCAGCCGCGGACCTGCGCGGCGCGCTGGCCCGGCTTGGCGCGGGCGGGCATCTCACGGTTTCGCTCGGCCCGGCGCTCATGGCGGCGGCGCGTGTGTCGGCGCGCTGCCGCGAGCTTTGCGTCGCGTATATCGACAACCAGGTCGCGCTGATCGAGCGCACCGTGGAAGCGGCGCTAGCCCGGCGGCGTCTGGACGACCGGCCGGTTACGCGTGAACTGCGCGGCTTTGCGCAGGCCTACGCCGGCGCTCGCGAACTTCTGGTGGCGCCAGGATGGCGGCCCGATGCGGCGCGCGCGGATGCCCCCGAAATCGAGGCATGGCTGGGCGCCGCATAAACCCGACCGCGCAGTGCGGTCGCGTGTTGCTACTCGTCCCCCGTGTGCACGGGCAGGGACGCTTGCTGCAGTCAGGCGCGCATTAGTACCAGCGGCGCTGAGCTTCTGCGAGCAGTTCGCAGTATTCGAGGTGACGGTCCAGCGCTTCGGCGCCCAGACGACGCAGTGCAGCCAAGGCTTGAGCCAGCTTTTCGACGATTGCACCCATGATTTCCTCTTTGCTAGGGTTAGTTCCTAAGGGATAACCCTTATTATAGAGATCTCGGGACAGAATGCAAGGCTCGAGGGCGCTAAGTGTGCAGTGCAGCAACACTTTTGATTCGCCCCTTATTGACGTGTTAGCGGGCGGCGCGCGGGCGGCTGGGCGCCTTCTTGTATCGCACTGTGTCTGGCTGCCCGTGGGACATGCGCGCTTGCAAAAACGGGCGCGCACGCAAACAAGCCAGATACATCGCGGCGTTCAAATGTCTCCTACGCAAGGTTGATACACAACAGTGCGCAACCACCCAGCCAACGTCAGGAGAAACACCATGAAGCTCGCCCAATCGCTCGCCGCCGCCGCTCTTGCTGCCCTCGTCGCCGTTCCCGCGCTCTCGTTCGCACAGTCGAGCCAGCCGATCACCCGCGCCGAAGTGAAGGCCGAACTCGTGCAACTCCAGAAGGCAGGCTACAACCCCGCCAGCGACGACACGCAGTACCCCGCGAACCTGCAAGCCGCGCTCTCGCGCGTGAGTGCAGAGAACGGCGCAGCGGCGTCGGCATTCGGTGGGGCGGTTGAAGGCGGCTCCGCAGCAGGCAGCCGCACGCACACTCGCGCCGTATCAAAGGTCTCCGGTGCGAATGCGGCGGACCAGGATGTCGTGGGCCTCGAACCGATCTACGCTCACTCGTAATGCGCGCGGCACCATGCCGCGAAGTTCGCCGCACTTCGGCAAGCTTCGCGGCTTTGCCGCGTCCATGCCTCGCCCGCCTGTTGCCGCTTCTTCCCGATCGCTCGCCTTCCTGCTGATACCATGTGCCAGCGTGCCCACGCGGCACGCGCGAACGTTACGCGTTCGAGTTCAAGACGCATCCCCGCGCGTCAACGCGCAATGCGCGCCTACCCCCCGAAGCTCGCACGAGGTCAACATGCCGGGAACCCAACTCCCCACTTCCGCTCGCCCACGCATGATCCTGTTCAGCGCGCGCCAGTACGACGTCGATACGTTTGCCGAGGCGAACGCCGCTTTCCAGTATGAGTTGCACTTCCAGGAATCGCACCTCGACGCCGAGACCGCCGTGCTCGCCGACGGCTACGACGTGGTGTGTCCGTTCGTGAACGACACGGTCGACGCCGCCACGCTCGAGCGCCTTCATCAGGGCGGCACGCGGCTCGTGGCGCTGCGCTCGGCGGGCTTCAATCACGTCGATCTTGCGGCGGCGCAGCGTCTGGGCATCACCGTTGCGAGAGTGCCCGCGTATTCGCCGCATGCGGTGGCCGAGCATGCCGTCGGGCTGATCCTCGCGCTGAACCGCAAGCTGCCGCGCGCCGTGTCGCGCACGCGCGAAGGCGACTTCTCGCTCGCGGGGCTGCTCGGTTTCGACCTGCATGGGAAGACGGCCGGCGTGGTCGGCACGGGCATTATTGGCCGGTGTTTTGCGCGCATCATGGCGGGCTTCGGCATGCAGGTGCTCGCCCATGACCCGGGCACGCCGGCCGCCGACCTGCTCGCGCTCGGCGTGCGCTACGTGCCGCTCGACACGCTGCTTGCGCAGTCGGACGTGGTGAGCCTGCATTGCCCGCTCGTTCCCGCCACGCGTCATTTGATCGATCGCCACGCGCTCGCGAAGATGAAGCGCGGCGCCATGCTCATCAACACCGGGCGCGGCGGCCTCGTGGAAAGCAGCGCGCTCGTGGATGCGCTCAAGAGCGGCCAGCTCGGACATCTCGGCCTCGACGTGTACGAGGAAGAAGGCGGCCTGTTCTTCGAGGACCATTCGGATGCGCCGCTGCAGGACGACGTGCTCGCGCGTCTCTTGATGTTTCCGAACGTGATCGTCACTTCGCACCAGGCGTTCTTCACGCGCGAGGCGATGAGCGAGATTGCGCAAACGACGCTGCGCAACGTGCAAGCCTGGCGCAACGGCTCGCCGGCCAATCTCGTGGATGCGCGGCACGGCTAAAGCGCAACGCACACAGCAACACGCAAAAGCAAAGCGGGGCGCGCACAAGGCGCCCCGCTTTTTGCTTTCTACGCTTTCTACCGCTACGCGATCACGCCTCGACGACTGCGAGCGTAACGTCGATGTTGCCGCGCGTCGCCTTCGAATACGGGCAGATCTGATGGGCCGTTTCGACGATGCGCTGCGCCAGTTCGCGATCGACGCCCGGCAGCGTCACGTTCAGGCGGCCGCGCAGCTTGAAGGCGTCGTCGGCGTTGATGAGGTCGATCTCGGCGTCGACCGCCACGTCGCGCGGCAGCGTCGTGCCGAGCTTCGTGGCGGCGCGGCCCATCGCGCCGATGAAGCACGCCGACCAGCCCGCCGCGAACATCTGCTCCGGGTTCGTGCCCGGCGCGCTCGAACCGGGCGGCGAAAGCTTCACGTCCAGACGTCCGTCTTCGCTGCGGGCTGCGCCGTCGCGGCCGCCGGTGGTGTGGGTCTTGCCGGTGTACAGCACTTTTTCTGCCTGAGTCATGGTGTGTATCTCCTGAAATTGGCTTCGTGATGGCAATGATTTAGCTGCCGCGATACAGCTGCTGGATTGCGGCGAGCTGGCCGTCGTGCTGCGCCTGGATCAGTTCCTGGCGAACCTGTGCACGCGTGACCTTCGCGTTCGCCGCATTGCTGGCGGGCGTCCATGCCTGGCTTTGCGCAACCGTGGATTGTGCTGCGCTCGACTGAGCGGGCATGGCGGCGAACACCGGCGTGGCGGCGAGGACTGCGGCGCTGGCGGCAAAGGCGAGGGCGAGCTTCGATGCGTTCATGACTTTCTCCTGGGATGGGTTGGGAAATCCGTCCGGTCATCAGCAAGTTCCGGCGTTGATGCATTACAACCGCCGGACGTATCTGCCGTGTTTCATGAACGCCGCGTTTTGCAAGGGTATGTATCTCGTCCAGGCGCTTATACATTGCGATACAAACCCGTCGTTCGTTCAACCTCGCGCTCGCCGCGACCGGTCGCGCCACGCCGACATTTTTTGATTCGTTGTGTGTCCACGCTCGCAACAGACACATTGGGATACATGGCGCTTTTCCTGCTCGGATATAAATTCACCGGGGCGTTTTGCCTGCCGCCGCGAGCGCGATCGACCGATCTGCTGCCGTGGGCTTAATCAACGAGGCCAAGCCGTTCGGGCGCGGCCTGCATGCATGCACATCAAGGAGAAGTGGTCATGTCAGATCCCGTCAACGTCCGTCGCCGTCGTCTTCTCGGCACGTCGCTTGCCGGCCTCACGCTCGCGGACTTCGCATTCGGCGGTCTCGCGCACGCACAGTCGGCTGGCGGTACGGAAGGCAACACGCGCACGGGCAACGGCGTGTCGTTCGGCCCGATCAAGCAGATCAACGCGGGCCTGCTCAATGTGGGCTACGCCGAAGCGGGACCGAAGAACGGCCCGGTGGTGATCCTGCTGCACGGCTGGCCGTACGACATCCATAGCTATGTCGAGGTCGCGCCGATGCTGGCCGCTTCGGGCTATCGCGTGATCGTGCCTTATCTGCGCGGCTACGGCAGCACGCGCATTGTCTCTGACGACACGCCGCGCAACGGCCAGCAGGCCGTCACCGCTGTCGATCTCGTTGCGTTCATGGATGCCCTGAAGATCGATCAGGCCATTCTGGGCGGCTACGACTGGGGCGCGCGCACGGCGAACATCGTCGCGGCGCTGTGGCCAGAGCGCGTGAAGGGTCTCGTCTCGGTCAGCGGCTATCTGATCGGCAGCCAGGAGGCGAACCGCAAGCCGCTGCCGCCGCAAGCCGAGCTGCAGTGGTGGTACCAGTTCTACTTCTCGACCGAGCGTGGCGCGCAGGGCTATGCCTCGAATCGCGACGCGTTCAACAAGTTGATCTGGCAACTTGCCTCGCCGAAGTGGAACTTCGACGACGCGACCTACGAGCGCAGTGCAGCGTCGTTCGAGAATCCCGACCACGTGGCTATCGTGATCTCCAACTACCGCTGGCGCCTCGGGCTCGCGCAGGGCGAAGCGAAGTACGACAGCCTCGAGCAGCGTCTCGCCGCCGCACCGGCCATTACCGTGCCGACCATCACGCTCGAAGGCGACGCCAACGGCGCGCCGCATCCTGCGCCGGCCGCCTATGCGAAGAAGTTCACGGGCAAGTACCTGCACCGCACGATCGACGGCGGCATTGGCCACAATCTTCCGCAGGAAGCGCCCAAGGAGTTCGCGCAGGCCATTCTGCAAGTCACGCATCTGTGATCGGGGGCCGCGATGCAAATACGTTTTTTCAGGCGTCGCGCGCTCCTCGCGGGCGCGCTGCTCGCGAGTCTGACGCAAGGTCACGCCGCATGGGCGCAGCAAGGCGCGAAAGCGCAGCCGCAAGCACAATCGCAGGCGCCGGGCCAGGCGGCTTCGCCGATCTACGGCGTGACGATTCCACCCGGCTACCGCAAGTGGGTAATGATCGCGCCGGCGGAGGAGGCCGCGCCGCTCGACGAACTGCGCGTGGTGCTCGGCAATCCGGTGGCGATCAAGGCCATCGAGAATGCGACGCTGCCGTATCCCGACGGCACGATCCTCGTGAAGCTTGCGTACAAGCGTAAGCAGTCCGATGATTTCGCAACCGCCACGGTGCCGGGCCAGCCCACGACCGTGCAGGTCATGGTGAAGGACTCGCGCCGCTATGCGTCCACGGGCGGCTGGGGGTACGGGCGTTTCGTGAACGGCGTGCCCGCCGACCTGGCGCAGCATCAAACCTGTTTTGCGTGCCACGCTTCGAAGGTGAAGGATCGCGACTACGTGTTCACGCGCTTTGCGCCTTGATGGAATGCAGGGGCGCTAGCCGCGCGTTCGGTGACATAATCCGCAATTGTCGCCAAACCGATCGGGAGCGCCCTCATGCAGCGGACATACCGTGGAAGTTGCCATTGCCAGTCGATAAAGTTCGAAGCCCTGATCGATTTCAGCAAGGGCACGGGAAAGTGCAACTGCAGCTACTGTGGAAAACTCCGGCTCTGGCTGGTGCAGGTCCGCCCGGAAGACTTTGTTCTACTTTCCGGCGCAAGCGAACTCACGCACTACGAAGGGAAAAACCCGGTCGCCCATCATCCGTTTTGCAAACACTGCGGTGTGCACGTATTCGACCGCATCGACATGCCCAACGGCACGGGCTATTCGTACATCAACGTGAATATCAT